>NZ_CP120683.1:3175000-3775000 GCF_030506325.1 Tunicatimonas pelagia | reverse complement strand
AACAGGAAACCATATGGTCTTTTTTCTTCAAGTATTTTTTCAATGTTAAAAAATAGGGTTCCTCTGGTATCTGCAAAACCTAATTGTTTGCCTGCAATACTAAACGGTTGACATGGAAACCCTGCTAAAAGGAAGTCATGATCAGGTATATTTTTAGGTGCAATTCTATTAATGTCTCCGAAAGGTCTTTCACCGAAGTTGGCTTCATACATATCTTGAGCATGCTTATCCCATTCTGAAGAGAAAACACAATCAACCCCAATTTTTTCAAAACCTAATCTTATTCCTCCAATACCAGCAAAGAGGTCTATTATTTTCATTCTTTTATTCATTCTTCTTTGACTTTATATATTGGATTTTTTCTTCAGCAGCTTTTAATGCTTCTTGAGCATAATCTTCTTCTGCTAAGTCATAAACCACTTTATCGCTTAACCAAGCTATAACAAGTTCATTTTCATTCAAATCGTAGAATGAAGCGAATTTTAATACTTGTTCTTTTGTAGGTTTGCGTTCACCTCTTTCAAATTTGCTAATTATTGCTTGATCTATATCTAATTCGGCAGCTACTTTACGCAAGATGATTTTTTTCTCTTCTCTTGCCCGTCTAATTATTTCTCCAAACGACATCATAAGACAATAATAGTTTTGACAAAAAACGTCAAAATATTTCTAAATACAATCAGTATAGGAGGAATTTTTAGCTTGGCTTTGAGCAAGTCATGACTATCCCGACCAGATGATACAGCAAGAGTGTAGCATTCTTAGTAACAGGATAATACCAAATGTGGGATATATAAGTTTAGCAAAAACAAAAGCCGGAATGAGTCCGGCTTTGCTGAGTGGGTAAATTAGCTTCCGCAGCCTACGCAGTCAATCTGCGAGTCCATCGGCTTGGTGCCGGTGAGCTTCATTTTCAGGTTATGAATTTTGTCGCGGATGTCCATATCCTTAAACATATCTCCGGTCAATTGGGCTTCAAGAGCGGCGATCGCACGGCGAACCGTTTCTTTTTCTAAATCCTGAGTGGTGGGCGTAGGTGTTTCCATAATGTTTGATTTTTCAAGTTCAACGAGACGAATATAAAAAGGTTTCGATGAAATGGGTAGCGGGTGAGGTATAATTGATGATTATTGATGCGAACAATGGTTTCAGATGTAAAACATTCTTTCTAAACCAAACAATGTAGAGACTTGATTAATCAGGACTTTTTCATGAAAGATTCATGATGCTAAAAGTGTGCATGTTTGCTTGTTCATTTTTGTCTAGGAGACCCCGTCTTGAAACAAAAACGAACAGCGCGGCTACCGCCAAAAAATTCAAGGAAATTCAAAGCTTTCTCGCACATATCCAGCGCACACCCCACTGAATTTCCAAGCAGACGCACCGGTTTTTCTAAAAATACCGTGTCGTCATTGAATAATAAGTCCACCCGAACCAAGAAAGTAACTACTACATGAAATGGTCAAATAGCTCAAAGACGAAAACTAAATACTCTTGCCGGATAAGGCTCTGCGAATTCCGGTATCTCATGCAATAGATCCTGGAATTCACTGCGTCGGCAGTCCGATTCACTCATTTGGGGAGAGGAATTTTAAGATACAATATCATTACAACTATCATTTATATCAAGCGGCACTTTCACGATTCCCGCCAGAAAGACCGATGAGCCCTACCAGACGAAGTAAATAGGGCACAGCCGCGGTTACGCCAGCCAGTAGGGCAACAAACTGATTCACAATGCTCTCGTGAGCAAATACTACGAAGAAAATCAGGCTGATAATCAGGAGTAAGATAACAGTACTGTACACGCTCCAGCGCCCATTCTTCCGAGCAGTCTGCTCCATTTCCAAGGCTTCAGCAGGCTTTATATTGGAAAGAATGAAGTTGCGGAAGCTCTCGTTCATAATGTGAAACGACTCATCGTAAAAAATCAACCCCTTCTCCATCAGTGCCAGCATCACTGACTTGTCTTTAGTATTCACAAACCCATCGTCAGCCAGATCGTAGAGCACATATTTTTCTTCCTTAGAGCAAGTACTCCATAGCGAAAAGTAGAACGGCTGCGCCATACTCTGAATTTTTAGCAAGATTTCTTCTTTGGCATCTTCGTTGTCGCCATGTTGGGCTATATGCTGCTTTACCAGCGGGCTAAGCTCTATTTTTTTACCCGGCCTTTGTTCGTCCGTTTTATTCTGCTTATCATCTTCGTACCATTTGCTTACCAGCGTGCCATCCATTCGCCTGAAATAGGGCTTGTTGACACTCATCTCATGATAGATCAATTCTTCTACCGTGGCCTCCGCTCCCAACCGACGGCGGTTTCGGCTGCACACCAACTCCGAGTAGTATAGTTTCACAAAGCTGGACAAAATATCTTTCCAGCGCGAGACGCGGGTTTCTAAACTCCCTACTTCCTTAGAATCAGCCGCGTTCTCAATAACCCCCTCAAACTTAGCGGTAAGCTGCATTGGGGCGAGCTTGGAAATAATGGTTACTCGGTTGCCATTAGCCAAGAGATTTTCTAGTAGAAACAACCGATGCTCGTTCGTCTTCAGGTCTTCAATACCGTAGCTAAAGTGCTCTAGCATCACATTTTTGTCTTTCAATCGCAGAATCTTTTCCTTCTTCAGAGGAAATACGATATTCTCTAGCACTTGAGAAAAATCAAATTTTTCGTCGTAACTCTGCTTATGCTTAATCCCAGGTTTTTCGTATAGTTCTCTCGTTCCGGCAAAAGGCATAGAAATGATAAACTTGTGAGGGGATTGTATTGATCTACTCAACTTTGGATTTTCCCGCTCCTCAATCATCAACTGATCATCTACCTGAATGACCTTCTGAAAATGAAAGGCTTCCACTCCAAATAGCCGAAAAATACTGAACTTGAGTAGGTAGTAAATAGCCAGCAACAACAAAACCAACACTGCTAGTAATATCAAATAGCGCATTTTGAGATTAGCCCAAGACACATTGAGAAATACCGACGGACTAGTAGCTAACGTAAGCTGTCCGGCTTCATCAAAATATCGGTTATCCGGAAAAGTAACCACAACCTGTCCTGGAAAAGACTGACTTTCCCAATCGTCTCCGCCCTGCCCTACAAAACCATTGGTAAGACCTGACAGTGCGGTAACTGCCGGACGAAGTTGGTAGATGATGTTATCAAAATTGATTTCTGGTAACAGTGCCGAACGTTCAGCTTGATGCTGGCTATTGGTATTTAGTGCTTGATAATAAAGTGCTTGGTCTTTCGCTCTCTGATACCGACCGTACTTCTCATTCACTTTGTAATAAGCTGAATCATTACGCTGGTATAATGCACTCAATCGGCTTTCTCGCTTATCCAATTCTTGATTGATCTGGTACAGACTATACTTACTCCAAATGCGCTTCTCATAATCGTAGGTTTTGCTGAACAGAAACCAGACTGATAAAATACTACTCAATACCAAATAAGAAAAAACCATCAGGCAGTAGCCGTGCTGGGAAAGCACATTTGAGGCAATCTGTTTGGTTTTTCCGCCAAATAACTGGTTCACTGAAAAAGTAAACCCACTCACCTGGGCTGAGGGTTGCTCTTGTCTTGAGACCTTCTTCTGAGTCTTAATTCGGGTGCTTCCGACGATAAACGCCATTAAAGCTAGCAAATAAAGTATTGCCCAAACAAAACCCTGTTGAAGGATATGCATGTTTCGGCTGATTTCAACCAACCCACCCAAAAGTAGCAATCCGAGCATAACCACTCCGACTTGCAAAACCGTTCTAATCCACTGATTTTCCTCAACGTCATTTTCGCCATCCGAAGACTGGAGAGCCTTCCAGCTCACGTAACCTAGCACTAAACCAACTACTCCTATCCACACGAGTAAGTGCAGCCACTCGACGAACTTTTCACCCATTGTCAGTATAATACTCACTAGCAGCACCAGAAGCGAAAGCAAGACCGAACCAACCAGCACCATTTTGTACCGACGGTCACGATGTTCTTGTAATAAAGCAAAAGTAGCAGTATACGAAAGCACAATGGCTATCAGAAAACTGGCTATGGTGGCTGGCAGCGAAATATCTGCTGATTGATTGTAAAAAATCAGTAACAGACTGTATACCAGATTCAGTGTGAATATTATTCCGTACCGAACGGTGCGAGGTTTCTTGGGTTCAGTGTCCCGGTTGGTAATAGCTAACGTATCCCGATAGGGCCAAAGCCATTTAAAAGCTACGGATGTCCGTTTAAGTTTGGAAGTACGATGGTACAAAAGGGAAATTGAAATAAACTGCAAGGCTGAAACCAGGGAGATCAGAATAATCCCTAGTGTGCAAAAAGTAAGTATAAACTGATAGGGACTTTCCAGATACTGAGTGTCGTAGGTAGTAACCAAGCACCAGGGAGTGCCCGGCAACGGTTGTAAGCGGGCCCGATAGTTTCGGTTATAATAAGAAATATCCGCCGTAGTTGTTGAGCGACTCACCATTGCTGCCATAAGTGGTTGCTTATCGGCAATTTCTTCCAGGAAATTTTCTTGAAGGTTTTTTTGCCGATCGGTGTGGTAAAGCACCAATCCATTTTCATCCATAATATGGAAACTATAACCCGGCGGAAGTACCGGATCGGTTACAGATTGAAGAACGGTAGAAATAGCCAGTACTGATGAGTTCTTACTTCCGCGCGGTGCGACTGTGTTATCGGGGGATAAAGCCACGGAGAATACGCTGACAGGTTCCCCGGTCGTCCAAGACATAATCGATTGTAAATAAGCGAGTGTGTCTTTATCTATCAGTGAATAGCCTTCGCCCTGTTGCATCACCCGGAAGTAAGAGCGGTTGGCAAAATTGGGCACTTTGTTTTCAGCATAATCCCGATCTTCACTATCCAGCATAGAGTACTCAAACTTCTGCTTTCCCTCTCTATTGAGCCAGTACACCGAACGAAAAAAAGGATACGGGCTAAAGTCAGGAACATCGGTTATGTTATTCGCTACGGCATTGGGAATACTGATTGATTTGTTAGAAGCTAGAAGGGAAGCATCGGTTGGCATCTTCTGAGCTAATTGATAAATACTTTGCACTTCTTCTTGAAAATTGTAACTAATCTCGTTGGCTAGTTTTTTCAGACAAGTATCTATTCTCGGGATATCACTCAGATAAAATTTGCTCACAGTCAACATAATCAGTAAGCAAATAGCCGAACAAACAATGAAAGTTGGTGGAGTGAGTAAGGCATCCTGACGATGTAGCCGCTCGATAGAACTCATAAAGAACAGCTTCATTAGGGGCATAGAAAACAACAACAGTAACAAACCCAGCGAAAGCAGAATCAGGCTTAAAAACGGAATTCGCTTCTTTTCAGCATCAAATGCATCTTTGGTCACCAGCCCATAGATAGTCCAGCGGGTGGTGCTTCGCTTATCGTTAGTGGTGAAATCGGTACAGAATAGCCGATAATCTACCGACGCCAGTTGTACATTTGTACCCGCTTCGTATACCCGTGGGGTTTCGTAGTGCTCAGGTTTCCGAGATTCCAGATTATGCCTCACAAACCTGCCTTCGGGAGAGTCTTGGCTTAGTTCGGTGTATAGTTGAGCCGGAACTCGTAGAATTTCGCCCGGTAAATCTTGGTACACCAGCGAAGAATCCTGATAAATAATGTAGCCATCGAAGCTATCCTGAAGCCGAATTGGCGCAAAGAAAGTGGAAAAGAGCGTAGCAAACGTGTTTTCAAACCGAATAAGCTGGCTTATTCCATCAAACTCTTCAATAAGGCTGATTTGCTGATTGGTTGCACTTAGCGAGTATTTTTCCCAAAGACGTTTTTTGGCAGCTTGTATAGTATCTCTAGCAGTCTTGAGACGTTCCGCTATCCCTTCCAATAAAGAGGAATCACCGCTCAACTGCTGCTTTTCCAAATAGTCAGCTTGTCGCAGAGCCTGATCTAGTACCGCAAAATCTTTATCCTCAATATTCTGAAGTACATTTTTACGATAGACGTTAAATTTCTCCTGAAAATTCTGCCCAACCCGATCTAGTGCCCTCACTCGCTGAGCAATTAGCTGATTTTCTTTTTTGGGTAGGAATGCCAGAAAATAGTACCCAAACATGGCAACCAATACAAACATGGTTACACTGATGATGTAGGTACGGCGAGATACCGAGCGACGTAGTTTCATGGTACGAAAGGTTGAATGGTATACATTAGTATAGTTATCGGCCTTTAGGTAACCTATTTTGATTAAAAATACAGGCTCAGCAGTCTTAACTTAAGAACTTCTAATTATCAGCACATAAAATTATCCTACCGAAACACACCCAAATGGAATAGGTGAAAGTTTGCAAATAACCTGTCTTGAGTCAGTCTGAGGCCGATTGACCTGGGTGAGAAAATCAAGAGGTAAGGTTTGCGCTAAAAAAAATTATGAAAAAAAGGTATGCATGCATACCTTTTTTGTGGAATATCCGTATATTTGTTATGCATACCGAGTACTTTTTATTAAGTGCTCGGTTCAATCGTGTCATTCAGGCCAAAAACAATAATCGAACATGGAAACCCTAGAGCAAAAACAGGCAATTAACGGTGGCGAGTTTCTGGTAAAAGAGACCGAAGCCCAAGACATTTTTATTCCTGAAGAATTCAGCGAAGAGCAACGAATGATGGCGGAGGCCACGCAGGATTTTATTGAAAAAGAAATCTCGCCCAACGTAGAGCGAATGGATAGCATGGAAGAGGGCTTTATGCCTTCGTTGCTAGATAAAGCCGGAGAACTAGGGCTACTGGGAGTTGCCATTCCTGAACAATACGGAGGGTTGGGCATGGACTTTAACACTTCTATGCTAATTGCCGATGTGATCGGCTCGGCGGGTTCATTCTCTACTGCTTACGGAGCGCATACCGGAATCGGCACATTACCTATTTTGTACTACGGTAATGAAAACCAGAAAGAAAAATACTTGCCTCTACTCGCTTCTGGCGAGTGGAAAGCTTGCTATTGCTTGACAGAACCTGATGCTGGTTCAGATGCTAACTCGGGAAAAACCAAAGCGGTACTTTCCGAAGATGGTTCGCACTACAAAATCACCGGACAAAAAATGTGGATCTCTAACGCGGGGTTTGCTGATTTATTCATCGTTTTTGCCCGCATCGAAGACGATAAAAACTTAACGGCTTTCATCGTAGAAAAGTCATTCAACGGAATTACGATGAACGAAGAGGAGAAGAAACTGGGTATCAAAGGTTCATCAACCCGTCAGGTTTTCTTCAACGATACTGAGGTTCCGGTAGAAAATATGCTGTCGGAGCGAGGTAATGGTTTTAAGATTGCCGTGAACATCCTGAACATTGGTCGGATTAAACTCGGTGCCGGAGTTATTGGTGGCTGTAAGCAAGTTATAAGCGATTCTATTCGCTACTCCAACGAACGTAAGCAGTTTGGCCAATCCATCTCTAACTTTGGAGCAATTAAGGCTAAAATTGCCAATATGGCTACTAAGACTTTCGCCACCGAAGCCGCTTGCTACCGAGCCGGTCAGAATATTGATGAGCGGATAGAGTCGCTGATTGCTGACGGAATGCCGGAAAATGAAGCCAAACTCAAAGGCGTTGAGCAATTTGCCATTGAGTGTGCGATTATGAAAGTTCACGGCTCGGAAGTGCTAGATTACTGTGTAGACGAAGGAGTACAGGTGTACGGTGGAATGGGCTTCTCAGCCGATGCCCCAATGGAACGTGCCTACCGTGATGCCCGAATTTCCCGTATCTACGAAGGTACTAACGAGATCAATCGTATGCTTTTAGTGGGTATGACTATTAAGCGAGCAATGAAAGGCGAATTGAATTTAATGGGTCCCGCAATGGCAGTCGCTAAAGAACTGACCTCAGTACCTGATTTTGGTACGAAGAGCTTTGATGGTCCTTTTGCTAAGGAAAAAGAACTATTAAAGAATTTGAAGAAATCAGTGTTGATGGTTGCTGGAAAAGCTGCCCAGGATTTCGGTATGAAGCTCGACCATGAGCAAGAAATACTAATGAGCATTGCTGATATGATGATTGAAATCTACGCAGCAGAGTCCACCATTCTTCGTGCCGAGAAACTAATTGGTATTTGGGGGGAAGAAGCAGCTCGCCAGCAAATCAATATGGCGAAGCTGTACTTGTACGAAGCAGTAGAGAAGATCAATACCAGTGGAAAAGAAGCGATCATCTCCTTTGCCAAAGGTGACGAGCAAAAAGTGATGCTCATGGGCTTGAAGCGGTTTACCAAAATGGATCTGTTCAATGTGAAGGATCTACGTCGCGAAATTGCCGATCATCTTATTGAGAAAAACGAGTATGCTTTTTAGATTTTAGGGTAAATGAAAGAAAAGGCCAATCCGCTTCGGGTTGGCTTTTTTTGTGAAGAGTGTGTCCCATCTCAGGTTACAGTCGGTGCTCTGAATATATCCGTTTTGTAATCAACGCGTAAAATAACTATCTGGCGAGATATCCATTTGTCAAAAAGTCCATTTTTAAACTCTTCACTAACCTTTCAAGAGATGGAAAAGTCAAAAAATGCATCATCAGCATAACAAAGAAATGAATCGAACACCGATAGTAAACTACTTAAAGTCATTTGGTATTCTTACTGATGAGGAAATTGAGTCTTTCCTAAAGGTTGCTACTAACAAAAGCCTTAGTAAAGATGAGCATTTTATAAAAGAGGGGCGAGTATGTAAAGAAATTGTATTCATCGTTTCGGGTGTACTACGATCGTTCTATTACTCCTCTGACGGTAAGGAGGTAACCTATTGTTTTACCTTTCAAAACTCTTTTCTAACCGCTTATTCTTCTTTCATCGCGCAGACTCCTACCCAAGAAAACATCCAGGCCATAACGGATACAGGGATGATTTCTGTACCTAAAGAAAAGATTGTAGCACTGGAAAAATCAAGTGCCAACTGGCTACGGCTATTTAAGCATTTGGCTGAGCAGGAGTACATAAAAATGGAAAAGAGAATATTCCTTTTGCAACAAGAATCTGCCGAGAAACGGTACGAAGATCTTCTTAAGAACCGACCCAACTACTTACACGACATACCGCTGAATTATCTTGCTTCTTATTTGGGCATCAGCCAAAGACACCTTAGTAGGATCAGAAGATCGATGTTGAATTAGACAAATGTCCTTTCAATTCATTACGGCTCATACTTCCTTTATCAAAAAAAGGAATAATGAAACAGAAACAAGTATTAGTAGTAAACGGACATCCGGATAAGCAAAGTTTTAATTGGGCTTTGGCACAAGCGTACACAGATGGTGCTCAAAAAACGAGTTCAACCATTTGGCAGTTAAACATTTCTGACCTAAAGTTCAATCCTAATCTATCGTTCGGTTATCGGCAAAAAACTGAATTGGAGCCAGACCTTTTAGATGCGATAGATAAAATCAAAAAAGCAGATCATATTGTTTGGGTATTTCCGATGTGGTGGTACGGTTACCCGGCCTTGATGAAAGGCTTCATTGACCGGACTTTTCTTCCCGGAATCACCTTTCAACCAGTGGAGGGCAAAGCGTTTCCCAATAAATTACTGAAAGGGAAAACCTCTAGAATAATTGTAACGGCTGATACACCCCGATGGTACGACTACTTATTTATGAAAAGCCCGACGATTAATCAGTTCAAGAAGGGAACATTACAGTTTTGCGGAATCAACCCAGTAAAGGTGACGTACATCGCCCCCATCAAGCGTTCAAGCCTGGCCTTCCGTAATAAATGGCTAAAAAAAGTGTCTTTGTTGGGGGAGCGTTTAAACTAAACCGACAATGGTGGTGTCTAGGGAAATAGTAGAACGATTTTTCAAATTTTTCTAAGTACGTATACGTGTAGATGCCTTGAGCATTGTCATAGTAGTGAATGAAAAATTTTGGAGCCACAAATAACAACCTTACCTAAATTGAAGTACTACCATGACAAAAACTGTATTAGTATTTAAAACATCGGTGAATTGCCAACAAGAAGTGAAGTATCTACGCCCACTACTCAACGCACTGGTTGACCGGAAAGACCGTTGGAATTTTGACTTGGAGGACTGTGATCATATCCTTCGGGTAGAGGCTGAAGAACCCGAGCCAGAAATTATTTCATCAGCACTACAGACTCAAGGATATGTCTGCGAAGAGCTGTAATTGCTTTGCTACATTCTAATACAACAACCAACCTTATTATTTCCACGAGTAGTTTACACACCTCCCATGATTACCGATTACACCAATGTTTTCTATGATCATTTCTCTAAGCGCGTATCTAGAGCTCCTTATCAGTTTGACAAGGAGCAAAATTACTTGATGCGCCTTGATGCCCCTTTGTCTCACTATGCTTTTGAGAATAATAATCTTACGATCATTTACTTCAAGAACGGAGCGGGAGAGTTGCAGTGGAAAGATAAGCGGATAAGAATCAACGGGGACAAATTTGTGGTAACTAACCCTAGCCTGGGCTGGGAGTACATCAACCCAAAATTGAAACCCGTTGATGCTCTCTGCATTGTTATTTGCGGAGTACTTAGAGAGCAGTTTAGTTATTTTAAGTCAGCTTCACCGACGCAGCAGTTAGATAATCCGTTTGGTCAAGCAGGCGCAGATTCATTCTTTTTAGAAGAACCGTTGGGGGCGGCTCACTACAAATCAGGTCAGCTCCTACAGCGCATTCACCAGCTCAGTGGCAAGCCGATGTTTCACCTGACCCATCCGGAGGAGCTTACTATGACTGTACTGGGGTCTATTTATCAGGATCAGCATCACGGATACACTCTTGCTGCGCGCGTTCAAGCGAAGAAACCATCAACGCAACTAGAGACTTTTAAAAGACTACTGGTAGCTTACGAATATATCCATGACAACATTAATAACCCTATTTCCCTAAACGAGCTATCGAGAGTGTCTTCTCTTTCCAAATTCCACCTATACGATTCTTTCAAGAATGTCTACGGCCAAACTCCTCATCAATACATTAATCGGATTAAAGTAGCAAAGGCCAAAGAATATCTTCAGCAGAAGGGAGATTCTATCGGAGAAGTAGCAGATTTACTGGGATTTAACGATATATCAGTATTTAGTAAACTCTTTAAGAAAATTTACGGAAATCCACCTTCGCATTACCAAAACTAGCCGTTCGGATCAATTTCAAAATCTTGATTTTTTGACAAAGGCTTTCTAAGGCTAGGCGGTAACTTTGAGTTCAGGCTGTGTACCTGATTTCTTTTGTTCACTTACCTAAGCAATTCGATAGACCTACAGAAGATGTCTAAATCGCTATGAAAACAAAAAACCTGACCTATAATTTAGAACAACGGATTTCTTATTTAGGCTACCAAAAGCTGGAAGAGGAAGTGCTGTTTGAGAAGCTTCGCGAAAAAATGAGTCAGCCAATACCTGAAGATAAGTACAGCAGCACTACGCTAAGGCAATGTTCTTTTGAACACATCATTACTAAATTCTTATTTATAACCACTTTTATCATTACTGCTTTTGATCAAGGCTGGTGCCAGACGGATGAAGAAATTATCAATCAGTTTGACCGAAAGCAATTGGAGCTAGACAACGGTTTTGAACTACCCTACTATACGTTTACCTCTACCGCCCCAAAACCTAAGAATGGTTATCCGCTTATTGTAGGGCTACACGGAACCGGCGAGATGATAGATCTTGCCGGGCCGGGTAGCCATCTTACTCGCCGAGAGGTGATCAAAGGGTGGATTACCCCTGACGTACAAGACAAGTATGCGCCCTACGTGCTGGCTCCGCAATTATCTCTTGACCTTTCGTGGGGTGAGGAAGATATTAATACTGCCTTGGATGCCATTATTCAAACGTTGATTGACGAAGGCACGGTAGACCCTGATCGGATATACGTACTGGGTCACTCGGTAGGCGGGTTTGGGGCTTGGGCGTTTCCGGTAGTTTCGAAGATACCCGTCGCAGCTATTGCGCCCATGAGCGGATTTTGGTTTAGTGGGGAGGAGGGAAACCCCTCAGTGAAAGAGGCAAGAGATGTCCTATCAGAAATTTCGGTTTGGGCATTTCAGCACGCTAGTGAGATTGATCCCAGATCGAGTACAAATACTCGAGCTATCGTAACTGTACTAGAAAAAGATGACTTACCCTTTGTTGTAAATGCTCAGCCTCACCTTGATAACAATATTCTAAATAGCACTCATCTTTATACGGAGTACACATCAGAAACACTACCTTGCTCAGGAGTAGAATGTCACCGCGTTTGTGATGTTGTCATAAAAGACCCCATTTTTATTGAGTGGCTTTTTCAGCAACGGCGAGGTCGCCCTCCAGCTAAGGTTATCCAGATTACTAATATTGATACTGTTTCGTCGGTCAGTAGCGTGTCATGGGCGATAGAAAATCAAGAAAATTCGGTAGCTATCTACTTTCAACCTGTAAATAGCGAAGAGTGGATATTGCTAGGCCAAGCTACCGGAAGTAAAGAAAACTATCAGTTTACCAGCCTATCGACTGTATCTCCACTCCGAGGAAAGCTTCGGGTGGATGCACTGAACACGAATAACGAAGTCTACAGTAGTGATACTTCGGCTCTAGTAACGCTGAAACAGAAACTGATTACTGATGTCCCCTCAGAAGTAACTCAAACCACGGTGGTAGTGTACCCTAATCCGACTAAAGATGTACTATACTGGCGGGGCACTGATCGTTTTAACGAGGGCACCTACTCTATTGTAGATGTACTAGGTCGCGTCGTGGCTAAAGGCCCGGTGGCGGTTGACGGAGTGTCGGTAGCTCAGCTTGCCACGGGTAGTTACTTGTTAGCACTACGTTCATCCCGGCATCTCGGCGAAATAGTTCGTATTCGTTTTCTAAAACAATAGCCTAGTCGCCATTTATTCCTTTAAACCTTTCTCCCTAGAAATTAAGCGTATTTGCCAAAAAGAGTATGAAAAAAATAATTACTACTGTGGGCTCCTACCTGTTCATAGCCAGGTGCCCGAGGTTTTCAAGACCAAAGATTTTTAGTCTCTTTAATTTTACGAATATGATAATGAAGAAGAACACAATTTTAATGATTATGCTGGTAGCAGGCTTGCTGGCCTGTAAAGACGACGAAGAACCGTCGGCATCAACCCCGGAGTTTGGCAAAGCCACGCTTGTACTTAACAATAAGTCTTCAGAATTTACGGCACTAGCTGGTAGTTGGAGGTGTAACCCCACCAACCTCACACTATCTTTGAGCAACCTCAGTACAGACCTTACAAAAGGAGTATCATTTTTCATAGGAAATATTCCGGCTAAAGAAGGGCGATATACGCTGCGAAGAAGAGGTGTTGACATTAGTAGTGATAATGATAACGACTGTAAGTTAGATACGTCTTTCGGCTCAGCCTTAGCGTATGGGGGTGAAACCTTAGTAGTATTTTATGAAATTTTGGAAGATGAAGCACCTAATGAACTTGTCATCACTCGCTACGATCCGGTAGCACAACAACTAGAAGGTCACTTACAAATAACTTTAGCAGTAGGAGAAAAACTGTTTCCTATCGGTAACCTCGAGCACCCCGATACCTTGAGGGTTACTCAGAGTACATTTGTTGCGAATATTGAGCCACCGAAAGAGTAGCATAATCTCTTAACTATAACAACCAATATAATCAATACGGAGCCACCTATGGGGGATAATGCCTTGATTAGTCCTGCTCTTTCATTGGGATTTTCTTGGTTGATTCATTCATCAATTAACTAATTATATTCATGTATTACGTAAAAACGATTCGGCACCTTTTGTTGGTGCTGGTATTAAGCGGAGGATGGGTGCTTACTAGTAGCGCGCAAACCACCGTACCCGGCAGACCAAGTGAAAGGTCCGGTTTATCTAAGAAGGAACGCCGCAAACTACGGCCCGCGTACATTGGGGTCAATGTTGGTACCAACCGGATAAAATTTAGGGATTTTGCCACTTCGCCTTTATTCTATGAGGGTTGGACTACCTACGTAGGGGCATCGTGGCTAAAAGCCGATCGCTACCGAGAATCCGAAGCAGCATTGACCTACAGCTTCGGTAATCCTAAGACCGACTTTAATGAAAACGCGACGAGCAGTAATTTCAATCGGTTCGAGCTTTTTTATTCCCAATTATACCAAGTAGGTGCTTGGAGTAATAGTAACTTCACCACTAAAGTAGGGGGGATGTTTAATACTACTGGCAACCTTAGAGCTAATCCCAAGCTGGGAAATAATGCCTTGGGTTTAGAGGCATTTCCTACACTGTTCTTTTCTTTCAAACTAACCAAGGAAATGAGCGGATCAGCGAAAAATGCAAGGCGACAAAATCTATCACTTCGGGTAAATACGGGAATCATTAATGCCGCTTACCGGAATGGGTATATTTATTATCCCGGGCAAGGTACCGAAGTAAATGAACCTAATACTTTTGAAAATTATGAATTGAATGTCTCGGGTTTTCGGGCAAGTACTGGGCTGGATTACACTCGCTATCTACGCAATAAAAACGCTCTTCAAATTTCGTATATCTGGGATACCTACCATACCGGTGGTGACTTAGATCGGTTTGAAATGGCTAATCATACCTTGAAATTTGCTCTTTTGTTCAACACTAATAACCAGTAAAATGAAAAATATAATCTTATTCTTTGTCCCAGTAATGCTGGTTTTCACCGCTTGTGAAGAGGCGTTTTTTGAAGATGACGTAGCCAGTACCAGTCCAATGGAAAACTTCGATTACCTTTGGACGGAATGCAAAGAAAAATACGCCTACTTTGCGCTGAAAGATATTGATTGGGATGCCGTTCGGAAAGAATATTCGGCCAAGATCTCTGAGGGCATGTCGGAGGATAGCTTGTTCAGTGTACTGGGGGACATGCTTGCTGAATTACGCGACGACCACACCGGATTGGTGTCTCCCTTTAATATCTCCCGGTTTGGTACACGCTATCTAGGGCAAGATAATTTTGACGAACGAATTGTGGTTGATCATTACATCGGGCAAGATTTCTACGTCTCCGGTCCTTTTATTCATGATTTCTTAAATAATGAAGCAATCGGATACGTTCGGCTTCCTGCCTTTGCGGGAACGGTGGATAATGATAACCTAGATTTTATCTTGGAACGTTATGCCGATACTAAAGGGTTGATTTTGGATTTGAGAGAGAATGGAGGTGGAAGTGTCACCGATATATTTAATCTTTTAGAGCGACTGGTAGAAGAAGAAACGATTGTATATTATTCTCGTATCAAAAACGGTCCTGGCCGAGATGATTTTTCCGAACCCGAAGCGGCTCGCGTAAAACCTTACGACGGCATTCGTTATGCAAAAAAAGTAGCAGTTCTGGTAGACCGAGCCACGTACAGTGCCGGTTCATTTACTTCACTAGCTACCAAGGCACTGTCCAACGTTATATTGGTGGGCGACACTACTGGTGGCGGACTAGGATTACCCAATGGTGGTCAATTACCCAACGGTTGGACCTATCGCTTCTCTATTACCCAGGCCCTTGATTTGAATTTGAACCCCGAATTTGAAAACGGTGTCCCACCCGATGTACCCGCTCTTTTTGACTGGGATGATTTGACGACCGATGAAGTATTGGAGCGGGCTATTTTAGAGTTGCAATAAGAAAGCAGAATTAACATCTAAAACACTCGATAGTGGAGATGATTAAGACGCTACCCAATGAATTAGTTGAACTGATACAAAGCGATTATGATAACATCGCAGGAATTGTCATTCAAGACAGTAGGGAAACAACATATGAGCATCACTTTCATGGGTACAATCAAACTGATACGATTCATGTAGCATCGGTCACCAAAAGTATCGTATCGGTCTTGGTGGGAATTGCCATAGACCAAGGATTAATTCAGGATGTAGGGCAAAAGGTATTAGATTTCTTTCCTGGGTACGAGGTCAAAAAAAGAGAAAAGACAATTCAGAAAGTGACGATTGAGCACTTACTAACCATGACCGCTCCTTTCAAGTTCAAGTATGAACCGTATACCAAGGTGTACTCGAGCGAAGATTGGACAAAGGCCACCCTGGATTTATTGGGAGGTAAATCATTAAGTGAAGATTTCAAATATACCACGGTTGGCCTGCAAGTTTTATCTGGGATTCTTAAAGAAGCCACCGGAAAATCTCTTCTAGAGTTTGCCAACGAACACCTTTTCAAACCTCTGCATATACAGGCTCCCAAAAGCTTTAGGATACAGGGTAAGGAGGAGCATTTTGCTTTCTTGAAGAATAAATATATGAATGGTTGGGTAGTCGATCCCACTGGCACAAACACATCAGGTTGGGGGTTGACTTTGACGACGAGAGATATAGCCAAAGTAGGCCGGCTGTACTTAAACCGTGGCAAATGGGGTAATCCGCAAACAATATCTTCAAGATGGGTGAATGAGAGCACTAAAGTCCATAGCCAATGGGGAGAATTATCTTATGGCTATTTATGGTGGATTATCGGTACGAATTGCTTTGCCGCCATAGGTGATGGGGGCAACATGATTTACGTAGATTCAGAAAGAGGCATAGTAGTCGCCATTACTTCTTGCTTTAAGCCCAGAGCCAAAGACCGGATTGAACTTATTGAGAATCATATTATACCTCGACTTAAGAAATGAATAATAGGAGCAAATAAGAGCTAATTGGGCAATCAGGAATTCTTTACTACTATCAATTCTTAGTCTTGTAAACTTCCAGTACACGAAGGTCTTGCAAACTACTAGAGCCCCAAGAGCCTTCAATATTTTCAGAAACGATGAAAAAGTCGCCTGGAAAAAACTCATATTCAGACCGATCTTCGGTGGTTACAGTTAGTACCCCACTTAGTACGTGTATCATACGCTCTTGGGATACTTTTTCAAATTGCTCAAGCTCAGTGAGCACATTTACAGTGAGTTCCGCTCCCTGGTAAATAGTGCCATTTGTTGGCCGGAAAACTCCGGAGAGGATGTCCCGATCAATAACCAATGCTTTACTAATAGGCGATTTAACGGTAGAGTCGGGCCTATTCTTGGCAATTAGTGCCAACTCCAGGTGTAAGCCTCCATTATCAACAAAATTCCATTTTCCCCGAAACCCTTTAGCTTGCACAAAAAAGTCCCCTGAGTGAACTTCGAAAGAAGCTTCATTTGCGGGTTCCACAACGGCTTTTCCGTTCATCCAAAAGATAAATTCTTCCATCGGGAAGCTCTCAAACTCGTTGGTGATTCCTGTGCCGATGGCTACCATATAAATAGCTATATCTTTTCCATCGTAAACTCGCTTCTGGTGAGCAACTCGGCTTGAATCCGCTGGCTTAGTCGCCTTCAAACCTTCTCCAGCCAGTAGTTTGGTAGGAATTTTATAAATTGATCGCTCTTCCGGTGACTCTAGCTGAGCCAAAGTATGGTTAGCAATAGAAAGGCATAATGCCCAAAGAGCCAGTGCTTTTTTCATCTTTACTTTATTTTCTTTTGCGTAAAGATGCCCTTTTACCCTACCAAAACAGTCTGTATTGATAAGTTGGGAGTACGAAATGATAAATACGGACTAATGCTCCGTTAATGTTTAAAATTCGGGTTCAGGCCACCACAATTTTTGGCTCAGATCGCGACACAAAAAATGATCATAGCCGTAGCTACGAGAGTTTTTTGTAACAAAGATCTGGGTCAAAAATTGCATGAGATTACCCGAAGTGTTAGGCTTGACAGAGCACTAACCCTCTTGCCTATACTTTGAAGGTGTCGTCCCCTTCAGCTTCTTGAAGGCAGTAAAGAAAGAAGAACGACTGTGAAACCCCACCTCATAAGCGATAGCCTCTATACTGTAGTGCTTATTTTCCCTCAATATTCGGCAGGCTTCGCGTATCCGGTAGTTGTTAATGTATTGATGAAAATTCACATCGAGGTTATCGTTTAATATTTTGGACAATAAATGTCTACTGATAGCAAGCTGGGTAGCGAGTGCCTCAAGCTTTAAATCGGGGTCTCGATATATATTATCGATTTCCATTAGCTGAGTCAGCTTTTGGTTTATGTCATTAAACTCCTGCGGGGCAACCTGCTTACGGGAGAAATACCTCTTCTTTTTCGGGGTGTCTAATTCTTTCGGGCTGTTCGATAAAAGATAGCCCATTGCCAGATAAAATATGATAGAGAAGCTCAACGGTCCCACAATGTAGCTGGAGAATAATGACACTGCGAACCCGAAACATATCAGCACAATCGCTAAATAGATAATGATGGCTTTTCTCACATTGAAAGTGAGCCCCTTTGATGAAAAGAAATACCCAAACTCTCTTCTCCAGATAAACGCCACCTGTATCAGATAAACTGTCAATACAAAGTGGATGATGTACCTAATTTTCCAGTTCCAAGTGGGAAGGTCAAACAAAACCCAAGATAAGACCAAGCCGAAAGACAATAAACCAAACTGCCACAAACTACGATTGATTATTACCTTGTCTGGATTAATCAAAGCCCTCATCAGTAATAACACTACCGGCCCTATAAACAAGTTAGCCATAAGCCCTAGCTTGATAAGCTCATGGGGTGCCTGTCCAAAAAAATGAAAGCAAGATACACCTACTCGTATTACCAGATAAAAGAGTAATATCCCAAGAAAATAGTCATCTAAGCGGCGGTTTGGCTTAACTATAAGTAGATAGATAGCCAATAACAATGCATTAAAAACACCTAAAGCACCGAAGAAAAAAAGTATTTTTTCTGCCAAAACTTCGTATGTCTAATCATGGAAAAGCAACACACAATGATCGTTTTAATTGGGTAAGATGTCAATAGTCTGCTCTATCTGTCAAAAGAAAGTTTTCTAGTCTACCGTATTAAAACAGGTATTTCTCAGCGGGTGTGTGTCATCAACATCGCCGGAGCAGGTATCCCTGGCTTTCTGACTTTGCTGAGCAGCATATGCTAAGCCCGGAGTCAGGATCGGACAGTTGATTATTGATTTTGTGCTGGTCGTTAGAAAAGAAGACTTTCGGGTAGTGATTGTTGAGAACCAATAGTTGAGCTATTGGAAGGGTTTGTTTGAGTATTGCAGATAGATGACAGAAAAAAGAAAAACCTTCTTAAATGAAGAAGGTTTTCTTGGCTAAAACAGGTGTATGAATAAACAATTTGTGTTATGTACCTATATATACTCCGAAGCGGGAAAAGGTAACCCCCTGTATTGAAAAAAAATTATTTTTTTTCAAAAAGTGCTTTTACTGCCATTTTTGACCTATTTTTTCGCAAAAATTTATTTAATAATTTTTTCAACTACTCCATTATTATGATTCGTGTGCTGTTTGTCTGTCTGGGAAATATCTGTCGCTCGCCAATGGCCGAGGCAGTTTTTAACAGTTTAGTTGAGAAAAATGGACTAGCCGGATTGATTGACTCTGATTCGGCCGGAACTTCTGACTACCATATTGGTGAACCTCCGGATTCCCGCACAATGGATGTTGTCCAAAAATACCATCTGAATTTAGATCATCAAGGTCGGCAGTTTACTACGCATGACTTCCATAAGTTCAACTACATCATGGCGATGGATCAGAGCAACCTCAGCAATATCAAACGTTTACTGCCCAGCCAAGCATCTGATGATACTATCTTCTTGATGCGGGATTTTGACGATAAAGCTGGTGCGAAAAATGTGCCTGACCCCTACTGGAGCGAAGCCGATGGATTTGAAGAGGTTTATCAAATATTACTGCGGTCTTGTCAGAATTTTATTGATTATCTAAAGAAGAATCACACTGACTTAGCCCGAACGTAAACCTTACTACTGATAAAATCCCCGAAAAAGCTTCGCTGTTGTTTCGCTTTCCAAGCTAGTTTCCGAAAATAAGTATCGTAGTTCGGTAACGATTGTATATTGATATTAGCGGTGAAGCGAAAGAAAATGTACATGAGTAGGGCGAGTGGTTTTTGCCACAGCCTTTTTAGTGGATGCGAACTGTAGCGAAAATCGGTGAAAATCCAGATAGCATCTGCCGAGAGTACGTTGTCAATGCGCGCCATCACTTCATCCAACGATGAACCCGAATACATATCCAGCACAAAATTAGTAATCACTACCTGATACTTTTCTGTTGATTCAATGTCACGTTCCGTACCTCGGATGAACGTAATAGTTGGAACTGCACATTCAGGGTTGCTCTGACAATAATCAGCTATTCTTTTTTCGGTTTGGCGTATCATTGTGGCTGAAGCCTCTACGTAAGTGATGTGCCCGGGGGAAGCGTTTTTCAGTAGATCAATCAAAATATTGCCGCTGCCACCACCAACGATTAGTACTTTTGCCTGAGAGGGAATCATATTAAGAAAATATTGCTGCGCCCGCTGAAGGCTTCTACCAAAAGCCAGATAGCTTAATGTATCATACGCCGGAGCAATACGATCAAAAGAAAAATCCTGGCTCATACCACAAGTGGGTAAAAGGCAGGAAGAAGAAAAATACCGTCGGCTACCCAGCGGTAACGCTCATTTTTTGCGTACCAAACCGGAAATACCCAGATACTACCCAAAACAACGCTCATCACTAATAAAACTAAATAACCTGCGAAAGAGATACTAAACATTGCCCAAACCGCCAGAGCTACCGAGAGGAAAATACAAGCTCGGGAGATGAGCTGGACACTGGCTGTACCGTATTGGGTAGCTAGCGAAGAGGCTCCATCAAGCTGGTCGCTTTCTAGTTCGTACCAGGAGATAAGGGTGAGATTAGCTAGTGCTAACAGAAAGAATTGCCCGAAAAGTAGGTAGCCCACTAAATTCATTCCGTCGGCCTGGACAATTACCGGAAGAAAAATGCCCAGAGTGTAAAGTAAAGCAGCTAATAATTCCTTAGGCACCGTTCGACTGAGGTTGAAGAGCTGGTTGATGACAAAATAACCAATTACCCCAGCTGATAACAGCAGTCCACCCCGAAAAACAGAAGGTGGAATACGAAAAAGCAGAACTATCCCCAAGCTAGCCACAATCAACCAAGTTACGATCAAGCTCCGAAAATAACGCTGGTGAAAGCCGTGCCGAACCGTATGCGCCGGATGCTGGAGCCGATACGCATCCCAAAGATGATCGGCGGTATAAATTAGCCAAACGGCCATACCCAATGCTACAATAGTAACTAGTCTAACTTCTACCCCACACAGTTGAGCAATAAACCAGGCTGATACGCAAGCACCCAGCACCACATCCAAGCTAAGAATACGAATCAATGCGAGTATTTGAGTTAGTGGAAAGGAAGATTATTGGTTGGTTGCTGATTGTTGTTTTTAGTCCACAGTCGACAGTCCATTATCCACAGCCATCTGTGATTAGGTTAGAGGTTAGAAGATTGCAAGGCTTGAGAATTATTTATTAATCATCATTGATTAGTCGTTATTCGTCAAACTTCCGACTATGAATTCTCAGGATTCAGAATTTGCTCAATCCGCTGTTGCACATCCTGTAGATGATAACGCGATAAATTATCACGTTGTCTGCTTAGCCCCGGCCGCACACTTTGTTGCAGATTGTTCAGCGTAGCCCGGGTCACGGCTTTAATGTCAGTCTGGTCGTACTGCTGATCTTTTAATTTCATAAGCTGCTTCATCTTATCCAGATATGCTCGCTGTAAATTACGACGGTAAGGGTCAATCGCTTCGCCGGTAGCAAGTTCCGCCCAGATGCCTTCGCGGGTATCTTCAAATAAATCGAGTACCGTGTAGGTTTCCTGCGGGGAAGTTGCTTGTGTTTCAATCAACCGGTTGAGGCGATCTGCCTCAAACAGTCGGTTGAGCGTGCTTACCTGAAAAGAGCGAAGTCGCTCTAAGGTACCAACTCCCTCAAACTGCTGGGTAATTTCTGGGTTAATCAGCCAACTCGGCGTTTGGAAAAGTTGTTCATTTAGAAATGCTACTGCGGCCGCTTGCTTCTCTCTCTCAACCGGACTGAATACCGTGCCCTCCTCATCGTAGGTTTTCCGGTATTCATATACTCCTCCTACGTTGGTTCCTACGTGGCGCATATAACGGCCGAGCTGAGCCAGTACTTGGCCATAGAGTTCCTCCAACTGATCGTAATCTTCTCCTTCTTGGTTAGACCATTCCAAAATTTTCGGTAGAATCCGCTTGAGATTGGCAATCCCGTACTCGCTAGCCTTTACGGCATCATCGCCCAAATCTTCTGTCTGAGAAGTGGGATCATCAGGGTTGTAACGCTGCGGTCCATAGCGATAAATTGGATCATCAGCCCGTTCTTTAATCCATTCATTTAAGATTTTATGTTCTTCTTCGGGCGAATCAGCATCTAGCAGAGGTGTGTAACCGTACTTAATTGACCAGAGATCGTAAGGGCCCACCTGAGGGTTTAGCCCCACGTCGCCATCTCCGGGTTGGGCAATGTAGTTGAAGCGGGCATAATCCATAATAGAGGGAGCTGTTCCCATTTTTTTAGTGAAGGTAGGAGAACGTAAAGAATCTACCGGATACGCCACGCTGGAACCCATATTGTGGGGAAGCCCTAACGTATGCCCCACTTCATGCGCTGCTACGAAGCGAATAAGCTCGCCCATTACCTCATCTTTAAATTTCACCCTGCGAGCTTCGGGATTAATAGCAGCCGTTTGTACCAGATACCAGTTGCGTAGCAGCCTCATAATATTGTGGTACCAGAGTATATCGCTCTCCAGAATCTCCCCGGTGCGAGGGTCGTGTACGTGTGGTCCCTGGGCATTCTGAATATCGGTAGTGATATAGCGGATCACCGAGTAACGAACATCTTCGGGACTCCATTCGGGATCTTCCTCGGGGGTGGGTGGTTCTTTGGCGATAATGGCATTCTTAAATCCGGCCGCTTCAAAAGCGGGCTGCCAGTCTTCAATGCCCTGCTTAAGATAATCCCGCCACTTACGCGGGGTAGCCGGGTCTATGTAGTAAACAATGGGTTTAATCGGTTCTACCAATTCGCCCCGGCGAAAAGCAGCCGTATCGTTGGGTTCTAACCGCCAGCGGGTAATGTAGCGTCGCTGAGCAGCCCGTTGTTCGTCCAAGCTGTAGTTGGTTTGCTGAATTGAAAAATACCCGACCCGACCATCGTACAGCCGAGGTTCCATCGGGTCAGCCGGAAGCAAGACAAACGACTGGTTCATTTCTACCGAGAGGGTATTGGTTAGAATGTTGGCGGGTAGTTTGTTACCGTTGTAGGTAAGTACGTGCCGTATTTCTACATTCTGAGGGAAACTCCGGGCTGAAGTAATCAAACTACGTTCCTGATCTAGCCCTTTAATCTCAAAGTCTTCCCGCTGCTGATCAGTCAGTGCGCCAATCATAGCAATATCTTTCGTAAATAGAGAATTAACATCAATTACGTAAGCCGTAGTATCATCATTATAAGCCTTAATATCAAATGCCATGATGACTGGCTCAAAGTTGTTATTGCGAACCGACTGGTAGATGGGGTCTTCAAAGCTGGCTACACTATTGTAGGAAACTGATCGAAGCAAGATTTTATCGTCCATCTTTTGCCAGCGAAGCACCTGCTGCGGACGGCTCTTCATTCCGGCTCCACCAAAGTTCAATCCTTTCACGTGTCCGGAAATCCGACTGACAACCAGCATTTCTTGGTCTAGTAGCGAATCAGCTAGCTCGAAATAGTATTTTCCTTCTACCTTATGTACTGAAAACAATCCGGTGTCGGTTTCCGCTTCATCCGTAATTATTTCGGAATACGGCTTGATAGGGGAATCTTTAGATTTTTTGGAAGTTTCCTCTTCCTGATTTTTCTTCTTCTTTTTGCGCTGAGCCTGAAGGTCGGGGGAATAAATGAGGGTCAAAGCTAACAGCATCCCCGCTAGTAATTTGGTCAAGTTGTGCATAGTATCTGAAAATTGGTATCGGGCTCTAGGGATTGGTACTTAATGTTCTAATTATGACAAGAACTCCGGCAGTTATAAATTCCTAAAACCTACATTTTCCGGCAATATACTAAGTCGGGTTTGATAATCAGTGATGAACAAGACAAACTCCTAAAATCGGTGGCAGGACTGTCAGGTTCAACACAGTCGCTTGGGTTGATTGCTATCCAATTCAACTGTTAGAATGTATAGCTGTAGGTAACGTACACTTGGCGAGAGTCACGCTTGTAGACGAAGTATTGGCGAAACTCGTCGGTTAAAGCTTCGCTGCCAAATTGATACGTATTGAAAATATCGCGGATGCTCAGACTCACCTGGCTTTTATCGTTGAATTTTCGCTGAAAACTCAGGTCGGCATAGTAGCGGGCATCATCAAAGCCTTGGGCTTCGGCTTCGGGAGCTTCGTAGTTACCAACCAGTTGCATGTTGATGTCAGCCGGAAGCGCAAAACTACTGGTAAACTTAGCATTCCAGGCAAAGGCATCGTTGGTAAAATCACTATCCAGATTGGTTCCGTCGATGAGAGCGCGAAAGAAAGATATGCTTCCGTTGATGTCCCACCAATCGTTAATCTGACTGGTGGTAATAAGTTCCAGTCCGTAGACTGTGCCACTAGCTAGGTTCTCTGGTCGGCGGGTGGATACTCCATTTTCGTCTACGTTGACCAGCCAATCTACCAAGCCGTTGGTACGACGGTAAAATAGGTTAGAAGTTAAATCGGTTCTAGGTAAAGTCATCTTATGCCCCAGTTCCAGCGACTGAATATACTCCGGCTGCAGAGCTGGGTTACCCAAGCGAACGTTCAACGTATCGGCAATATCGGGGAATGGGTTGAGACGCCAAGAGCTGGGCCGGTCAATACGGCGGCTGTAGGTAAACTTGAAGGTATGCTGATCGTTCAGCTTGTACAGTGCCTTAGCACTGGGAAAAATATCTAAGTACCGTTGATCGTTTTCCTCTCCGGTGGTTTCCAACTCGGTATCAATACGGGTATATTCCAGGCGACTTCCGGCGGACAGCTCCCAGTTGCCTAACGTTTGACCGTAGATTCCGTAGGCAGCGTACACTTGTTCGCCGTACAAAAAGCGGTTGCTCACCTCCAAATCATTCACCCACTCTTCAGTAGCCGGGTCTACGTTCTCAAAGATAAAGTCCGAATCAGACGAACGCAAAATGGTTTTGGCCCCGACTTCCAACTTATTGTTGTTATCAAACGGACGAGTGTAGTCTAACTGTCCGACCGAAACGTGGCTACGACCATCGTCAGTTGCCCGCTGTCGGCTAGGTAGTATCTCCGAGTCATCTAGGGAAGTAGTAGTCGCATCCTGGGTTTCGTAACCGTTGCGGTAGGAGTGACTGACAGATATTCTTAAGTCTTGCCCTTTGCGCTGGTACTGTCGTTGGTAGGTTAAGGCGTTGTCTATGGCAAAATCCTCCCCGGTTTCCGTATTATCTCGCACATTGTACAGTAATTGTTCGCCCCGGGCATTGGTCAGGCGGCTGGTAGTTACCTCGCTATCGTTTTCGCCTTCTATCTCTAGCACTCCTTCGTAACTAAGCGTACTGTTTGGGAAGTAGTAATCGAGGCCATAGTTGATGGTATGACTCTCTTCAAAACGATCGATGTCCCGCTCCTGACGCAGCGTTTGGGGATCGTTGCCGAAGGTTTCGCGGATGACTGAACTACGGGCAATACCGGGCGAACGGCGATAATTATAACCGCCAAAAGCGTTGGTCTTTTCCCCCTGCCGATTAATGCGGGCCGAAGCATTCACCCGGTAACGGTTGCCCAGGGTAAGCTCCATTTTACCGTGCGTACCCGGTTGGCTGCCTTTTTTCAACTGAATGTTGATAACCCCACCGGTACCTTCGGCATCGTACTTGGCATTGGGGTTGGTAATAATATTGATGTTCTTGATGGCACTGGCGGGCAGTTGCGCTAAATCGCTAGCGATTGCGGAGTTGCGCCCATTGATTAAAATATTAGGTGAGTTACTACCCCGAATGGTTATTCCCCCGTCTTGCCCCACAATAATTGAGGGAGTATTCCGTAAAACGTCCAAGGCACTTCCACCCAAGTTAGACAGATTTTGCTCCGGTCGTACTACCATTCCCTCTAGCGTAGTTTCTACTGGTTTGGAAACTGCTTTGCCTTTCACCACTACTTCGTCTAATTCTTGTACTGATCGGCTCATCTCAATAGTACCCAATTCTATGGGCTGAGTAGCCTCTAGTCCCGATATTTCATAAGCTTGGTACCCAACAAACTTTATCTCCAGATTGTACTTTCCGGCAGGAACATTCTGTAGAAAAAACTTACCCTTCACATTGGAGATTGCTCCTTGCAGTACGCTTTCTTCGTCTTCCGGGTACAGGGCAACATTGGCAAATGAGACTGGTTCTCCCGATTCACCATCAACAATGCTACCACTGATCTGATGTTGCGCTTGGGCTTGCGTAACTAGTAGACCTAATAAACTAAAGATTAAAAAATATTTATATAAAGACATTTTTGGTTTATGTTTAACTATTACCTTACTTTTCTTAAACGATTATAATTACAATAGTCTACCAAGTTCAAATGTTTTGGGTAATGAAATTATTAGACCTATCGCCACTTTCCCTCGACGAACGGTGGGGTTACTAATCTATCAGTCAAGATCAGTCGGAGGCTAGGTAAGAAATTGTAATTAACTTACCTTATATTTATCGCACTACTACCAAAAACCATTTCACTGTGCGAAGCCTGCTGCTACTTGCCTCTTTTACTTTTCTGATTTTTTATAAGTCTTTTACCCAATCTAACCCAAAGCCGATAAGCGAATTAATCGCTGACGGTGCTACGTTGCAGCAAGTATCTTCCAAGTTTACATTTACCGAAGGTCCCACTGCCGACCAGCAGGGAAACGTATACTTCACCGATCAGCCCAACGATCAGATTATGAAGTGGTCTACGGATGGCACGCTTTCCGTATTTATGAAGGGTGCCGGACGGGCCAATGGCCTGTACTTTGACCCAGAAGGCCGCCTATTGGCTTGTGCCGATGAACAGAATGAACTGTGGCGAATAGATGAAAATAAGGAAGTAACCATACTGGTTGATAACTACCGAGGTAAGAAACTCAACGGACCCAACGATGTATGGGCGCACCCCAACGGAGGAATTTACTTTACCGATCCCTTCTACAAGCGAGATTACTGGGAGCGGAATGAAAAAGAAATTGAGCAAGAAAACGTGTACTACTTACCACCCAATCAGTCGGAACTGACGGTTGCGGCTACTGACTTAGTGCGTCCCAACGGAATTGTAGGTACGGCTGATGGTAATCTACTGTACGTAGCGGATATTAATGATAGCAAAACCTACCGCTACCAGATTAAAGCTGACGGCAACATTGGCAATCGCCAGCTATTTGTGGAAATGGGATCGGATGGAATGACGCTGGATGAGCGGGGAAACCTTTACTTAACCGGAAAAGAAGGCGTGACCGTATTCAATCCTCAGGGTGAGCAGATTGAGCAGATTCCGGTGCCCGAAGGTTGGACGGCCAATGTTTGCTTCGGCGGGAAAGACCGTAAAAAACTTTTCATCACCGCCATGAAATCCTTGTATATATTAGATATGAAGGTGCGAGGGATGAAATAAACTAAAATGGATGGAACATCACAGTTGCTCAAAATCATTCTACTCCCTGAGCCGACTTCCACCAACCATTCCTCTTTCTGATGTATACAATTTGGCCGGTATGGTAGGCCATGTGCGAGAGCATACTGGCAATCTCGGAGCCTCCGTCTTTTAATTGCTGCTCCGTAGCCTGCGCCACTGCTTGTTCCCACTGTATTTGAACGCTATCTAGTCTATTTATCGCTTCTTTCCAGTCCACATTATCTAGCTTAGTAAAGGTAGATTCATTGTCACCGTTAAAGCTCAGGGCAGGCTCGCCCCGATAAGCCCTTAGTATCTTCTCATTCCAAAAAAGCACGTGTGAGAGCAATTCCCGAATGGAGTGCGTACCAACACTATCTTTCCAGTCGGCTTGCTCCGCAGTCAGTCCAGTAACCGCCGTACGCAGAGGTACGTACCAGTCAGCAGTGGTATGATTGTTTTTAACTTCTTCCAGCAAAATTGTTTTAGTCAGGCTGGTCTCTGATTGATTGGTACAACTTATTAGTAAGAGACAGCAGTAAATAACGGCAATCGATTTCATGGTGTAGGTTTAGTTAATGTCAAATCCACCTTCTAACTCGCGATTTGTATTCTAGCTACTCGTGATCGAGTAGCTGATTCATCACTTTCTCGAAGTATGAATCTCCGTATTCTGCTACTTTTAAAAAATGGTAAGTCGTTTACAACCATTTTTGGCAAACCAGAGTCAATACAATAAGATCGTGTAAGTGTTCTTTTGGCAGAAAATACTTTCTGCCGGAGAACCTGTACCAGACCGGCAGTTGGCTATGCGGATTGTCGGTTTACTTTTTTTAGTACGTCAGCTACTGCGCCCAGTTGCTCATCCGAAAAATCCAGATGCGTAACAAAGCGAACATCCTTCTTTCCAAACGGAACCGCCCGGACTCCCTGCGCTTCTAACTGAGCGAGAAACTGTGCAGGGTCAACATCTCGTAAAGTAGCAATCACGATGTTGGTCTCTACCGGAAGCACCGAATCTACGTAACTATGCGCTTGCAAGGCTTCAGCCAATAGTTTTGCTCGCCGATGATCTTCTGCCAACCGCCCTATATGATGGTCTAGGGCGTAGATGCCCGCTGCCGCTAAGTAACCCGCTTGTCGCATTCCCCCACCCAATACTTTTCGAACCCGCCGGGCTTGCTTAATCAGCTCCCGGCTACCAACCAACACTGACCCCACCGGAGCACCCAATCCTTTAGATAGGCAAACTGAAATAGAAGTAAAGTGCTTACCGTATTCGGCCGGATTATCACCGGTAGCCACCAACGCATTAAACACCCGCGCCCCATCCAGGTGCAGAGCCAGCGAGTGCTTCTGGCAAACGTTCGCAATCAATTCAATTTGATTTAGAGGGTAACAAGCTCCCCCCCCCTTGTTCATCGTATTTTCCAGTGCAACCAAACTGGTAGGTGGAAAGTGAATATCGTCTGGGTTAATATTAGCTTCAACCATTTCAGCACTAAGGATACCTCGCTCACCTGATAACAGCCGTACCGATACCATAGAGTTGTAGGCAAGACCACCGCCTTCGTACAGATAAACGTGGGCGTTACGGTCGCAGATTACTTCCTGCTGGGGTTGAGTCTGCACCCGAATTGCAATCTGGTTGGTCATGGTACCCGAGGGGCAAAACAAGCCTGCTTCCATGCCAAAAATACGGGCGGTCTTCTTTTCTAACCTCTGCACCGTGGGGTCTTCCCCAAAAACATCGTCGCCTACTTCGGCCTGCATCATGACTTCCAGCATAGCCGGAGTTGGGCGGGTTACGGTATCGCTGCGTAGATCAATCATATTTCTTAGGTGTTATAGTACGAAGGGTTAGAGTGTTAACGGGTTTTGAGTTCTGAGTTTGGAGTTGTCTTGACAAAGTGGGTAGACTCAGAACTGCTAATTTAACTACAGATGCGAAAAAATGTAAATTGCTACGCAACCAACTTTCAACTTGCTGCATCTTACCGGTGAAATGCCCGATTACTTATGGGATTAAACATCTACCAAAGCCGAACCTTGGACACACTCGTTGACGGATTACGTAAGAACGATAACCGTTCGCAGAAAGCGGTGTACGAGCGATTTTCGCCCGTTATGTTTTCGGTAAGCTTGCGCTACGTGAAAGATTACGATAGTGCTCAGGATGTTTTGCTCAAAAGTTTTATGAAAGTGTTTGACAACATTCGGCAGTATACTGGGCAAGGTAGTTTTGAAGGCTGGGTGCGCCGCATTGTGGTGAACGAAGCGCTTATGTACTTACGCAAGCACAAAAATATGTCGGTAGAAGTAGATATTGAAGAGGCGAAGGATACGGCAGCCACTACGTACGACCACCTGGAGGCAGAAGAATTGCTAAGTTTGGTGCAGCAGTTGCCCGTAGGCTACCGCACCGTTTTTAACCTTTACGCTATTGAAGGCTACACTCACGCCGAAATTGCCGAAAAACTAAACATCAGCGAGGGCACTTCTAAGTCGCAACTAAGCCGGGCCAAGCAGTTACTACGGCAAATGCTTGATCGCATTGACCCGTCTTATCAAGATCAAATCGGATAATTATGAACGATATAGAAAAATTATTTAAAGAAAAGCTGTCCCAGCATCCGGTAGCCCCACCACCGGGAGTTTGGGAAAAGCTCGAGCGAACCCAAGTGCAGAAAAAGAAGAAAGGGGCTTGGTGGTGGATGGCGGCATCAGTAGTTTTTTTACTGTTAGCCGGAGTGACCTTTGTATTTACTCAGCAGCCTACCACTACGAATGATACTGTCGCGATAGAACTGCCTAAAGTAGGCTCAGAAACACTGGAGACAGTTACGGCTAAGATGCCCAAACCGTTGCCCAAAAATTTACCAAAAGTAATTGAACCTACCCCGGTAGCTGAAACACGATTAGCGACTACCGTAATTACTCAAAAAACAGACCCCGAAGAAAGTACAGCAGAAATAGTTCAGCGACTAGCGAGTATAGACAAGGTTAAAACTACTTCTCCCCAGGAACCTCAGTATACGGTAAACCAATTACCCGAGACTGATCTGATTGCTGACGCTTCGGCTCGAGCGAAAACAGCCGTAACTATTATTTACAAATCAGGCAAGGCCGATGAAAGTGTAGAAGAAGAACCTAAGAAACCACTTAGAAAAGCTATTGCTTTTTTAGCTGATATAAAATATGGCGGAGTAGGCTTTTCGGAGCTACGCTCGGCTAAATCTGAGATTATTTCCAAAGCCTTTACCAACAAACGAGAACCAATGGCTGGTGAGTAGCCGAAGCCAGTATTCATTAACCAACTTAAACTTTAATTCTTATGAAAGCGATATTCAGCATTTTGCTGACCCTAACCAGCTATGCCCTAGGAACCACCATTCTTTTGGCCAATCCTACTGCTCAAGACACTATTATCATTCGCTTAGGCAGCGGGGAAGAGGTGATGATTATCTCCGAAGGTGGTAATGAAGTTGAACTACTTCAGCAGTTCGATATGAACGCTATACTGCGTGACTTAGAGCATACGGAAGATACGGCATCAGACGGAAAAGTTTATATTGAGATACAAGACCAAACCGGAGAGAAGTATGACTTTGAAGAAGATGAACGAAGCTTATCATTAGAAGAAAAATTAGAACGGCTCGAGGACAGAATGAGGCGGATAGGTCGGTCGTCGTCTAGCGATGCAATGACTTCTTCTTCCAACTCGAATAGTAATTCTTCTTCTGACCGCTCTCGTAGACGTCGCTCCGGTACTTCTACTACTATGATGTTCGATTTTGGTCTGAACAATTATTTGAATAACGGAAATTTCCCTGACGATACGGATGAACTATACGCGGTAAAGCCACTGGTTGCTTGGAACATTGCGCTAGGGATTACCAACACCACGCATCTGGCCGGGCCACTGTATTTGGAGTGGGGCGGTAACGTAAACTGGTACAACTTTAAGTTCCAAAACGACCGCACTCGCATGATTAAGACTGACGATGGAGTAGATTTTGTTGAAGACCTTGATGTTGTTGACCCTCGCAAGAGTAAGTTCGTCGTACCCTACCTGAATGCCCAGTTTGTACCCATGTTTCAATTTGGTCGAGCGAGGCGAGATGGTTGGTTCCCGTTAGATCGTGATGAAGATTCTGGTTTTCGGATCGGTATGGGTGGTTATGCCGGATACCGAATTGGCAGTCGCCATAAAAACGTGTTCGTAGAAGACAATGATCGGGAGCGGGTAAAGAACCGGGTTAACTACTTCGTAAACAACTGGCGTTACGGAGTACGGTTCCAGCTAGGGTTTCGTAGCTTTGACTTTTACGCAAATTACGACCTGAACGAACTTTTCGTAGAAGGCAAGGGGCCAGAACTGAACGCCTTTAGCTTTGGAATTATGTTCTAGGGCTTCCATAAATAATTGGGCATAAAGGCCGGACAAGGGTTTTGTTTTACCTTTCGGCTTACTTTACCGGGCTTGGCCTTGGTTGAAAACTGAAGAGCCAACGATATTTCGTGAGAGCCACCTGAAGAAGCCGGACCCAGCTTAGAAACTGTAAGATCGTAGCTGTACCCAAACGAAAAACCATTGATAGATACCCCGAAAGCCACCGCTAATGCATCGTGATTAATGGTTCGAGGCATATCCTGCTGAATAGGTAAGCCTCGGTACCAAACGCCCAGCATAAGCATCCGGTAGAAATAACTCAACCCCACGTCTAGCTGATTAAACCTTCCTTGCTGACGGTACTGAAACGAAGGGTTAATACTGGAAGCCATACGGTTACGAAACGGCCCCAGATCAATCGGAATTTTGTAACCAGCGTGAACGGAAAACCGCATGGGTAGCATACTTTCCTCTTCTAACACAGACTGGTTAGGCCGGTTGAGATGATGAACTGCAACTCCACCCCAGAATCGCTTGTTGTAAACCAGCACTCCCGTAGCGAAATCGAAGTGATTGACATTTTCCAGGTTTCGCAAAGCCGGATCGGTGCTGGGAGCGTTAGGATTACCAAACTGTAATTGGTCAGCAAAAACCAGCTTAGAATAATCTAAGCTCTGCATAGTGTAACCAACCTGCAACGAGGGCACGGCCTGTAAGCCATTCGTAATTGGAATGCGGTAGGAATACGTTGCTCCAATGCTGGTCGACTGCAAGCTAGCCGTTCCGGCCCGATCATTTACTGCAATCAATCCAACACTGCTGGGTGAATCTTTAATGTTGTAATCGTAAGAAAATGCGTAGGTCACAAAAGCTCTAGGTAAGCTCGACCAGTGATTACGATAGTTAATGGCCGCCCGATGCTGACGGGTAGCTCCGGTAAATGCCGGATTCAGGTAAATAGGAGCCGAGTAGTATTGGGTAAACTGAGGGTCTTGCGCCCGTAGTTCTCCCAAACTTAGTATCAGTAATAGCAAAAACGTAAAAAATCTCAACATAACTTTCTTATTCATACCCACCACCATCTTATCTAAGTAGTGTTACATCACCTACTACCGTTCGTGTGCCACCATCACTAAACTTAAGTTTTACCTTGTAGACGTAGGCATCTTTCGGACACAACCTCCCCTTGTAGTAGCCATTCCAGCCCTGCGTTTTGTCAAAGCTCTCAAACATCAATTCTCCCCAACGATTATAAATCATCATATGAAACTCCGTTACTCCCTCAAATACCGGGAGAAAAATATCATTCTGCCCATTAGGACCTACCACTTCGGAGTTGCTCGGACCAAAGGGGCTGGGAGTAAACGCATTGGGCACCTGCACAGTACCACCCTCTTCAATCAGCACCGCTGATTCTACTACTATGGTATCCAAGCAGCCCTGGTTAGACTCAGCAACCAATGTGATGTCATAACTACCGGTTGTTTCGTAGGTATGATTCGGATTAGTCTCGGTAGAGGTAACCCCATCGCCGAAGTCCCAGTAATAATTCTCAGCTCCCAGGCTTAGATTAATGAAATAGATCGGTTCACCTAAGAAAGCTTTGTCGGGGCGCAGATTAAAGAACGCCCGGGGAGTTTCGTAAACTTCTACGCTAAATTCCTTTCTCTCCACCACCGTAACACCGGCACTGTTGCTGGCCTCCAGGGTAACGGTGTAGAAGCCAGGTTCGTAGTAGGTGTACACCGGATTGGCTTCGGTAGAGCGGCCTTCTCCCTCTCCAAAGCTCCATCGGTAACTATCGGCTTCGGCGTAGCGACTCAGATTACGGAACTGTACCGTAAGCGGTCGGCAACCTTTGGGTGGTTCGTAAGAGAAATCTACTTCGGGCACTAGTGGCTCAATAATAATTTCCTTCACCAATGTATCCACACAGCCTAAAGCATTCTGGGCAATCAGGGTAATGTCGTACCGTCCGGTATCGGCGTACTGGTGAGTAGGCTCTTCTAGCGTAGAAGTAGTTCCGTCGCCAAAATCCCAGAAGTAAGTATCGGATCGCTGACTTAGGTTGGTAAAGAAAATATCTTCATTACGAATGTAGCGTTGAGCTAAACGAGGCCTGAAATCAGCCTTTGGTCCTTGCGATAGGTCAACGATGATTGTTTTTTCTTCCCGAACTACTACTCCCAGCTCATTACTAGCTTGCAGGGAAATTGCGTAGACGCCCGATAGCTCGTACGTATGAACCGGATTCCATTCGGTAGAAATAGTACCATCGCCAAAATCCCAGAGGATCGTACTGCTATCGGCGTACATGGTAGTGTTGGTAAACGTAACTTCCAGCGGAAGACAACCTTCGATAGTGGTATAACTAAAATCTACTCGAGGTAATGTTTGGTTGACAATCACCAGGGCCGAATCTTCTTCAAAGCAGTATTGACCAGTGGCTCTCAGCTTAATCATATACTCACCGGGAGCGGTGTAGGTATGCGTTCCGGGGTTAGCTTCATTAGAAACAGTGCTGTCGCCAAAATCCCACGCATATGCCCAACTACCGGGATTGGTGGTATTGGTGATAGAAACCGTAGTATTCGGAATCTCCAGCAAAGTTGGATCTACCGTAAATGAAGCATTAATATCTTCCCGAGGGTCAATATTAATAATTGCTTCAGTAGTATCACTCTCGCAGCCATTTCCGCCGTTGATGGTTTTCAGGGTAATATTGACCGGGTAGCTCAAATTCTTCTTCTCAAAAGTAACCAGTAATCGGTCAGCGGTATAACTGGGGTTTTTGAGTGGGGGCGGACTAACCGTCCACTGGTAGAACAGTCCTTTTTGCTGGGCGTCTAGCTCGTAGGTAACAACGTCGCAATCGGCCTCTACAAACGTAGTATCAAAAGCAGAAGAGGGGGCGGGAAACACCTGAACCAGTTCTTCGTAAGGCGCAAAGCACTTGGTAGCCGACGTAGGCTGCAAGCGTACTCGGTACTGCTTGATTGTAGTAGCATCGTTTGTAATGGTGTAGCTGAATTGGGCAGTCGCAGCCGGAATTGTATAAGTATCCAGTACTGATGAGTCAGATTCATTCAAAACTGTCCATACATAATTATCAGCTCCTAATGATTGGGTAGCCGCAGTTACCTCAAACTCGAAGGTATGCGGCGAACAGTTCGTGCTAACGCCCGAAGCATTAGTAATAATGTATTCGGAAGGTGGGCTAGCAAATACGGTAATGGTATCTCGCTGACTTACCGCATCGCAGCCATTGGTTGCATCTACTTCCAACCATACTTCATACTGCTGGTTAGCAAAGCTAGTCAAGGTATTCTCAAAAAGTAGCTCGGTAGTATCAGCTAGGGGGAGCGAAGTGACTGTCTCCGCAAAGGGTGGCGAAGTAATATCCTTGATATACCACCTATAATCATCTACCCCGCCTGGCTGGTTGACTAGCAATGTATCTACTGCGAAAGCAACCGTCAGTGGCCCACAGCCTTCGGTAACGCTGGGGGTGAAAGAAGCGTAAGGCGATGGATTCACAGTGATAGGCAACGTAACTACATCGGAGCACAATCCCTCTCGGGTAGTTACCCGGTGGTGAACCTGATAAGTGCCCGCCACTGGGAATAAATGCTTAAACGGCCCTTCGCCGCTGGTTTCAAACGTACCATCGTCGTCCAAATCCCACTCGTACAAATCAATTTCGTCACCATTAACTACGGTAGGAAGGGTAGCGGTGCTTTCTAATAGCACGCTATCGGACTGACAACCGGCGGTAAACGTAAAATTAGCCGTAGGTGGAGCGTAGATGTGGACATAAGCGGTATCGCGGGTTTCACAATCTACCCCAGTAGCCGAAGCGATCAATTCAGCCATGTAGGTACCCGGATTAGTGATAGAAACTTCCAAGCTATCAGGAGCTGTATCACCATTTGTAGTTTGAGCTACGACTCCGGTTTCGTCAAAGAAATTCCACGTCCACTCCGAAGTAGCCGGATCAAAGTTGGTTGAAATATCCTTAAATTTAACATCTACAGCCACCGGAGATACCGGATCGTAGCAGAGTGGAGGAAGCGGGGCACCGTTAAGATCAGACACGGCGATAGCCGCGTTGGCGGTTTCTACAACAGTGATAACCTTCTCAAAGCTACCTCCGCAATTACCTACCGAATTATTATCGGTTACGGTTAATCGGATTAATTTATCGCCAGGGTTGTTAAAAACTTGTCTGGAATTACGATTGGTTGATGTTCTAAGTAGTGAAGTTCCGGTAGCATCATCGTAGTATTCCCACAGGTAGCTAAAATCAGCATCGGTGATAGCCGGAGTCAAATCTTGGAAATAAACGGTGTCTCCTGCACAAAATTCGGTTTGTATTGGCCCTGAATTATTAGACAATCTTGTGTTGAAGTCAGGATTTGACTTTTCTACTACAACTATCTGAGCTTGAGTCTCAATAAAGGCACTATCGCCATTTATTAAATCACCCAATGTTGGGTTCAGATAGTCACCATCAGTCGTATCAGCATCGTAAGGATTACAAACATTCCAGTTGCGTAGAGTCACTTCAAACTGATCGCCAACAGCACTTCCGAAAACAGTAATTGGATCACTCTGAGAAGTAGATGTTTCAATAGGTCCGGGTAAGACTTCTACATTACCCGCAAAGTCGTACGTGCGTATTACACCGTCTACCTGTGCGTTAGGAATACGACTAGCGGGGTTACCCGTACCGTAAATCCACTGTACCCAGCGTACTGCATTGTTCACCCGATCATTTTCACCTGAGTTAGGAACACAGTTCCAGATACTATTATCATCAAATTGCACTATTGCTGTCTCACCTACACATACTCGATATAAAACAGGGTCAATACGAGGAATTCCCCCATTATCTTCGTCTGTATCCCACACGGTAACACTTTGGCTTTGTGTTGAGTTGGTGCATAATGAGCCATCGATTTGAATATGAACTGAAGGCTCATAATTACACTCTATCCCCCCTTCAGGATAAAGATGAGTCTGTACTGCTTCGTACCGCCCGCTACCAACATCTACAGCCGGAACAGTAACAAGAGGTGAACCATCTCCCCAATCATACACTAATTCTACTGTAGTAGGACTTCCCAGTACCGTATACCATACCCGCCACTCAAAATTATGAGGAGCACATAAACGGGGCGGGCTTTCTACGTTGTTTCCCGGATTGGAATACGTAGCGCATTGCGCCCACCCTTGCTGACTTACCATAAGTATGGCGAAAAAAATGCTAGTGGATATATATACTATGTAGAGCTTCTTAATCATAAAAACTGTATTTCCTGTTACTATCTACTATTCAAAGAGTAGATCATGGAAATTCTTTTGTTACTATAATACAAAAATTAAGCCCTGGGTTGCCAGAGCGAAATATGGTATTTGTAAGAAGGTAGAAGGATAGGAAAGTGGATAGAATGTAAGCAAAAATCGGGTTATTCTGGCTATTCTGGCAATTTGACAGAAATTTTATGTAACTATTCCTTAATAAAGCTCTAATTAAATAGTACAAATCTAATATGCCAGCGTAATAAATGAAGCGACATTGTGGTATGTATTGCTAAATCAATCTAGGAAAAAGTCAAAATGAAGCTGATTACTAGAGTGGGCTATCAAATTAGAAAGGCTTAACCCGAGCAGCTGTACCGCCCGTTGGTTGACTTCGCTATCGTCTAGTAAGCGAGTGGCTAATGGATACCAGTCGGCTGAGGTAGCTAGTAATTGAGAAGCCGTGTAGCTGCGGGTAATTACCTGAAAATCGGTAAACTTTACTTTTAGGGTGATGGTACGCCCTCGGGCTTGGTTACGCCGCACCCGCTCCTCTAGCGAAGTTGATAAAACTGCTAGTTCTTGTAAGAGTGTCGCCTGATCGCTAATATCGCGAGAAAAGGTAGTTTCTATTCCTACTGATTTACGGATGCGGTGGGGCTTTACCTCCCGATGATCTTCCCCGCGCACAATTTGATAGTAGTGCCGCCCGGCCTTACCGAAGTAGCGAACCAGCTCGGACAAAGAGCGTTTTTTCAAATCTTTTCCGGTGGTGATTTGCAAGGCGTGCATTTTCTGAGCAGTTACCCGACCAATACCGTGAAATTTCTCAATGGGTAAGGTTTCCAGAAAAGCGAGAGCCTCCTGGGGTAGAATAACCTTTAAGCCGTTGGGTTTATCATAATCGGAAGCAATTTTAGCCAGAAATTTATTGTACGATACTCCCGCTGAGGCAGTTAGTTGAGTTTCGGTTAGAATCTGGGCTTTAATTAATTGAGCCACTCGGATGGCTGATTTTAGGTCTTTCTTATTCTCGGTTACATCCAGGTAGGCCTCATCCAGCGAAAGGGGTTCTACCAAATCGGTATACTGAAAAAATATCTCGCGAATCTGCTGAGAAACCTTGCGGTATTCATCAAATCGTGATTTTACGAAAATCAGTTCAGGACACCGACGAGCGGCCTGTACCGAAGACATGGCCGAGCGCACTCCAAAAACCCGGGCTTCGTAACTAGCTGCGGCTACCACTCCCCGGTAACTGCTACCGCCTACGGCAATAGGCTTACCCCGGTAGGCCGGATTATCCCGCTGCTCTACCGAAGCAAAAAAAGCATCCATATCGATATGGATAATTTTACGAATGGGTAACGAGGGCATTGGCTAAAGAACTATTTTACACATTTTTGGTTAAAGGTGATGATTAAGACGAATGAATAATGATTGATGATGAATGATAGTTGATGTTGGTAAACTACAGCCATTTGTCATTAATCATCCCTCATTAGTCATTAAAAGGTTGGTTATGCGTCACATGACACTGCAAAAGAAGGTTTTTCTGTTGGTTGCTGCTTTGTTTCTTCTAATTATGCTATACTTTAGCTTCGATATTGCCCGAAGAACCACATTTCCTGGTTCTAAACCCAACCTAAAAGAACGTATTGCTCCTTCTTCAGATACCTTAAAGTAGTGAAGCCCAGACTGTCTATCTAATAAGTTTATAATAATGAGTCAAGATACGCAAAAGCAAAAAATAGATATCGATCGGATTGATCTAGATAAAGAGCGAGAAAAAACCACCGATCAGCCAGGGTTAATTGCTTTTCCGCATACAGTGGGTGGAGCGGTAATAAAGCCAGAAGACCAAGGAAAGATTAAAGGAAGGGCAGTATCTGCTATGCGCCAGCAAACTGACAAGCAGATGCAACAACTTTACGAGCAAGCCCAAACGCTAGCCCGGCAGGCGCAAGCTATTAAAGAACGAGTAGATATTTCGGAGCGAATTTACGAGGCTGAAATGAACTTTGAGCCAATTATTGCCCATACTTATTTTCTGTACCAAAAGAAGAGTGGCACAGATGTGCTATCACTGGTTTCGCCCCAGGAGTGGGGAAAGAGCCATCCGTACGAAGCTTACGTAGCCAAAGTAACCCTACTTTCCGATCATACTTGGGAAGTAGAAGCGGCTTCAGCCGACTGAAAACAGCTAGATTAGCCAGAAGCCACTCAATTGATTGGCTATATTTGTTCCAATCAACCGTTCTGGGTACGTGAAAGTTTACCAATTAAAGCTGGAGCGCTGGCTTGCGCTAGCGCTCTTTAGCCTGACCGTATTTTTTGTGGGAGCTGTTTCAATAGGTTTTTACACCCAGCTTAGAAACGCAGTATTAGAAAGAACGCAGAACCAACTTCTATCTATTAATATCCTTAAAAAACGGCTGGTAGAGCAGTACCTAACCGATTTACCACCTTCTACGGAAAATCTTAGCGCACTTCGGCCTGGCTTAGAAGCGATTGTAACCGAGCGAACTGGCATGGGAGCCACTGGCGAGTCATACTTAGTCAACCCTCAGGGGCAAATGCTAACCGTCTCCCGTTTTTTTCCGGACTCGCTTCCGGAAAGTATCAATGTGGATACCCAGGGATTTCAGCGGGCGTTAGCGGGTCAAAGGGGTGTAGACACCTACGTTGACTACCGAGGCAATCCGATTATTGGAGCCTACCAAAAAATTCAAAATACCGAAAACGCTATTGTTCTTCTCACCGAGATTGATATAGCCGAGGCAATGCAACCCATCACCTCCCTACGCAACCGGTTCATCGTACTGTCATTAAGTCTGCTATTACTATCGTGGTTTATCTCAACTTGGTTAGCTAAAGTACTGTCGCGCCCTATTCTTTCCATCAAGAAAAATATTAATAGCTTAGTGCAGGGAAAACTGCCTGAGAAACCAATTAAAGGCTCTCAAATTCAAGAAATTAATAGCATTTCAGAATCTTTAAACGAGTTTATCCGAAGATTAAATCATACGATACAGTTTGCTCAAAATATTGGTCAAGGCAACTTCTCGGTAGATTATTGTCCGCTGAGTGATCAAGATAGACTGGGTAACTCTTTGCTCACTATGCGCGAACAGTTGGTACAGCTAAATGCCCAAAAGGAGCAGTTAGAGCGAGAGACGAAAAAGGTACTGATAAGTGCCCAAGAAACCGAACGAGAACGGTTTGCCCGAGACATTCACGACGGAGTGGGACCACTACTTACTACGGCAAAACTGAAAATATCCACTACAGAATTATCCAAACCTGTTAAGCAAGAAGTTGCCAAGCTGCTCGATGAAGTTATTACTGAGATACGACGAATCTCTAGCAATCTCATGCCCGCCGTACTTCGCGATTTTGGCCCCGGTGCAGCTCTCCAACAGCTTGTTCGGGAAATAGAGAAAAACTCATCAATTAGTATTCATTATGCCAACGATCTGCTTCCCCAGTCTCGCATTAGTAAAGAAGGCGGCATTGCACTGTACCGAATTGCTCAAGAGGCGATTAACAATACCCTGAAACACGCTCAAGCCACAGAAGTAGTTATGTCCCTAACCGAATTCGATAATCAGGTGGTACTTTTTTACAAAGACAATGGCCAAGGAATTGATGTCACCAAGTCGGGTGAAGGAGTAGGAAAGGGACTTAGAAATATACGGGAGAGAGTACGTATTTTAGATGGCACAGTAGAAATGTTCAACGATAACGGGGCAGTTATTGAGGTAGAAATTCCGATAACATGAAAGAAAAAATCAATATTGTGTTGGCTGATGATCATCAGTTATTTCGTAATGGCTTACGGGCTATGCTGGAGGCTTCAGGGTTTATCCGCATTGTTGGCGAAGCATCGCATGGATCGGTACTGCTAACGGTGCTGGCTTCTCAGCCTACGGATATTGTATTACTAGATATCTCTATGCCTCAACAGTCGGGTGATCTGACCTCGGGGATTGACTTGCTGCCCGTAATTAAGAACCGATTTCCGCGGGTGAAGTGCATTATGCTGACTATGCACGAAGACGTTCAGTACGTTTTGCGTAGCTTAAAGCAGGGAGCCGACGGCTACCTATTAAAAGACACTGATGAAACTGAACTTACAACCGCAATTCAGGAAGTATACGAAGGTAAAAAGTACTTCAAAAATAAGATTTCTGATTTAATTGTAGCCAACCTATCGGGAGAAACAAAGCCCGAAACCTTGCTAAGCGAACGCGAAATTCAGATTGTTCGCTTAGTAGCTGAGGGTAAAATTACCAAAGAGATTGCCGACCAACTTTACGTAAGCGTTCGCACTATTGAAACGCATCGCTCCCGCATTATGAAAAAGCTCGAGGTGGCTAACACCGCCGAGATGATCCGCTTAGCATACGAAAAGAAGCTGATTTAGGCAGTGTTGCAACATTTCATTTTAGATGTTATGGTCAGTAGGTCAAACTATTCGGCTTTGTTTGAATGTTAGTAGTCACTCAACGTGATAATATCTGGAGCCACAATACTTAGTATCACTAAAGTGATTACGTATTTTCCACATTACTGCCGTCGGGTTCCCGCATTCGGTTTTACCGAGATGTTGGTATTAACACCTTGATATACAAAGCGTTATAATAAGTAGAAATAAAAAAGTCTATTTACGATGAAAACACTTATTATATTTATAGCTACACTATTCGTATTTAATATCAGCTCTGCCCAGATGGCCAGCATATATGACACCACTCACGATATATCCTCTGATGAACTATCTGATAACAGTGTGAAGGAAGAACAGCGTGTGCAACGCGGTAGCTTGAAAGGGCCAAAAGCTAAAAATCATCCTGATTGGAAGTTTCAGCCAACAAAAGTTGTGGTTACCCATCCAGCCTCCGTCGAGCGTCAGGTAGGCCCTGAGGCTAAAAACCAAAAGGTTTGGCAAGATACTGCGCGCACAACCCCAATAGTAAAGAAAGAAAAGAAGAATTTAAAGGGACCCCGAGCTAAAAACCACAAGCCGTGGATGAACCGCTAACGAAGAGCGGGAAAAGGGAACGGTAGTGGGGTGAAGGCTCAGAGTTTTTTTTGCTGAAAAAAGCAAACTGTTCACTCAATGGATTAATTATTACGTTCTGTAAAAGTGATCCGAACAACTGTCAGGGAGCGATGCGTTCGCAGTGAAAGCGGAACTATCCATTCATACTTTAGTCGCGTCGCGGTGGCTTTTTTTCTGGCGATAGCTTAGGCTGTCTCATTTCCACTGCGGCTCTCAAAAAGAGTTTCGTCTGGTCAAAAAATATGATGCCTGTATTCCGGCTTTCGGAAATGGCTAGCGAGATTGGAAATGAACTAACCTACAGCTTGAGTGATAGACTGTACAAAGAAAGAGGGTAAGAAATGAATCAGACTAGGGCGCGTTAACATTTAATCTGAACGGTGATTTTGGCGTTATTTTCACCCACTTTGCGTTACCGGACCCCGGCGGCTTTCGGCAGCCGATGCTTAGGCCATCGTGGCGCGGCATTGGCCTTCTCAAGTGTCGCGCCACGATGGCCTTAATTGGGCAAAAATAGCCCTCAAAATCATTCATTATCTTAAATGTCAACGCGCCCTAGTGCTTGTACAGAAAATATAGATAAAAAAGGCTGGAATTGAAATAGCTGCATAACCATACCACTGGGATACCAGGTACGGTTCTAATGTGATTATGAAACAAACTGATACTTATTTTTAACGAGTATTGGCATCAGGGAAAGCTATCAATCGCTTTCCTTACCAGCTACCCGAAGCTCCACCCCCGCCAAAGGATCCACCCCCCCCGGAAAAGCCGCCGCCCCCGGAGAAACCACCGCCACTGCTCCAGCCACCGCCACTGTAACTTCCTCCGCCCGGAATCACTACGGTGCGACTACGGCGTAGGCGAGGAATACTGTAACGGCGCGATTCGGTATGATTACAGTTTTTGCAAGCGTAGTCGCGCACTCCTTGCCCAGCTCGAGAGTAGGTCGCGGAACGTACTACCTGGCTTTTCGCTAAATGGTACGTAATGTAACCACAGTTGGGGCATTTACTATATCGGCGGTTAAAGGTATTTTTGTAAGCAATGATTGAAACATCGTTGGGCTGATCGGAAGTCCATACGTCGTAATCTACCGAGCCAATCTGCTCTTCAACTTGTTGCCCCCGGTCAAGGTGCACGTCTTCTTTCTTCTCACTAAGCTTTCGCATTTCTAGTCCCGTTTTTTTGCTCTTACGAGGGGCGTTACGTCGGCGTTTGCGCCACACAAACCATCCGATAATGGCTGATACAATACTTAGCAGAAAGGTAAGAATACCAAAGCCACTACCATCTTCTTTAGCACTAAGTGGCTCGCTGAAGTCTTTAATACCTTCTATCTGAGCCAAAATGGCGTTCGTTCCCGCCACAATTCCTTGCTCGTAATCATCCGCCCGAAAGTGGGGCACAATCACCTCCCGGATAATTCTGCCGGAAGTAGCATCGGTTAGGTAAGGCTCCAGCCCGTAGCCCACCTCAATCCGTAATTTACGGTCGTCGGTTACCACCAGAAACAGTATCCCATTTTCCCTGCCTTTCTGCCCTAGTTTCCAACTTTCTACGGTTTGTATTGAGAAGTCCTCGATGGCGTTTCCTTCCAAACTATTGACAGTCAGCACTGCTACCTGATTGGTAGTGCGTTCTTCATGGTCGCGCAAGCGGGCTTCTAATTTTTCCTCGGCTGAGTATGATAATACGTTGGCATAATCATTTACCCGCGCTGACAACGGTGGTACCGGCTGGGCGAAACTGGAGTGACTCACCAGCAAGAAGCAAACCCCTACGAAGTATTTGGTTAAATTATTCATTAATACGTACTTCATCGGATAGTAAATTATCATCGTCGGTGGGCTGATGTACTCCGCTCTCGTCCAGTAGCTTTCCGCAGGCTGTTATCGCTTCACAGATACTTTCGGTAGTTTGATTTTGCTTTAAACCTAGCGTAAGCTGCTGTACAATTTCCGCCCAGCGATCATCAGCGACTAACTCACTAATGCCTACATCGGCCAGTATCACCGCTTGGTGCTCAAAGAAACTAACGTAGATTAAGATTCCGGTGCGGGGTTCAGTGAGATGTACATTATGATCGTAAAACATATTCTTGGCTTGATCTAACGCTCGACTCCGCATCAATTCTTTGCTCAGAAACCAGCGTTTAAATGGCCAGGAAGAAACGGCTATCGTCATACCCAACAACCCTGCTACGAGTACGATAAGTAGCCATAGATAGGGTGGCATAAAAAGTAGCAAACTGGTAGTAACAAACAAGATAGTCAGTATGATTCCAGCAACTCCGGCAAACAATGCGCTAACTCGCCACAGCGTAATCTCATAAAACGACGACTGCTTGGCTAATACCGGCACAATCTCCCCACCCGTTTGCGCCTCAACCTGCTGTACGGCAGCTTCTATCTTCTGTAAATCTTCACTAGTTAACATAGTTAATGAAGTAATGATGGATGACTAATGAATAACGAATGATGATTGATGAGTAATAAATTCAAGCACTAATCATCATTCATTAAAGTTTACGCTGGGTGGTAGGGCATTGGCAGGGTCGGTAGAAAAGTACTCTTTAGTATCAAACCCCAACAAGTTATTAGGAAACCTTCGGGCTTTGGCATTGTAGTTTTGTACAGACTCATTGAAGCGGCGGCGCTCGGTAGAAATACGGTTCTCAGTGCCTTCTAATTGGTTTTGCAGGTCACGAAAGTTTTCAGTGGCCCGCAAGTCAGGATACTGTTCAGCAACGGCAATCAGGCGATTGAGTGAACCGCCTAGTTGTTCCTGAGCCTGGGCGTATTCAGCTAGTTTTGCGGCATCGCCCAGGTCATCTACATCAACCTGGATAGAAGTAGCTGCTGCCCGGGCATTTACTACTTCGTTTAGCGTTTCCCGCTCATAATTTGCGGCTCCTTCTACTGTCTTCACCAAATTGGGAATTAGGTCGGCCCGGCGTTGGTACTGGTTTTCTACCTGCGCCCAGGCACTATTTACTTTTTCTTCTAACCCCACCATGCTGTTGTAGATATTGAAGTATCCGGCAATGAACACAATCGCTAAACCACCAATAATACCCCACTTAGTAAATTTATTACTTCGGCTTTTTCGCTCAGTTTCGTTGCTCAGTACCCGCCGTTTGTTGTTAAGCTCGGTCTTTAGCTGCATTGCTCCGGGGTGGGCGGGGGCAATACCGAGCGTTCGGTTAATGTAGTATTCGGATCGGTCGTAATCGGTCGTACGGTTGTAGTGGTTACCCCGAAACAGAAAAGCTTTAGCTGCTAGGTAGTTAGCTTCGGTATCGTGGGGCATTAGCGATGCAGCATTCTCCAGCTCATTCGCAGCATCATCGTAGTTTTGAGCGTTCAGGTAAGCAGTACCCCGTTGCAAATGCTGCTGGGCTTTTTGTTGTGATTTTTGCCAAGCCGACTCAGTAAGTCCAGCTTCCAGGGCAATATTTTTAAGGTCTTCTTGGGTAAACTGTTGCTCCTCTCGGTTGCCGTACTGAATATCCATCAGCTTTTTTAGATAGCTCTCCAGAGCTTGATCAGATTGAGCCATATTTGAAAAGTTTAGGGAAGTCTAGTAGTACTATTCGTTTAATCTTTTGAAAAGATAAAAAAGTGGGTTAATTTTTCCACCTACAACAACCAATCTATCATGCTTATGTTTCGTCTACTTCTTTCCATTGGCTTAGCGTATCTATTTATCACTCAGGCTTCAGCGCAACTTTCTCTTCCCCATGTTTTTTCTAACCATATGGTAATTCAGCGCGAGCAGCCAGTACCCGTTTGGGGCAAGGCTAGTCCGAAGGAAAAGATTACACTAACCTTTAATGGTGAGACACTGAACGCTAAAGCTGACCAAAATGGCAAATGGCAGGTAATGCTTCCCGCTACCGACGCGGGTGGGCCTTACACTATTGAGATAAAGGGTGATAGTGAATCGGTTTCTTTTAACGATGTGCTAGTAGGAGATGTGTTTCTCTGTGGCGGTCAGTCAAACATGGAATGGCGGGTACGTCAGTTACCTTATGCTAACGAAGTGGCTTATACAGCTAATGATACTCAAATCCGCCTAATTAAAGTGAAGCACGACCAAGCCTTACAGCCGAAAGGTGATATTCTGCCGACTGAATGGAAAGTGAATAATGAGGAAAATGTGCGGGAGTTTTCAGCCGTAGCCTACTTCTTTGCCCAGCAGCTTCGTGAGCATTTGAATGTACCCATCGGATTGATTAGTTCAAATTGGGGTGGTACCCCCGCTGAGGCTTGGATGAGTGCTGAGGCTCTTAGCGAATATCCACGTTTGCACGAAGCAGTACAGCAGCTGCAAGCTGAAGGAAATACGATGGAGAAAGTTAGGGAGAGTCATCAGACGAAAACCAGCAGCTTCTTTGATGATGTGGACAGTAAAGATCCAGGCGTTCAGGAGAATTGGTCTTCGGCTAGTGTTGATTTTCAGAATTGGGAGACACTACTGCTCCCCAGCCCGTTCAACCAACCCGCTCTTCGTCGTCATGACGGCACCGTTTGGTTTAAGAGGTCAGTGATACTACCTACTGAATTTCAAGGGAAGGATTTGCTGCTTAACCTAGGCACTATTGACGATAACGATCAGGTTTGGATCAACGATACCAAAGTTGGAGGAACTCAGGGTAAAGAGCAGTACCGTCGGTACAAAGTTCCGGCTTCCGCCATTAAAGAAGGTGAAAATACTATTACGATCCGAGTGATTGATAAAGGTGGGCAAGGTGGGTTTGCTATCGCTGGTAAAGATTTCTATCTAACCCCAACCCAGCAGCAGTCGGTGCGTTTTCCGTTAGCCGGAAATTGGCATTACCAACGTGGAGCCGGACGTGAAAACTATCCAACCCAGCTCCATCATTACCCCAGCTTGCTTTACAACGCCATGATTCATCCTCTAGTCCCCTACGGTTTGAAGGGGGCAATCTGGTATCAGGGGGAAACTAATGCCTCTCGGGCGAAGGAATACAGCAAAATCTTTCCGGCTATGATTCAGCAGTGGCGAAACGATTGGGGTAGTGAGATGCCGTTTGCTTTTGTGCAGTTGGCTAATTTTATGGCTCCGGTGGAAACCCCTCAGCCTAGCAACTGGGCTGAGTTGCGAGAAGCACAAACTAAAGCTTTGAAGCTACCCAAAGTAGGCATGGCTACCATTATTGATATTGGCGAAGCCGACGATATTCATCCAGCCAATAAGCGTGATGTGGGTAAGCGATTAGCCTTGGCTATGCGAGAAATTGCTTACGGGGAAGACGTAGTGGCGTCTGGCCCTACTTTCCAATCGGCTCAAGTGGAAGGAAGCAAGATGATTGTGAAGCTAGATGATATTGGTAGTGGCTTGGTAGTAAAAGATAAGTATGGTTACCTAAAAGGTTTTACTTTGGCAGGAAGCGATCAAGAATTTCACTGGGCGAAAGCTGAAGTTACCGGAGAAAATGAAGTAACGGTTTATAGCGATGCTGTTGATGATCCGGTGGCGGTACGCTACGCCTGGGCTAATAATCCCGATCAGGCTAATTTGTACAATGAAGAAGGCTTACCTGCTGTGCCGTTCCGATCGGATGATTGGGGTGGGATTACTGAGGAGAATGCGTTTACGCTGCGGTAGATCAAAGCAGTACCTTGCTAAAAAAAATACCTGCGACACCTGGACATAGGTCTTCCAAATATCGCAACTGACTACTTTGATCTGATGGCAAAACTTCTCACCGAGTCCCTTGAAATGAGCCATCAAAATCTCTTTTTTCCTGTTGGGTAGCATAGCAAGTTGGATGCCCCGTTCCAGATCGGTTAGTACACAAACATAGTCCTTTCTTCCTTTCCTGTGGGCGATCTCGTCGATGCCCAGTTTCTTGACTGCGGCATACCGTTCGGGAAGGACGATAACCTGTTCGGCCCACTGGTAGAACAAGTGTTCTACGGTGTTAGGGCACATACCTACTAAAGCACCCACCGGAGTGCCGGCTACTTGGGAGGAAGATTGTTTTTCACATATCTCAACTATCCGTTTGGCTTGTCGTTGGGTATAGGACTTGCCCTTTACCACCCAATTGAGATGCCCGAAAAAGCACCGCTTACAACTAAGGCAGCAAAATTGGGTGGGGTGGATATAGAACCAAACTTCACGCTCCGGTATTTTCAAGTCCCGAAATTTTCGCTGTTCCCGCTGATTAATGATCCCTGGCGGACGGTCCTAGGTGAATCTATATGGTTGGTGTTCCGTCTATTAAGGTGATCTTCAAATCTGAAAGTTCAAGTACCTCCTAATGAAATATAATCTCTTGCACGCAACAAGTTAATGCTTCACGGAATTTGTTTGAGAACCATAAACTCTTTATGCGTAGTATTAATAAGCTTTGACTTACTATCGGGAGCGGGTATCGCGATCTTTTTCTTTGGTAGGAATTGTATTGATGGTAATATAGAAAATCAGGCTGCCTAATGCTAAGAAAGCTACATCCCACCAATCGGTGGTAAAATCATCAGAAAAGAGTGGAAAAAGAATTTCCGATACTAGAGTGATAAAAACAGTAGCGACTACTACATCTAAAGCCAATAGGCGGTACGCTTTTCCCCGTTTAAAGAGATACTGTCGCTCTACCAGCAGTAGGCTTAGTATAATTGGCATCGTCAGCAGGTTGTCTAAGTAGCGATCAACCATCGGAAAAGTAATATCCAGTCCTTTTTGCAGAACTTGATGTATGATAAACAGCAGCGCACAAATAATAAACACCGGAGAGGTAAGAACTTTCATTGGATAGTAAACAGTCTTTGGTACTAAAAAGCTGCTAGGAAAGCGATAGCTAAGATAACGATAATTACGGGGGAGAAGGCAGTTAATACCAGTACGGCTAACGATTTGTATATTCCCTTGAAAATTTTCACAGCCACTGAGTCAGCAGGGTCAGGCCGAAGCCACTGCCGTAGCTGAGTGAACTGTTTAGTGATATATTTCTGTAATTCTGTCGCAAAGGATTGGTTCATGGAAATAACGGATGATAGGACTGCATAATGTTGAGGAAACCAGAAGTTATTAGCTGTTTAGTGAAGCTCTGGCTTTTTCAAGTTAGGTATACTGAAGTTGGGTTGGCTACCCGTTCTTTAGACTGCGGAGTGGTTGAATCCCCCTATCTCCGCGCCACCGTGGCCCTTTATGAAGGGGAGGAGAACTTGTTGTAATATCAATACATAAATAATTGTCCTCACTTAGTTAAGAACTATTCTCTGAGCACTGATAAAACGAACATAGAAATGTTAAAAACAAATGAAGCCTTCCCCCTAAAAAAGGGGGATATAGGGGGATTTATCTCACTGTAATTATACTTCTAGCTATTTAATCTCCATCATGAAAGGCATGCGGGCTTGGATACCTTGCCAGTCGCGTACTTGTTGAAATTGCTGCACATAGGGGAAGGCATCGCCAAGCTCACGCTTGAGCAGCTGAGTGCTCACTTCTTGCCCCAACTCTTCCATAATTTGCTGGAAGATGTCTTTGTTTTCGGGATAGTACTTTATGCGGTAATCATCCTCTTCTAGGCCCGCCTTTGCTACCGCAATGGCTACGGCGTCATCTAGTCCGCCTAGTACGTCTACTAAATCACGTTCCAGAGCCTCTGTTCCGCTCCAGACTCGCCCCGAAGCCACTTTTTTCAGTTGCTCTACTGTCATGTTTCTTCCCTCGGCTGCTTTGCTGGTAAAGGTCTCGTAGCCCTGCTCAACACCATTTTGAATAATTCGCCGTTCGGCCTCTGACATAGGTTTGGAGGGCGAGAAGATGTCGGCAAACTCGCCTGTCTGGACAATCTCGGTATCTACGCCTATCTTATCCAGCATACCTTCTACGTTGAAAAACGCACCAAAAATACCAATAGATCCGGTGATGGTATTAGGGTGAGCTACAATAGTATCGCAACCCATTGCCATGTAGTACCCACCCGAAGCCGCTACGTCAGACATAGAGGCGATCACAGGTTTCTCCTGCTTGGCTAGTTGAATCTCCCGCCACATCTTATCTGAGGCTAGGGCACTTCCCCCGCCCGAGTTAATTCGGATAACCATGGCTTTCACATTATCGTCTTCGCGGGCTTTGCGAATTTCTTTGGCAAACCGATCGCCACCAATGTTATCCATGTCTCCTTCGCCATTAACAATGCTGCCCGAAGCGACAATCACGGCTACGCGATTGCGGGAGTAATCGGGAGCACGGGCTTCTACCGCTTTGCTGTACTTTTCTACCGAGATAAAGTTGATATCATCATCGTCCTCTTCACTTTCTCCTTCTTCCAAACCAAGTTTCTCCCGCAGTAGGTCGCGCACTTCGTCGGGGTAGCGCAGCCCAGTTACCATGTTAGCATCTACGGCATCTTGTGGCTCCCGTATCTTCATAGAATCAGCCAAGCTACGAAGCTGACTTTCGGATATATCGGTAGAAGTTTCTATACGGTTGAGGTAGGTGTCGTAAAGCGAATTGAGAAAAGATACCGTTTGTGCCCGGCTAGAATCACTCATGCTGGTGCGAGTTAGCGGCTCAATAGCACTCTTGAAATCCCCCACCCGGAAGATTTCGGGCTTAAGACCAAGTTTATCTAAGGTTTCTTTGATGAACACCGTTTCCATCATAAAACCATTAAATTCTACTCCGCCCCAATCGGGGTGAATGTATAGTTCATCGGCTACGGAAGCAATGTAGTAAGCCTGTTCGCTGAGAAAATCACTGTACGAAAGAATAAATTTTCCCGACTCTTTAAAGTCAATCAGATCATTGCGGATTTCTTCTAAACTAGCAAAGCCACCGAGCGAAAGACCGGCATCAAGGTAAATGCCTTTGATGCTTTCATCCTCCTTGGCGGCTTGAATGGCACTGCGTATTTGTAGTAATCCGATAGTACCGTCATCAAAGCCTGGAAGAGGTAGTTCACTGAACGGGTCGTCCATTTTTCGCTCCACAATGGGCTTGTTTAATTTCAGATGTAGTACTGAGTTTTCTTTTACCTCTACTTCAGGTTCTTGAGAGGCAGCGGCGATAATTCCGCCAAAAATGGCAAAGATTAATCCGAAGAAGAGGATCAACCCTACTAGGGTGGCTAACACGTTTCGTAAAAATATCATAGTAAAGGATATTAAATAGTTTTCTTTCTTAGTATCAGATTATCTTATTTTCTTACACAAGAATCCGAAATTTAACATTTTTCAATACTTCAGGTGAAGGTAATTAAGGGAATTTATGTGTTATTAGGTAGCAATCTGGAAGATCGGGGTAAAAATCTTCAACAGGCACGGGAACATATTGTTCAGCAGGTAGGCAGTATCATACGTACCTCCGGCATTTACGAAACCGAAGCCTGGGGAGTATTGGATCAGCCCCTATTTTATAATCAGGTAATTCAGATAGATACTGACCTGGGGCACGAAGACTTGCTACGCGCTTTGCAAAATATTGAGCAAAAAATAGGTAAGGTGAAGGTCGGCAAATGGCGGGAGCGCTTGATTGACATTGACCTGCTTTACTACGGCAACCGCCTCGTCCGCACTGCTACGCTTACCGTACCGCACCCCGAAATACAGAACCGTCGGTTTACGCTAGCTCCACTGGTTGAGCTAATTCCCAATGAAGTGCATCCAGTGCTTCTTCAGTCGCATCAGAAGTTGCTAGCAGCTACGCCAGATACGTTGGAGGTGTGGTTAGTGGGAAGCCGGAACCGCGTCGGCGGCCGACCGGAAGCCGGCGACCGAAAATAGTTATTCCGGTCTCCAGATTCCAGTATCCGGTTTCCGTTTAATATTTGGCTACACGATCATCAATCTCTTCAGCCCAAGCAAGGAGACCGCCTCGGAGGTTGTAGAGGTTGGTGAAGCCGTGTTTTTTCTCTAGTTGTTTAATGGCTTGCTGGCTGCGTTTGCCACTGCGGCAGTGTACGATCACTTGCTTATTGGAGGCAACCCTTTCTGCTTGCTCTTCTATTTGGTTTAGTGGAATAAGCTCTCCCCCTAGGTTGGCAATATCGTACTCGTAGGGTTCGCGTACATCGAGTAGTTGGAAATCTTTTTTACCTTCAATTAGCTCGTATAATTCTCGTGCGCTGATTTCCTTGACCTTTGATTTTTCTTCCTGAGTGGGAATGCCGCAGAACTGCTCGTAATCAATCAGCTCAGCTTGGGTGGGGTTTTCGCCATTGAGTGGATTGTCCGGATTGCGGTGAATTTTCAGGGTACGGGTTTCAAAGCTCAATGCATCAAATAGGAAAAGTCGCCCCGAAAGTGTTTCGCCTATTCCGGTAATTACTTTGATGACTTCGTTGGCTTGCAAACTTCCCAAGATACCGGGCAGCACACCGAGTACTCCGCCCTCAGCACAACTAGGCACTAAGCCTGGCGGAGGTGGAGAAGGAAATAAGTCGCGGTAATTGGGGCCAACACTGCCATCCTTGTCAGTATAGTTGAACACTGAGGCTTGCCCCTCAAACCGGAAAATTGAGGCGTATACGTTGACTTTGTTTAGCAGTACACAAGCATCATTCACCAGATAGCGAGTAGGGAAATTATCGGTACCATCGGCTACTACATCGTAATCTTTAATAATATCTAGCGCATTTTGGGAAGTGAGCACCGTATTGTAGGTTTTGATATTGACAAATGGATTTTGCTTACGAAGTCGTTCGGCGGCGGCTTCCACCTTGGGTCGCTCCACGTCATCTACCGTGAATAATATCTGACGCTGTAAGTTGCTTTCGTCTACGGTGTCAAAATCTACAATACCGATGTTGCCAACCCCGGCGGCTACTAAGTAGGATAGTAGTGGTGCTCCCAATCCTCCGCTGCCTACTACCAGTACTTTTGCTGCTTTTAGCTTACGTTGCCCCTCAATATTAAAATCGGGAATAATAAGGTGACGGCTATATCGCTCTAGCTCTTCTTTGGTGAATATGATATTGTCACTCATAAAGCTCGAGAATTTGGCGTTACACTGCTTATGCTGAGAAGGCGGCTCTCTTCTGATTGAACCTTGGTAAAACTAATTCGGAAACGGTTTGACCAATAGAAAGAGAAGAAGTAGCAGCGGGCGACGGAGCATTGAGCACGTGTACGGCGTACTCATCTTCCATAATCTTAAAGTCATCGAGCAGTCCACCATTCCGGTCACATGCCTGTGCCCGTACCCCAGCTCCACCTGGAACCAGATCATCTTCTTGTACATCAGGAATCAGATGCTGTAATGCTTTAGTAAACGCTGATTTGGAAAACGAGCGGTACATTTCACCCAAACCGGTACGCCAGTATTTACGAGCCACTTTCTGAAAACCAGGCCAGGTAATTGTTTCGCTTAGCTCACCTACATGAACGTCAGATTTGGTGTACCCTTCGCGCCGGAAGGCTAATACTGCGTTGGGCCCCGCTTCTATTCCTCCGCCAATCATACGCGTGAAATGTACTCCCAAGAATGGAAACGCCGGATCAGGCACTGGATAGATCAGGTTTTTAACCAAGTACTGCTTCTCTTCTTTCAGCTCGTAGTATTCTCCTCGGAACGGAACAATTTTCACGTTGACATCAGGACGCATCATTTGCGCGACTTTATCGGAGTAAAGTCCCGCGCAGTTTACGATGACTCGGGCAGTAAACGTTCCGTGATTGGTAATAATTGTACTACCACTAATATGGGTTCTGATGTCTAGCACCTTACGATCCAGAAATAGCAATCCGTCCTGCTTTTGCATCAGTTCAGCATATTTCTGGCAGACAGCTGTGTAGTCAATAATGCCAGTTTGGGGTACAAAAATGGCTTCTAACCCATTTATGTGAGGTTCGTACTCAGCTATTTCTTCTTTTGCTAAACGCTTTAATCCCGTTAGTCCATTAGCAGCACCGCGTTCCTGAATTTTGTCTAGCTGAGGCAACTCCGACGGTCGGGTGGCTACAATCACTTTACCACAGCATTCATGAGGGACTTCATGCTGCTGGCAGAAGTCGAGTAGCATTTGATAACCCCGAATACAATTGGTAGCCTTCAAACTACCGGGCTTGTAATAAACTCCCGAGTGAATGACTCCGCTATTATGACCAGTTTGGTGAGCGGCTACTTTGGTTTCCTTATCGAGCACCGCCAGTTTTAGCTGAGGACGCTTCTCCTTTAGCTTGAGGGCAGTCGCTAATCCTACGATTCCGCCTCCAATAATAACAATATCGTACTCCACACCTGTTTTTATTATATGTTTTGCTGAGCTAAGATACAGTAGGCAAGCGCAAAACCAAAGGAAGAGCAGCACTTACCGTAGAAGTACTACTTTGCCAAGTAGCAATAGCACTCTATTGAATTAATTGATTTCTCACTTCTAATTACTGTGTTACTTTTTGTATTTTAGCAAAGAGTTGATCGTTATTTTCATAAGCTCTACTCTTCACTTTATAGATAACTACCAGTTCGTGCATACGAATGGTTAAAGCGAATGAGCTAGGCTAAAATATCTTAGCCGATCGTGGCTGGCAAGTTTCAGTTGGTAATATTATCTAGTAAGCACAAGACCTTATACACATGAAACCTAACTATAATTTCGCTCAGCACCTGAGGGAAGACATACCCGCTTCATTAGTCGTTTTCTTGGTTGCCCTTCCTCTTTGTTTGGGAATTGCCCTTGCTTCGGGAGCACCTCTGCTCTCAGGCTTGGTAACCGGTATCATTGGTGGTTTGGTGGTGGGCTTGCTGAGTGGTTCTAATTTGGCAGTGAGTGGGCCGGCTGCTGGACTCACGGTGATCGTACTGGATGGTATTGAGGCTATCGGCTCATTTGAAGGTTTTTTATGTGCAGTAATATTGGCGGGGGCTATTCAGGTAGCATTAGGAATGGTAAAGGCGGGGGTAATTGGTCACTACTTCCCTTCGGCCGTAATTCGGGGAATGCTGGCCGCTATTGGGCTTATTCTTATTCTCAAGCAAATTCCACATTTCCTGGGAATTGATCAAGATTTTTTCGGCGACATTGCTTTCTTTCAAGCAGATGGGAGGAATACGTTTTCAGAAATCGGTTATGCGTTCAGTCACCTCCGATGGGGGGCACTGCTGGTTGGCAGCGTATCGTTAGGAGCAATTATTCTCTGGAAGCAACCGTTTATCAAAAAATCCCCTCTTGCTATTGCTCCTGGCGCACTGGTGGCCGTACTCCTGGGGGTATTGGTTAATCAGCTACTGGTTACCTTTGCCCCTAACTTGGCTATTCAAGCGGAGCACTTAGTGCAGTTGCCTGTCATTAGAGGCATAAATGATATTCAGCAGGAACTAGACTTTCCTGATTTTTCTCAGATGTTTCAACTAACTACGGTTCGCACGGCCATTACCATTGCGATTATTGCTAGTGTTGAGACCTTGCTGAGCATTGAAGCTACCGACAAACTTGATCCCGAGAAGCATCGCACTCCCCTTAACCGGGAGTTACGCGCGCAGGGAATTGGAAATATGATTGCAGGTTTGATTGGAGGAATTCCAATGACGGCAGTTATCGTTCGGAGTACGGCAAATATTAGTGCGGGGGGCAAAACCAAGATGGCCGCCTTCTTTCACGGAATATTACTGATCTCTTGTACACTGCTTATTCCCAATATCCTGAACATGATTCCGTTAGCTGCCTTAGCGGCAGTACTATTAAATGTGGGCTATAAATTAACCAAGCCTATTCTGTACAAAAAGCAGTGGAATTTGGGCTACGATCAGTTTATCCCATTCATTGTTACCATATTGGCTATTCTATTCACCGATTTGCTAGTTGGAATTGCCATCGGTATGGCGGTTGGTTTTTACTACATTCTTCGGGCTAACTATAGCACGCCTTTTTCGTTTATTACTCAGGACAAAGATACGCACAACCACTACGAAATTCATCTGAGCGAGCACGTATCTTTTTTGAACAAGGCCAGCCTAGCTAAGGCACTGGATCAACTGCCCCCCGGATCGGTAGTAGAAATCTACGGTGATAATACGAAGTATGTTGACTACGACGTGATTGAAGCTATTTACGAATACCAGCATATTGCAGAAGAACGAAACGTGACTGTATCGTTAATCAATATGCCGTTGGAGGGGGTACACGGAATGCTGGTGAATAAGGAAGTACAACCGCTGTCTGAAGCAGTTGCAGCTGGTCATTCTTACTAAGGGTCTTTTTCGCTGAAGGGTAATACGCGACAAATCATCTGATTGCACTATTTTTTTACTTAACCCATCTTGATTATGAAAATTCCGAAGGCAATTGCCAAATACATTGATGTGGTCAATCATCCGGGCTACTATATTCGCGTTGAAGTAGAGCGTATGAAAGCCAATGCCCAGGAGAAAATGACCGAAGTCATCTCCAAGCTGATTATCCTGGCAGCTATCGCACTACTAGCTTTGTTCGTATTAGTTTTTCTTAGCATTACTGCCGGACTGTTGATTAATGATGCTCTGAATAGTGCTTATTTGGGATTCCTGATTGTTACCGGATTTTATGCGCTAGTATTGACTATTTTGCTGTTGGTGAAAGATAGTCTCGAGAAGCAACTGCTGCAAATGGCTAAAAAATCAGTAGTGGTTCCAGTGAAAAATCCTCAGCAGATTATCCAGGGCGAAAATAAGCAACCTTCACCTGATCAAACATCACCCGAATCACACCAAGAGATTAAGAGCAACGGTCACGCTACCGCCGAACACTAACCAGAGGTAATAAATACCCGCATTTTCGTTTGTAATTCCGTAAGGGAGTACTCAATTTGAGCGGAAAATTGAGATAGAGGGAGAAGCATGTCTTGCTAGTTGATAATTGACAGGGGATAATGATAATCATAGATAGTGCTATGATTGGTACAAGAAATTATCTGAGAATGGCATGTCTAAAGGGGATAAACCTCTTTGGCATAGCAGGTATATGCGCTATAAGTAGCGTATATACATTAGTTGTATGCTATATGAAAAAAATAGAAGCAAATTTTTTTAACGACTGGATCGAAATATTGAAAAACGATTTATTAAATCGCGGATATACGATTAATGATGATTGGGATAATCATAAAGTAAGCAATTACTATTTCAATTTAGTGAGGAGATTAATTGAACCAAAAAAACGGAATGTTCTAAGGTCAAATGTTTTCACCTGCCCAACAGAGCATCAAAATGGATTAAATTTGATTGTCTGTAAGATTGAGAGTGGAATCGATTTAACACCTCACCTAAGTAAATCGATAAGAAATTTAATTTATGATGATGACCTTTTGAATGACTGGGGAATATACCATCTACATCTTGGGACAGAGTTAGAAGATCAATCGGAGTTTATAAAAAGAACGGGCCCATTATTATATGTTCGGTTTGATAATGATAATGCATATTTAATAAATGTTTTTAACCATCAAAGTTGGACTAAGCTAGATATAATTCGAATAATCCATAATAATTGGCCAGATTCAATAGAGCCATATAGATTAACTGATGTCATAGGTTTAGAATATCCGCCAACAGACCACGACATTAAAGAATTACGAAATGCACATATAAATTCTTTAGTTGAGCTTGATCAAGGTATTGTTTATATTCCTTTAGGTGGTGGACTTGCTTCATCCGGATTTAGCAATGAAGCGGTTGGGATAACCCGTAGATATCAAAAGCTTATAAATAAAATAGAAAGTCACTTAAAAGAAAATATTGATTCAATAATTGAAAAAAACAATTTGACACAGTTTAAGGATCTAGACGAACTAGATTTCAAGATGCAAGTCTTCAATAATAAATTTTACGCAATTGAATCTCAGACTCGAGTTGCAATAAATTATGGAGAAATGATATAATACAGTATACAACACCATACAGCAACTACCCCTGTTTGTACAGTATTAGAAAACTAGTTGCTCCAATGAGCATCATGGATTAACGAAAGATAAGGAGCAAACATTACCGGGGCATCTGCTGCATTTATCGTTGTACGCAAGGCAAAAACCTTAACGAGAATGAAATATACTTTTCTACCGCTTTTATTTGTATTCCTTTGGTCATGTAGTTCACTTAATAGGTACTATCTATACGATGAAGGGACTAATAAAACTTTTTTAACCGAAACAATTTCAGATCTTTCAAAAGATGGTAAAATCTCAAAAAAGCCAATACTTGTAATTGACGGCATCGAGTACATAAAACCAAGGAATATAGATTTGGTAGGATTAAAACTTACTAAGAAAGAAATAAAGGAAATCGAATTACTTAAAGAAGATGCCGCTCTTAGAATATTTGGAAATTCTGGAAAACGAGGGGTACTGGTGATTACAACAAAAAAGGGATCAAAAGAGGAAAATCATAAAGATAGTAAAAAAATATAAAGCCCAGCAGCCAGCAATAGCGAGCACGCAGGGCCGCTTTAGATCATCACGCAAACCTAAGCCCCACATGCTAGCCAGACTGTTACTAACAGGCAAAATAACCAGTCGTGCAACGAATAACAAGTGTATTCAATGCTTAATATGCGACGAATAAAGATTACATACTATGGAAGGAGAAAATTTGCTAAGCCGCATTACCATTAACGCTAATATTTGTCATGGTAAGCCAACTATAAGGGGGCTCCGCTACCCAGTAGAAAATATACTGGAATTGTTAGCTGCCGATATGACTCATGAAGAGATATTAGCTGACTACCCCGATTTGGTGAAAGAAGATTTACTGGCTTGTCTAGCCTATGCCGTTCAGGTAACGCAAACCAAGGCAGTTTATCCTCTGGCTTCATGAAGTTCATTATCGATGCACAGCTCCCAAAATTGCTAGCTGATTGGCTCAAAGAACGTGAGTTTGATGCAATACACACTTTGGAGTTGCCTGCAGCAAATCGCAGCGATGATAAAGAGATTATTACAATTGCCGATCAGGATGATAGAGTCGTTATCTCAAAAGACAGTGATTTTTTTGACGATCATATCTTGACTGGAAAACCTAAAAGGTTGTTAGTAATTAAGACAGGCAATATTAAGAATCGTGATCTGATTCGTCTTTTTGAAGGAAATATTAAGCGCATAGAAAGTCTATTTAAGCGATACGTTTTGATAGAAATGAACCGCTCAGAACTGATTGTTCACCGATGAAAAAGAGCCTAATGATAATACTGTATAGCGAGTCAATTAAACACTAAAACCCATGTCGCTCGTTGTTGAGAATTTGACAAAAACGTACGGTAAGCAGGTAGCAGTGAACCAAATATCGTTTTCCGCCCAACCCGGTGAGATCGTAGGGTTTTTGGGGCCAAACGGAGCGGGTAAGTCCACTACTATGAAAATTGCGACGGGCTACTTGCCGCCTACCCAAGGTTCGGTGCGTGTATGCGATCATGATGTAGAAGAAGATTCGGTAGCGGTGCGAAAGTGTTTGGGGTACTTACCCGAACACAATCCGCTGTATCTGGATATGTACGTGCATGAATATTTGCAATTTATTGGTTCACTGTACGGGATGCAAGGCGTAAACCTCTCGGATAGAGTAAAAGAAGTAGTTAGTTTGTGCGGTCTGGAACCTGAGCAGCGAAAAAAGATTAGTGCCCTTTCCAAAGGTTACCGTCAGCGAGTGGGATTGGCGCAGGCGTTGATTCATAATCCTTCGGTACTCATTTTGGATGAGCCCACCACCGGGCTAGACCCCAATCAGCTTTCGGAAATTCGAACACTGATAAAAGAAATCAGCCAGGAGAAAACGGTTATTTTTTCTACCCATATCATGCAAGAAGTGCAAGCCCTCTGCGACCGGGTAATCATCATCAACCGGGGCAACCTGGTAATTGACCGTCCGCTGGATGAATTACAATCGGAAGGGCAAGATGATTTGGGGGAATTGCAGCGAGTAGAAGTTAGTTTTCTGCAACCCGTAGATGAGGCGCAATTGCAGAACTTAGCAGGAATTATCAAGGTAGAAAAAAAATATCAATCCACTTATGAACTAGCCGCTCCGCTGGATCAGGAAGATATTCGTCCGGCTATTTTCCGATTTGCCTGCGAAAACCAGCACGTACTAATCGGCATGAAGCCAATTATGGAAGAGAATAAGCGAAATGCCGGAGCTTCTTTGGAAGAAATTTTCCGTAGCTTAACCACCACCAAAGTAAATCCATCGTAACACTATGCTGGCTATTTACCGCAAAGAAGTCAACAGCTACCTTAACTCACTGATTGCCTACGTGGTAATTGCGGTATTCCTGACCGGAACGGGACTGCTTATGTGGGTCTTTCCAGATACTAGCGTGCTGGCTTACGGCTTTGCCGATCTTTCTACCTTGTTTTCGTTAGGGCCTTACGTCTTTATGTTCTTAATCCCGGCCATTACCATGCGTAGTTTCGCCGAAGAACGGAAAGCCGGTACCATGGAGCTGATCCTTACCCAACCCGTCACCGATTGGCAACTGGTATTGGGTAAGTACTTCGCGTCCTGGACGGTGGTGGTGCTAGCGGTGCTACCTACGTTGATTTACTACTTTTCGGTTTATCTACTAGGTAACCCGATAGGTAATCTGGATTCGGCCGGAATCTTTGGTTCTTACATTGGCATTACCTTGCTAGGAGGAGTTTTTACGGCAATTGGTACACTAGCATCGTCGCTTACTGAGAATCAGGTGATTGCCTTTATTCTAGCAGTGTTTTTCTGCTTCTTTTTATACACCGGATTTAGTTCACTGGCAGGTTTAGAATTTTGGGGCGACTCAGCACTGGTAGTAGAAAAGTTTGGAATTTTGCATCACTACGATGCCATGAGCCGAGGGCTGATAGACTCCCGAAATCTACTGTACTTCGTTACCATAACTACGCTAATGTTGCTACTTACGCAATTGGTACTAAACAGCCGGAAATGGTAAAACCAATAGATAATGGAAAGTTGATAATTGATAGTGAAAAGTGATTAATGAGTAATGACTGATGATTAATTGAGAACAAATAATGGAAGGTTAGAAATTGAAAGACAAAAACTGAGGAATCAGGGCTTCTATTCACTTTTTCGGTCTTCAGGGGCTGTTCCACAGGGGCTGTTCCACAGGGGCTGTTCCACAGCGGCTGGCCTCCGGTCTCCAACACCTAATCCCTAACTTCCAAAACCCAATAGCAATCAGCAATTGAACAATTGAACCATTGAGTAATCGAACAGTACAACGTGAGCGGAAAGTTTTTTGGCGGGATATTTCCCGACTGGGTATTGGCGTGGCGGCATTATTTTTTCTAAATGTGCTGGCGCAAAGTTATTTTTTTCAGCTTGATCTTACTGAGGAGAAGCGTTACAGTTTGTCTGATCCTACCAAAAATCTACTGCAAAACTTAGAGCAGAGTGTAGAAGTCACGGTCTATCTGGAAGGTAAACTACCCCCTGATTTTCAGCGATTGCAACGTAGCATTGAAGAAACGCTGGATAATTTTCAGTCCTACAGCGGAAGTAATCTACGCTACCGCTTCGTCGATCCTCTAACGGCAGTAAGTGCCGAGCAGCGTAACGATTTTTTCTTCCGGTTGGATAGTATGGGAGTTGAGATTACGCGGGTATTTGACGAAGAGAATGGAAATCGTATTCAGCGGTTGATTGTGCCGGGAGCGGTTATTCGTTCGGGAGGGCGTGAGACAGCAGCAATATTGCTGAAAGGCGATAAGGGGGCTTCGGCTCAGCAGCAACTTAACCAATCCATTGAAGGGGTAGAGTACGAGTTAGCCTCGGCTATTCAGCGGGTGACAACCGCTCGGCGTAAGCAGGTAGCTATTATGCGGGGGCACGACGAACTGCCTTCGGTGGAGATGGGTAGCCTGATTGACGAACTATCAAAAACCTACGATGTGTACGAACTTTTTCTTCCTCAGTCCGAAGAAATCGCCCCGGTAGATGCCGTGATTGTGGCTAAGCCCCAGCAAGCGTTTAGTCGCGAAGATCAATATAAATTAGACCAGTATATTATGCGCGGGGGCAACGTTCTGTTCTTTTTAGATGCTTTGCAAATTGATATGGATAGCCTGAGTTCTAACGGAGCGTTTGCATTTCCGATTGATACCGGGCTAGATGATCTGCTGTTTCGTTATGGGCTGCGAGTGAATCCTACGTTGATTCAGAGTATTGAATCGGGACAGTATCCGATTGTGGTGGGTAATCTAGGCGATCAACCGCAGGTTCGTCTGCTGCCCTGGCCATTTTTTCCGATAGCTAACAATTACGCAGCGCATCCCATAGTTCGTAACTTAGATGCCGTTCAGTTTCGCTTCGTCAACTCTATTGATACAATTGCCGCGCCGGGTATAACCAAAACTCCGTTAGTATATACATCTCAGTATTCGCGGGTACTGAGCACACCCATTGTGGTTGATTTGAATGAGCTACGGCAGGCTCCCGAACCAGAGCGTTACCAAGCTGGCTCTCAAGCGACAGCGTATTTGCTGGAAGGGAAGTACACTTCAGTATTCCGCAATCGCGTCCTCCCTAGTGAACTAAATACTCAAGATTTTCGCGACGAAAGTGTGTCGACTAAACTTCTGGTAGTTTCTGATGGGGATTTGGTTCGCAACGAACTTGATCCGCAAAATAACCGTCCGCTACCGTTGGGCTTTGATCCGTTTACCGAGCGAACCTTTGCCAATCAGGATTTTATGCTGAACGCTCTGGCGTATATGGTTGATGATAATGGATTGATTCAGTCCCGCGCTAATGAAGTGAGGCTTCGTCCGCTAGACTCGGTGAAAGTTAAAGACGAAGCCGTTCGCTGGCAGATTATTAACTTGGTGCTACCGCTAGTACTCATCAGCGTATTCGGCGTGGTGAAATTTTATCTGCGCCGACGGCGTTACACCCGTTTTTAAGTTGGCAATAATCAGACCTCTGTGAATAGAATAGGTAAAATATGATTACAGCCTCTCTACTGCTGAACATTATTGTGCTAGTACCAGTCTGCTTCGGATTAAGTATCAATTCTGAAAGAATGGAAAAGACAGCAGGAGTTTTTACTCCCGCCCGGGGTATCTTACTATCTATTTACCTTACCATTGCGATTGCCTCATTAGCGTTGCTATTTATTGAAGAGGTTAAATTTGTATTCGCACTATTATCTCTTCAGGTCGTATACAAAATAATGACTCCTATAACGGTTAAAACCCTTAAAAATCCGATTGTTATTAGCAACTTGCTCATAGCAGCTTTTCATCTTGTAACCATCTTTAAAATCTCTCGAGCCGGAGTACTAGAGATTTGAAAAACGAGTATTAGCATACCGTTTCAAGTTACTACCATTAGCTTAGGTTCTATAGGCTGCAAAGAAGGTAGGAATCGCTGTATCAGTGCAAACGGTCTATTATTTATCCGATGAGGATTTATAAACACTGACCAGTCGTCCGAGGATAATAGCAATGTAAAGCAGCCCAGTCATGGACTCTATGGCTGCTAAGGACTGTGCCCAAGGTGAAACTGGAGCAATATCACCGTAGCCAAGTGTCGTCAAGGTAGAATAACTAAAGTATACGATCCGCTGCCAGGGTAGAGGACTTTCCAGTGGACCTGATACAAAAAACGCTTCTGGATCAAGGGTATGAATAATCATATACAAAGCGGTAAACAAGTTGCCTAAGATGATGTAAATGGTACAGGCAGCGTACAGCACATCCCGGTTCATAGAATCGGTAGCGAAAATAAAATCGATAAGTACCAATATAATCATTCCCTGAAAGAGAAACAGCATAGCGTAAGAAAGTAGCGTGAGCCACACTACCTGCCCGCCGGTAAGCTGCCAGGGAATGCCCGCTACTAACGTGAGTACTGCCAGAGTGATCGCCGCAATTCTACGCCCCCGGCTTACGCTCGCCAGATATACTCCACTAGCTAGCAACCCACAGTACAGAGAGAAGTAAACAACGTTGTGGGTAGTACTGTACAATGAAATGGGGTAGGTCAGCTGGAGTAGCATCATGGCTAACAGCACGTAGATCACCCGTCCTTTTACTCGCTCAATAGCTTCTTGTTCAACTTGAGGGCGGTGTAGCATAGCTAAAAATAGAGAAGTTGGTTAAGTTTTTTAGCCCGATTCGCTACCGATTTTCGTTCGTCTTTGCTTAAGTGATCTAGATGAGGTTTTAGCCAAGCTTTGAGGTCAGTATTTTCCTCAGCCCACTCCGCCAGGGTTTGCATCGTATGATTGAGTACAATCCAGTCGTTGTAATATGTTAGATTGTGCTTAAGCACATCGGTAGCTTTTCGCTGTTGTTCGGGAGTTAAATTGGGCTGAAGTTGCTGCATAAGTTGTGCTAATGTCCACTGAGCCGAAGCTTGCTTAATGCTGGCTACCTCGGTCAAGAGGCGATCAATGTAAGGTACTAGCCAGCCGGGTTGCTGCTGGCAAATTCGCTTCATAGCATTGGAAGTGCGAAGTCGCACCACTTCATCATTACTAAAGTAGCATTGGTATAAACTCCCCAATAGCTCGGGATCAGCCAGTACTTCATCAACTACTTCTATCGTATTTCCCAAGGAATTTGGGTGACCGCCACTGAGCCTTTTTTCAAATGAACTATCTTGTTCCGCCATAGATATAGATTAGCTTATTGCGGTAAAAGTTTCAATATTCAATTAGGGTAGTGTATAGCATAGGTTTTTATGCTTAGTAGACTATGTTATCTTCATTTCATCAAGAGCTCTTACATCTTGGCAACCTTTACTAAAATCAGGGCAGAAGTAAGGATATTAATTTTCATCAAACAATGATATTAAAAGTACATAATTCTGACTGGCGCACTACATTTATACCAGACATAACAGCAGTTTACTTTGTACAAACTTCTCGCTATTTCATATAATTTGGCAATGCATAGCTTATGTATCTACCAAAGGGGTTGCGACGGTTGATAAGTTCATAGAGAATAGTGAGCATGTTTTAGAAGAAATAAAAAAACATCATACTGAAAAGATTATCTCAGATAATCGTGATATGAAGGCTATTACTAAAGAGCATCAAAAGTATATTACTGAGAAATGGATTGTAGGAGCGATTCAAAGTAGGATAACTAAAATCGCTTCAGTGATGCCGAAAGATGTATTTGGCCAAATGGGATCAAATGCGGTTAATCAAACCATTGAAAGCCAACAAATAGGTACGCTAGAAATGGCTACCTTTGATAGTATAGAGGATGCTGAAAAATGGATACAGTAAATTCAGCTTAGCCGATTTATTTGTTAGCAATTATGGTCTGCATTCTGTCTACGGGACGGTTGAAAATAACTTTCATTCCGGTTTGCTCGATCATATTGACAATATCCTGCGCGGATAGCCTCACTTTTTCGTAGGTGCTGACTTTCTGATTCCAAGTTTCGTTCTCTTTTTCGTAAAGAAGATCGGTAACTTTGACTTTATCGGGTGTATACTCGAGAATACAGGTGAGTATTTGGTTTTCGTCACTTTTCACGGAAATGAATCGTTGCTGGTCGGTTAATTCAGCGGAGTAGTCTCTAAATGACAAAATTAATTTTCCATTTTTAGTTAATATTGATTCGCAATCGAGTAATAATTTTTCTACGGCTGGTTTATCAGGTAAATGGGTGATAGTGTCGCCGCAACAAACAATAAGCTCAGGCTGAAGGCTCTCGAAATCTTTTACATCACGGACATCAGCTTGTACTGTATTAATAGCATTGCTTTCATCGTTGGATGTTAATTCCGATAATAACTGCTGATTGAAATCAACGGCCGTTACGTTGAATCCTAAATTACTAAGGGCAATTGCTTGAACTCCAGTTCCAGCTCCCAAATCAATGGCTACTTTAGTACTGGTCGGATAAATTTCATTCTCTATGATAAACTTCTCGAGGTCTGCTCTCTTCTGATCGAAGTTGCCAATCATCCAAGAGTAAAAGCTGGCCAAGTGATTTTCGTAGTGTTCTTTAGCGTTCATCGGTTTTTTAGTTATTGATGTCGCCTTTCCAGTACCTCAATTATCTCTTCTAAACTCATACCCTTTGCTTCCAGTAGAATCATCAAGTGAAAGAGTAAATCCGCGGCTTCGTTTTTAAACAGCTCGTCGTCATTATCTTTTGCCTCAATAACTAGTTCTACAGCTTCCTCGCCCACCTTTTGGGCTACTTTGTTCATCCCTTTGCGGAACAGACGGGCTACGTAAGAGTCTAGCTTTTCCTCGTCACCCTGAGCCATTTGGTGACGTTGCTTAATAATTCCGGTAAGTTGCTGGAGAAATTCTAGGTTAGAGATCATATCATTATGGTGCGAGGTGTTAGAGTATTATGGTTCTGTTGGCGGTTTAATATTGGCTATGTAGTATGAAGATATAGCACTGAGTACTATAACACTAACTCATTCGCATTGGAATATCTTTATCGTGTAAGTACTGCTTGAGCTCAGGAATGGGAATTTCGCGGAAGTGAAAGATGCTGGCGGCTAAGGCAGCGTCGGCATTTCCTTCGGTAAACGTATCGTAGAAATGCTCTTTTGCTCCCGCCCCACCCGAAGCAATAATCGGAATAGATAATTCTTCTGACATTCGGGCGACTAACTCATTGGCGAAACCTTGCTTAGTGCCATCGTGATCCATTGAGGTAAGCAGAATCTCACCCGCACCTCGATCCTGCACTTCCTTAGCCCAAGCGAAGGTTTCTAACTCGGTAGGGGTGCGACCGCCGTGGGTGTGTACAATGTGGTTACCATCTACGTAGCGCGTATCAATTGCCACCACAATGCACTGGCTACCGTAGTTAGCCGAAAGTTCGTTGATTAATTCCGGTCGCCGTACTGCCGCCGAGTTAATAGATACTTTATCAGCACCGGCGTAGAGCAGTGCTTCTACGTCTTCTTTGGTACTGATTCCACCGCCTACCGTAAATGGAATATTCACCTGCTGGGCTACGTGCGTAACTAGTTCGATCAAGGTTTTCCGTTTCTCGACGGTAGCCGTAATATCCAGAAAGACTAATTCATCCGCCCCTTCGTCAGCGTATATTTTAGCCAGCTCTACTGGGTCGCCCGCATCTCGTAGCTGGACAAAGTTAATTCCCTTGACAGTGCGTCCGTCTTTCACATCGAGGCAGGGTATGATTCGTTTGGTTAACATTATTTTTCAAATCTTATGGTCGAGACGCAAAATTTTGCGTCTCAACGGTATACAAACTCTTTCAATTCATTCAACTTAATCCTCCCTTCTAGCAGGGCCTTGCCGATGATGACTCCGTATAAATCCGCTTTTTTTAATCGATGCAAATCATCTATCGTCGTTACTCCACCACTGGCAATTAGTTTGAGTTGGGGTAATTCGCGCAGAATATCTTGGTAGAGCTTGAGCGATGGGCCTTGTAGTAGACCATCTTTCGCCACGTCGGTGCAGATAACGTACTCTATGCCTTTAGCGTGATAATGCTCGATAAAATCTAGCACCGCCCATTCGGTTTTCTCCTGCCAGCCGTGTACCGCAATTTTTCGGTCTTTAGCATCAGCACCCAGGATAATCTTCTCGTTACCGTGCTGCTCCAACCAGTTAAGGAACGTATCGGGTTGGCGAACCGCAATACTCCCTCCTGTTACTTGCTGTGCCCCAGCACTGAATACTCGTTGTAAATCCTCATCGGATTGTACCCCACCGCCAAAGTCAATACGAAGCTGCGTTTGGGAAGCGATGGTTTCCAATATATTCAGATTGATGACTTTCTTCTGCTTAGCCCCATCGAGGTCGACTAAATGTAGCCGACGAATACCGTGGCCTTCTAGCTGCTTCGCGACTTCCAGCGGAGATTGATCGTACTCCTTTTTCTGATCGTAGTCGCCCTGCGTAAGTCGCACACACTTACCTCCAATAATATCAATAGCGGGAATAATTTCCATGGGACAAAGATAGGATAATACTAATTGAAAGTTGATAATGGGTGAAATATCAGGGTAATGATCTTTCTTGCGACCAGAGTTTGATATGGCTGGGATAGATGGCTTTGTATCAAAAAAAGTAAACCAATCAAAGTTCGCTAAAAATAGTTACACCAGCGTAAGCTAACCAAAACCTATTCAGTCTATGATATATCGCATGGTGCAGTGCCAAATTATGTATTTATTGATTTTACTAAGCCTACAACTTTCCGCTCAGCCTACTCCGGCCGACTCTACGGTTGTTGAAAATTGGCAAGTGGGTTTGTACGAATTTCCACCCTATATGATGAAGAATGACGATGGGGAGTGGAAAGGGATCAGCGTAGAACTTTGGCAGGATTTAGCTGATTCGGTAGGAATTGCGTATCAGTTTCAAGAAGTAAGTCAGGGTGAGATAAAAGATCAGTTAGAAAGTGGGCGATTAAATGCCACTTTGCTGCTTCCAGTACAAGCAGGCTTGCCTAGCGTTACATTTTCGCACATTTATCACATAACCTTCTTGGGAGTAGCCACGGTTCAAACTCAAAGTCTATTTAGTATTGCCCAAGGGTTGTTTACCATGCGGTTTCTTCGGATTGTCATTACGCTATCTATTTTGCTGCTAATTGTAGGCACCATTGTTTGGCTGATTGAGCGAAAATCTAACGATGACAGTTTTGGCGGAGAACGCAGCATCGCGCAGGGAATTGGTTCCGGTTTTTGGTGGGCAGGAGTGACGATGACCACCATTGGTTACGGTGATAAGGCTCCGGTTACCTTTTGGGGTAGGGCAGTAGCACTGCTTTGGATGCTAATTGCGATGGCGGTTACCGCCAGTTTAACGGCTGCCCTGGTTTCGGCAGTAGGTGGTGGTACAGCCGAAGCCATTGAAGCACCCAATGGGTTGCGAAAAAAGGAGGTAGGAACCGTAGCTGATTCTCCTTTTGGCGGGTATCTCGATGAAGAAAACATCAAATACGAAGAATTTTCTTCCGTTGAGGAAGGGCTGAAAGCGGTAGGGCAACAGGAACTCAAAATCTTTGCCCACAGTACCGCCACTATGCGCTACTGGGTCAATGAAACTAGTAATATTACGGTACAAGTGAAAAATACTGAAACCCTACCGCAACGGTATGCTATCGCTTACGCTACCAATAACCGCACAACTACTTGTTTGGATAGCACCCTAATCAAGATTATTAATCAGCCCAACTGGCAGCAACGCATCAACCGCTATATGCCGAAATAATAAAGAATTCTTAGTACATTTAAGTAAAATAAACACTGTATGTCGGTAGCTATCAAAAAGAAGAAAACACAGGGAAGATTACAGAAATCTGACAACAGATTAATCTCTCTGGAAGCCTTTAAGAAGCAGTACCTAGAAAAAACCCGCTATAAGTATGAATGGAAAGACGGAAAGGTAGAAAAAGATGAATTTATGAAAGTCGGCGAGCGATATATTATTGATAACATTATTACCAAGTTTAATACGCTTTCTGTCTATCAACAAGGCAATCGCATTATGGCTGAGGCCGATTGTTACTTTAGCGAGCTTAAAGCCTACCGTCGACCTGATGCTGCCTACTTTACAAAACAGCAGGTTCGTCACCCGGAAGAAGCTCCCGATGCCCCCGCTTTAGTAATTGAGGTGGTCTCACCTTCCAATACTGATCTACAGAATAAGCTAAAGATGCAGGAGTACCTAGACGCCGGAGTGCAAATGGTATGGTTTATCTACCCTAACGTAGAGCAGGTTTGGTCGCATACTTCACCCACCGATGTGAAAGTGTATCAGCAAGATGATAAGTGTGATGCGAGTTCAGTTGTAAAAGGTTTTCAAATCTCAGCGAAGGAAGTTTTCAAGCGGTAGCTACAAAGCCAAGAAGTTCTTCAGAATAAATTCTCCATCCTTACCACTTTTCTCTAAGTGGGGCTGTATGGCATAGAAGTTATCTTTTTCCAACGCTACACTGTAGGGTAAGATATACTCATTGGTAGCCGTAGTAAACTCGCTTAGTTCGGCGTAGTAGCTGTGGACGTAGTACAAATAGGCATCAGATCGCAAACCCTGACAAAGTGTTCCCCCGTCTACTTTTACATCGTTCCATCCCATATGAGGGACTTTTTGGTTAGGCGGAAATCGTTTTACATCGACATCGAAAATTCCTAGGCATTCGGCATCACCTTCTTCTGAATAGCGACACATGAGCTGTAAGCCCACGCAGATACCCAATACGGGTTGAGTTAAGTTTTTGATTACTTCGTCTAAGCCTTTATCTCGTAAATAGCGCATCGCCGAACTGGCCTCTCCCTGACCAGGAAAAATCACTTTATCGGCTTGTCGAATTTCTTCAGGCGTATCAGTCAGTAATGGTTCAATGCCCAACCGCTGAAGGGCATAGATGACCGAATAAATATTTCCAGCATTGTATTTAATAACTGCAACACTCATAGTTTTACGAAATCAAACCGCAAAGTAGAAAAGAATTACCGATAATGAGAAAGAAAAAAGTTTTTTGCTTACTCCGCTGTTTAGGTATTATCTTGATGAAATGACAACCGACCACTACTTCATATGACTAACCCTTTTGCTTTCTCTGTTAAGCTGATCCTATCAACGCTGCTTATTCTTTTCGCACTTACTGGCTATAGCCAACAACCCAATGTGGTTCTGATTATGGCAGATGATATGGGCTATGAATGCTTAAGTACTTACGGCAGCACTTCCTATCAAACCCCAGTGCTGGACTCACTAGCAGCGAGCGGAATTCAGTTTGCCCATTGTATTTCTCAACCGCTGTGCACGCCCTCACGGGTGAAGATTATGACGGGCTTGTACAATTATCGTAACTACGAGTACTTCGGCTACCTCAACGAGAATCAATATACGTTTGGTAACTTGATGCGCGAGGCGGGCTACCAAACCTGTATCGCCGGAAAGTGGCAGCTTAATGGCCTAGCGTACACAGATGAGATTTCTAGTTGGAATGACGATACTCGCCCTAAGCAGTTTGGCTTTGATGAGTACTGTCTGTGGCAACTGACTAAAGGCAGGGGCGAAGGTGAACGTTTTGCTAATCCGTTGATTGAGCAAAATGGAAAGGTGCTAGAACGAAACGAAGACGATTATGGTCCAGACATCTTTGCCGACTACATTCTGGATTTTATTGAGCGGAAAAAAGACCAACCGTTCTTTGTGTATTATCCGATGGTGTTGGTTCATGAACCCTTTGTGCCCACTCCTGATTCTGAGGAATGGGCGGATAAAGACCGGCGATACGAAAACGATACCGCCTACTTTAAAGATATGGTTGCTTACGCTGATAAAATTGTAGGTAGAATTGCTGATAAGCTTCAGAAATCAGGTTTAGACGAAAACACGCTGTTAATATTTACCGGAGATAACGGCACTCATCCCTCGGTTACTTCTCACACCAAGCAAGGAACTGTTCAAGGGGCAAAAGGTAATACCACTAGTGCCGGAACCCACGTCCCGCTGATTGCCTACTGGCCTGCTATGATTAGCGAAGGAAGGCAACATCCGGGTTTAGTAGAATTCAGCGATTTCTTTCCAACTTTAGCGCACTTGGTAGATAAACCTATTCAATCAGATGGTAAAAGCCTGTATTCTCTACTGACTAATACCGACTACCAGTCTCGGGAAACCGCTTTTGTCCACTACGATCCTCGGTGGGGCAATAACGTAAATCAGTACCGTGACCAGTTTGTGCAGACAGTAGATTATAAGCTCTATCAGGATGGACGATTTTTTAATATTGCTAATGACTTGCTCGAGAAAAATCCACTCAATGAAGCCTCGCTCACCCAAACCGAGAGAAAAATTCACACTCGTTTGGTGCAAGAAATGAAGAACCACCCAGATTGGAAACCCGCGGAGTAGTTTCCCACTATTTACACGCTTGTTTCAAAGTCTGCTTCGGGCTGATCGGCGTGAGTTTGCAAGTACTCTTCAATCTGATCGGTCGAGTGAAATAGCTGCTCGTAGGAGTTGATGATGAAGTACTGCTTCTGGAAGACATCTTTGCGATAAGCCATTCCCATAACATGAGCTACATCGTAGGGATAATGGGTAGCCTCCTCGCTCAAACTATACCTGGTTTCTCCGGCAGAGGAAAGAATACCCGCTCCGTAGATGCGTAGATTGCCATTTTCTTCAATCAGCCCAAACTCCACCGTAAACCAGTAGATACGCGAAATCAGATGGATCGCCCAAGGATTATCAATGTAACGCAGGGCAATTTTACTCAACTCCTGAAGGTAATCTACAAACGGCTGATTGGCCAGCAACGGCACATGCCCAAATACATCGTGAAACATATCGGGTTCTTCCAGATAATCAAGCTGACTCAGTTTCCGCAGCCAGGTAGAAGATGGGAATTTACGGTTAGATAACAACTGAAAAAACTTATCATCGTCAATTAATCCCGGCACCACATGGATGCTCCAGCCAGTAATTTTCTGTAGCTCTCGATTGGTCTCCTCAAAATTAGGAATCTTGTCAGCTGTAAAATTGATTTTCTGCAAGCCGTCCAGATACGCCTGAGAGGCTGCGTCGGGCAGGTTTACAATTTGCCGCTCGTACAGCAGCTTCCACACTTTAAAATCCTCTTCGGTGTACTTATTATATTCTTGTTGCATCATGGGTATAATGTTTAATGTTGTACGGAGACCGGAAACCGGAAATCGTATTTCAGCTATTAATTTAATTCTTCGGACTCCGGTCTTCGGTTTCCCCCTTTTCGTTGCTCATTAGTAAAGCTGCCCAGGCTTTGTCAGTTTCACCTCGAGCTAGATAGTTCTTGGCGGCCCAATGCATAATTTCCGGTGAGTATGAGGCATCTTGTTCGTAACGCATTAGCGCAGCCTGAATAGTGCTTTCGTTGCGGTATCGTTGCACCAGATCGCCGTTGGGAATTTGAGGTACATTAGCCAGTTTCGCTAAGTCACTGCCCGAAAGTACCGTACTGGTGCGGATGGCTTCGGGTAGCTGGTCTACGCCAATGCCTTTTTCCCGCGCCGGACGGAGCGTCTCGAAGATAGCATTGCCACTCGCCCGGCAGTAGGCACTACCTCCCATTCTTCCCACAGCATCCAGCTGAAACGGGTCGATAGCTCCGTCTTCGCCCAAAATATCTTCGTTAACGTGAACCAGCAGCACCTCACAAATCACGATATTTCCGGCTCCACCGCCTTCGCCTAATGGTAAAACCTGCGTGACTTTACACTCAAACGCTACCGGTGATTCGGCTACGTAGGGAGGCCTAACCGCCTCCGATGGTGCTTCGGTAAGGCCCGCTTTGGTAAATTCGTTGACCCCTTTTTCATAGGCAGTACTAGTAAGCGACATCTGCTCTACCAAAGCGTGGTTCACGATATTGATGGTTACTTCGGGATATTCCCGCACATTGTCCAGCGTGTTTTTAGTATTTCCGTTTCGTACACTGTTCACGGGGGCAAAGATCAGCACGGGTGGTTTGGAGCTTACCGCGTTGAAGAAACTGTAGGGGCTTAGGTTTACTTTGCCTTCCGCACTCATTGAGCTAACGAAGGCGATAGGGCGTGGAACCACCGCACTAATCATGTAGCGATAAAAATCCTGGGTGCTTACTTCGCTTGGACGGATGATTTTCATAGACTTGGTAAAATTTTAGTACGCACCTCTCCGAACCCCACTCGGATGCCTTCTTTTCTGGCACAACCCCGTAAGGTAACTGTATCCCCGTCTTCCAGATAGGTGCGTGTTTGGTTTGCATTTATTTTTAACGGACGTTCGCCGTTCCAGCTCAGTTCGAGCAAACTTCCATAACTACCAGGTTCATTTCCACTAATCGTTCCCGATGCCAGTAAGTCGCCAATCCGTAGATTACAACCATTGACTGTATGGTGAGCCAACATCTGACCTACACCCCAGTACATGTTTTTGAAGTTGGTTTGACTAACGATTGTTTCACTTTCTCCTTCGGGTTGAATAGCTACCTCTAGATTAATATTGAAGTTTCGTTTGCCAGAAGTTTGTAGATACGGTAGTGGCTTCGGTTGCTGCTCCGCCCCTTCAACTCGGAAGGGTTCTAATGCTTCTAGCGGTACTACCCACGGCGAAATTGAGGAGGCAAAATTCTTCCCCAAAAAAGGACCTAATGGCACATATTCCCAGCGTTGAATATCCCGGGCTGACCAGTCGTTAAATAGTACGAAGCCAAAAATGTAATCTTCCGCTTCTTCTGGTCGCAGGGATATTCCCAGTTCAGAATTTTTTCCAATCACGGCAGCCATTTCTAATTCAAAATCGAGTGCCTGCGTTGCACCAAACATCGGCTGATCTGCACCTTGCAGCATGATCTGTCCCTTCGGACGGCGAATATCGGTGTCGGAAACTACGATGGATGAAGCCCGACCGTGGTAGGCAATCGGCATGTGTTTCCAGTTAGGCATCAGGGCATTTTCTTTGCCTCGGAACATGGTGCCTACGTTAGTGGCGTGCGTTTCACTAGCGTAGAAATCAGTGTAGTCACCAATCTCAAGTGGCAGATGCATTTTTGCCTCCGATTGAGCTACAAAACATTCATTTCTCAAATGCTGAAGGGGTGAATCAGTTTGCGTAAGCCAATCCGTAAGGCGTTTTCGTACTGCTTGCCAAGTTGGTTTTCCTAACCGGACAAAAGCATTCAGTGAGGGCTGCTCTAGTACTTCCGGCTCAATAGATAAACTCTGAAAGTGACCTCGCATTGCTACCGCTGCCAAATCAATAATCTGATCCCCAATGGCTACTCCCACTCGGGGGCGTCGCGACGGAGTAGAGAATATTCCGTAGGGTAAATTGTGAATACCAAAGTCACTTTCAGGCGATATGTCTAGCCAGGTGTTCAATTTTTCATTTTTATCATTTGCCAGAGGAGGTACGAATTCCGGCATCTCCTACTTAAAATGCGGAAGATATCGGCAGTCGCCACTGCGGAACCAGTCTGGTAATTACACAACTCTTTTTAATACGCTCCAACATTAGCTCCTTCAGAAGTGAGATGGCTAAGCGGTGATTCTAATGACTTCTCTTTTCCTAGTAATTCTTGTAAAGCAATTTCAAAGGCGGTTTTTGCCAGACTCTTCGAGTCAGGATTCTTCTCATACACCTTATCCAACGCCTTACGAATAGTATCTGATACATCCTGAAGAATAGCTTCGTCGGTAAGCTCGTTCTTGGTTTCCATCAGGTAAGCAAATACCCGGGCCATACCGCAATTGGCAATAAAATCCGGAATTAACGCCACTCGCTCATCGGTATAAGCCGCAATGGAGCCGAAGAAGATTTGCGGGTCTTGAAACGGCACATTTGCTCCGCTGGCAATTACTTCCAGACTATTCTCAGTCATTTGTTCCACCTGCTCTTGAGTTACCAAGCGGGAAGCGGCGGCTGGAATGAAAATTTCCGCTCCAGTGCTCCAAACTCGATCATTCATCTCCTCAAACGAGAGCATATTATCGGCGTGCAATGCATTCTGAACCCGATTCAGAAAAAGCTGCTTCACTTCATCGTAGGTAAAACCGTCCGGATTGATGAGTCCGCCCGCTCGGTCAATAATTCCGACGATTTTTACTCCACTTTTAGCCAGGTAGTAACCAGCGGCACTACCTACATTACCCCAACCCTGAATGATAGCACGTTTGCCTTCGGCGCTACCGTCCCATAAATCATAGTAGTGCAGTACCGACTGGGCGACGCCATAACCCGTTACCATATCAGCGACGGTATACTTTTGTTCAATAGACGGCGTATAATGCGGATCTTCCAGCTTTTTAATCACGCCCTGCCGGAGTTGACCAAGTTGTTTGATTTTCTGGGGGTCAGAGGATTGATAATGGCCAGTCACAATACCCTCCTGCGGATGCCACAACCCGTAGCTCTCAGTAATCGGAATCACATCGTGAATTTCGTCTACGTTCAAATCTCCTCCGGTACCGTAGTAGTTCTTTAACAAAGGGGTAACTGCTTTGTACCAACGTTCCAGCACTCCTCGTTTACGAGGGTCGTTCGGGTCAAAGTTGATTCCTGACTTCGCTCCGCCAATGGCTGGCCCCGACACGGTGAACTTAATTTCCATGGTCTTGGCGAGCGATTCTACCTCGTGTCGGTCTAACCCTTTTCGCATCCGGGTTCCACCTCCGGCGGCTCCGCCTCGTAAGGAGTTGATGACTACCCAGCCCTCCGCCTCAGTTTCAGGATCACTCCACTCAAAAACCACTTCCGGTTTCTTCTCTTCAAATTCTTTTAACAGATCATTCATTTTTCTAACGTTTAGTCTACGGTCTACAGACCACAGTTTTCTCATACGTAGTTCTTGTTTTCTGTGGACAGTCGACTATGGACTGTGGACTAATCAAACTTTCCACGAATAAATGTACTCTTGGTCTTCTATCTCCAGGGCTTGTTTAGTCAATTTTAGCGGATGAAAGGTATCGACCATCACCGCCAACTCTTCGGTGCCTTTTTTGCCAATGGATGCTTCGGCGGTGCCGGGATGAGGGCCGTGGGGCATTCCTCCGGGGTGCAGCGTGAACGACGCGCGTTCTACTCCCTTCCGGCTCATAAAGTTGCCTTCGGCGTAGAATAGCACTTCGTCCGAATCAATATTAGAGTGGCTGTAGGGAGCTGGAATAGATCGGGGGTGGTAGTCAAACAGTCGAGGGACAAAGGAACAAACCACAAAGTTGTGTCCTTCAAACATCTGATGTACCGGAGGTGGCTGATGGATACGCCCAGTAATCGGCTCAAAATCATGGATGGAAATGGCGTAAGGATACATATAGCCATCCCAACCTACCACATCAAATGGGTGATGGGTGTAAGTAAAGCTTTGTAACTGATTGTGCTTGGCAATCTTGACTTCAAACCCGCCCGCTTCGTCTTTAGCTTCAATAAATTCCGGGGTTTTCAAGTCGCGCTCACAAAACGGACTATGCTCTAGCAATTGCCCGAACTGATTGCGGTATTTTCGAGGAAACTTTATCTCCGAATAGCTTTCAATCACCAGAAAGCGACAAGGCTCATCCAGATTGATATTCCACTGATGAGTGATGGTGCGGGGTACGTGTACGTAATCGCCCTGCGTAAATTTCACACTCCCCAATGGACTAAGCAGTTCGCCCTCACCGTCATGTACGTACACCAGTTCATCGGCTGAAGCATTGCGATAAAAACAGCGCATGTTTTCGGTGGGCTGGCAAATCGCCAGACACACATCATTATTACCCATCACGTACTGCCGACCACTCAGCCAATCGCCCTTCGGCTGGATATTTTTGCCCAACAAGTGGCGATGCTGCATATTTTTTTCATCAGCATAGTCAATACCAAAACTTACTGGTTCTCCTACTTTATCAATAGACGTAGGTGGATTGATATGATAGGCAATAGATGAAATGCCACTAAAACCTTCGGCACCAATCACCTCTTCATAGTATAAAGAACCATCCGGCTGCCGAAATTGAGTATGTCGCTTGGGCGGAATATCTCCGCGTTGAATATAATATGCCATATTTTTTCAATTAACAATGTGCATTTAGCAATGAACAATTATTTTGTTTTGTGTTTTACGTCAAAGCCATTTGTTGACAGTACCTATTTTCACCCCCATTTGAAGCACCTAATGTTCCAGAAAAAGGAAGCACATACCGGTTGGTTATTTTTCATAGCTGGCATCTACTTCATCTGTTGAATTTCATCTTTTATTCTTGATTTATATTTTGGCTTTACATTCAAGTCGATAAATTCAACATCCACAACTTTACCATCTTGGTTTATCAGTAATTTTGCTATCATTCTTGTAGGAATTGATCCGCTTTGCTTTATTGACTCACTCAAGATCGGTGTTAGCTTCTTGGTAGCAAACTTCATAACATCTTGTTGTCCTTCTCCATATTGCGGTTCAGAATCTAAATATTCGTTGTTTACTACAGAATCACATTTAGTTTGAACTTGAGCAATCAATTGAGGTGAAGGCAAAAGTAAAATCACTATTAACACTATTTTACCCATAACTACTTGCTCTTCATTCACCTGCTTTCTTAACGATTACATAGAGTATTTTTAGTAGTTCTTCGCAGTCTTCTATCATGGAATCAAAGGCTTTTTCATCGATGTAATCAGTTGCGTGCAATAGCTTGAGCCAATACTTAGTTTCCCTAGCTTCTTTGTAGGCGATAGAAAGTTTAGCTCTAAAATCTTTCCGGGAAATCCCACCAATACCTTCTTCCACATTAGCCCCAATGCTCGTCCCACTCTTAAGTAGCTGCTTGGATAAAACAAACTCCTTCTTCTCATTCACCAAATACTTATACAAACCCACAACTCTAATCGCAAACGCAAACGATTTCTCCCGCACCGGATTATCAATACCATCCTTTTCTCCACTCATACAAGTCAATTGTTCATTGCTAAATGCACATTGCTAATTGCTCAGAGGTTTCCTCTGAGAGCCTGTTCTCGTTCAATAGCCTCAAACAGGGCTTTAAAGTTGCCTTTTCCGAAGGATCGGGCACCTTTGCGTTCAATAATTTCGTAGAAAACGGTGGGGCGATCTTGCACTGGTTTGGTGAAGATTTGTAGCAGATAGCCTTCATCGTCGCGATCAACCAGAATGCCTAACTTACGCAGTTCTTCTATCGGCTCATCGATATCGCCTACCCGTTCTTTTAGGTCATCGTAGTAGTTATCCGGCACGTGCAGAAACGCTACGCCATTATCGCGTAGTTGGGTAATCGTTTGAATAATATTATCGGTGGCAATGGCAATGTGCTGCACTCCTGCTCCGCCGTAGAACTCTAAGTACTCATCAATCTGACTTTTCTTTAAGCCGGGAGCAGGCTCGTTAATCGGGAACTTGATACGTTCGTTACCGTTGGACATGACTTTGGACATCAGTGCGGTGTACTTGGTAGAAATGTCTTTATCGTCGAAGGAAACCAGTTGCTTGAAACCCATCACGTCGGCGTAGAAATCAACGAAAGCGTTCATATCGCCTAGTTCTACATTGCCTACGATATGGTCTACGTACTTCAGCCCCACGCTACGGTTCTGCAAGTGTGGATTCTCAATTTTCTTAAATCCGGGCATAAAGAAGCCCTGGTAATTCTTATTCTCCACAAAAGTGTGAATAGTATCTCCGTAGGTTTTGATTGAGGCAGTTACAATCTCTCCCTCCTCATCAGAATGCACCTGAGGCTCAGCTACTACTTTTGCTCCCCGCTGCGTAGTAGCCTGAAAAGCTTCACGAGCATCTTCTACCCAAAGGGCAATATCCCGCACTCCGTCGCCGTGCTGATACACGTGGTCGGCAACAAATCCTTCTGGTTTGATAGGCGAAGTCAGAATAAAGCGAACTTTGTTTTGCTGAAGCAGATAGCTCGCCCGATCGCGATGACCGGTTTCAGGTCCTAGGTATCCTACAATATCGTAGCCAAATGTATAGTGGTAGTAAAACGCGGCTTGCTTAGCGTTGCCTACGTAGAACTCAATGTAAAAAGTACCATTGATCGGTAGAAAATCCTGTTGGTCAGCTACCTGAGAAAATTCTTGAGTTTGCATAAGTGGTATATTTAGGAATACTCAAAAAAAATAATGCTGATGTGTCAATAATAAAGAGCTTTTTAAGACAAAAGTTTGGAGATTATTAACTACATCGGCACATAATGCTTAATTGTTAATGATTTATTCTATAGTATATTTTCAGACGGATAAATAGTTGCCAATGTTTTGCAGTATTTTAATGGTAAATTTAGTTAAGAAATAAATCAATATATATTTAAAATATAAATTATATTTGTATACCTCTTTATAAAATAAGTTTTAATACATTTTTCTCATTATTTAATGAGTGTTGATCAGCTTAATCAGAAGATTCTAGAAAGATTGCGGAAAAATGCCCGAATTCCGGTCTCCGAAATTAGTAAGGACGTAGGTCTCACCGCACCTGCTATAGCCGAGCGAATTCGCAGAATGGAAGAAGCGGGAATTATCCGGTCTTACGGAGTAGTGTTAGACTACGAAAAGTTAGGCTACGCCCTGCAAGCGTTCGTCACGGTAAGAATTTACGCCAACCAAAGCCAACGGCTCGTACATTTCTTGAAGCAGCAAAAAGAAGTACAGGCTTGCTACGCTGTCACCGGACGGGAAGGTTACTATATTGAGCTACGATCGGCTAGTTTACAGGAGTTAGAGCATATCATTGCCAAACTTACCGAGTTTGGCGAACCCAACACCTCTATTGTGCTCTCTAAGGTGATTTAGTGGTAAAGCATAAGCTACATATTTGAAGTAACATCACAGAGCAAATCCCCTAGCCTCCTTTGAAAGAGGGGGAATAAAAACCAGTATACTGTTGTGGAACAGGGCAGGAAAATTTAGCATGACTTTGCTTACCAACCGATATTGTTCATAGCTACTAAACTCTCACCTAGCGGTAGCATCGCATTAATTAAACTACAGCTTTCAAATTGAGGCAAATCATTTGGGGTTATTTTCATCTCTCGTAAGCGACCTTCATAAAGCAAGCGAGCGCGAGCGGTGCCGGGCAAGAGTGGTCGGTAAGGAGTGAACCATGCTGTACCATCAGAAAACGCTACATTGCTGTAGGATGTATCTGTAATTAATCCATTTTTCACCATCAAAATATCATCACAGCCCTGTCGCTGGGCGAATAAGTGATTGATGAGGCGACGATCCTCAAACTTATAGTTGTACTGAATAACATCATGGGTGACTAATCTCAATGATTGGATTGCTCGAGGGACGTACTCCGAGAAAGTAGTTTCTTCAATATTGACCGAATACACAATCCGACATTTTACCCGCGCCACGGTTTTCCATTCATTCGGTACTCGAAGTAATTGATCTAATGCTAGTGGTTGATTTATTCCTAATACTTCCTGCCGGCTGCGGTTTACGCGTTGCTGGTGATAGGCTAAGTGCTGCATCTTACCTTGCTTTACACAGAGGGTTTCAATAAATCGGGACATAGATTTTATCTATTAATTCCTGATACTCCCGCTCCGCCTCGCTAAAGTAAGTAATGCCACCACCGCTTTTAAATACGTATTGCCCGTTCTTATTCTCAATAAATCGGATCATCACCCCCGAGTTTAATTGTTTACCATCAAACAGACCAAAAACTCCAGTGTAATAGCCCCGCTCATAATTTTCCACCTCTCGGATAATAGAGACAGTCTTCGGCTTGGGCGCGCCACTAATCGATCCCGCCGGTAGCATCTTAAAAAGTAAGTCACCAATATTTTCCGCGTAGTTACTCGGTAGTTGTCCCCGAATTTCGGAGCTCATCTGCCACAGTGCCCGCTGGTGGGTCGTAATTTTTTCTAAATACTGAAAGCGCGGTACACTAACGTTAGTAGCAATCTGGCTGAGGTCATTCCGTAGCAAATCAACAACAGTGGTATGTTCGGCTTGTTCTTTAGCATCGTTGGCTAGTCTGTCTTGAGCGTCCGGTAGAGAAGCATCAATGGTTCCCTTCATGGGGAAGGTGCGAATCCTCCCGGTTTCGTCAATCCGGCAGAATGCTTCGGGTGAAAATACGACCCACTGGTTATTAAACAGGAGTTTGTAGCGGGCCCGGCTTCGGTAAAATATTTCTTCTAGTGACAGATTTAGCCTAACAGGGGTCTCAAAACTCAGATTGACTAAATAGGTATCTCCCCGCCGAATGTAGTACTGCACTCGCTCAAATGCAGCCCGGTAGGTAGCAAAGTCTACCGGAAACTTCTCTAGTTCTACCGAAGTATTCCGGACGATTTGATGTGGCGCATTCGTCACTCCCTGTACATCAAATAGCAACTGCTGAGGATTGACTTCTGACAAAGGTAACACCTGCGTACGCTCGTTCAGAAAATCAATGATAAACAAAAACGGAATGCGCTGCTTACCCAGCGAGTTCATCTGACGAATAGCCCTCATCATCTTCATATCGGTGCACGGTCTCAGCAAGTAAGAATATAATTAATCAGGTTCTTACTACGCTCTTACTATACTCTTACTATACTCTTACTCCACCTAAGGAACTTTATTGAGCTAAGTATTATTCTTCAAAGGTCGCAATTTTACCAACAATGGTTGTACCTTTGTGATAATATCTGGCTTGCGGATGGTAACCCACTGATTACTAGCTCTTCGCCTAAGCTATTTTACATTTCATTCCTTAGAGCAACCCAGTGGATTGCTCAACTTTACTGACATCAATATGACTTTTCAAGAAATGGGGCTGCGCCCGGAGTTACTGCAAGCCACAGAAGAACTGGGCTTTACTGAGCCAACTCCTATCCAGCAACAAGCCATTCCGGTACTCATCTCGGAAAACCGCGATTTAGTTGCTTTAGCCCAGACTGGAACCGGGAAAACTGCCGCCTTCGGGTTGCCACTGTTACACTTAGTAAGCGAAGACGCCTCGCAGGTGCAGGCATTGGTACTTTGCCCTACCCGCGAACTTTGCTTACAAATCACCCGCGATCTAGACGACTTGGCGAAACACTTACCAGAGGTTAGAGTAGCAGCTGTGTACGGCGGAGCGAGTATGGATCAGCAGATACGCCAGTTGAAACGGGGAGTGCAAATTGTTGTAGGCACACCGGGCCGGGTACATGACCTCACTCGCCGCAGGGTGCTGAAGTTGGACGCGGTAGAGCGATTGGTGCTCGATGAAGCCGATGAGATGCTTTCTATGGGATTTAAAGAAGAGTTGGAGGCAATTGTTGATCAAACCCCCGAAGAGCGGCAAACCTTACTATTCTCTGCTACCATGCCTAAGTCTATTGCCGGACGTTTTACCAATAACCCGGCGGAGATTTCGGTAGGTTCTCGCAACGCCGGAGCCAGTACGGTAAAGCATGTGTACTATATGGTAAATGCACGCGATCGCTACGCTGCCCTTAAGCGCATTGCTGACCTTTACCCCGAAATTTACGGTATTGTATTTTGCCGAACACGTCAGGAAACGAAAGATGTAGCTGCCAAGTTAGGAGCGGATGGCTACAACGCTGATGCCCTGCACGGTGATTTATCTCAAGCGCAGCGCGACTACGTGATGGGGCGCTTTCGGAAGAAGCAATTGAATATGCTCGTAGCAACTGACGTAGCGGCTCGGGGCTTAGACGTGAACGATCTTAGCCATGTCATCAATTATAATCTTCCCGACGATATTGAAGTGTATACCCACCGTAGCGGACGAACCGGACGAGCGGGCAGAACGGGTACATCAATCGCTATTGTTCACCGAAGAGAAACTGGGCGGATAAAACAGATTGAACGAGTAGCGAAGATATCCTTTGAGCGCAAGCCTGTGCCAACCGGGCGAGAAATTTGCGAGAAACAGCTTTTTCATCTGGTAGATCGTATAGAACACATTGAAGTGAACGACGAGCAGATTGATTCTTACTTACCAGTCATTTACAAAAAGCTCGACTGGATGAGCCGGGAAGATCTGATCAAACGTTTTGTGTCGGTAGAGTTTAATCGATTTTTATCGTACTACGAAAACGCCCCTGATCTCAATGTGAAAGCCGATGAGCGCAAAAGTGGCCGGGATCGTGAACGAGGCAGTAGGCAAACCGAACGAGTACGCGAGCGTCGTAGCCGAACCGATTTTACTAAATTTTATATCAATGTCGGCAGCAAGCATAAAATGAACCCCGCTCGGCTGATGGGCTTGATTAACGAGCACACCAACGATTCATCCATCCGCATCGGTAAAATTGATATTGAGAAGAACTTTACTATGTTTGAAATTGATCGTCAGCACGAAGCCGTTATTGAGCCCGCCTTTGATGGTGCTACTTTTGCCGGACAACTAGCTTTAGTGCAAAAGGCCAGCTCTGGTGGCCCTCGCAAAACCAAGCAGGAAGGTAACTTTGAGAAGAGGAAAAAGAAGCACCGTAAAGGAAAAGGTTGGGCGTAATAAACAAGGTGTATCATCTATAATTTTTGGCAAGCTGTCCCAACTTTTGCCTGCTAATTGGTGTCTTTTGTTTGAGTTAAAAGACTTCATTATGCGATTGTTAGCTGGGGTGTTCGCTTTTCTACTTTTTCCTCTGGTCACATCGGCTCAGATGTCAATGTACGGCGGGCTTACAATAAGCACTATTCGTAGTCAGCACCTTGTAGGTGATACTCGACCAACGGTAGGGTATCAGATGGGGTTAAACTATGATTGGATTACACCCAAGCTCACACCTTTTTATCCCAGCCTATCGGTAGATCTCACCCGAAAGGGCTACGCCCAAGAAATAGGTGGTACTCGCCATGCCTATCGGCTTTCGTATCTCACTGTTTATCCGAACATGAATTACTCAATTGGCGAACAGTGGTCGGTAGGTGCCGGAGTAGAGTTAAGCGCATTGTTTCGGGCACGGTATCGGCAAGGCTCAGATAATATTGGGGTTATTGAGAACTACCGTGGTAGCGACATCGGCCTACGCGCTGAGGTTCGCTGGCATTCTCAGCAGCGTTGGGGGCTGCACGCAGGATATACTCATGGCTTACGCAAGCTGGTAAAATATCCATCCATTTCTGATACCGGAGATTTTGTGGGAACTATTCGTGATGTGAGCACCCGCACCATTTATTTTGGGTTCCGCACTTCGCTTTCGTACTTATGAGAACTATTGGAATAGCCATTTTTCTAATAATGATGCTAACCAGTTGCGATGGCGAGTTTATTCCCGACCCTATTGACCCCCGTCTGCCTCGCTACTCAGAGGAAGGAAAAGATGCGGCCGGATGCTTTATTAATGGAAAAGTTTGGCGGGCAGTAAGGGTAGCCGGAGATTTCACATTTATTCCACCTAGCAATGATGATGAACAAAAGTTACGTTTATTTCTCAGCGATTCAGCCATCTCCATCTCAATAGATGGGTTGTTTGTAGATAATTTCAATATTGGCACCAATATCGAGTTTGAGATCGACAACCGTCAGACGCAGTTTCAATCCACCAGTGAGCTTCACCAACAAACCATTATGCTAGATGGTAAACAAAGTTACGGCAAGGCTGGAATAAGTGATACTAACCGTTTTTTTGATTGCCGAGGCGAAGGAAAATTGATGATACGATACGCCCAACCCGACCCTGATTCTGAAGGTTATTACACCGTAGCCGGAACATTTTATTTTACTATTGCTGCCGACTCTTGCGAAGGCATTGAAGTGAGAAACGGAAGGTTTGATTACCGGATCAGGGCTATTGAAGACTGAAATCAATTAAGCGTTAATCACGTTCTTACTTTGCTTATCTTTACGAAAGGATACATCATAATGATGCCCACTCGCAACAATAGCGAATTTATGCCGAACGCACTTTTCTTTTGCCACTCTGTAGTAGGTTACTGGTTATTTTTCGCATTGTTGAGTGCAACATTATCAGGTTGTGGCCGAGCTTTTGTCCCCGATCCCATCGATCCGCGATTGCCAGTCTATTCAGAAGAAGGTAAAAGGTCAGCCGGGTGCTTCATTAACGATGATGTATGGCGGTCAGATGGTGGAGGTGGTACTTTTTCGAGCAATGATGATGGTCTATGGATTACCTTTCAGTCAGAAGATAGCACTATTCACCTTACAATTTCTGGTGAGTTGCCAAGTAACACTGATTCGCGAGGTGAATCCATTAATGTGGGCTTTACGCTTGATAATCGCCAATTGAGCGATGACCCGGCTGAATCTATTAGTGAAATCCCCCAAAAAGCGTTCGTATTAGATGGCCAAGATAACTACGGATACCTAATCCGAAATTTTGACGATACCGTGGCCACTTTCGGGGCAGGGCAACTGATACTGCGTCGTATTTTACTAGATCAAGAAACCACATTTAACGCTAGCTATATTGTAGCTGGCACTTTTTCGTTCACTGCTACATCTGATTCGCTAGGTCTAGTTGATGTGAGCAACGGACGTTTTGATTATTCGGTACGGGAGTCGAGGAAATAATATGATATTACCTATTTTCTTATAAAACTAGTGCCGAGACAGGAGCTACAGTAACGGTTCCTAGCTCATTAATTTCGCCTAACTGAACCGATTGCAGCTCATTGATGAGTAGCGGGTCGTAGGGTGTACTTACCCGTACGTAGTTTTCGGTAAAACCATGCATCTGCCCATCTTCTACGTCTTCTTCGTAGAGTACCGTAGCGGTTTGTTCCAAATTTTCTTGGTAGAACTTCCGCCGCTTTTTTTCCGAAAGGGTTCGTAGCATTTTAGATCGCTGCTGCCGGGTTTTCATGGGTACCACTGCATCCATTTCGGCAGCCGGAGTATTCGCTCTTTCCGAATAGGTAAAAACGTGTAGGTAGGAAATAGGAAGGCTATTCAGGAAGTGGTAGGTCTCCAAAAAATCTTCTTCGGTTTCGCCCGGAAAGCCAACAATTACATCTACCCCAATAGCACAGTGAGGCATCAGGGTTTTAATCTTTTGCACCCGGTCAGCGTATAGTTCGCGCAGGTAGCGCCGTCGCATCTGGCGTAAAATTTTGTTAGCCCCCGATTGCAGCGGAATATGAAAGTGTGGTACAAATCGTTGCGACTGAGCTACGAACTCAATTACTTCGTTGCTTAGTAAGTTTGGCTCAATGGATGAAATTCGGAAGCGATTGATGCCTTCCACCTGGTCTAGCTCCTGTACTAAATCTATAAAACGGTTCGTACGCTTTCCATCAATTATTCCGTAGTCGCCAATATTTACTCCAGTAAGCACAATCTCCTTCACGCCAGTTTGAGCAATCTCTCGGGCTTGGTTCACCACTGACTCAACGGTGTCACTGCGACTTTTACCGCGCGCTAGCGGAATGGTACAAAATGTACAGTGATAGTTGCAGCCGTCTTGCACCTTCAGAAAAGTGCGGGTGCGATCGTGTAATGAGTAAGCCGAATTGAACCGGCGAGCTTCGGTAACCTCAGAAGCAAACACCTGTGGCTCTGATTTCTTCTGAAAACCATCCAGTAAATCTAGCAACCGAAACTTTTCAGCCGCTCCCAACACTGCATCTACTCCCGGAATCTCCGCAATTTCTTTGGGTTTGAGCTGGGCGTAGCAGCCTACAATACAAACGTAAGCACTAGGCGAATACTTGAGGGCTTCACGTACTACCTTCCGGCACTTTTTGTCGGCGTTATCAGTTACCGAGCAAGTATTAATGATATAAATATCGGCACCTTGCTGAAAGTTAGTTTTACGGTACCCCCGCTCCTCTACTAGCCTACCCAGTGTGGAGGTTTCTGAGTAGTTCAGCTTGCAACCCAAAGTATAAAATGCGACTGAGCGCGATGCTTCTTCCATAGTCTCTGTTGATAATACCCGACAAGGATTACAACTTTACACTGCTCAAAGTTCTCACAATTCGAGATGCTATACAAACTTTGTAACCTTCCTAGCCTGTCAAACTTAGAAATACCATCATAGCCAAATAAAATTTGTTACTAAGAGGAAAATAATAAGTGGTCATTACACTGATTTTTAGCAAATTTTGAAAAAAAACCATCTCTTTATTTAAAAAAAGTAAATTTAAGCAAGTTTTTGTTATCAATTGACAAAAATATTATATTAGCCACTTACTGAATTTTTATTTTGAGATTATACCTTATGCTAGCTGTTTGCATGGCTAGTTTAAGTGAGAACCATTTAATCTAATCTATAACCGTTTAATGTAATTTGTATATGTCTAAGACAAAACTAGAGTACATCTGGCTAGATGGCTACCAACCTACCCAAAGCCTACGAAGCAAAACTAAAATTTTACCAGACTTTGGCGGAAAACTAGAAGATTGCCCTATGTGGTCGTTCGACGGTAGTTCTACCGAACAGGCAGAAGGTGGCTCTTCTGATTGCCTTCTAAAGCCAGTCGCGCTCTTCCCAGACCCCGCTCGAGTAGATGGTTATTTAGTTATGACCGAAGTACTAAACTCCGATGGTACTCCGCACGAGTCTAACGGACGAGCTACAATTGATGATGACGATGATGACTTTTGGTTTGGGTTTGAACAGGAGTACTTTCTTTGGGATACTGAAATCAATAAGCCTCTTGGTTTTCCAGAAGAAGGGTTTCCGAAAAGGGGGCAAGGCCCTTATTACTGCTCAGTAGGTGCTCAGAACGCCTACGGACGCGAAGTGATTGAAGATCACCTGGATCAGTGTTTGGAAGCTGGAGTGAACGTAGAAGGTATTAATGCCGAAGTAGCCGCCGGACAATGGGAATTCCAAACTTTTGCTAAAGGTGCTGCTGCTGCTGGTGACCATGTATGGGTAGCTCGCTACCTCGCTGAGCGCAACGCTGAAAAGTATGGACTGTCTATCAACTGGCACCCTAAGCCACTAGGAGACACTGACTGGAACGGTTCCGGTATGCACGCCAACTTCTCTAATTCAACGCTACGGGAAGCTGGGTCCAAAGAAACTTACGAAAGAATCTGCGAGGCTTTCCGACCCGTGGTAAAAGAGCATATTGAAGTTTACGGGGCTGATAATGACCAACGACTAACCGGTAAGCACGAAACCCAATCTATCGATCAGTTTTCTTACGGGGTTTCTGACCGAGGGGCCTCTATTCGTATTCCGATTGCTACGGTAGAAAATGGCTGGAAAGGCTGGCTAGAAGATCGTCGTCCAGCTTCTAACGGTGATCCTTACAAAATTGCTGCCCGCATTGTGAAAACCGTAAAAGGAGCTAGCTAAGCTAAAATTAAACGTATAACAAAAAGAAAGGGAGCTGGTAATTAGCTCCCTTTTTTTGTGAGATATGAGCACACCCTGGTTTTCCGGGCGTATTTCAAATTGTTGTTAAGCAGCTCCAAGTAAGTTTTGTGGTTCCCTCCACCGTCTACTTACATTGAGTACTCCAAGATTGAGTACATGTTGCCTCCCTTTTATAGATCACCGTTGTCCAGGGAGTTTCAACCTGCTTTGCGCTATGGTACGATGAGCTGCCTCGATAGCTTCAGAACCAAGCTGTAATCCCTGCTGACGATAAGCGGGATAATCCATTTGATAGGCATTAGCCTGATAGTTATTGAACATCTTTTCTCGCGCTTTTTCTATGGTTTGTTTAGTAGGGGCAAGTGCCTGAATGCGTTCAATCTTTGTACAAGATTTACATTACCCCTTTTTAAACAACAGTGTAGCCACGATAATCAGCACTGCACCAATCACAAACTGACCAGTAACGGTTTCATCAAAGAGTAGTATGCCGTACAAACTGGCAATAACCACTTCCAGATAGGCCAGATAAGAAAGAGTAGATGCTCGCATCTTTTGTAGTGCCTGAAAAAACATGCCGAAGGCCAACACTCCAATAAAAATTGAAAAGAGTGTGATTAGTCCGTACGTTGGTAGGTCAATCTTATTTAAATAAGGTAGGGCAAATGGCAAAAAAATGAACCCACCCAGTAGATTCTGAAAGAACACGGTCTCAAAGCCAGTGTACTCCTGCGAGGTTCTTTTGAAGATAAGCACCGTAAATGCGTACAGCATAGATGAGAGCGACATCGCTCCCATACCAATGAGGTCTTGTTCATCCGTGGTAACTTGCTGGTCAGAAAATATGATGACAATGCCAATAAGGGGTAGAAATAGAAGAATCTGATTACGCCGAGGAATAGATTCTTTTAGCCAAATGCGGCTGTAGAGCACCGTAAATACTGGCCAAGTGTAAAAAATAACAATCGCATTAACGATACTGGTATAAGAATAGCTAGCGATAAATAAGAACAGTCGTCCTGCATTTAGCAGCGACCCCACCAGCAGCCACTTAGCCGAGTAGCGGAACAAACGCCTTCGGCGAATGAGCTTGAAGTAACTAAACAGTAATACCGTAGGAATTAACGTGCGGAAAAAAGTAAGTACAATAGGTGGTAAGGCTATTATCTTAATAAAAGCCCCAGCTGAACCAAGAATTAGAATGGCAAGTATCGCCAGCAGATAAGGGTTCATGCTACAGCATCCACAATCTCCAGACGGCCGACAGCAGCACCAATAGTAACGAAGCTGGAATCAGATACTTCCAGCAGAGGTTCATCAGTTGATCCACCCGCAGCCGGGGATACGTCCAACGAACCCACATTTGCACAGCTACCAGCAGTAGTGTTTTACTAAATAGCCAGAAGATACCCCAAGTATGAGCCAACCAAGTGTTGGGTTCACCAGTAGTCCAATCGGCTAAAGTTACCACTCCGAGATTGGGTAACGGGGTATTCCAACTTCCCAGAAAGAGGATTGTCCCTAAAAAGCTCACCAGCAGCATCATGGCGTATTCGGATAGCATGAACAACGCCCAGCGAAAGCCAGAGTACTCGGTATGATAGCCGCCAATTAGTTCTGATTCCGCTTCGGGCAAATCAAACGGGGCGCGGTTGCTTTCAGCGAGTGAGGCGATGAAGTAGATGATAAACGCAAAAAACAAAATCGGAACCCGAACGATGTTCCAAGATAAAATTCCGCCGATATGGGTTACATCAATCTGCCAATTGGCAATGCCAAATAGGTACACCGGAACAGTCGTGACTTCCGTAGATAAAATGCCTTGTTGGTAAGAAATAGTCTGAAGATCGAAACTTTGAGAAACAATAACCACACAAAGCACCGACAGTCCCAGCGGAATTTCGTAGCTGATAATTTGCGCGACCGACCGCAGTGCTCCGTAAAGTGCGTACTTGTTATTAGAACCCCAACCAGCCATCAGAACTCCGACTACATCCAGCGAGACAATCGCCAGAAGGAAGAATAGGCCTATCTCAGCGGTAGAACCCCGAAAACCAGAGGTAAGTGGTAGTACTGAGAATCCGGCGAAAACCGCCACAAAAATAATAACCGGAGCAGCCAGAAACAGGATACGATCCGCCGCTTTGGGTACAATATCTTCCTTCTGAATTAGCTTTAACAGATCAGCCACCGTTTGTAGCAGTCCGTACTTACCTACTTCCATGGGTCCCATCCGGTCTTGAATGAAGGCTGAAATCTTCCGCTCGGCGTACACACCTACCACCGTAAAGCCCAGCAAAAACGGAAGGAAAAACAGAAACGTACCCATAGGCAGGCAAATTACGAAAAAAGATGATTCAGCAGTCCACAGTAGTCCGTCAATAGTCCATAGATTCGCACAAGAGAGATCATAATTAGTCATTAGCTGTTGTCAACTACCTCTCGGCAATTGTTCATCGTACATTGCTAATTGTTCATTGCACGCTGCTCATTGCATAAAGCATTTCGCGGGCTATTTGGCGACAGCGTTCGTCGTACTGTTCGCGCTCTTGTGGGGTGTTATCGTACTGCTTGGGGTCTTGGTAGGGAAGGGAGAAGCGGGCATCGGCACCAGGTATAAACGGGCAAGCTTCATCGGCATCGGAACAAACCATAATGGCCGCAAACAAGCTTCGGGGATTTTCCGAATGATCGTACTTTTTAGAAAACATCGGTATAGCAGGATGATCATTGTCCCATGAAGCTAGATATTGCGGGTTGCTGCTAGATTTGTCGGTTTGAGAAAAATTTACTCCAGCCCGTTCTAACGCGGCTACCGCGTTCGGATGAAAAGCCGTAGCCTCAGTGCCCCCTGAGAACGTACGAATATTGGGTAAATGATAGTAGTAAGTCGCTGCCTGTAACCAAAATTGACCGAAGTGGCTTCGTCGCGAATTATGCGTACAAATTACTACCAGGTTGGTTGTTTTTTTAGCCGACAATTTTTGAGAAACATAGCTACTCACTTCTTGCAAGTCAGCTTTCCGCTGGGCAGTGATTTGATTATATTCTTCAGTTGCAGTCTGAATGTAGTACGCTAAATCATTGTGTAACATGCGGTTAGATTTAGAGTTGGTAAAAGTTGGAGTTCGTTTACCCGATCAAACAACCTGCTAACGTATCAGTTAATATAGATGAATAATTTTTTAAGAAATAATTTTTTTTGATATGAAGACGATGACCAAAGAAGACTTGCAGACACTCGCTGATTTTTCCGGGATTAACTGCGTTAGTATTTATATTCCTACCCATAAAAAAGGCCATCAGGTGAATGAGGGACAGGATGCAATTTTACTGAAAAATCACTACCAACAAATTCGCCAGCAACTGAAGGATAAAGATATTTCGGAAAGCGAGGCTAACGAATATTTAGTACCTATCAAGCAGTTGATAGATGATAATGATTTTTGGCGTTACCAGGAACATGGGTTGGCAGTTTTTCTAGGAACCGATTATTTTAAGTACCTAAAGTTACCCTATTCGGTGCGGGAGTTTAACATGCTTAGTACTTCTTTTCACCTAGATCAGATTGTACCACTACTGCACAAAGAGCATCCGTTCTACATTTTGGCAATCAGTCTAAATAAGATTCGCTTGCTGGAAGGCGATCAACAAAATATAGAAGAATTAGATATTCAGGATATGGTACCCGAAGGCATGGAAGATGCCTTGAGCTACTACGATTTTGAAAAAAACCTACAATCGCATTCCGGACAAGGTGACTCGGGTTCTCCTATTTACCACGGGCACGGTGGTGACGGAGATAAAGATAATGTTTACGTAGAAGAATACTTCCGTCGGGTGAACGATGCTTTGGATCAAATCATTGAAGATAGAAACCGTCCGGTGGTGCTGGCTGCTGTAGAATCCCACCATCCTATCTATCGCGAAGCTAACAAAACATTGAAATTGGCTGACAACGGTATTACAATGAACCCTGATCGCGAATCGGCTGAAAATTTGCACCAAAAAGCCACCGAAGCCCTGAAAGACTATTTTAACCAAGACAAACAAAGTGAGATGGATCGTTACACAGCACTGGCTGGTTCCGGGCAAGCTTCATACAGTATTGAAGAAATAGCTCCCGCCGCCATCAACGGGCGGATTGATGCGCTGTTTGTAGTAGAGGGAACCCACCGTTGGGGATACATCGACCGTGAGGAAAACTCAGTGCAGTTACACGAATCTGAGCAGGAAAACGGTCACGATCTGGTAGCAAAATCAGCGGTGCAGACTATTTTACACGGTGGCAACACCTACATAGTGAAAAAGGAGGATTTACCCGAAGAATTCGTGGATGCCGATCTGGCCGCCATTTTCCGGTGGTAACTCTTTTTGATGATGAATGACTGATGAGTAATGATTAATACCTATCCATTCGTCATTAATCATTATTCATTAATCATTATCAATACCAGTCCCAATTGCCTTTTAGGTAGTATTGGTAAAGTACTGGGTTGTGGATTTGATTGACTTCTACGCTGTCGAGTGGTAAGCCGTAGATATTTTTGCCGAAGGTGGTCATCATCTGCATAGCTTCCTGATTGAGCCACTGGGTAGAAACATGATTAAAAGTCAGCTGTTGAAGCTGACTTTTTACGTTTACAGTCGTGCTGGATTTTACGCCCAATATCCAGCCCCACTCGCCCATCGTTACAATTTGGTTGTGTAGCCTAGCCGTTTGAAATCCCGCCGCCGCTACCGTTTTATCAATACAGCGAAACGCCCGAGTGGCAAAGTAGGGGCTACCCGCTTGGGTGATGAACACCCCTCGCTCCCGCAAGTGCCGATAGGCCAATCGGTAAAATTCCTCAGTATACAGCCGATTAAGATCAACTGATTTGGGGTCGGGAAGATCGATAATGACTACATCAAAATACTGGCTAGTTTGTTCTAGAAAAGTGTAAGCGTCCTGATTGTAGATACTCACTTTAGGATGATACAATGCACTATCGTTCAGGTTAAGTAGTACCGAATTTTCTTTACCCAAATCAGTCATCGCCGGATCTAAATCTACCAACGTAATATCCTCTACCGAAGGGTACTTTAGAATTTCGCGTACCGCGCAACCGTCACCTCCGCCTAAAACTAACACCTGCTTAGGATTCGGTGCTAATGTCATTGCTGGATGAACCAGTGGCTCGTGGTACAGTACTTCGTCTACTGTACTCAGTTGCTGATTTCCGTTGATGTAGAGCCAGTAATCGTTTTTCCATTGGGTGAGCACAATCTTCTGGTAACGGCTTTGCTGCTCAAAAACTACCTTATCGCGATAGCGTTGTTGCTCACCGAACAGGATAATGGGTTTAGCAAAGATCAAACCACTCAAAAGCACTGCTCCCACTGCGCCCCCAATACTGCCCAGCAATTTGCGGTTGAAGGCAGACAGATATTGCCACAGCATAAGCAGCAGAACAATGGCTACCGTAAAATTGACAAAAGCTAGCACGAAGGGCGTATAGGTTAATCCCAGATAGGGCAAACCCACGAAAGCAAAAAAAATACCTCCCAGCAGACTACCAAAATAATCTTTCTCCATCACTGATGCCACATTAATCCGCAGCGACTCAAAAGTATCGTTCACCCGAATGACCAACGGGATTTCTAACCCAATCAGTAGACCAATGCTCATGCACAGACCGTAAATAATCAGTCCGGTATACAGGGTGTAGCCCGAAGCCAAGTAGGCCAGTAAAGCCGAAAAACCGCAAAGTATTGATAGCGTAAATTCAACCAGAATAAACTTTTGCAGCAAATCTTTCTGAAAGAAACTGCTTAGTCGGCTACCCAACCCCATCGAAAATAGCATCAGCGAAACAATCATCGTCCACTGGAATACTGAGTCACCCAAGAAGTAAGTAGCCAACGTCGAGAGCACATACTCCGCCACAATACCCGCCAGCCCAGTAGCAAACAGCGATATTTTAAGTATCCGGGATTTGGAGCGATTAACACTGGGGGATGGAAAATTGCTACTAGTAGAAGAAGATTGAGTCGAAGGCATATTATATCATCAAAAGTAACACTTTCTATCTGTGTTAGCGGTTCTTCTTATCTTGAAAATTACTCATGAATTAGTAGTTAGTTAGGACTGTACAGTCATTCTTAATAAGAAGTTTCAAAAACCAAGATCACGCCCCCACCTTTTAAGGGTAATATATGTCTTGATAAAGAAGGTGCCTCAAATTTATTGCTTATGAAAAATTGGCGGATAATTATTTTACTGTTAATCAGTGTAGTGGCTTGTAGCGAAGACGAAGACCCACAAAGCAAACCTCAGGGTAAAGGTGGTTTATTATTTAACGGGAAGGAATACGAAGTTAAATTGCTTGCGGGTGATGCTGGCTGTACTGGCAATCTTTCCTTGTCCATGAGTTATGATGATACGCTCAATACTCGTGTATCTATAGTACTGAACAATTTTTCAGCGGAAGAAGGAGTATACACGCTTCGGAGAAATGAGGTCGGACAGAACGAATGTATGTTAGATATAACTGTTGTAAGCCACTATGTCTATCTTTTTGGTAACGGGGGGAGGCCGAGTGGTTCATACGGTATTGTAGAAGATAAAGGCATCAATGAACTCGTCATCACCTGCTATGATTCAGCAGCTCAACATTTAGAAGGTCGTTTCCAGATGACATTAGCTATTCAAAATCAACGTCGTATTCCCAATATTAATTATCCCGATACACTGCAAATTACTTATGGTACATTTGTGACAGATGTTTTGCCACTGCGGGAGTGAATTGAAAGCAGCTTTATTCATAAACACAAAGTAATTAGCACGGAACCGCCTACGTAGGCAAATGCCTCGATTAATCCGGCACCTACGTTGGGTTTTTCCTGGTTGATAAGTTCGTCGGTCAAACTACGGCCGGGTAGCAGAATTTTATCGGTAAGCCAACGGACGATGGGTAAAAATGCCAGTCCAATTAGCACGTCAATGCCTACGTCGGTTAGGGATTCTTGCCAGCTAAAAAAATCGGTCATCAGGCCGTAGCGAATGAGGTTGGCAATGGAAATTAATGCTCCGGCAAAACCCAAGCCTACTGCTACATTATCTCGCTCAATCTGGTCATGAACATCAAACGGAATAAGTGCTGAGTAAAGGTAAGCAGTAATGATCAACAACACTTGCCCTACTACCCAAAACACGACTGCCGTTAAGAATCCACCGCCCTGACCAGATACTGCCCCCATAATAATCAGCCCGGTACCAATAGCGTTGGCCCCTTCAATCACTCCGGTTCCGGCGTTGCGATCTTCAATAATTTCTTGGTAGACGCTGAACCGCCGAAGAATGATTTTATCATTGATGAGAATGGATAGATTCAGTAGCAGAATGGCTAGCAAACCATAGGCAGAAATATTGATAATATCATCAAACAAACCAGCCGAAGGTCCCATCACGGCTCCCACAATTGCTAGCAGTAAGCCAATAAAGTAGCCAACGTGCGATACGGCAAAAGCAAAGTTATCCTTTTCAACTAGCTCTGCCTGCACCCTAATGTTTCGATGAAACAGTTGATGAATCCACTTTCCCAGCAGGAATAAAATAAAACAGAGTGCCAAATACGTAATGGCGGATAGAATGGCATCTAAAATTGGCATGGAATAGTTGGTTAGTTTTTACTCGTCGGCTAAGTTAAAAATACGTAGGGTTTGTTGCTCTGTTTTTAGCGAATAGAACTAAAATACTCTTCAGGCACTAAAAAAGTATTATTTTAACAAATATGTAATTAATTATAAAGATAGGCTAAATAATACACAGGTGCCTTCTAAATGAGGAAATTACGGCTTATCGTGTAACTAAGCCGTTTATTTGACGGAAAAGTTTGATCAATCGCAAAAGAATAGACCATGAAAACGTCTTACTTAGGATACTGTGTGCTGGTGAGCGCACTACTATTAACTTCGTGCCAAGAAGAAAAAGTTAGTGAAGAAGTGCAGGATAATACCCCACTACTGACGGTACAAGTGGAAGAAGGCTACCTTCTTAGTGACGAAAATATATTGGAGCGGGAATGGCTTTTTGTTTCTACCGATGATGGGGAAGTATTACGAACCCAAGAAGTAGTGAACGGGGAAAATCTTACCATCAAGCGTCCTGAGGGGGCTGCCGATGAGTCGTTTACTATTTCCCGGGCCAGAGTTTTTGAAAGGTTAGATACTCAAAAACAATTTTTATATCTATTAAGCTACACTGATGTTTCTTCGCAAAACTGGGTATTCGAGGGGAAAGATATCACTTCGGATAATCCTGGGGCACCGAGTGTTCCTTCATTGTATGAAGTTGAAGGTAGCTTTGTATCTTCCAGTTTGTTATACGCTATTCATGCGAAAGGCAACCTAAGTGTAGAAAGGCAGGCTACCCCTATCAGTGACGGGTTTCAGGTGGATTTTAAGGCATTTATAGAAGAAGAGAAAGCCCCCCTATACATCAATATTTTTGACGATCAGCCCCAATACTTATACACTGATGTGGAATTTGGCAAAGAATATAGCTTTACCCCTCAGGACTTTAAACCGATGAACCTGGTCAAAACAATACAGCTACCTTCGCTAGCTAGCGCATCGACAGCAGTCTACGGTACAGCTATAGACGGCACTTGGATTATAGCTTATCAATCAGTGTTGAGCGAAGGGAAGTCTGAAATTTCCTACTATCTTCCGGAACATGACTTCAAAAAGCTTGACTATATCTTTAGAGCCAATGTAGACGAACGCGTAAATTACTATCGGTCCGATTACAACAATATCCCGGATAATTATGATATTCCTTCTTCAGTCAGCTATCAGATCAATGAAAATAAATTGAATAACTTTTCAGCATCGGCAGATTTAGCTTCAGATTTCTGGTTAGTGAGTAGCTTTAGCCATGAGCGAAACCATAAGGTTGAGCGAGCTAGTATACACGTTAACGGAGGGAATAATCAAAACATCGCTTTCGCCATTACGCTGCCGGAAGAGATTGCCCAAGAGTATCCCGCTGTAGCTGACCGCCTTGATAATTTTTCTTTAGAAAGAATAAACTTGAGCAACTACAATAATATAGATTCTTATCAAGAATATACCGCTACTCTCTACGATCAACTTTCTCTGGGGAATAGCTTTTACGAAAACATCTCTATCAATATCAGTGATTCTGAGAATGGTCGCTGGGATACTGCTAGCTCTACTCAGACAAACTACCGTGAAGATTTATATGGCCCGGGAGGAAAGTATGATCCGGCAAACTGGTAAAGTAATCTAGTAGCAATTTTTGAAATGCTACTTTCCGAACCCACCACTGCTGCGCGAGCGGGAACTGCTACTACTGCTACCCCCGTAGCGAGAACTAGCCCGGGATGTACGTTGGCTGCTACTACGAAAGTCACGACTGGAGGTGCGGGTACGCCAAGTAGTGTTAGGCTTCGTGGTGGTGGTATAGCGACTATTGGTACCGTAGGCTCGTCGGTTATTTACCGTGGGTCCGTAGTAGGGCCGCCCGCTACTGCGGTAGCCTCGGTAATCGTCGTAGTAGGAGCGGCGTACCGGAAACGCCGCCATGTTAAATAAGCTACTCAGTAGCGCGTATTTTCCGTAGAATGACCAGAAGGTTTCACCACCAGCCCCTTGCTGCCACTGTCCGTATTGCGGGTTGCCCACGTAGTTACCGTAGCCCGGAGGGGCAGCGGTTTTGGAAACTTCTCCTTGTTGGTTCTTAGAAACAATTTCCATCCCCATATTGTCGATGTTCCGATTGAAGAAATCTTCGCTTACAGTATACCATTCGGTAATTTCCTCTTCAGGAATGCTATCCCCGTCATTCGTTTGTTTAATGATACGATACTTGTGCTTGTATTCTGGATAAAAATTTCCCTCCTGATCCATATCGTACAGAATGACGGAATATGCTGGCACATTCGTCATATCCCGAATAAAATTATCTACCGGACTTTTCTCGAAGGAGTTGGAGCGACAAGCGACAAGCGTGAGGATAGAAAGGGCGAGAGTTATGTATTTCATGGTTCGTTAGTGCTTGATATTTTTCTTACAGAAACTTAATTAAGGTAGCGACAATACCTGAGGTCAATCCGATAATGGTGAGTGCCACTCCAATCATCCACTTAATAAGGCTTGCTTTAGCTAATCTGTTTCGTTAAATCTGTTCTTACGCTAGCTATTTCTTTTCGTAAATCCGCGCTGGCATTGACAACATCTTCTTTAGTCGCTAAATGCTCTTTTCGGTCGTCAAATTTTTGGGTAACGAGGCTTTCAATCTCGTTAACCGGAGCTTCTGCCTCTTCAGGGGGAAGACTGGTTTTTTTGATAAGCTCGTACATTCGGACGGTATTCATCTAACTACTTTTCGAATGCCGTTTATTTTAAATAAAAAAAGTCGTACTTCAAAATACGACCTTTCTGGCAGGAATGTTCCTAATAGTTTTTTCTACGTGAGAAATCCTTTCAACATCTTAGTACTCGATAATTTGCGTACTTCAGCGATAAAGCTGTTATAGCTATGGGTTTTCTTGCTTCAAGCTGTCAATCAAACCTTCTATCTGAAACCTCAGCGATTCTTGCTTTTCACCTGGCCGGAAGAGTTCTCCTACTAAATTAGGCATCGGAATTACTTTTGTTAAGTCAGGCTCATCGATTGGCATATCCTCAACCTCGTCTAAGTTTGGACGGCTTATCAGCATAGTATGAGCCACTTCATTAGCAGAATCCTTTCGGAAAGTGCTTGGTGCTCTTGAAATGTTATCAGGTGCTATTTGGCTTAGCAGAACTGGATAACTACTTGACATTGTTATGTCTGCTTCCCTGAGGTAGTAGAAAATTGCTGTGATAAGCAAGACAAATCCTGTGGCAGCTATCCGGTTCATAACATAATAGTTACTGTGGAATTAATTCTGATTCTTCTTTGGTAGCCTTACGAATAGCGTTATTGGCGCGACGGTCAGCTATCTGTTGCTTAGTCTCAAACCACTGATCGCCCATTGCTTTCCGCATAGACCAGTCTACCGCCTGACGGACACTAATATTCATCAACCCCTTAAAGCGCTTAGAAAGATGTGGATTTAGTGAGCGCAGACTCATGCCAAAACCACCTTCGGTGTACTCAATGTAGTGCCAGTATTCGCCGGGCATAAAGAGGGTGTCGCCGTGTTTGATTTCGCACTCAAAGCCTTTCACGTAACTTAGACCGGGAAAACGCTCGTAGTCTGGCTTGGCCACGTTCACTCCAGTATGTACGTTTAATGGGTAACGATACAGCAAGTGAGAGTATTCCGGGGCAAATAGCACCACGCGACGTTTGCCTTCAAACTGAGTTAGAAAAACGTTCGACATATCAATATCTTGGTGCATCCGGGCTATTGAGCCTTGACCGCCGAAGAACATATAAGGAAAGCCTTTTAAAAACGTAGTGTTGATGGGTGGAAACTCAAAGTCGTCCATCAGTTGCGGGCAGTCTTTAAAGATATTCCACAGATGAATCCGCAAGTCGGTAGGAGTGGTAGCGATCAGATCTAAGTAATCAGCAAACTTCATTTTGCGGTGGGGCACCTTCATGGTTTTGTCCAGGTCAGATTCCCGGTTTTCAAAAACCCCAATGGTTAGCTCGCCCGCCACGCGCTTAAAGTACTCAAAGTTCCACTCATCGTAGGCTTTGGTTCCTTTCAGCAACCCACGCAGAATAACCGGCTTCTGCGGAATAAGGTAGTTTTCTTCAAAATGACGAAGATCAATATCTTCAATAATGTCGATAGGATGATTATAGTCAAGTGCCATAAAAGTAATCAGTTATGCGTGTACCCTTTAAAAGAGCGAATTTACGGTATTTTTAGAAAATAGATAGGAATAAGCGACAATTAAGCCCACAAAGTTGTCTGCCGATCAAAAATTTAGTATTCTAATCGGCTATATTAGCGCAATTAAGTCGTAATCAGTACATATACGGACTTACTCAAGCTAGGTACACAATAAATATCGTTAGTTTTACTTGAATAAATAAAGCTCATCTTCTATATCAAAGGGAAATACCGTGCGGAACTGGGGTAAGTACATTGGTTGGTTATGGTTGGGAGTGCTTACGTTCTCGGTTCAGGCTCAAACGCTACCCTCCGATAGCTCAGCAATTGGGGCTCCCGTTCGTACCGATAGTGCTCAATTCCTATCTGATTTTATTACTATTGATCGAATTTTTGTACTTGGCAACCGCATTACTAAACAAAGTATTATTGAGCGGGAGCTGAGTATATCCGAAGGGCTAACATTTCCCGCCTACGAACTGAATAAATTACTCAAGGAAGATCGGAAAAAGCTGATGAATACTCGGCTCTTTCTAGATGTCGACCTGCACGTGGTGGAAATTCAGCCCGGTCAGGCTGATGTTATTATCCGGGTGGCTGAGCGCTGGTATACAGTACCTACTCCCTATCTGGCATTGCCAGCGGCTGTTAGAAATATCAATGTGTTTTTAGATGATCCCGATTGGAATTTACTAACCTACGGCATAAAGTTTACGCAATTTAATTTTCGGGGCCGGAACGAACGGTTGGCTGCTATTGCCCAATTCGGTTTCACCCGAGAGTTTTCCATAGAATATTCCATCCCTTATGTGGATGCTGCTCAAAAGAACGGAATTGAGGTGGGGTTTAGCTATTCTGAAAACCGGAATACTAACTATATGACCCGTGACCATAGATTTCAGTTTAGCAACAATGTGCTAGATGCCCCGCTCAACCCTGCTTTACGAGAGGTGATTGCCTCGCTGGGTTGGAGCTATCGCCCTAGCTATTATAACACCCACGGAATTACTCTCTCCTACTCCGATGCGCTGGTGGCCGATACGGTGCTGGGACTAAACCCTGACTACTTTACCCACGGTGATAATCGGCAGCAGTACTTTATGCTTAATTATACCGCCCGTGGCGACTATCGAGATTTTATTGGCTATCCGCTAAAGGGATACCAATGGCGAACCTCGGTGAGCAAACTAGGGCTGGGAATATTTGACCACATTGATATTTTTCGAGTTTCAGGATCGTACAGTCACTTTCTTGATTTGGGCAAGGGGTTTTACTTTGCTACCTCGGCCTACGGCTACTTTAGTACTCCGCGCTTTCAGCCCTACGCTAACTTCCGGGGGTTGGGCTACCGGGGCTTGTGGTTGCGGGGCTATGAGCTGGATGTTATTGAGGGGCAGTCTTTTGTGATGAATCAGAATACCATTCGGAAACGCATCTTCGACCGGGAGTTCGACTTTTCCCGCATTATTCCTATCGATCAGTTCAACGTGATTCCGCTCAGTATTTATTTGAAGGGGTACATTGATCAAGGCTACGTGAGTAATACCATTCCGTACGAGCAAAGTGACCGCCTATCCAATCGCTACCTGATGGGTTATGGGCTGGGCATCGACTTCGTTACTTTTTATGATTCGGTATTCCGCGTAGAGTACTCCTGGAAGATAGATGGCACCAATGGGCCGTATTACAGTTTTCGGACGGCCTTTTAGTGCTGGTTGCAAACGGTCGCCGTGCGATTGCAAGACTAAAAATTACAAATTGGCTGAGCATATTTTAAAAGCAAACGCATACAATTTGTAATTTGCAATTTTTAATTCAGTATCATGACCAACGCACGAATAACCGTCACCGCCGCACTACCTTACGCCAATGGCCCGTTGCACATTGGGCATATTGCCGGGGCGTACTTACCCGCCGATATTTTTGTCCGCTACCAGCGTCAGCAGAAACGCGACATAATTTTTATGAGTGGCAGTGATGAGCACGGGGCGGCCATTATGCTTCGGGCTAAAAAAGAAGGAATATCGCCTCGCGAGATTATTGATAAGTACCACGAGCAAAATAAGGAGACCTTCGAGCGTTTTGGTATTTCGTTTGATATGTACCACCGCACTTCCGAGCCTATCCACCACCAAACTTCCCAAGAGTTTTTTACCACCCTATATGAAAAAGGTGAATTTACCGAGCAGGAGTCGGAGCAGTACTACGACGAAGAATATCAACAGTTTCTGGCTGACCGCTACATTACCGGTACTTGCCCTGTTTGTGGTCATCCTGAGGCTTACGGCGACCAGTGCGAAAATTGTGGCTCATCACTTAGCCCTACTGACTTGATTAATCCCAAATCAACCCTGAGCGGAAAAACTCCGGTGCTGAAGCCCACTAAGCATTGGTACTTACCCCTTGATAAATATCAGCCCTGGCTAGAAGAGTGGTTACTTAAGGGTAAACAAGGCAAGTGGAAACCGAATGTATACGGACAATGTAGCTCCTGGCTGAAAGCCGGTTTACAACCTCGAGCCATGACCCGCGACCTAGATTGGGGCGTAGATGTTCCGTTACCCAACACCGAAGGGAAGAAGCTGTACGTATGGCTGGATGCTCCCATCGGCTACATTTCAGCGACCAAGCAGTGGGCGCAAGACAACGAAAAAGATTGGGAACTGTACTGGAAACAACAAGCTGACGAAGCAGACAACGCCCGCCTAATTCACTTCATCGGTAAAGATAATATCGTCTTCCACTGCATTATCTTCCCGGCTATTTTGCACACCCACGGTGAATACATTCTGCCCGAAAACGTGCCCGCCAACGAATTTCTGAACCTAGAAGGTCGTAAGCTATCTACCAGCCGAAACTGGGCGGTATGGCTACATGAATATTTAGATGAATTACCAGACAAACAGGATGAACTTCGCTACACTTTGTGTTCCATAATGCCAGAAAACAAGGATAGTGAGTTTACTTGGAAGGATTATCAGGCTAAGAACAACAATGAACTGGTAGCAATACTAGGCAACTTTGTTAACCGTACGCTAGTACTGACTCAGAAATACTTTAATGGGGTGGTTCCACCGTGCCACGAACTACAATCCATTGATGAAGAAGTTTTACATAAGCTTGAAGATATTCCTCAAAAACTAGCAACCGCTATTGAAAGCTTCAATTTCCGCGAAGCCCAAAATTATATGATGGAATTGGCTCGAACCGGAAACAAGTACCTAGCCGATACTGAACCTTGGAAGGCGATTAAGGAAGATGAAAAACGAGTAGCAACCATTTTGAATATTAGTTTACAAATCACTGCTAGCTTATCGGTGGTCTGTCAACCGTTTCTTCCTTTCACTGCCCAAAGGTTACAGCAAATGCTCAACTTTCAGTCAGTCAATTGGAATGAAGCCGGAAAAAACAATTTGCTAGCGACGGAACATACCTTAGAAAAGCCAGCATTGTTATTTCAGAAAGTTGAAGACGAATGGGTAGAGCAGCAAGTAGCTAAACTTCACCAAGATGATGAGCTTACCATTGACGACCTTGAACCTATCGCAAAATTTGCCCCTATGAAAGAAGAAATTACTTACGACGATTTTGTAAAACTGGATATGCGGGTGGCCACCATTCTGACCGCCGAGAAAGTAAAAAAATCTAAAAAGTTACTAAAGATGACTTTAGATACGGGTCTTGACCAACGCACCGTACTCAGTGGTATCGCTCAGCACTACGAACCCGAAGCGATCATTGGCAAGCAAGTTTGCGTGCTGGTAAATTTGGCTCCGCGCAAGATGATGGGAATTGAATCGCAGGGTATGATTCTGATGGCGGAGGATACGGATGGGAAGCTGCTATTCATCCAGCCCGAGGGGAAAATTGATGATGGCAGTGGGATTAGCTAGCCAAACTTTAGCTGCTAAATATCCGTTGTCTGTCAGCACAATAGCATAGTGAAGGATTATTGTGAGTGGTAGCTAAAATTGATTAGAAAATATCCATTACTTTTGAAGTTGTAATCGAGATAGAGATGAACGAACCGCGTCCCACGGTGGAAACTTAAAAAACTGAGGAAAAGCATGAACCTAGCCGAAGCTAAGATCGCTTTCTTAAAAGAAGGAGTGAATGGGCTTCATGAAGTTTTTAAGGCGGTCAGTACCAATTTGGATGCTTTTATTGATGTCTACAATGAAACTCAGCAACAAAATCGCGCGGCGGAGCCGCCCCGACGAACCGTGAGGAGCGTTTCGAGCGACTAGAAAAACGCGTAGGCTTATCTTAGCGAACGAGCCACTTGGAAGAAAGAATCCAAACTATGGAATTGACAGCAGATAATAAACTCAAGAAATTAATCATCGTTGGTGATCGTATTCTGATCAAGCCGAAAAAAGCGACCGATAAAACTAAAAGTGGCTTATTTCTCCCACCGGGAGTGCAAGAAAAGGAAAAGGTGCAAACGGGCTACGTAATGAAAACTGGCCCCGGTTACCCTATTCCGATTCCGGCCGACGATGACGAACCCTGGAAAGAGCGCGACGAGCAAATTAAGTATATTCCCTTGCAGGCCAAAGAGGGTGACTTGGCGATGTTTCTGCAAAAAGGAGCGTTTGAAGTGATGTACGAAGGCGAGCAGTATATGATTGTGCCCCAAGCCTCCATACTAATGCTGGAGCGAGAAGAGGATTTATTTTAAGAATATGTTTAGGAACTAGCATACTGAATTTTTGCTAGAATGATAGTAACGAAGGCTCATTGTATAAAATTGATAGCAGTGGCGACTGTGTTTTTTCATAATCCTCCGCCAGCCTTCAGCCAGCCGGGCATCATTCGCTAAAGCTACGCTCTATCCACGCGACATTCGCTGCTAGCGACCTTTTTTTGGAATAAAGCTGTACGCTTTCTAGCTTCCACAACAACTCAATGCGGGACATCCCCATGCCTTCTATCCCATCATGACCATGTGCGGCACTTACACCAATCGCTACGGATAGTCCTAATTTATCTACCACTAGGTGGCGTTTCCATTCATTGATTTGTTTATTCCCGTCTATTCCTCGATCGCTAAATACAAAAGGATTAGTGATTCAATACTTTTGGTTTCCGATGTATTACCTTAACTACAAAACTATGAAGTTTCATTGGTTTATCGGTACGGTATACCCCGTATTGACATCTCAAAAGCTATCGCGCGACAGCCGCCATAGACGTAGCGTTTTGCCATCAAGATAGTCCCGATCAGTTTGCTTCCCCGCAATTTACTAACGCTACGTCTGGGTTCAGACAGCTACTTAAGTGGATAAAGAAACAGCAGGTAGATACAGATGATAGTTTCTTTTGTATGGAACACACAAGGCACTATACGCTGGCCTTATGTTATTTTTTGCAATCAGAAAGAGCTATCTTCTACGCTAGTAAGCCATCTGCATCTTAAGAAATCTTGGGCATTACCCGAGCGATTTCCCGCCAGGACGCGAAACAGGCTCGGCAAGACATGGTGCATTTTTGCGGGGCTGCCCCGCTGTCGTACACCCTCCCGTCTTCGGACTTCCGTCTTTTATTGCTTACCTTTGTCGCCTTAAAATTTAGAAACGCAATGGCACTGAGCGAACAAGAACTACACCGCCGCGAAGAACGGCAAAAACTGATAGCAGCTGGAATTAATCCGTACCCTCCTGAGACCTTTGAAGTTACCACAACTACCGAAGATATTCACCAAAATTTTGAGAAGGAACCAGAGCGGTTTAAGCAAGTAAACCTAGCCGGACGACTCATGCGCCGCCGGATTATGGGTAAGGCTTCCTTTGCCGAAATTCAGGATGCTACCGGACGAATTCAGATCTACGTAGCCCGCGATGAAATTTCCCCCGATGAGGATAAGAGTTTGTACAATACCGTGTTTAAGCAGTTGCTCGACTTGGGCGATATTATCGGGATCACTGGCTTCGTGTTTACGACCAAAACCGGAGAGACTACCGTACATGTGAAGGAGCTGAAGGTACTCACCAAATCGCTCCGGCCACTACCATTGCCCAAGGAAGTGCAGGACGAAGGCGGTACCACCAAAACCTACGATGCTTTTACTGACCCTGAACAGCGCTACCGCCAACGCTACGTCGATTTAATTGTAAACCCGCAAGTGCGGGAAACCTTTCGGAAACGGTCGCAACTGATGCAGTCGATGCGGGAGTTTTTGAATGACAAGGGCTACCTAGAAGTGGAAACCCCCATTCTCCAGCCATTGTACGGCGGTGCGGCGGCTCGTCCGTTCAAGACGCACCATAATACGTTGGACATGACACTCTACCTACGTATTGCCAACGAGTTGTACCTCAAACGACTTATTGTGGGTGGCTTCGACGGTGTGTACGAATTTGCTAAAGACTTTCGCAACGAAGGCATGTCGCGCTTCCATAATCCCGAATTCACCCAGATAGAAATTTACGTGGCCTACAAAGATTACTTCTGGATGATGGATCTGATGGAAGCTATGGTAGAAAAAGTAGCCCTGGATTTACACGGTACTACCGAAGTGCAGGTAGGCGAACATATCATCAATTTCCAACGTCCCTGGAAGCGGTTTACCATGTTTGAAGCCATTCAGCACTACACCAACATTGACATCAGCCAGATGGACGAAGCCCAACTGCGCGACACCGCCCGTAAGCTCAATGTACCCATTGACGATACAATGGGCAAAGGTAAGCTGATTGACGAAATCTTCGGCGAAACCTGCGAACCCCATCTAATTCAGCCGACATTCATTACGGATTATCCCGTAGAGATGTCGCCCCTGACCAAGCGGCACCGCGATAATCCCGAGCTGGTAGAACGCTTTGAGGCGATCTGTAATGGTAAAGAGATTATGAACGCCTACTCGGAATTAAATGATCCGGTAGACCAGCGGCAACGCTTTGAAGAACAACTTACGTTAGCGAACCGGGGCGACGAAGAAGCCATGATGCTAGATGAAGACTTTCTGCGGGCTTTAGAATACGGTATGCCTCCCACCGCCGGAGTAGGCTTGGGCATTGATCGCCTAACGATGATTATGACCAATCAACCCTCCATCCAAGAAGTGCTCTTCTTCCCTCAAATGAAACCAGAAGCCAAGCAGCAAGAGTCTTCTGACCAGGAGTTTATTGATCGCGGAGTGCAACCGGAGCTAATTCCCGTACTGCACAAGCTAGGTATCGTGACCGTGGCTCAGTTGCAGGAGGCTATTCCCAACAAGCTACACAACGACGTATGCGGAATGCGGAAGAAGATGAAGCTTAAGGATGTGAAAAACCCTACAAAGGAGGAAGTGGAAGGGTGGATATCTAATGGATAAATAGTTAAATAAATTTTTCTCGCCCAAAATTAGCCCCTTCATGAACAATGAAACCTTCTGGCAAATTATGCTAGAAACAAAAGAAGAATCTGATGGTGATCCAACCGAGCAACAAGAACTAATTGAAGAACGGCTATATCAACTGTCACCAGATCAAATTATTGAATACGATCGTATTTTCGGTGAGTTATATATTGGTGCGTATACCTGGAAATTGTGGGCAGCAGCATACGTAATCAATGGCGGTTGCTCAGACGATTGCTTTATGGATTTTCGAGGGTGGTTGATTGCTCAGGGTGAAGAGGTTTACACTAAAGCTTTAGCTGATCCTGATAGCTTATCAGAGCTTGAAAAACTAGAGGAAGATGTGAAGTGGGAGGGTTATGCATATTTAGCACATTCAGTTTATGAAGAAAAAACAGGAAAGGAGGTGCCCGAAAGAGGACAAAATCATCCCTCTGAACCAAAAGGAGAGGAATGGGATGAAGATAATTTAGATGAACTTCTACCAAAGTTGAGCCAGAAATATAATTAGTGGCAAAAGGATAATCATGTTCACTCTATACCGAAGAAGAGAAAGGAGAACTAGAGGCTATTAGAAATTATCATTCGCCTAGCTTATCAGAACGATGGAAAAACGCTACCCGAAAACCCTGTCCCAAGGAGCCAATAATACGGTGATCGCACTATCGTCTACCGAGGTAGCCAAGCTGTTCATTGAAGACACTCGCTCCGATATTGGTTCGGAAGCCGAGAAGATGAAATATGCCAACTAGATTAATACGCTGGTCGTCAAGTTTGTACGTCTCGATTTGGATGAAGCTAAAAAATGGGCGATGCTGGTAATGGAGCGACTTTATCCTTTAGACTTTCGCACTTACGAATATGAAGCGAGAGTGTTACAAATGGATGTGTTTGAAGAAGAATTGAAGCAACTGCACGAAGCTGGATTCGTACACCGCAATTCGCGTCGACCGTCCAGCGAAGCCGGAGAAGTATTTGATAATATCTTCCTAACCGAGCAAGGTATTCGATTAATTGATGTGGGAATTTCGGCTACACAAAGTATGGTTGGGGAGAAGCTATTTTCGCTGTATGTTGAACAGGAGAAAGAAGAAATGGCTGCTTTTAAGAATTATTATTTGTCACGGTAAATTGGTTTTGCTTGTGGCTATTGCAGCGAATGGTTCGAGTACGTCATGTTATACAAAGACTTCCCGTTTCAATCTATTCCTACAATTCTGTCTTGGTAAACAGACACCAATTTGTAGTCAATACTCATTCGTTTCATCTCCTCCCAGTTATTAAGCATAAACTGCCTAAATGTAGCTAATTTCATATTCCCTACTCTTATGTGAATTACTTTGGGTGGTGGCTCTGCTGTCACGATACGATTAGAAAAATCAACATCTTTAGTGATGATAGTCAACCCTTTTTCCTTCGCATATTGCCAAATTTGACTATCACTCCACTCGTCATCGATCTCTTTGACGTGTTGAAACCTTTCATCATGCCATAGCTTAAATTTGTAAGGCAAGTTCACATCCACCAGAAATTCTATCATGCCGTAGGTCGTATCTCATAATGATTCTCCATTAGCTTAGTAGCAAACCTTAAGCACGCATCAATATCTTCCGGTTCTAACGAAGGATATGCTTCAAGAATTTCTTCCTTGCTATCTCCCGCACTCAGAAATTCTAAGATTGTCTGTACGGTAATCCTTTTTCCCCGAATTGTCGGTTTTCCGTTACAGAGATCAGCATCTATTGTAATTCTATCAGTAATGTATTCCATATCTTCTTTCGTAATTCTTAGTCATAGATCAGGGCTACTGAATATTTGTGTATTGTCAGATTAGCATCTTTCAATCGTATACCGAAATAAGTTTCTGAGTTTTTTCCTGCATCAAAGCGAATTGTCTTTTCCTGCCCCGTCCCAATTTTGACTTTTACTGTATGTTTGCCCACGGAGGTATTTATAATATGTTCATTAGCTAAACTTATTGATGCATCAGTATTCGCGATTTGATCATAGATTTTGCCTCCATCTAAGTAAATTTCAACTCTCTCATTCCTGAAGGAATACTCTATCAGTAGATATACTTTTGAAGTTTTGCTATTCAATAATAAACAACTCGTTAAAACGAAGATCGATAAGACCGCTGAAGCTTTCACTAATTTTGATATTCCCTACATTCAACTCTAGGCAACTTCATGCCGCAAAGACTTCTTCTTTTACCAAGTGAAGTCGTACCATTTTAGGTCGGTCAGCTTCTTCTTCAAAATGACACTGTAATGCTTCCTTTATGTTATCTTTAAGCTCTTCCAGCGTTTCGCCTTCGGTAAAGATCGCATCGCTTAATGCTTTAGCGTGATACCCACCTTCCAGGTCTTCTTCAACTACAAAGATAATTTCAGTCATAGCAATCTTGATTTCTATAAAGATACTGATTTTTCAAACAGATTAAGCAGTCGCAAAATCAGCGATACTAATAAATCTTTTCCGGCACTTCCGCGTTATCTAAAGTCAGATTGGGCAAAAACCCTGACAGATTGTACCTTTGCCCTTTCCATACCTAAACAGTGAGGTTCAGCATGGCTCAGTCCGAAAAATTTCCGGAATATAAGCAAGTACACTATCCTAGCATTGCCGACGAAGTTCTGAAGTTTTGGCAGGAACAGAATATTTTTGAGAAGTCGATAGAGCAACGTCCGACCGATCAGTCGTTTACCTTTTACGAAGGGCCACCCTCGGCCAACGGCACTCCGGGTATTCACCACGTGATGGCTCGCAGTATTAAGGATATTTTTTGCCGTTACCACACCTTGAAAGGGAAGCGAGTAGAGCGCAAAGGTGGTTGGGATACTCACGGTTTGCCGGTGGAGCTAAAAGTAGAGAAGGAGCTAGGTATCACCAAAGAAGATATTGGGACGAAAATCTCTATTGAGGAATACAATCAGCGGTGTCGGGAGGCAGTGATGAAGTTCAAAAGTGAGTGGGACGACCTCACTCAAAAGATGGGTTACTGGGTTGACCTAGATAATCCCTACATCACCTTTGAGCGGGACTATATGGAAACGCTGTGGCACCTGCTCAAGCAACTGTACGAAAAGGATTTGATCTACAAAGGCTATACCATCCAACCCTACTCTCCCGCTGCCGGAACCGGACTCAGTTCGCACGAGCTGAATATGCCGGGTACTTATCAGGATGTGAAGGATACGTCTGCGGTAGCTCAATTTAAAGTAAAAGGCACAAAGAACGACTATCTCATCGCCTGGACCACTACGCCCTGGACACTGCCCGCTAACTCTGGTATTGCGGTAGGGGCGAACATCGACTACGTAAAGGTCAAAACCTTTAACCAGTATACCTACGAGCCAATCCAGGTGATACTGGCGAAAGACCGGATGGGTGCGTACTTCAGCGAGAAAGCGAAAGATGTCGCGCTTGAAGATTACTCTCCAGGCGATAAGCTCATTCCTTATCAAGTTATTGAAACGATAAAGGGAAGTGAGTTAGTCGGTACTAAATATGAGCAACTGTTGCCCTACATCACGCTACCGGAAGATTCGGGGGCATTCAGCGTTTTAGCCGGAGATTTTGTGACAACGGAAGATGGTACCGGATTGGTGCATCTAGCCAAAACCTTTGGAGCGGATGACTTCCGAGTGCTGGAGCAACAGGGTATTCCCGGCATTATGGTGAAGGATGAAAATGGGAATGACGCACCCATTGTCAACAAACAAGGTCGTTTCGTAGCCGAGATTACTGACTTTGCCGATATGCCGGTGAAGAACTACGATGATGAGGATGAAAATGCGGCTGGCTACCAATCCACCGATGTAAAAATCGCCATTAAGCTAAAGCAAGAGAATAAAGCCTTTAAGGTAGAAAAGTACGAGCACTCCTATCCGCACTGCTGGCGTACCGATAAGCCCATTCTCTACTATCCGTTAGAGTCCTGGTTCATTCGCACTACAGCTAAAAAAGATCAACTGGTTGCGCTGAACAAAACTATTCACTGGAAACCCGAATCTACCGGAACCGGTCGCTTCGGTAACTGGCTGGAAAATCTGGTCGATTGGAACCTGAGCCGTTCCCGTTACTGGGGCACTCCGTTACCCATCTGGCGTACCGAAGATGGTAAAGAAGAAAAATGCATTGGCTCAGTAGCTGAACTCACCGAAGAAATTAAGAAAGCAAATCAAGCGTTTGCGGGTGATGCTGAGCTAATACGAAAAAACAACGAAGCCCTCGCTAGGGAAGATTTACATCGGCCTTACGTAGATTGGATTACGCTAGTCAGTGATAGCGGTCAAAAAATGGTTCGTGAAGCAGATTTGATTGATGTTTGGTTTGATTCCGGGGCGATGCCCTACGCCCAGTGGCACTATCCGTTTGAAAATCAGGAAGTATTTGAGCAGCGTTATCCGGCGGATTTTATCTCCGAGGGAGTGGATCAAACCCGGGGCTGGTTCTTTACCTTGCACGCCATTGCCGGGCTGCTGTACGATAGCGTCGCCTTCAAAAATGTGGTTTCGACCGGACTGGTGCTGGACAAAAACGGCAATAAGATGTCTAAACGTTTGGGCAATGCGGTTGACCCATTTTCTACCTTAGCGGAACACGGACCGGATGCTACTCGCTGGTACATGATCTCCAACGCTAATCCGTGGGATAACCTAAAATTTGATATCGAGGGCGTAAAAGAAGTGCAACGTCGCTTCTTCGGAACGCTACAGAACACCTACGCCTTCTTCGCACTGTATGCCAACTTGGATAACTTTACTTTTGCTGAGGCAGAAATTCCGCTGGAACGACGAACTGAAAGCGATCGTTGGATTATCTCTAAACTACACAGCTTAGTAAAGCAAGTAGATGAAGCCTACGCAGATTATGAACCGACTCGAGCCGCCCGGGCGATTCAGGATTTTACCATAGATGATTTGAGTAACTGGTACGTTCGGCTGAACCGTAAGCGGTTTTGGCAGGGGGAATACAACGAAAACAAGCAAGCGGCTTACCAGACGCTATACACTTGCCTAGTCACACTGGCGCAATTGTCCTCCCCCGTAGCTCCGTTTTACTCCGAACATCTATTCCGCAGCTTGAATCAAGTAAGTCAGAAGCAAAGCAAAGAATCAGTGCATTTGACCGATTTTCCAAAGGCTGATGAAGGCGCGATTGATACGCATCTGGAAAATAAGATGCAGATGGCGCAGTCAGCTTCATCGTTAGTGCATTCCTTGCGGAAACAGCATACCATTAAAGTGCGACAACCGCTCTCGCGTATTCTGATTCCGGTGTTAGATGCTGATTTCAAGCAGCAGATGGAAGAAGTTGAGAATATCATCCTATCAGAAGTAAACGTGAAGGGAATTGAGTACATTGACGATACTTCGGGGGTGCTGGTGAAAAAGATCAAGCCCAACTTCCGTAAGCTAGGTAAGCAATACGGCTCGATGATGAAAGATATTAGCAAGGCCGTAGCACAAATGGGTCAGGAAGAAATAAACCGACTGGAGCAAGAGCAACAATACGAACTTGCTTTACCCCAGGAGCGTATTACTCTTACGACCGAAGATGTAGAAATTACTTCGGAGGATATTCCGGGTTGGTCGGTAGCGAGAGAAGGAAATATCACGGTGGCGTTAGACATTACCATTACCGAAGAGCTACGGCAGGAGGGAGTTGCCCGTGACTTGGTGAACCGCATTCAAAACCTACGAAAAGATCAGGGCTTGGATGTGCAAGACAAAATCCGAGTGAAAATTGCGGAAGGGGATACGCTTCTGAATGAGGCAGTGCTCAACCATCAGAAATATATCTGTCAGGAAACCCAGGCCGTAGAATTATCATTGGTGAATACGTTATCTGGCGGAACATCGTTAGAGATAGATGATATGTCCGTTAGCATCGTGCTGACCGTAGAAGAAAAGGCAGAAGCAAATGGCTAGGGCACGGGCAGCAGTTTACAGGGAAGGGCAGGAATTAGATAATCTTTAAGGTGTCAGGGTAAATAATTTTTTACTTTAACTAATGTGTTATGAAAACTTTCGGAGCGAACTGTCTTCTGTTTTTATCTGTACTCTTAGCAAGTTCGTTTATAAGTGTCACTAAAGATGAAGTGAACTTTTCAATTAAAATCAATGGAAAAGAAAAGGTAGACTTGGAAAAAGGCATCTCATCATCCGACCTACCGACTATAACCATTGAAGCGGACGACAAAGGACTAAGCGTTGAAAAATTTGATATAATCTTAGCTCGCGGAAATAGACCTGTTGAATATCCAGTCAAAACAATAGATGGAAATAGATTTGACTTGTCAGCCTACTCAGTAACCGCAAAACCAGGCGATAGAGTTGTAATTGAATTAAGGGAGATCGATGGTTTAGAAGAAGAACTTCCTGATGAAAAGAAACTGCTTATAATTCCAATAAAGTAAGTTTATCAAAATTGCTTAAAGACCCTTATAAGAGGGTTAATATCAAACAGAGAAAGAATAAACGACAAATCAGCGTGAAATACTGGAAATACTACTTGTTGAGTGTGGGCATTATTATTCTAGACCATACCGTAAAACTGCTCGTTCACAATAATATGGATATGGGAGTAGTGGGGCAAATTCCAGTATTAGGCGACTGGTTCAAACTGCACTACACCCTCAACCCCGGCATGGCTTTCGGCATGGAACTGGGGTCAGAATATGGTAAACTTATTCTCACCGTATTCCGTCTGTTTGCTATGGTCGGGATTGCCTATTATCTCTACATACTAGCAAAAAAGCAGGTGCATCAGGGGCTGTTATGGTCAGTAGCCCTAATCCTGGGCGGAGCCATCGGTAACGTAATTGACAGTGCTTTCTATGGCGTACTATTAGATAATGCTCCTTATGATTCATCTACGCCCTGGTTTCACGGGCAGGTGATCGATATGTTTTACATTGATATTTGGGAAGGCCGAGTGGCTGACTGGGTACCTGTGTGGGGAGGCAAGTACATGGCACTTTGGCCTATCTTCAATATTGCTGATGCTTCTATTTTTGTAGGTGTTGCCATTATCCTGCTTTTCCAGAACCGATTTTTTGGGGAAAAAGAAGCTCACTCTGTCGCTTCGGAAGTGCCAGCTTCTCAGCTAGAAAATCAGCAGTCTAATTCGATCGGCTAGCGGTCATACCAAAGCTATCATAACCCGCTACCACCTCGCCATCAAAGGTATTACCCTCAAAAGTACCAGTTACGTTTAGCTCCGTACCTTGAAAATATAAGCTAGCGTTTAGCGCGTTATCTTCAATCTTTAGATTGTCTAAGGCGGCGTTGCCCAGTGCCGACTGCATTTCTCCGGTGTAGCTATCACCATTTTTAGAAATAACCATCGTCCCGTCTACTGTGCCACTGGGTGTTCCCGTTACGGTGTAGTTCCAGGTTCCGGCGGGGTCATAAGTCATTGTTTTGGAAGAAGCACAACTGGTCAGCCAAAGTAGGGCGACAAATAAAACAGAGGTTAGGGAGAAAGATACTAGTGTTTTCATAGGATTATAGGTTGTTTTTATACCATATAATCTTACGAAGAAAAGCTCGAACAAAAAAGGAGAAACTTAAAAGCCTCTCCAATCCACCTACCTTAAAACTATCCTTCAGCAGTTATTCAAAATTCTGCTTTATCGGCTTGCTTTGATTTTTGAACCACCATAGAATTCTACCTCTGGATCATTATTTTTCAGCCGGATTAGGTTAGAAGTATCACCGAGTACTTCATCTACCAAACCATATTCCTGAGCCTCCAGTGCATTCAAAAAGCGGTCTCTTCTAAAAAACTCCTCGATCTCTTCCCAAGAATGATTGGTATTTTTACCGATGATATGAAATAGCTGAGCTTGTATCCGCTCCTGCTCACGGGTAGCAATCCGCACATCTTCGGTGTAGCCCTTGGCTCCGCCACCCGTAGGATGCATGTGAATAGTAGCCTGCGCCAAGGCGTATCGTCTTCCTTTAGCCCCGCAGGTTAACAGAGCAGTACCCATGCTTCCTGAAAAACCAACAGCTACGGTTGAAACGGGCGCGGAAATCATTTGCATAGCATCGTAAATGGCCATCCCGGCGTATACACTACCTCCGGGCGACTGAATATACATATCAATTTGCCGGGCGGGGTTCTGACTGTTAAGATAAAGTAATTGCGCTACAATCACGTTGGCGATTTGATCATTAATAGCGGTACCGAGAAAGATAATGCGTTCCTTTAGCAGTAAACTGTAGATATCGTACGCACGTTCTCCTCTTCCCGTCTGGTCAATGACCATCGGAACTACATTGGATTGAATAAGCATGATGATTAAATTTTAAAGTACGACCGTATTTTGGTCTGAAATTTTTTGTAGGCTGAATCGCTGAATACTTTTCTCTGAACCCGGCAGATTTCTGCTCGAAGCTGTTGCCGCCCGTATTCTTGAATCGCCCGATACGTCTGCTTTTGAAAAGCAACACGCTCCGCTAATTCGTGGTTAACCTGCATTCGGGCTTCTATCAGCAACCGATTGCTGAGGTCTCCTCGCTGTTGGATATACTTTTCTATCTGCTCGGTCTCAATCAACGAAGTCCTCATACGTCAGTGATTTTACTTTTACTTGTTCCCGCACTTTTTCTAAGCACTTATATTTCTGAACCGTAGCCGATCGCTCACTACCAAAGCCAAACCGACCGGATAGTTCTTTCATAGAAAGTCGTTCGTAGTAAAACGATTGGAGCAAATCCATACACTTCTTACCAGCTCCCTGCAAAAAGAGCCACAACTTTTCCGATGTAGGCTGCGCCACTGAGTCTTCGCTAATATTGGTATCATCTAGCAGTTCAGTCTTTACACTTTTTTCTTGCCCCTTCAGCCAGATATTTTTACTGATGCCTAAAACATAAGCTTTGTCGCTACGGGCTGGCTCAAATTGGTCAATCACCACTCTTTCGTAGTACACCAGCAAAGCTTCTTGAAACACATCCTGAGCTTCTTCCAGTGTACCACCCTTTCGACTAATAAAGCGAGCCACGGCTGGAAAGCCCTCTAGGTACAAGCGGGTAAATAGCGTTTCTTTGGTGACAGAAGAAACTACGGGTGCTTCGGCTAATGTCATAGTTACTGTTGTTTAACTATAAGTTCCGATTTTTCGAGATATATCACCCAAAAAGCTCATCTTTTTTGCAATATCTAACAAAACTGATCTTCAAGTAGTCAAATCTGGTTCAGATAGCTTCCTCTCCGTCACTTTTGAGTTGTTGATCCTTCTATTTGTTGCTGGAAAATTCGCTTGGCGTAATATCCGGTTCCAATAACTGTAACCATAACCATCACAGCTAAAAATAAGTGTACCGTCACATCACCATCGTGCTTAATCAGAAATCGTATTTCTTGGGCTTGGCTTCCTAGCCAAATAAGGAAGAAAGTACGTGGCAACATTCCTAACCCGCCTCCCAACAGATAATTGCGTAGCGAGACCCCGGCTACGGGAAGTAGCACATTCATTGTAGCAAAGGGCATAACGGGCGACATTCGGGCTAATGCCGTTAACCCTAATTGGTTGTTAACTACCCCCGCCTGAATTTGCTGGGCTAGCAATGCCTGTCGTCCGGGTAGCTTATCCAATAAATTAGTGAGACTATCACAGTCTACCCATCGGGTTAAATGAAATCCAACGAGTGAGGCGAGCATGTAAGCAATTACTACTGCGGGCAAAGCTGAAAAACCTAAGAAGTACCCCGCCAAAAGAGCCATTAGTGAGGTAGGTAATAAAGCTACTCCCATAGCCAAGCAACTTACTAACCCCAATGTTAACCAAACCTCGCCGGAGAAGGCTGAAATAGTGGCTTCGTGCTGAATTACTTGGTAAGAGACAATAGAGCTAGTGAGCAACGGGACTATACTCATCCAGCCAAGTAGTGCTAGTGTGCGGCGATGACTGCTAAGTTTATAACTTGAACGTGAAATCATAACTTTAGTATAGGTAATTGGGTTGTGACCAAGGTTATCGTTGGTTAGTCGATTCTGCCAACCAAAATGTAATAATCTCGTAGGATTGGCTAACTTTCTTTTTTAATACCCACGTCTATGAAATTCGGAACTAAAGTTATTCACGCTGGAGTAGAACCCGACCCCACTACGGGGGCGATTATGACCCCAATCTACCAAACTTCTACCTACGTGCAAGCCTCTCCCGGTGACCACCAAGGCTACGAGTATGCCCGTACGCAAAACCCTACCCGAGCAGTACTAGAAAAGAATCTGGCTTCTTTAGAGAATGGTACCCACGCTCGCTGTTTCGCTTCCGGCATGGCCGCTGTTGATGCCATCATCAAGCTACTCAAGCCCGGCGATGAAGTAATTTCTACTAACGATCTCTACGGTGGCTCCTACCGGATCTTTACCAAAATCTTTGCCAATTATGGCATCAGGTTCCATTTTGTTCCGATGAATAATTTGGAAGCAGTGAAAGAGAAAGTCACCGATAAAACCCGCATGTTTTGGGTAGAAACCCCTACCAACCCCATGATGAACGTGGTAGACATCCGGGCAATTGCCGACTTAGCAAAAGAGCAAGATGCTTGGACGGTGGTAGACAATACTTTTGCTACTCCCTATCTGCAAAACCCTCTGGATTTAGGTGCTGATATGGTGATACATTCGATCACTAAGTATTTAGGCGGTCACTCCGATACCGTAATGGGATCAGTAATTGTAAAAGAAACTTCGCTAGACGAAAAATTAGGGTTTATTCAAAATAGTTGTGGAGCTGTGCCCGGTCCGCAGGATTGCTTTTTAGTACTACGGGGTATAAAAACTCTACACGTACGAATGCAACGCCACTGCGAAAATGGCCGTAAAGTTGCTGAGTATCTGGCTAACCACGCTAAAGTTGACCGGATTTATTACCCCGGCTTGGAAACTTCAGACGGCTACGAAGTAGCAAGCAAGCAGATGCGCGACTTTGGTGGTATGCTTTCCTTTGTTTTGAAAGGCGATCGCATGGAAGATGCATTTCGCACGCTAGAGCAATTTAAAGTATTTGCCTTGGCCGAATCTTTAGGCGGAGTAGAATCGCTAGCTGGCCACCCGGCGAGCATGACCCACGCCAGTATTCCCGAAGAAGAGCGAGTGAAAACCGGGTTGAGTAATTCTCTTATCCGATTGAGTGTAGGTATTGAAGATAGCAACGATCTAATTGAGGATTTAGAGCAAGCTATTGGATAGTTAGCTCAGTGTATTTTGTCGGAAGCAATGGTATTCGCGTGAGTATTTTTGCCAATTTTTGGCATTATTCTCTGATAAAATACATACCTTTCCAACGGCTGTGATTTTTTAGTCTTAGTTCACAGCTCTGTCGCTTATGTACCACTTTTTGGGTTAGGTACAACACTCTGTAAGCAAAAAACAAGTTTTTCTGGAGAAACGGTGAGAAAAACAATCAGTGGTAACAGCTTAGAGTCCGCAAAGAACACGGAAAACAAATAAGCAAGCGACAATGCGTTATGCCCACATAACATAAAATTTACATTTTAAATATAATTAGTTTAATTTTTCTTACATTTGTATAGAATAATAGTAAGTCTGAAATTATTATTGAACAATCTTAACTTTTTATCTATGAGACGACTTTATAAAAAACACTTAGTTCATCTCCCTCAGCGGAAGATACAAGCTAAGTTAGAAACCCGAGACATATCGCTGTTTTTCATACGATCTTTATTCAGTCTATTAGCCATATTTTTGGTAAATGCAGAAACATCGGAAGCATTCTCATCGGTAATGGCACCGCCAACCAGTATTGATTTTGACGAACGGTCTAGTACAAACGATGCTATCGATGATAATACCTTGCCCGGACAGTTCGTTGGGGTAATTGTTCCCTCCGGAGGAACTGGCCCATTTACTTACAGCTTGGTAGCGGGTGATGGTGATACGGATAATGCTCGCTTTACGATTAGTAACGATACATTATACGCTGCTCAATTTATTGACTTCGAGACCCACCCTAACCCAACCAACTTAAGTATTCGGGTTAGAGTAACCGACAATGCCGATGCTGGGTATGAACAAGCAATTGCGCTTAGCATCCAGGATATTGATGAAAATAGCACGGCTAACTTCGGTAGCCAAGGCGATGAATTTCTGGTGAATGATCGAGGTAATAGTATGACTAACCAAGAATACGTTGCTATGGCCGGAGATGATGATGGAAACTTTGTGGTAGTTTGGCAAGACCAAACCGATGGGGTTTTTGGCCAACGCTACAATGCCGTGGCTGAGCCGGAAGGAGATGTATTTAGGGTTGATAACTTAAATAATCGGTCTCAAATACTGCCGGATGTAGCGATGGCCGGTGATGGAAGCTTTGTAGTGGTCTGGCAAGGAGGAGACGACAGACAATCTCAAGACGGAGCTGGTAGTGGAATTATTGGTCGCCGATATTCTAGTGCGGGAGTACCTGAGGATGAATTCGTAGTAAACACAACCGGAGCTGGAAATCAGCTTAATCCAGCCGTAGCGATGAATACTAGTGGAGTATTTGTAGTGGCCTGGAGCGGTGCTGGTGGGGCAGATGCAGATGGCGTTTACGCTCGTAAGTACGATGCCACTGGCAATCCGGTGGGTGGTCAATTTCGCGTTAATACTACTACCATTGGTATCCAAGATGCTGTCGATGTAGCTGTTGTAGATGGTGGCGCATTTTCGGTGGTTTGGCGTAGTGAGAATCAGGCAAGTGTAGCTAGTGCGGGCGACATCTATATTCAGCGCTACGCAGCCAGCAACAATCCTTCGGGTACAGAAATATTAGTAAATACTACTACTGCTAATGACCAAGTGCTGCCAAAAATAGCGGTGACTGATAATGGTCGCCACGTGGTAGTTTGGGAGAGTAAACTACAGGATGGCGATGAAGGTGGCATCTACGCCCAACGTTATGCGGCTAATGGAATTGCTACCGGAACTGAGTTTCAAGTAAGCACACAAACAGTTGGTAATCAGGGAGCTCCTTCAGTGAGTATGAATACTAGCGGTGCGTTTGTTATTGCCTACAAAGGAGTAAATAGTGGTTCGCCGAATAATGATGAAATTAGAGTACAACGCTACAATGCCAACGGAACACCCAATGGCGATGAGTTTGAAGCCAACAAACTGCGGAGTGGTGCTCAGACCTTTCCTGATGTTGCTTTAAACAACAATGGTACTTTTGTAGTGGCTTGGGAGGGTAATAATCTTGGAGACTTCGACATTTACGCCCAACGTTTCTTTACTAACACCGCTCCTACTGCAATTGCCTTAGATAATCAGGTGCTAACCAATGGTAGTCCAGAGAACACCCCATTAGGCACATTCTCTACTACCGATGCTGATGCAGGAGATGAGTTTTTCTACGCATTTGTTTCCGGGGCAGGTAGTGATGATAACGCACTGTTTAGTATTCAGGGCAATCAGATATTTGTAAACGAAAGAGTGGATGCTGCGATAAAACCTAGCTACACGGTAAGAGTTCGGTCTACCGATGCTCTCGGTCTTTTTTCTAGCAATTCGGAAGCGGCATTTGCCATTACCATAGACCAGTCTAATGAGCTGCCTACGATAGCTACCAACACCGGAATTACCGTATTGCAAAGAGATACGGTAACCATCAATCAAGCTGCCTTAGAGGTAACAGACACAGAAAGTGCAGTCGAGAACATTACGTATACTTTAATACAAGAGCCAGCTAACGGCTCTTTGCAAAGAGAGGCTATTGCTCTGGCGGCTGACGAGAAATTCACTCAAGCTGACATTAATAATGGGCTGATTACTTACGTACACGATGGCAGCCAAACCACGGCGGATAGTCTCACCTTTAAGGCCGCCGATGAGGCAGGGGGTACTACTTTAGAAACACAAGTAAGTATCACCATAAACCCGCTTACTCCTCCGGTGGCCAATGCCGGTCCCGATCAGGTGGTTATCGATGAAAACAATGACGGACAAGCCGACGTAGTGTTCGACGGTTCGGCATCTAGTGACTCAGACGGAACAATTGCTAGTTACGTTTGGCGTCAGAATGAGTCTGATGTGGTTAGCGGAGTTAATCCTACTTTGACGTTAGACACCGGTATTCATGTTATTACCTTGGTAGTTACTGATAATGATTTCCAGACTGCTACCGATACGGTAGTAATTACGGTGAATGCCCCGGACAACCTATTACCAACTTTAGCTACCAATGCCGGATTAAGCTTGGCACAGCAGGGCACCACCGCAACAATTACTACTGCCGAATTAGAGGCAACAGATGAGGAAAGCGGGCCGGAAGCAATCACGTTCACTCTGACTCTAGCTCCTGCTAATGGTACACTTCAACTAAGTGGTACCGACCTAGCTGCGAATGGCACATTTACGCAGCAGGATATCAACGGCGGATCACTCAGTTACACCCACAATGGAAGCTCCGAAGCCAGCGATTCAATTAGATTTACCGTAGCCGATGCGCTTGGCGGTACAATCGCTGAAACCACCTTTGGTATTTCAGTTAACATAGTAACCGGACTTGGCGACCAAATTAATGGAGAGATCGTAATGGTATACCCGAACCCTTCCCAAGAATCATTGTACATCAAAATGAAAAATACCGTAGGTGACGTTCGGATAGATGTAAGCAATAGTATGGGAAAACTGCTAAAATCAGTACATTTGAGTGCCTTAAATCTACAAGAAACTCCAGTAGATATTAGTGACCTCACAACGGGCACGTATTTTGTTAGAATTCAAGCAGACAACCAAGCGATAGTTAAAAAATTAATCAAAGAATAATTATGCGAACCGTATTTTCAACATTGTTCCAAAGCCGATACTTTCCAGCCTACTTGCTATCAGCATTAGTAGTTTTAGCAAGCTGTAAAGGTGATGACGGCGGTGATAACCCCACCCCTAATGATCTAACTGCCCAACAAGAGCGTGCTCGGGATTTGGTAGGCACTTGGGCTAGCAACAATGATAACATCACTGCTCCAACCGATACTGAGGATGCTGCCCAACAGGAATTACAGGCTCTTACGATGACTTTTGCTGTAAACAATAATACCGATCTTGCACCAGGGAGTTTTTCATCCGAAGGAGCAGATACCTACTTTAGCGATGGCAGTGGCGCAACTTGGGCTTGGACGTCTAATGACTCTACCAATGTTTCTGATGTAACTTTAAATGCCGTATCTCCCGTAGCTGCTTTTAGCATTAGTAATTTTGACGGAAGCACTATGACAATACGATTTGATTTTGAGGGTGCTTCCACCGGGCGATTTGCGGGAATTGGTGAATATACTATTCAGATGACGAAGCAGCAGTAATCGCAATCGAACGTTCCGAGCGTGGAACCAAGATTATAAAGCCGAGGGAAGAAACACCTTCGGCTTTTTTATGCTATTTGCACTGTAGACAGGTATGACACTAGTTCATACGTTCCGTAGATTAACAGCCCAATTACACCAATAATCGTAGCGGCAACCCCCATCAGTATTCCCGTGCCTTTCCCCTGGTATTTTTTCTCGGCATAGTGTCGTTTAAGCAAACGAATGTTTCGAGTATTCGCTTTGTAGAAGAAGTCAAAGAGATTACCCAGAACCGGAATGCTTCCGAAAAGAGCATCTAAGGCTACATTACCCAGCATCATAATTACTACTTTACGGCTAGCCCCGTGTTTAGCCATATAGTACACCAAGGCACCGGAGATTGCCAGCGAAGTAGCATCCCCCAAACCAGGAATTAAACCCAGAATAGGGTCTAGCCCGAAGCGAAAATTAGTGCCTGGTACTCGGAAGTTGGAGTCCATCACTCGGGTGATGCGGTCTACCCACTTAAGATCAGGAATATTCTGAAAGTGATTATCTTGTGTTTTTGTTACTGATCGTGCCATAAAAAATTGTTTGAATAATTAGTGAGAACTTGTTCGTAGTGTATCTAAATAGTTTCACTCGCTATCTCTAACCTATGAGCAAATCACTCTAAAAAATTTAGTTTTTTCTATTTGTATAAACTCAGACAAAAAGATAAAGTTACAGAGCTACCTTCCGTTCAGCTAGCGGACAAATGGGTAACTAAGCATTAGAAAACGGAATAACAAGCATTAAAACAGACTCAACCTCAACAAAAAGGCGACGCAGAAAAACTACATCGCCTGAAATAAAAGTCTGTACTTAATGAATCATCAAGTTCTTACCGCCTTTATTCTTTTACTATTCGTTTAAGATAGCTTCCCCGGTCGGTAACTACTTTGATGAGATAAATACCCGGCTGATAGCCACTTAAATCTACATCAACTCCCTGAGCCGGAGTGATATCTTCCATTTGATACGGCATTCCCTGCTGGTTCATCAGTACAAAAGAACGGATACTTTCTTTCTCATTCGTTAGCTGTAAGCGAACTTGCTGGTTGGCAGGTACCGGAGAAGCACTCATTGCCATATCGTCAGTTACCATAAACGAAACACTGAGCACAGTTCCGGGCAGTCCGGTGGCACTACGGCTGGTGTAAGGAGTAGCGGTTAGCGTATGAGAACCTACTGGAAGTTCTCCTACTCGGTAATCCCCATCATCGTCACTAAATAGGGCGAAAGGAGCAGCATTCTGGGTTTGGAACGTGCGATCATTCAGCTTGAATATTACACTGGTTACCAATCCTACTACATCAGCCCGCACATTGAGCTTCGTAGTAGGCAGCTCGGCCAGTTTAATTTCAGCACCTTCTTCCAGTGTCATAATATCTTGATTGGTTTCCGCATCTACCAGCACGAACTGGGTAATCATACTTGGGGGGAGTAGCACTTCATCAATCACGTGAATTACTCCATTGGAAGCCAGAATGTCAGCAGGGCCTACGGTAGCTTCGTTTACTTCAATCATCCCATTGACTGAGAATTTTACCGAGGCACCCAGTAGCGTTTCCGTCATTAGCCCGTCGGACAAATTGGTTGAAAGCACTTTTCCAGCTACTACGTGATAGAGCAGTACGTCCGTTAGTAACTGCTTGTCCAACTCGGTAATATCGTGAATACCCAGCGCCGTGAGCAACTTTTCAAAAGCAGCGTTGGTAGGAGCAAATACGGTAAACGGCCCGGGTGAAGACAACGCACCCGCTAAGTCGGCTTTAAGAACGGCATCCACCAGTATGCTGAAATCTTCGGTACGGGTGGCAATATCCACGATAGTGTTGCTCTTAACGATCTCAAAATTGATGCTAAGCGGAGTACCCATCACGCCCGTTCCAGTACGCCCGGTGTAGGGAGTTGCGGTTAAAGAAAAGCTTCCGGGCCGAAAAGCATCCCCATCACTACGATAGTCCCCATCATCGTCGCCAAACAGCGCGTAAGGAGCCGCATTCTGAGGCTGAACTTTCTGGCCGTTTAGTTCGAAGACTACACTTTGGGTGTGCCCGGCTACTTCAGCCCGAACGTTGAATTTATGCGGAGACAAATCGGCTAGTACCAACGTTTCTCCCTCGGAGATTTCTTTAATGTCTTGATCAGTTTTGGCATTTACCAGCACAAACTTAGTGACGGCAGGCGGGGCCTGAACACTGTACACCGAAGTGGAGCCACTAACTTCATTCGCTACCACCAGTAGTGGCGAACCAGTCGGACTATCTTCCGCTGAGATAAATAACAGTCCCTCAGGTGCTAAGTCGCCGGCTTCGGGTAGTTCTTGTTCTACCTCAAAGTTGCGGTTGTTAATGTAGGTGGCAAACGCTGGCTTCATAGGGTTACTTATATCGTACATCATAATGCCACCTACGCGCTCTAGCCCAACGAAAGCGTACATCTTACGGTTGACCATACCGACAGCAACTCCTTCCGGCTCGGGGCCTTTGGCATCGCTGCGGCTATCAAATTTAGCCTCATCGTTCGTGCTATTAAAAAAATCGGGAAGTTCGTGAGCAGTAATTTGCTCAAAATCGTCGCCACTGTCATAAACTAAATTACCAAAGGCATCCCAAATAGTAAATGAGCGAGCACCGTAGGAAAAGATACGATCGTAATCGCCATCGCCGTCCAAATCACCATTTTCCAGCGTGGCATCCAGTCGTCCCAGATTTTCTTCCATCTTTAGCATTTCGGCCTCGGGGAATGCCATTGGGTCAAGCATGTAGTTTTCATCGCCTACTCGTTCTTCTTCTTCGTAGAAATCGTACTCTCGGGCATCGCCTTCGTTAGCAGTTACGTAGTACGTCTGTCCATTAACCATAAAAGACGCAATGCCATCGGGCTGATACATGCCCAGTGTTGGCCAGGATGCGATATTGATAGCATCGTCTCTATCGCTAGCATCAAAGGCATTTAGCTTCTCATCAAACGAAATAATTCCTAAACCCACAGTGGCTAAATCAGGGCCTTCTAGCCCAAAATCGTTATCGTTTAATACAGCTAATTTTCCGTCAGGCAGCAAGGCTAATCCTTCGGGCTTGTCGCTGGGTAGGTATCCGATAGAAGGCAAGTTCAATACTTTTCGCTTGAAAATAGGCATAATGCCCTCTGCTTTTAATTCGTCTGCGGTTAGTGACTCCAGTGTCTTTCCGGAAGTAGCTTCGGATAAAGCGGTGCCTAATATATTAGTGGCCCCAGTCAGATCAATCTCAAAGATAAATTTTTTGTTGGTAGGTTCGGCACCCGAGTCCCGCTCAATAGTGTAAAAGCGTTTGGTAGCCGGATCGTAAACCGCATCGCCCATTTTGTCTACATTGCCGGTGCGGAACGCTGGTTTCTCCAAAAGGTATACGTACTCAGCTACGGGTTCTCCGGTAGCGGGGTTCACTCCAATCATGCGGATAACCGTAGAAGCATCTCCGGTAGCCCGGTCAGGATTAGAAAGCGGGGTTTGGATGAAGGCGTACAAAATTCCTTGGTCGGTATCCAACGCCATAGCTTCAAAACCTCGGTTGCGACGACGGTTGTTGTAAGCGACTGGTAGTGTTTCCGTACCAAAAGTGCCTTCGGCTTCTCCGGCTAAAGCGGCTGTACCTTCAGGAACAATGCGGTCGATTAGTTTTCCGTCGATGCCGAAATGGTAGATCGCCGGGCGGTACTCATCCACCATCCAGTAGGTATCATCACCCGGGTTAACGACAATTCCTTCCAAGTCTGCTCCAAACTCGTCGTATTCCAATAGTTTGAAGTTATTGCCATCAGCGTCGGTAAAGTCAGCCGGATGATCTACGGGTTGAGCCGGAACTTCATCTACTCCGGGAATATTGGGTAAGCCGGAAATGGGTGTGCCATCGGCTCGGGTCAGATCAATTTTCTCCAGCACTTTTACTTTGCCAGAGTGCGTGTCTACTTCAAAGCGAATAATTTGAGCTTGGTAATCCGGAATGAGGAAGGGGCGCACCCGTACTTCGTTTCCATCCGCATCGGTAACATCAGTCGGGTTACCGTTAGGGCCACGGTCGGGCACGGTAATAAATTGATAGCGTCCGTCGCCATTTTCACCCTCGTAGAATAGTGCCGACAAACCTCCGAACGAGATTCCTTGGTCTTCGTCCAGCGCGGGTTCATCAAATTCGTACAAATCTAGGTGGGGCTGTCCTGAATTATGGTCTTTGTAACCTAGCGGAAGAATATCCACGGCTTCTTGAGTAGCGATATCAATTACCGCTACGGCATTATTTTCCTGCAAAGCGACTAAGGCTTGGGTTCCATCGGGTGAGATTGCGATGCCTTCGGGTTCCAAATCTTGGGCTACGCTTTCGGCGTACTCAAAAATGCGGATCCCTTTGTTGACTAAAGCGGTTCGCTGATCGTTGAACTTTTTAAAGTTTACGGTCGCTACCGAAAAATCACTGACTTGAATGATACTAACCGACCCTTCGGGATCAGTGCCATCGTCGGCAGGTTCGCCCTCGTTGGCTACCAGCACCTGGGTTCCGTCGGGGGTGAAGATAAGCATATCGGGTAGGCTCCCCACCGGAACAATAGCTTTGGCTTCAGTAGGATTTTCGCTCAGATCGGCATCGAAGAAAACGACATTGCCGTTACCGTCTTCATCTTCAGCCGTAACAGCAACTAGTCCTTCTTGAGCAGCGATACTAGTAATTCCGGCTCCGGGTAACACTCCCCCCACGTCGAAAGAAAAAAGTAGCGTTGGTTGAGACGGATCACTTAAGTCAAGAACGTCGACTGCCCTGTTAGCTCCGTTGGTTAAAAAGAGCCGTTGTGTACCGGGATCGTAGGATGGGATCTCCGCTCCGCCATTATCAAAAATTCCGGTTTGGTATGTTCCTAAAAGCTGCAAATCTTGCCCGAAAGCAGAAATTTGAAATAGTAAGCAGCATAAAAAAGCAAAAGATAGAGGAAAAATTCGATTCATAGGTGTAATTGGTTTATGTAAGTTGATCTCCTGATAATGAAGGAGTTAAACTAATGACAACTCAATATTCTACCAATCGAGATTTATTACTAAATCATGAATCCTTTAGTCAAAAAATAACAGAAAATTGATAAACAAAACTACCAGACAGTAGTTAAAACTTGATTCCCATATCCAGGCTAAAGAGATCATTTTTGATAACAACGTCGCCTACGTTGGCATCGGTAGAGCGCACTACATTGCCTAACCCTCGGCGATAACTAAAGCCTCCGAACAAAATGGTATTGTACCCAAGTCGGTATTCGGCTCCGGTACCCAGTAAAAGGGATGCGTCTACCGGACGAAACTCCGAAATAAATTGCGGATCATCGCTCAAATTATCTTCCAAAATTTTAATATCTAAGGCAAAACCTGCTTGAAAGTAAAGGCGGACATCTAGGGCAATCTCATTCGTAAACAGTTTAGCCGTAGCCGGTAGTTGGATGCAATGCAGCCGATACGCTTCCTCCGTGCCGGTAGTCCGGTTCCTGATTCCAACTCGTTTGGGAACAAAAAAGAGACCACTAGAAACATAGTAGTTTTCCTGAAACATGTAGTCAACCAAAGCTCCCGCAATCAGCCGCCCGCCTACGCCATCATTATCAAACTCCGAGAGGGCTTCATCATCATCGAGCCGATTAAAACTGAGGGTAGGGGATAGCTGTAAACCTAATTTTACCTGAGCCTGAGAGCTGATGTAAGAAAAACTGAAAAATAGTAGCAGAATGTATTGTACCATCAATAAATTATTTTGAGGAATAATCCGTTTTCCCAACAAAGTAGCTTTTTATGCGCCTGAATTTCATGTATCTGTTATCGTTGCTCGCGCTTATGTGTTCGTGCCAACCGGATTATTGTTCTAACGAAGTAGACGTATCGGATATTTCCGTTGATGTGGAGATCATTCGTCTGGAAGATAAAATATTCTCGGCTCAGTCTTCAGCCGAACTTCGTGAACTATTCCAACCTCACACCCAATATCGGCAACGATACGCGAATTTAAGCGGAACTGCCGAAGATTCGCTTTTTTACCAAGAATATTTTCGCATCATTCAAGACCCGTATATTGATACGCTTTATCAACAGACTAAATCGGTATTTTCTAATATCGAGAGCCTGGAAACCGACTTTGAGCAAGCCTTTCGGCACATAAAGTATTACTACCCTAACTTTCAGCCACCCCAGATTTACACCACCTTTACCGGACTGGGTAGCTTGGGGAGTGATTTGTTAGTAAGCGATAACCTGATTGTAATTAGCCTAGATTTTTTCTTGGGTGATGGAGCACGCTTTCGCCCTCAGACACACGATTACATGCTTACGCGCTATCGGCCGGAATACATTGTTCCCAGTAGTATGATGATTCTCTCCGATAAATTCAACAATACGAATAGGGAAGATAACAGTCTGCTAGCCGAAATGATTTACTACGGTAAGAGCTACTACTTTATGCAGCAGGTGATGCCTTGCCTACCCGATACTCTTATTGCGGGCTACGATGGGGTAGGAATGAACATCGTTACCGAGAATACAAAAATGATATGGTCGCACTTTATTGATAACGAGCTGCTGTACGAAACCAGCCATACTGTGATACCACGTTACGTAGGAGAACGACCGAGCGTAGTAGAAATTAATGCGAAGGTTCCGGGACGAGTGGGTCGCTGGCTGGGTTGGCAAATTATCCAGAATTACAGCCAGAGAACTGACCAAGACCTACCTCAAGTGATGCAGAAAGGCGATGCTCGCCAGATTTTTATACAAGCGAAGTACAGGCCGTAGCTTCTACTGGCGGACGAGAAGGTTCTAGTATATTACGCAGAACTGTAACTTGCTTTTCTCGGCTAAACTCCCGCTCGGCTAAATCCCGAGCATTACGCTGGCAGATTTCTAGCAAGGTTCGATCCGTAACAAAAGGAGCAAGCTGGGCTACTAACTTTTCGGGGTATTGGGGCGGAGCGTAAAATCCACAGTGGTTATCTTCTATTAACTGGGCAATCCAACCAGCGGTGTTGGTAATGCACATTTTTCCGGCAGCCAGCGCATCAAAAAATTTGTTAGGACTACCTGCCTGCAAAACCGGGTGGTTGGCAAACGAGATATACAGTGCATCGGTAATATTGAGTACCGACAGCAAGCCGTATTTATTTTGATGGTCAACAAAAGTAATATTGGTAATTGCTCGTTCTTCGGTCGACTTCTTCAGGTGCGGTAGTTCACTGCCCTGCCCCACTACCAGAAACTGCACTTCTGCTAATCCTTTACGCTGACAAGCCTCCGCCGCATCTAGCAAATAATCTAGCTGGTTTACCTTGCCAATGGCTCCGAAGTACGTGACCACAAACTTATTTTCTACCTCGAACTGTACCTCGTGGTAAATATTACGTTCCGATTTGCGAAAGAACTGACAATCCGCCATGTTGGGAATCAGGTAGATCGGTTTATGGGGCACAATACGCCGAATGTGTCGCTCAATATCGGGTGATAAAGCCACTAGTGCCTCAGCTTGCTGATAAATGCGCTTTTCCCAGCGGCGAAGATAGCGCTGAAGCCAGCGGTTTCGGAAAACGCCCATCTGAATAGGAGCTTCGGGCCACAGGTCTCGAACCTCAAACAGAAAAGGAATAGCGTACCGCCAGCGATAGTACCCAGCAATTAAACCTACCGTAAGCGGAGTAGAAGTCGCGTACACCCGATCTACGTTTTTAAACAGCGGTGCTTTTCGGCAAGCGTACCAGACAAACCACAAAAAGGCTTGAATGCGCTTCCACTTTGAGAAATTTTGCGTGTAGGGAACCGGCAGATAGTGTACAAAAATACCGTCTACCAGCATTTTCTTATAAGTTAGCTCATTATGAGAAGTGAGCACCGTTACCTTATGTCCGGCATCAACCAGCCCCTTAGCCAAGTAGTATGATCGTATGGCTCCTCCTTCTTCGGGAGTTTTAAAGTACTGGTGAACATAAAGAATATGCATACGCCGGAAGGAAAAAATAAAAACGTAAAATACAAGGATTTCTGTTAGTTGCCTAATGAAGTTTTATATCTGTCTCATCGAAATAAGTAAGTTTTTATAGTATCATTACACAGGCACTCAATTAACGCGGGATCATCTTCTTTGTTGAATAAATTTTGCAAGAAAATTTTCTAAAAATCTTGGTGGCTTAACCAAGCAGATAAAAGCATGACGGACCACAATTCCGCACTGTAATCTTGATGACCTTTACGGTGCGATGTAAGTAACTGATTTACTGGGTTGAAGGAGATATATTGGTAGATTGGCAATTGGTCATCTTCCAAATACTGGCGAATGATGGTTGATTTTTCTTCCCTGAGCCAGTAACCAAACGGAAGTCCGAACCCTTCCTTCGCCCGGCGGGTAAACGGCTTTCCCCCGTATTGATTTAACAAATTTTGTAGCATCCATTTTCGCCCGTATTTCAACCGGAACGTGGCGGGAAGCGACTCTACGTAACGAACCAACGGCGCGTCTAGGTAAGGAACCCGAAGCTCCAAACTATGAGCCATGCTGCTAACATCGCTCATCTGAAGCACATCTTCTACCAAATAATTTTGCTGATCGTGCTGAAGTGCGAACGATAGATGCCTTTCTACGAAATCCTTCTCAGAAGAAGAGTCATCCGCCGGAGTTACTGAGGAGCAGTCTTTTAGGTTAGAAGATGTTACAAACTGAAGAAAGGTAGTTTCGGGGTCATCCGATAGCGACCCGGCAAATTTCTTAAACAAGCGAAACGGTTTACGAAGTGGGTGATTAAACCCTGATGGTAATACTGATGCTAGTGCTTTACTGGGTTTGGCGAGCCACTTGAAGAGAGAGTAGTGTTTGAGGTAACGATAATACGCTTGGTGGCGATTGTACCCCCCAAACAACTCATCCGCTCCGGCACCGGAAAGCACCACTTTCACATGCTGCCGGGCTTCTTGAGATAATAAGTACGTCATCAGGGCTCCGCTATCGCCAATGGGCTGATCGGATTGCTGAATGAATTTCTCGAAATTTTCCTCAAATAGCGATTGTGTAAGTGACACCTCCCGATGGTAGCTGCCAAACTGTTGAGCCGCTTGCTGAGCGTACTGATAGTCCTCGGTGCCAAAGTGTTTCTCCTGAGCTCCGTTCACAATGGAGAAAGTAGGAATCGGCGAAACGCCAACCTCCTTCATCAGTGCCAACAGCAGGGTAGAATCCACTCCGCCACTTAGGAATAATCCGCAAGGTACATCTGCGGATAGGTGGCGAAGTAGAGCATCTTTTAATAATTCCTCTACTTTCTTCTGCGTTTCTGTTTCTGGTGGAAAAGTATCCCGTTTCTCTTCGGGAAAATTTGTAAACTTCTGATTCTGACTGGCTGATGAGGCTTGATGAGTCAGATAAGTCCCTTCGGACAAAGCACGTACTTCTCGGTAAAGCGTACGACCTTTTTGCGGATAACGAAAACAGAAGTAGTGGTCAATTTGCGAAGTAGCTAGCTCAGTAGAAACTAGGCCAGAAGCCAAGATGCTTTGGGAAGAAGAGGAGACAACAAAGAACTGCTCATTCTCCGCATAATACAAGGGTTTGATGCCTAATGGGTCGCGAGCCAACAACAGTCGTTCTTCCTTCCGGTCATAGAATGCTAGCGCAAACATGCCCTCGAGCTGAGACAGAGCGGCCTTACCCTGCCTGATCAACATTTTAAGTACTACTTCAGTATCGGAATAGGTAGAAAATATTTCGCCCTGCCCTAAGAGTTCATTACGAAGTTCGGGAAAATTGTACAGTGCCCCGTTGTACAGCAGCGCGTAACGCTCGTCGGCTGAAACCATTGGTTGGTTGGCTCGATCGTCCAAGTCAGTGATCTTCAACCGCTGACTGCCTAGAAATACTTGTTGCTGGCGACCCGTCCAGTGTAATACTTGAGTAGCATCGGGGCCTCGGTGAGCACTCAAGTCCATCATCCGATGCAGAGCAGCCCGAACGTCATGAGGGGTGTTTTTTTTAGCGATGATAAGGTGGATACCACACATAGTCGACTACAAGCATACAAAATGCATTGAACTATCTCCTAAGTTACATCACTTTTATCGATAATAACGCCTTAATCTATGTCAGAATTAGACCCTGTGTACGAAATACGGTCGGCCCAGACCAAAGAAGATTTTCAGCAAGCAGCTCGGTTGTTTCGGGCCTATGCCGACTGGTTGCAGATAGATTTATGCTACCAAAATTTTGAGCAGGAGCTAGCCACTCTTCCGAAGATGTACGGTGAAAAACAGGGAAAACTGCTGTTAGCTTGGGTAGAAAATACCGTGGCTGGTTGCGTAGGAGTACGGCAATTCGGCGAATCGGTGGGGGAGATGAAGCGGCTCTATGTTCCGGCGAAGTTTCAGGGAAAGGGTATTGGCAAGGCCCTGGCAAGACAAATTATTCAGGAAGCGAAGAAACTAGGCTACACCGAAATGGTGCTGGATACACTAGAACAGATGAAGGCGGCCCGAAAGCTATATCACGCTTTGGGTTTTCAGGAAACATCAGCGTATTACGCTAACCCGCTACCGGAAGTAATATACTTAAAGTTAGACCTTTTTGATAATAAAATATAAGCGCAGATAGCCTAATTCAGAATTTTATTTTGTTATAAACTTGTTTTGCATACTAAAAGTGTCATATCTTTACGAGAGCATCCGATGATTATTCTAGTTAAATACTCGTAACTACTACTATGCAAACCGCAATGAATCGCCGAAGCTGGCTAAGGTCTAGTGCTCTTTTGGCCGGAGGGTTAGGAATAAGTAGCACCCTGCCCACCAATTTCGCTCAAGCATCTAATCAAGTTGCCGCGCGCTTGTACGCCCCCTACGATGACGAAGCCGCTTTATTAGCGAAGATGCCCAAACTGAAAGCGCGGATTTCATCCAACGAAAACCCGTTTGGGCCTAGCAAGAAAGCCAAAGAAGCACTGATGGGCGAGATTGATACTAGCTTTCGTTACGGGCGGGAGAGCAAGACTATGTTTGCTGAACTACTAGCTGAACACTTTGAGCTGACTGAGGTAGAAGAAACCCGTTGGGGGAAACGACCTACCCAGATCATGCTAGGAGCGGGTTCTACCGAATTGCTTTTGGCAGCTTCGCTGGCGTACGGGCAAAAAGGTGGAAAAATTTTATCGGCTGACCCGACTTATATGTCACTCATCCGCCGGGCGCAGTCACTAGGAGCCGAATGGGAGACAGTTCCGCTAACGAAAGATTACGTACACGATCTGGATCGATTGGCAAACTCAGTATCCGATGACCATAGTCTGGTGTATATCTGCAATCCGAATAATCCCACCGCCACAGTGTGCGACCCGGACGAGCTGCGGGCTTTTTGCAAGGAGGTATCTAAGAAAAAGCCAGTGTTCGTGGACGAAGCATACATTGATTATACTCCTGACCCCAAGAAATACTCTATGGCCGATTTGGTGGCCGAAGGATACAACGTAATCATCGCTCGTACTTTTTCTAAGCTGCACGCTTTTGCTGGCTTACGTATTGGCTACACGCTGGCGCAGCCGGAGGCCATTACAACAATGAGTCTTTATAGCAACAGTGCCGGAAATATTTCTAGTCCATCGGCAGCGGCTGCTATTGCTTCTTTTCAAGATACCGAGTACCACGCCTATGCCAAAGAGATGAATCAGAAATCAAGAGATTTCTTAGTGAAAACACTCGCCGACGCGGGTTACGAGCATATTCCGTCAACTACGAACTTTGTGTTGTTTCCGCTGCGAACCAACAGTGAGCAATTCCGGCAAGACATGCTGAAACGAGGTGTAAGCGTACGAGCCTGGAGCTTCGATAACCAAGAGTGGTGCCGGGTTAGCATTGGCACTATACAAGACATGGAATACTTTGCTGAAGCCTTTAACGAGCTAGCTTAAAGAATATATTTCTTCATATCAGTCTACCTACTGACTTAGAAACCCTAGAAGCATTTGCCTTTAGGGTTTTTTTTTTGGTTCTGTGCCCGTAGTTTTGGCGTTAGCAAACTAACCTCCTTTGGATTACACGGCTTTATATCAACCAATACCTCTAAGCAACGGGACTTTATTAGCCCTATTGGTACTGGCTATTCCTCTGCTCAATTTTATTTGGCTTATTTTTTTGTCAGGAAAAAAAGTTGAGTTACTCGGCTGGGTTGCTTCGGGATTTATGCTAGGATCAATGCTGGCAGCCGCTCTTATTTTTCGCTGGGTTTGGGGGGGGGAGCCACTGCATAGCCGTACCATTTGGTTTGAAATTCCGGTAGCAGCATTTTCCTATCCATTTACGGTAGGGATTCACATTGATCGGATAGCCGCTTTAATGCTAGTAGTCGTAACACTGATCTCCTGGCTCGTCCACGTCTTTTCTATTCGCTACATGGAGCACGACGAAAAGTACGCCCGCTACTTTGCTTTGCTCGGTTTATTTACTTTTTCTATGCTAGGCATTGTGGTGATGGATAATTTGCTTCTCATCTTTTTCTTCTGGGAGTTGGTGGGAGTGTCTTCTTACTCACTTATCGGTTTTTGGCACCGCCGCCCAGCGGCTATTCAAGCCAGCACCAAAGCCTTTCTAATGAATCGGGTGGGCGATGTTGGCTTTATTATAAGTTTGCTAGTGCTATGGTCACAGTTCGGAACGTTAGACTTACAGATTCTGGAGCAGCTTATGCAACAATCTGTTTTCACGGAAGAAGGGGTCTGGCTCAGTTATTTTCGGGTAAATAATTTGCTGATAGAGAATGCTGCCCCGGTCGGCTGGCTTACTGTAGCCGGGCTAGGTTTAATGCTGGGTGCTATCGGAAAATCAGCTCAATTTCCGTTGTTTACTTGGCTGCCCGATGCGATGGAAGGCCCAACCCCGGTTTCAGCCCTGCTGCACGCTGCTACTATGGTAGCGGCGGGAGTTTACCTGCTGTTGCGGGTATTTGTCTTACTGGATACGACCACGCTAACGACTATTGCCATTATCGGAAGTAGCACCGCCCTTATTGCCGCAATTTCGGCACTCATGCAGCATGATATTAAGAAAGTGCTAGCCTACTCTACGGTATCCCAATTGGGTTACATGATGCTAGGCGTAGGAACCGGAGCTTACCAAGCCGCATTTTTTCATTTAGTCGCTCACGCTAGCTTCAAAGCCGGGTTATTTTTGTCGGCGGGAGCCATTATCCACAGCATGAGTCACCTGAAAGAGCACATGCTGCAAGCAGATAATTTTAACGCTCAGGATATGCGTTGGATGGGTGGCCTTCGTACTCGGATACCGATTGTGTTTGTCGTATACATTGTAGCGTCGGCCGCTTTGATAGGCATTCCCTTCTTCTCAGGTTTTTTATCGAAAGATGCCATACTAAACGGAGCACTAAGTTGGGCCGCTTACCAAAGTTCGGGCGGGATTAGCTGGCACTGGATTATACCAACGCTCGCTTTTACTACCACATTATTGACCGCACTGTACATGGGTCGGCAGGTTTTATTAGTATTTTTCGGCAAACTGCGCGCCAAAGAGCCTTCCGTAGCGATAAAGTGGCAGCCTTCTTGGGTGATGCGGGTACCGCTTATTTTATTGGCGATTCTTTCACTAGGGCTCGTTTACTCGCTCAATCCATTTTCTGCTGACGAAAGTTGGCTACTTCAAAACTTAGTTACTAAGCTACCTGCCGTTCCGGGTGATACACTGGATTATTTTGAAATACGTACAATTTATCCTGATTGGCATCAGGTAACTACCTGGGTAGCATTAGGAGCTAGCTTGTTGGGCTTGGTAGTAGCGTATAGTTTGTACCGCCCCCAGCAAGCGCGACACCAATTGTATCATCAGCAGCCTAATTACAGAAGCCGGCTAACTGCTGTCTTCGCTCAAAGCTGGTACTTAGACCGACTTTATCAGTTATTATTTATCCGCTCAACCTTGTTAATGGGGCGAGCCGGACAGTGGATAGACCGCCGAATTATTGACGGGTTGTTACACAGCTTGGCTACGGCAGGGGTAATATTGGCTCACATTATCGCGTGGCTAGATCAGGTATTGATAGATGGGTTGGTGCGGGCTGGTGCATCAATAATTCAGGGGCTGGGAGCCTTAACCCGTTCGGTACAGACCGGGCGTATTCAGACTTATTTAGTAGCTAGTTTACTGCTATTTATTATGCTGATGTACTGGCTGACCCAATTCTGATGAGCGTTATCTATCTGGAAAATCAGTATCAAGTTACTGCTGAAACGCTCTCCCAAGTAGATCGGGATAGAGATATTCCCTACATCAATGAAGTTGATGCTAGCGTAGCTAATGCCCTAAAATTTGCTTGGCAGTGGCTACGGGGCAATTCGCAATTTGAGCAAACTACCTCCGGTTCTACCGGCTCACCTAAAGCAGTCCGTATTCATCGGGATCAAATGCTGGTCAGTGCTAAAATGACCGTTGAAGCACTAGAATTAAATCAGAATGATTCTTCTCTGTTATGCTTATCGGCAGAATACATTGGAGGGAAAATGATGGTGGTGCGGAGCTTACTAGCGAATATGAACCTGGTTATTGTCCGGCCTACTTCTAACCCGCTACCGCATACGCCTTTTTTGCCAACGTTCGCGGCTTTTGTCCCCCTACAAATGCAAACGCTGCTCGAGAAAAAAGCCTCCGATCAGCTCAACCGGATGAACGCAATTATTATCGGTGGAGCTCCGGTGAATATCTCGCTGGAAGAGCAGATTGCCGACAATCTAACGGTTCCGGTATACAGTACTTACGGCATGACCGAAACTGTTTCGCACATTGCCTTGCGTAGGCTCACGCCACCGAATGATCGCACTTATTTTGAGGTATTAGGAAATACCCAAATAATGACCGATGAGCGGGATTGCCTGAAAGTGAAGGGAAGAGTAACTCAAGATAAATGGCTCACCACCAATGATCTGGTTGAGATTAAAAATGATCGCCAGTTCCGCTGGCTAGGTCGCTACGACTCGATTATTAACAGTGGTGGGGTGAAAGTATCGCCGGAAGTAGCAGAAAAAGTATTGGAACCGATACTCCGCCAGAAAAATTTTTCAGGCAGGTTCTTAATCAGCTCATTACCTGACAAAAAATTAGGCGAGCGGGTAGTATTACTCTTAGAAGGGGGTGCTCTTTCAGACGATTTAGACGGAGCTGTCTTGAAGGGTGCAGCCGAACAACTTTCTCCCTATCAAGTGCCTAAAGCTATTTACTACCTGTCTCATTTCGCCGAAACCCCTACCGGAAAAGTACAGCGAAACGAAAGCCGAACGCTACTGATTCAACGGCTCACTGCATCCGATCCATAAGTAGAGGAATTTCCTCGAGGAATAGAATACAGCTTGACTATCTTCATCTAAGCAGACAGTAGGAAAAAAGGATCAGTTTGCGGTATCTTTGCTGGTATGTCTAACCTCTCTTCTATTCATCAGCTCGAGATTAGCTTCGAGACCCTTTCCATCCCTCCTCCTTACAGCCACGCCTATGCCTTTACTCTAACATTTGATGCTAACGAACTGTACCTACAGTACAATTTAGAGTACACCGGTCGAGATGAGCTAAGCAAGGAAGAAATTTGGGAAGAGGGCTTTAGCGATAATGATAATTTCAAGTGGGAAGGGCACCTACCTCCGGTATGGCGCAATACACTACTAGCTGCCTGGAAAGGTACTCATTTGGTTTCCGAAGAAAAGTATGCTGAACCGTTACAAAACGGATTATTTATAGCAGCCACACTAGTTGATGGACAGCAAACATCAGGAATACCGGATGAACTAGAGGACTGGGAGTACCTTCTTCAGGAGCTCACCCAGGCAGTGTACGAAGCTGCTCAGCGAGAATACCCACTGCGTATTCGCTACGTAGAGTGGTTCTCTCAGAAGGCGGAGCTACAGCTTGTTATTACTATTCATTTTCGGGAGCGTAGTCTGAAGATTATTCGTCAGCAAGAGCAGCAGCAGCGTGAGCGTAACCTACCTTGGGCAGAGGTTAAACCATTAATGAGTACGCTGTATCAGTTAGATTTTAACACTCCAGAAGCCCAGACTAAAATGCCTACCCGCCCGGGTAAGTACCTTGATCCGGGGGATGGTCTGTGGTATCAGTTGGGAAAAGATATAGCCAATCCGGGGAAGAAGGATTACCTCAGCCAGTGGGAAAATATTATACTCAGAGCGAAAAAATGACGATTTCATAACCTCATCTGATATATGATCTTTTTTATAGATATTTAAAAAATTAATCATGATTTATTCAATTTATTTTAATTTATCGTTTCATATTTTGAGTTTTAATCTTGTTTAGTATATTTGGGCATATTGTACCTGCACCTATATAGAAGTATTTAGCGTCGTTAATTAAGCAGAAAAGAATCAATTAGCCTTCTTTACCAGAAAGGAAAGGCATTTTTTAATCGTTTATAACCGTTTAAACCTGTCGCTAAAGTAAGTGGTTATACTGCAAATTTCTGGCTATCATAGAGTATAGTAGTTGAATTACATTTTTAACAAGTAAATCTAGATGACCAAAAAATAGTAGTAGTTTTTTTAGTTAACCTATACAGCCAATTAGGTTAGCATATCTTTCTCATTATTGACCTGAACTAACCTAGCCTATGCAATTTCCCTATTTCTTTTTACCTGCTTTTATTAGCAGTGTAGCCTTATTAGAGGTAAGTAAGAATAACTCGTAATTGTCTTTTACTATGAATGCTTTAAGACAAAGAACGCAATCTCTCTACTCCCGCACTCTGCTGTATTTACTTGCAGGATCGGATGTCGCTTTATGGCTACTGTGTTATGCCGTTGTAACGATATTTCACTTGGTAGAGCTGCCCAATGTGCTGTGGATAGTGTCCATTTTATTATGGATAGGGGTTAATCAGCTAACCCAAAGTTATAGACCAGTGTCGGTTAAAGGAGCACAACAGGTTCATCAGACCGCTCTGGTAGCTCTGTTACATAGTGTTGGGATAGTGGTATTATGCCTACTAGTCAATTGGCAAATTCACGTTCATTTGGTTCTCTATGTTAGCCTTGGTTTTTACATTCTGAGAACCATCACACTAGGGTTGCTTTATCGTGCCTATTGTCACTGGAAAGCCCAAGATAATCACGCTATCCGCTTTATCACAATAGGTCAGAGCTATACCTGCCGACGCATTGCCGATTATCTATCATTTAACAATGCTAGGTATTTAGGGCATATACCGTCAGAAGAGATAGATGACTCATTTGAGAGAATAAATCAGCTCTGTGTAGACCATCATGTGAATCATATTTATTGTACAACTCCTCTACCAAACCTTAAGGAGCTAAAACAGTTAGCCGACCAACACTTTGTGTATCTACACTGGACTCCCATACAAACGTTTGAAGGCGGAGAATACGAACTACGAGACAGTCATCTGGTATACACTCAACGGCGTAGTTCTACAATTCAGCTAACCTAAACAAAAAAAACGCAGAAACTATAACCTTAACTAAGGTAATAATAATGAAAGAAGTATTACAAGAAACTAACCCTTTAGAGAGAGTATCGGTACTCACTACCGAAGTATCTACCGGTACTTTTGCTAAGGTGCTCGATTATGTTATTGAGCTTACTGAGCGAAAGACCTCTTCGTACGTATGTTTCGCCAATGTTCATATGATTATTGAGGCGTTTAACGATAGTTATTTTCAAGAAGCTATCAACCAAGCCGATGTGGTAGCCACCGATGGTCTGCCTCTGGCCAAATATTTATGGTTGTTTGAAGATATTGACCAGCAACGGGTAGCCGGGCCTGATCTATTTCCAGTACTGTTAGCTCAAGCCGAAAGAATGGGTAAGTCAGTATTTTTTTACGGAAACACTACAGAAGTTTTGGGGCAATTACAGGCTAAAGCGTTGCAAGACTTCCCTCAGCTTACAATAGCTGGCTCATACTCCCCACCCTTTCGCCCGCTTACGGATGCTGAGGATGCTGCCGTGGTGGATATGATTAATGACGCCCAACCTGATTTCGTGTTTGTTTCTCTTGGTTGCCCGAAGCAGGAGCGGTGGATGCATAACCATCAGGGAAGGGTGCAGGCTTGTATGCTGGGAGTTGGTCAGGCATTTAATACTTACGCTGGTGTTGAAAACAGGGCACCACTATGGATGCAGAAAAATGGTCTGGAGTGGGCCTATCGGTTATACAGAAATCCCACCCGATTAGCCCAAAGGTATATCTACACCAATGGTATGTTTCTTTACTTAGTGATCCGACTGTATCTTCGAAAGATTAGAAATAAGGAGCTCTTACCAGTGTAGAGAACCGAAAGCGAAGTAGCTACTGAACTGAGTAGTAGAATAAAATTATACGGTAGAAATCACCCTTTTCTAAAATGGGACAATGTGGGTTCTAAGTGAATCTATGTGGTTGGTAGTCAATACTATCGGAAAATACTTCCGAAGTTTGAGCAACAAAGCACCTTTTGATAGCAGAGATCGAAACTTCGGAAGTCTCCCACAACCAGTATAGTAATCTTTTTCTGTAACCACATAAGATCATCTAGAACCCTTTATTTTAGTACTTATAGCTACGTTCTTTCAGTTTTTACTTGAACGATACTCCGATACCGCCGCCCGGGTACCAATGGTTAATGGGGTCTTCTCTGAAGAATAAGAATTTACGGCTAGTTTCGTTAGAGAACCTTAAGAGTTTATCGGTTACATGCGCGTTGTCGCCCAGTATAACTGCTTTATCCGATAACAACTTCTTAATTACCAGATACTCCTGATATTCATAGTCGGCAGAATGATCGCTATCATTAATAAATAGATCTATCTTCTCAGAAAACTGAGACAGGCTATTAATTGAATCACCGTAGAGAATTTTACCAACTTCTTGGTACTTGCCCGTTAATAAGTAACCAGCTTTTGGGTTAATATCGGTCCCGTAGTATTGGCCACCGTATCCCTCCTCCTGATTCTTTAGTAGGGCAGCGCATATTACTACAGACCCAAGTCCTTTGTCTACCCCAGTCTCTACCACCACTTTGGGTTTAAGCACTCTCACAAAAGCGTACCAGCCAAGGCGTTTACCCAACCGCACCTCCAAATCGGCAAATTTTTTGAACGAAGAGTTTTTGGTAGTTTCAATAATTGAACTTCTTAGAGCAGTATCTCCTTTAGCTTCGTCGATATAGCGCATTATCAGCTGATGATCTGCTCGGGTAACAACCGCAATCATATGCGCTAAATAATTGATGCTCTTATCACTTATATGATACGTATAATTTGTGTCTTCTTTAGATTTTATGCCCCACGATAAGATTTGGAGATATTTGCCATTGTAATACGTTGAGGCCTGGGCAAGCCTACGCAAAAAATTTAAAAGCCAGAATCTCTTTAATGCGCTTAAATTCATTGTACTAGAAAATGATTAGGGTTTGCTAATAGTTTTAGTAGTACACCTTAACAATAAGCCTTACATGAACTTAACAAGCAGGAATAAGCGATCGGTAGTAAATAATTATAAAGTAGTAGCCGTGAATATGATGATTTAATCTTTCTGCACGGCAGTTTTTAGTATTCTTGTTATATTTTTTTCAAATGAATCTAACGTGTATAGGCGCTCATACCGTTCCCTGCCCGCTACCCCCAATGTTGAACGTAGCTTCGGAGCGTTAATCAGGGCTTCTAACTTTTCCTCAAGAGCTGCTGCATCTTGTTGAGTCACTATAAATCCGGTTTCGTTTTCCACAACAATGTCAGCAATGCCTCCTTCGGAGGTAGAAACAATGGGTAACGCATACTTCATTGCTTCTAAGAGTACAAGGGGAAAACACTCGTTATGATAATATGTTGGAAGGGCAAAGATATTAGCAGATCTCAGAAAATATTCTTTTTCTTCACCATATTTTTTGCCGTGAGCAAAAACGCATGTGTCTAGGCCATAGAGGGCAATTTTGCGCTGAAAATCTGACTCAGATATATCGAACCAGTCACCCACAAAATGACACTCGAAAATAGCACCTTTCTCTTTAAGCAATTTACAGGCCTCTAACAATACGTATGCCCCCTTCTCAACCGTCATATTAGATAAGAAGAGAATTTTACCAGTATCGCTCTCCTGCCTTTCCTTTGAGAGGTCGCTGTCTTGCGGAGTAGCCGGTATACCATTAGGGCAATAAAACACCCGATCGGCTGGCACGTACTTGGCAATATCTTGGTACAAATGGGGAGATAATAGAATAACCTTAGCACTATTAAACGCTAGCTGATAGCAGAAATCATTAAATTTATTTTTGCTATTTGGTTGCACACCCTTGTTGTGCATATGATAAATCACACTTTTTCTGAAAAGCTTTAGTACTAACACTATCGCCAAGTCCTTATAAAAGCCTAATCCTTTGGCAGTAAAACTCAGGTAGCACAAATCATACGATTTGGCAAATAATGCTTTGATTACTTTCCACTGAATTTTGAAAAAAGTCCCAATCTTGGCGAGTCCCCCTTTATTAATCTGCCTTAAATCACTGGCAGTAGCTAAGTTGATATAATCTGCCTCGAAGCTGGTATTGATTGCTGAGCTTTCTTTAATGAATTGACCCACAACAGCTGCTCCTACCACCGGAGGGGGATAATGCAGGATAAATAATATTTTCGGTTTCAACATTCTAAAAGTTCAGAGCGGTTATGCCAATAATTAAAAAGTAGCTATATGAGTGATTCTTGCAGTTCTTTAATGTTGACAACAACTTCCTTTTTTGCAAGTGTACTGTATAGTTCCAGCCATCGTTCTTGGAAAACTTCCTGACTGTACCGATGAGCCGTCTTTTCGGCATTCGCCCCCAAGGTTGCTATCACCGTCTTATCCGCGCCAATTTTCCTCAGCTTGGCAGCAATGGCCGTTGTTGTACGCTCCACAAACCACCCATTCTCATTGTCAACTACGTATTCGTTTACCCCACTAATATCAGTAACCAGCAACGGTAGCTTGGCAGCGGCAGCTTGTATACATACCAAAGAGAAAGCTTCGTAAACAGAAGGCAACGAAAACATATCGGCAGCCCAAAAATAGGGACGAATATCTTTTTGAAAGCCAGCAAATACCACCTGACCGCTCACGCCTAGTTGGCTGGCTTTCTTTTGAAAGAGTGCAATCTCGGGGCCTCGCCCCCCAATCACCAGTATTTTGTAGCGAGGCGCGTCCCGCTTTAGCAAAGACAGGGCTTCCAGCAACAGTCCCAATCCTTTACGCTCAAAGTCGCCCAAAGCAGCAAAGGCAATCACGGTATCTGCTTCGGTGAACCCCAGTGCGTTTCGCTGGTTGTGCCCCACCTCGGCATCACGACTAAATCGCTTGGTGTCAACCGGGTTGGGGATAGTTACTAGTTTCTTAGCTGTGCTAGGATAATATTCTTTAATTTCATTTTTTAAGTCCCGCGAAGGCACTACAATAAGTTTAGCACTTGAGAATGCTTTTTTCTCTTTTCGGGCAATGAAGCTGTGATTTAGTTTGCGTAAAAGCTTTCTAACCCCCTTGACATCTACTTTATGCCAGTGCTTTTCAAGGTAGGCAGCGTGGCAGAACTGGGTATGACAGATGTCGCACGTGGCGTATTGACCACTAGTTGCTTGTATAACCACATTTTTGCTACCTGTCCTTGCCATTTTTTTTAGCAGAAAAGACATTTTCATTTTAACTAGGTAATAGAACATAAAGTACCTCAAAAAATTTGGCTGGCTGAGTATACTCACTTTATGAAAAGTTACACTACTTTTGTCTTCAAGTGCTAAGTGGCTCGATAGCACGGTTAGTTGATGCGTGTTTGATAGACCTTTAATCTCTTGTAAGATACAACTTCCGACCGGGCTGTTTTTATTAAGGAAAAGGTCGATGATGATAATATTCATTGTTACTACTACGTCTACTTGGCTATGGTTTTTCTCGCTGTGAAGTTATGGTATAGATTGCGCCATCGTTCTTGGAAGACTTCCTGACTGTACCGATGAGCCGTCTTTTCGGCATTCGCCCCCATTTCTTCCAGCATTGTTTTATTCGCATCAATGTCCTGTAGCTTAGCAGCAATGGCTGTTGCCGAACGCTCAATAAACCACCCATTCTCGCTATCAACTACGTACTCATCCGATCCGCTAAAGCTAGTGACCAATAACGGCAATCGGGCCGCCGCAGCTTGCATACACACCAAAGAAAATGTTTCGTAGATAGAGGGCAACGAAAACATATCGGCGGCCCACAGGTAGGGACGAATATCTTTTTGAAAGCCAGCAAATACCACCTGACCGCTCACGCCTAGTTGGCTGGCTTTCTTTTGAAAGAGTGCAATCTCGGGGCCTCGCCCCCCAATCACCAGTATTTTGTAGCGAGGCGCGTCCCGCTTTAGCAAAGACAAGGCTTCCAGCAATAGTCCCAACCCTTTACGCTCAAAGTCGCCCAGAGCAGCAAAGGCAATCACGGTATCTGCTTCGGTGAACCCCAGTGCGTTTCGCTGGTTGTGCCCCACCTCGGCATCACGACTGAACCGCTTCGTATCAACCGGATTGGAAATCACAACTATCTTTTCAGTGGTACCGGAATAATACTCTTGAAGCTCTCTCTTCAATCCTTGCGAAGGTACTACGATAACTTTAGCATTTTGGTAGGCCTTTTTTTCCTTCCGAGCGTTAAAACTATGGTTTAGTTTGCGTAAAAGCTTTCTAACCCCCTTGACATCTACTTTATGCCAGTGCTCTTCAAGGTAGGCAGCGTGGCAGAACTGGGTATAACAGATGTCGCACTCGGTATATTGCCCACCAGACGCCTGAACAACTATTCTCTCACTAGCTGACTGCCTCACCCTTTTGAGTAAGAAAAACATCTTTGTTCTAACTAGGTAATAAAACATAAAGTACCTCAAAAAATTTGGCTGGCTGGGCATCCTTACCTTATGAAAGGCCAAGTGGTTTTGATCCTTGGCCTCCAAATGGCTTGACAATATCGTCAGTTGATGCGTTTTGGATAGACCTTTAATCTCTTGTAAGATACAACTTCCAACCGGGCTGTTTTTATTAAGGAAAAGGTCGATGATGATAATGTTCATTGTTACTACTACGTCTACTTGGCTATGGTTTTTCTCGCTGTGAAGTTATGGTATAGATTGCGCCATCGTTCTTGGAAGACTTCCTGACTGTACCGATGAGCCGTCTTTTCGGCATTCGCCCCCATTTCTTCCAGCATTGTTTTATTCGCATCAATGTCCTGTAGCTTAGCAGCAATGGCTGTTGCCGAACGCTCAATAAACCACCCATTCTCGCTATCAACTACGTACTCATCCGATCCGCTAAAGCTAGTGACCAATAACGGCAATCGGGCCGCCGCAGCTTGCATACACACCAAAGAAAATGTTTCGTAGATAGAGGGCAACGAAAACATATCGGCGGCCCACAGGTAGGGACGAATATCTTTTTGAAAGCCAGCAAATACCACCTGACCGCTCACGCCTAGTTGGCTGGCTTTCTTTTGAAAGAGTGCAATCTCGGGGCCTCGCCCCCCAATCACCAGTATTTTGTAGCGAGGCGCGTCCCGCTTTAGCAAAGACAAGGCTTCCAGCAATAGTCCCAACCCTTTACGCTCAAAGTCGCCCAGAGCAGCAAAGGCAATCACGGTATCTGCTTCGGTGAACCCCAGTGCGTTTCGCTGGTTGTGCCCCACCTCGGCATCACGACTAAATCGCTTCGTATCAACCGGGTTAGGAATTGCCATTAGTTTCTTAGCTGTGCTAGGGTAACACTCCTGAATTTCTCTCTTCAATCCTTGCGAAGGCACTACAATAAGTTTAGCACTTGAGAATGCTTTCTTTTCTTTTTGGGCGTTGAATTTATGGTTTAATCTGCGTAAGAATTTTCTAATGCCTCTTACATTTACTTTATGCCAGTGCTTAGCTAGATAAGCTGTATGGCAGAAGTGAGCGTAGCATATATCACACTGAGTGTATTGCCCGCTGGTTGCTTGCACTATCGTCTTACTACCTTCTTCCTGCCTCATTTTTTTTAAAAGACTGACCATTTTAATTTTTACCGCAAAATAAAAAGTCAAATACCTTAGAAAATTCAGTTGACTAAGTAGCTTTATTTTATGAAAAGCCAGATAACCTCTATCTTCAAGTGCTAAGTGGCTTGATAGCACAGTTATATTATAATCTTTAGAAATACCTTTAATTTCTTGCAGTATGCAACTTCCAGCGGGGCTAGTTTTGTCAATAAATAAATCAATGATTATAACATTTTTTATCATTTATAGTGTGTGATAAGTCTTATAGCAATATACGTTCTAAAAATAGATTAGCGGAGAACTCCAATTAGTTGTTTCAGCTTGGCAATACCCCGGGATTTTACTGAGTAGAAATCCATAAACTGCTCATGTATTTTTTTATTTGACGCTACGTTAGGCAACAATTGAAATGCGGTGCTATCACTTTTATCGAGCTTCGTTGTGAAGCGATCAAAGCCTGTGGTGTGGGTAGCACCAGCACCAAAGCCAATATTTTCAACTTTCGAAATAGTAGGATAAATTGTAAAGAGCTTCTCCTTATATAAATGGTACTGCCACCGAATAGCCCAGGAGTCTATTTTTCCCTGCATTTGCCGACTTAACATTCGGTACAAATCACTTCCGTGCGATCTAAAGTCCTTTCGGTTGGTTGCCGACTGTTTAAACTTATCAAAATCCTTAATTTCCCAATCAATGCCAACCCACTTACTTTTCCAGGTGGCCCAACCGTGGGAGCTTACCCGAGGAAAAGCATAAACATCGTAGGAGTAGTCTTCGGGAACCTCCATTGGCATGGTGTAACCAGATACAGAGAGCACTTCGGGGTAGTTGCTGTAAAAGGATAGACACTGATTCATGAACGAAAGGAAATTAGACGAAACAGCCAAATCATCTTCTAACACAATAACCGTGTCGTAGCTATTTAATACTTCGGTAGCTCCACTAATAATTGATTTGGCTAACCCTTGATTGGCTTTAGCCTCAGAAATACGAATGCTTCGGAACCCCTCTATTGTTTTCAAAAAATCGCGAATGTTGTTAACAGCCAACTCATCAGCCTGCGTTTTAGCGGCATCAGAAAAGATGAATAAATCGCTCTCTCTAGCTAGCACATTCTGCTGCAATGCCGAAACAGTCCGCTTCAGTGTATCTAGTCGCTTATAGGCAAATAGGGCAATAGGTGCGTTCATAACATTATTTAGCCAGAACCCGCATTCTACCTGGCAATCTATTATTCTGGGGGAGTGTATTAGTAGATAGCGAGCTGCTAACTTTTAAAGATCCGGTGTAAAATAGTAATATCCAGAAGTCTTGAGAGGTGTAAAGCCCGGTAGAAAACATGCCGTACACCAGTATTTGTAAGTACAGAATCACAATCCAACTGGAAAAGTGCTGCGCTCTTATCAGATTGTAGGATTTAAACAGGCTATAAATTACTAATGCTAAAAAGATAACTCCCCCTAAGGCACCGGTAGTCATAAAAACTTCTAAAAAGTAGTTGTGGGGGTACCCTCCAGCTCCTATTCCCGATGGTATCAGATAGTAAGAACCAAAAATAGGCGACTCTTCTATAATACTCAGCGCGTTAGCGTATATCACATCCCGCCCACTGGTTTCTTTATCCTGAATCATGCTGGTTAAACGTACCGCTAAACTGCTCCCCATACTACTTAGTAAGCCGATAATGGCTTTGATATTGATGAGGACTAACCCGACAAAAACAGATAATATCAGTAAGCCCTTTACCTTTCCTAGCCTAGCGATCATATAAAAAATGCTGACCAACGCTAACACTACTACCGGCGACCGGGAACCGGCCTTGGCGATAGATAAAAGACCAACGACAAAGGTAAGGGCGAATAGTATTTTAAGCGTTGCTTTTTTATAGTGAATAAATCCAAATAACGAGATTAGAGAAAGCGCGCAACCGGTTTGGCCGTACATGATGGTGTTAATCGTAGAGTTGGCATCGTACCGAACATTGGAGACATCGAGGTGCGTATTTTCTATGGCTAAAAAGTAAGCGACTATCAACCCGAAGGTCAGGGTTACCCAAAAAAATTTGAAAGAAGTTTCTGAATGAAAAGCGGAGTCATATCGAAAAGAAAGCGCGAGAATAATACCAATAAAAAATCCGATAAAATCAGTAAAACCACTATTCTTTAGAGCCGGAATAGGATCTAAGAAAACATCAATGAACAGGTTAGTGGTGTAAATAAGGGCCAGAATAACAAACAAAAATTCAAACAGGCTAAGCCGAAAGGCCGAGCGGTAATCTTTGTAGATAATCCACAGGGCGAGCGATAATCGTACTACCCAGAAAAGATACTTTATTATAGAGTTGTTTATCCCTACGATGTCTGGAATAAAGGTAACGATTAAAAATATTGAATATAGATTCAGTGAAAAATGATATTTTTCTTTATATGTCTTATACGATATTCCCATTATCATACTTTGAATCACATAAATTTATAAACTATAAATCTAATTTTATAATTATTCTTCGGTTAAAATAGCTCTGGAAAAATTCTCCGGGCTATATTCGTGTAAATACTCCGCACTTTGATACTGGTACTTTTCCGGCTGGTATATCAATTGGCAAATAGCATCTTTTATTTCTTTAGGATCTAGAGGATTAACCGCAATTCCGAGGTTTTTCTCAGCTACTAGTCTGCCCACTAACCCTTGGTTAGAGGCAACAACATTCTTTTGGTGCTTAATTGCGTGCCCTAAAATTCCACTTGAGCTGTAGAAATTAATATACGGCATAAGCACAATATGGCAATTCGTAAACACAACCTCCATTTCACCTTTGGTTGCAAATTGGTCGTTGAAGGTAATATTTATCTCATCTTGGTGCTGGTGAATATGATCTTGGTATTTCTTTTTAACCGCTCCATCCAGTCTGCCGATAATAAGCAGGTGTACCGATTTTTTGATTTCGCTCGGTAGCAACCGCAGAGCATCAATAATGGTGGTGATATTTTTCCGTTCGTCAATCATACCGAACACTAGCAAATGCTTCTTTGTAGCGTGTAATGAGAATTTCTCGATTATTTCATCATGCACCAGGGCATCGCTACTTACTGGCTTATCTTCAATAGGGTCGGGTAAATAAGCAAAACAGCGTTTAATGCTTTTATTCATTTCGCAGACTGTTTTCTCATCATTCAGAATGAAAAGCTTCTTAATGCTTTTATTCAAAGCAGTAGCATACTTTTGGGAAATGTAGTTTCTTAGAAGGCCTTTTTTATCGGTTGAATTCTTATAGTGTACGTAGGGTTGAAACAAAACGCCCTTCACCGATAGGTTGAACTTTTTAAAACGCCGGGTAGTAAGTAAAATCAAGTGTTCATCCACACTCATGAAAATAATCTCATTAATATTCTTACGAATTTGGCTTATCTTTTCAGCCACGAGTGTCCATTCGTAAAAGCTTTGGCTAATAAAGTTAGATCGGGCTTCAGTGGGGTTAACGTATTCAATAAAGTAGTTCGGCGACTCAGTTAACTGTCCTAACAGCGGGACTATTTTTTCATTTAGGAAGAATATATATTTATCGTGCAAATTGGCATTATCGTTAATGAACCGCATCAGATGAGAGATATACTCCCCCCTATGGCCAGTAAAACCAGACTCAAGAATTAGGGTACGATCGCTGTTATTTTCTGTCACTAGTTAAATAGTATTGATAGCCTAATAGGAGATAAAACAACGCTAGTTTCTACAACCGAACGAAAGGAAACAACTTATTGATAAACCACCGCTTTCCGGCAGAAGAGCCTAACGTATAGGGTAGGGGCACCATTTTTTCGACAAAAGCATTAGACTTGCTCTTGGGTAAAGTGGTACTGTTCTCAAATTCTGTTTTTAGTGCGTACGAAAAGAAGTTTCCCTCAATACCATCGCGAATATTTTGTGATAAACACGTTAGTTCAAGTCCATAAGTACGTATCGGCTTTCTACAGACTTTAGATGATATCACATAAGTTTTATTAATCAAATCTAGCCTTTTTGAGCCGTATAAATCAAGCTCTACATCATCGGCTATACCTAGTTGAGACAGGTTAGAAGCATGGTACTCCGAGAAAGCATCAAACTTATTAGCACTGTAATCTAGTGCCACAAGTTTGTAGGTATAACTCTCTGGTAGTGTTTCTAAACCCACCTGAAAATAGCTGTTAGCCTGCTGTAAATGTTCGCCCGCATCGGCAAAGTTGGTTGAATGCGATAGTATAGGGTATGCGACAAACTTTTCTTCATCCACCAGATATTTGTAGAAATACTTCTTCCACGAGCTTTCCGACCATTTTTTTATCCTCTCCGGAATATTATCACTACTGCTGATTACCGGTTCTTTGTTGTAAAATGATTTGAACGAACGCCACTGCTGTTGAGTCCATATTTGCCCCCACGAGCAGGGTACCTGCATAAAGTAGTTATCGTAGCCGTCGTACAGTGGTTCAAACGGAAGCAGCACATTTTCATTGATCCGATTAGAGTATAGGGCTATACTGGCGATGTTTTCGTCTTCATCAAAAAATTCTACTGACTGTAGGGCGTAGTTGTAAAAATTACGACTCACGTAACAGTCGTCTTCCAACACTATTACGGCACCGTACGTTTCTGATAGGTCGCCACATGATATGATATGATTTCTTAGCCCTAGGTTTTCTTGGTGATCGATAATCTTCTTTTCGCCGTGTTCCCAAATACATTCGGTAGCAATGTGTAGTATCTCGCGATTGTTTTCCGAACCTCCATCAACACTGATGATTAGCGGTATGCGAATGCCCGCAGGGTACACTGATTTTGCTAGAGAGGACAATATTCTCTTTAATGAGTTTGTTCGGCTATGGGTAACAACGACAATTGCTGGTATCACGAAACTAGATTTTGAAGTTATAGAGGGTTTCTATTCTCCGCTCTCTTTCTAAGCGTAATTAGCCTTTATAGCCAAAGTATCACGAATTACGTCCCACATTTCGTTGTTTTTCCCTTTTATCTGGCTATTAACTGTTTCTATTCTTGCTCTTACTGCACTATTCTCCTGAGAATCTAGCAGTTCTTTAATTAAAGTAGCTACTTCCGGTTGGGTAGGCGTAACCATACAATATCGGCTTACTTCGTATTCTTTGGCTAATTCTTGATATTTGTGAGACCAAGATGTCATAATACAGGGCACCGATGACGATAAAGATGATGCAATAGCGTGGAATCTGGAAGCAACATTAAGGTAAGATCCCGCAATAATCTTCTTCAGTTTCTTGGGGTCATCTTCATCTACTTTAAGAACTCTAGGATTATCTCGGTAAATGTTAAACAACTTATTTACCAACTCTACATCACCTTGAGCAGAGTGATTTAATAACTTAATATTATAAGATGAATTATCGAGCAGACAGTTTATAGCGTTTAACAGAACATCTTCGTAGTGCTTGCGCCATTCCTCTCCGGCTTTATCTAGCATTCTAACATTGGGCACAACACAGCAATAATCTCCATCTTCCCTAACTGGCTCAAATTTGTACGATAACGTTATGTCCGGATACAATTTCACTTTGCTCTTATCGGTAGCTACTTTCAGCACGTTTTGGTAAGACATACTCTCTCTGGCAATTACAAGGTCTGATAGCGAAAAGCACTCTTTTATAAGTGGTACTTGCTGCTCGCTAAACGGGCCAAATGCTTGAGGAAGAAAAATGTATTTGGTGTTGTTCTTCTTAACCTTTTTTAGAAGAGTGAGCAAATTATTCGTTGGATTCATCCCCCACTTTTCGGCAAAAACGTACCCAGATATATCTAAGATTACGTCAATGTCTGAGAGCGTGGTATTGCCTGAGAAAGCTATACCTCTTTTGAACGAAAGATACTGTTTAGCCAACCCAGGGAAGAGTAGTGTTAGATTAAACTGCTGCTGCGGACAGAATGCTACGTGAAACAAAGGGGCGTTAATTGCTTTATATCCAGCAGCATTAATCTTTTCAGCATTTGCCAGAAGTGGGCTTAGATACAACTCGGCATCTGGAATGTGTTTAACAATCTGCTCGCCAGCGGCGTGTATCATTAATTCTGCGCCTCTATTGTAGAACTCACCGCCTACTACTAGTATTTTCGTCATGATTATTAGTTATTACCGTTGTTCGTATAAGGGAAAATCTATTCAATTAATTGAGTAAGACTTATGGCAAGAAGTAGCTACCATCATTTTGAACTACTCCAAAGCTTCTCTTTAGTTCTAAGTGCCTTGTTAACTACTTTTAGATAGAGAGGAACATAGTTCAACTTTTTAATATAAGGCATCATTAAGTTTACAAAGTAGTGCCAGCTTCCTCTTTCTTTTGCTTTTAAAAAAAGTTGGTGAGAAGCATCTCTTACTATCTCTCTGTTTTCGTAGACCCTTTTTCTCTGATTACTGATATTGTTGCTTGGTGCAACTCTCTTCTTAGGATACCAACTGTTATCCTTATTTTTTAGAAATAGCCGGTACGAAAGCCCTTCTCTTCGGTGCTTTATTCCTCCCCATTGCGACTCTACCACAATACTTTCTTCAACTTCTTTTAGTGCCAGTCTTCCTTGGGCAATACCTTCTTTTATCAGACTATCTATTTCTTCATTTCTAATGACCAATACATTATTACCATTGTGGTCATCCATGTATCCTTCTAACCAGGCATCGCCTACCGAAACATCAGTTGTTTCGCCAACAATATCATCACAATAATCGCACGCTTTATACTTAAACAATCCGTGTCCCCAATCGCCACCAAACATTTTTTTCGAGGACTTAATCCCGCTCAACTGCCCCGATTTTGTAATAGCGTACACTCCTTTTTCGTTAGCTTGCAGTCCTGCTATTTTGTCTCGAAACTCTATACCACCTAAGTCATCAGGCTCAACTCCTAGCTGCCATCCCAAAAGTTCAGCAAACGCGGTAGACTTTAAGTGACCGCAAATTATGCCAATAACGTATTTTACCCGTTCGTTAATAACTTTGTCTTGTAAACATAGATTCCTGATTGCCTTACTGAAGCAGGGGACAGCAGTGATAACGTATCTTCCCTCGTTTTTTCTAATAAAGTCAAGAGCGTCAGTTAATGTGATAGGATAATAAGCTGATTTGGAACCAGACAAAATATTGTCTTCCTTCGTAAAGATTTGAAAAGTGAATAGCGTATCTTCCTTTTGGCTACTGATTACTTGAACAACATAGTCTACCTTATCTTCTCGAAGTAGTTCATTCAGTATCCACTTACCAAACCCACCTGAACTTCCTTTTTCTCGGAAGGCTCCTTCTTTCACATAACCTACGTAGTTCGCAATATATTTCCCGATGTACTCATTCTTCTTTTTGGCTTTTTGAAATAACTTATCAGCAAGTTCATCCTCGTTTTTAGCCTTATTAGAAAATGGGCAAACAGCAAGTGCTGGATCATCTTTCGGTGGTGTGCCATTACCAGAATATTTGGCTTTATACATACCATACTGGTCAATTTCTACAGTATAGTCAGTGTTTACATGGCTACATACTCCACACCCAATGCAGTAGTCATTCTTTATTACCTGCTCTTCTAGCGACGATATATTACTCATTTTAAGCTTGTTTGTTTTTAGTAGCTGAAGATGATACTACTTCATTAATAGCGTTAATCAAGCTAATTGGAATTAGCATTAGTTGTGCCCCTTTGCTATTCAGATTTACGCCGATTATTAAAGTGTTCATCTTGTAATGTGTTGTTAATTTGGTATGCTTGATTCAATAAAAAAATATTACTGTCGTCTCTAAGTTTTTGCTAACGCTGGGTTCAGAACTCTTAGCAAATCTATTTCTTTCCGCGATGAGTAAGGTATAAAAGATTCTTGATCTGCATAGCCAACGGCAATTAGCATGATAGGGCGCATATGCCTAGGAACAGAAGGCACAAGCTGATAAAAGCTTTTTTCTCTTTTAGCGACATCACTCCAGTTAATAGGACAAGTACTGAGACCAAGCGTTTCGGCTGCGTGCATAAACGTCATGGCGGCCAAAGACGCATCGATATAAATTAAGTGTCTATCGCGTTCGTGGAAATAGTTTGACAGATCACCAATTAAGGCAATTAATGCCGGAATTTGGTGAGCAAACCCGCCTGTTCCTCCCGCAAGCTCAGCAACTGCCGTTGCGTCTTCTTGCTTATTAAATACCAAAAACTTATAGGGCTGTCTATTACAGGCTGAGGGAGCTAAACTAGCAGAAGATATTGCTTTATCTATCAAAGATATGTCTACTTCGCGCTCTTCAAACCATCGGGTTGACCTTCTTTGTATACAGAGATCATGAAATTTCTCGTGAGTAATTCCCGACGAATTCAGTGATTTTTTAGTGTAAGGAACACGGTCTTTCACAATTTTTGAAAAAGCGTCGGGAGTATCTCCTTGCGGATGACTCAAGGCATCAAACTTAGCTTTGAATAGTTTAACCTCCGCTGAATTGCCACATATTGAGAAATAAGACATCAATACATCACGAGCCCACAGCACTTCATTTGTTATTCTTAAATTCTGGCTACTTACCGTCTTTTCGTAAGCATCAAGCGTTTCACCAATATAGTCAACCCCAAAAGGAATGCGGCGAGGCACCATAATCATCCCTTTTTCTAAACGGTGTATATTTCGCCTTAACAGTGGCACCGATCCAGAGGGACGTTGAATGTTTTCGTTGTATTGTAATTGCCCCAGAATTACTGCGCGGTGTTCTCGATAAAACTCAGAATTTACAATATAATACAGCGAAGAGCGTAACCCTGAACCAGCACTAACATACAGTATTAGCTGTTGAATTTTGGATATAGTGGCTCGAGCATACGAACGCAAAAGTTTAATAGCCTTTCTCATTGTATAAATTCTCTATTTTATAATGGTTAACCCATCCCCCTCATTTACGTCAATCACCTATCTCACCCTTAAAAATCGAGATCCATTTATTTTCTGTGCTGCTCACCTACGTTTTCAGCTTTTTCTCTTTCTTTAAAGATTTGACAAATACAGCTATATCTTGCCCCATCATTTTATATACAATAAGCGTGTAAATCATTAGTAGAATACCGGAAGAGATAATAAAGTGTACATTGGCAACAGCGTGAAGCCCCAATACAACTAAAGATGCAATTGCTGAAGCAACTACCGGAACTTTCATGGCTCTAAATAAGTCAGCAAATGTGTAGTCAATCAGAATTTTCATATAAACCTGCACAATAAAAACGCTCAGAAACTTAATTACTAGAAAGGCCATAGCCGCTCCGTTAATTCCGTAGAAGTAGATTCCTGCACTCAATAGAGGCGCGTACATCAGCAGTGCTTTCCAAAATTGAAGTTTCATCTCTAGTCGAGCCTTTCCCATGCCCCGAACCAGCGTAGTATTACTATTCACCATCATATGAAAGAGCACTGAACCGGCTAATAGTTTTAAAGGAATAACGGCCTCAGTCCACTTTGCGCCAAACACAGTAAGTAGTATTGGTTCTCCTTCTATTATCCACAACAGCATGATCGGATACACCACCAAGGAGTTATACTTTACAATAGTAACGTAGTAGCTTTTAAGCGACTTTAGATCATCTTGTACGGTTCCATACACTGGGTACATTACTTTGTTCATAATGTTCATTAGCTCATTTTTAACAATGTCAGTTAAAATAAAAGCTAAGGTGTAAGCCCCTAAAGCTGAGGCGGATACCAACTTGCCAATTAATAAGTAATCGAGCTTATTAATTAAATTATTGAAAAAATTAGTGGCAGTAGTATACAGGCCAAAACCAAAAATATCACTGAACGCTTCTCTTTCCCATATCAACTTGGGTGTCCAGGAGGTAGCTCTAAAGTACAGTGGCATGGCTACTAAAAAGGAGGCTACTGCATTAAATACCAAGGCCCATACCCCAGCTCCGGCAAAAGCCAGCATTAGCGATAACACCCCCGAAAAAATATGAGCTGCATTCTCAATAAACGCTTGTTTCTTAAAGTCCATCGCTTTGGTTAGCTGGGCTTTATGTACCAAGTTTACCGGACTGGATAAAACTCCAATACTCAACACCGGAATAATAGACCTAAGCAGCGGTTCTTCGTAGAAAATTGCTGCTAGCGGAGCAACCACCAGTGCAATGAAAATGTACAAACTAATAGACCAAACAACCCCCGACCAAAACGAGGTATGAAAATGGGCTTCCCTTAAATCTTCTTCTTTTCTCTGTACTAAGGCCGCTGCTATTCCTATATCATTAAATACCTCAATAAAACTGATAAATACCGAGGCCATGCCTACCAAACCAAACTGTTCGGGAAACAACAGGCGGGCTAACACCAGCTTGATGACAAATGAAAAGGAACGATAAATAACTACCTGAACCGTATTCCAGAATACTCCGCTTAATATCTTACTTCTCAGTGTCAACTCACTCATAGGCTAGCTCTTCTTAACAGCAGTTCAAAAAATAGTACTGTATTTTCATTAATTCTTATTCAAATCGGGGTTATAGTCGTAACTATAGCCGTAGCTTTCATCCCTGCGGGAATCATTCACTACCACCACTAAATTCTTCATATCCTTCGACTCAAAAAGGCTATCTAATTTAGCTATCTGAGCTTTGTTCGTATGATTGTACCGAATAAGATGAATAAAAATGTCCATGTAGGGAGACAGAACAAAAGCATCAGCCACTATTCCTATCGGCGGGGTGTCAAAAATAATAACATCAAACTGCGCTTTGGCTTCTTGTATCAGTTTCTTGGTGCAGTTATCGCTTTCAATAAGCAAGGCAATGTCAGAAGTAGCTTTTCCAGCACTTAGTACGCTCAAATGTGGTAAGTCCGTATTTTGTAGTACCGTGGTAAAGTCCGCTTCTTGGCCTAGGTATTCAGCCAACCCAAAGTCCTTCACATTAAAATACTCTTGCAGACGTGGCTTTCGTAAGTCGGCTCCAATCAACAAGGTTTTTTTCCCTACTCTCGCGTAGGCTGCGGCTAAGTTAGCAGCGCAAAAGGTTTTGCCATCGCCCGCTTGGGCAGAGGTAACACCAATAACAATGGGCTGGGTATCTTGTCTAAGCCATTGCCGGTCTAACGTAATACGCAAGAAACGAAATGCTTCGGCTACCGGTGATGATGGGGCCAGTACGGGTAGTTTTTGCCCTCGTGCCGCTCGGGGAATAGAGCCAATGACTGGTATGGTTGGGGTAATGTTCAGGTCAGCACTATCGTTCACTTTTGTATTAAGCAGATGCTGGGCAGTTACCAATCCGAGAGGCAAAACTATGCCAGCTAAAAAGGCCAAAAAGAAGACTAAGCTTTTGTTGGGTTCGGTGGCAGTACTACCTATCAGGCGAGGAGTATCTACCATACTTTTATTGGGCAGATTAGATGCTAAGGCAATCCCTGCTTCGGCCCGTTTTTCCAAAAGGTAATTGTAAATATTACTATTAAGAGCAAACTTGCGTTGTATATTAATAAGGTTGCGTTCACTTTGGGGTAAGTTATTAACCTGGCCCTCCAGCCTGTTAATTCTCCGCTGATTCTCTTGGGAGGCAATTCGGTTAGAACTAATCAAATTATCGATATTTTCGATCAGTGCCGCTTTGGTGCTACGAATCTTATTCTCTAACACCCGTAGTACTGGATTATTTTCACCAGAACTATAGGCCTTTTCTACTTTTTCCTGGTTCATTATCGACAAGTCTTGGAGCAGATTATTAAGTAGCGGGTCGTTAATGCCTACGGCAGAAGGGGCCACCACATCAGTCACATCTTCATTATTACGTAGATATTCTGAAGTGTACTGATAGTATTCGCGCTGAACCCCCAGCTTAGCTTGCTCTGCCTCCAATTGCTGTAATTGAGCGTTCAAACTCTCCGAAGTGGTACTAATATCAATAATCTGATTAGAAGCTCGAAAGGATTCTAGATTGCCTTCTACTGATTGCAATGAATCGTATACCGTAGCTAACTGTGTATCAATAAACCCAATGGCGCGTAGTCCCAGCTCATTTTTCTTATTCAAATCATGCTGAATGTATACTTCAGCTAGTGTGTTCAAAAAAGCCTTCTCTTTTTGGGGAATCCGCCCCTTGGTGGTCAACTGAACAATGCTCGATTCTTCCGAGATAGGCGTAATACCTAGCTTACCCGAGTAAGATTTAGTCAGCCCTTGCAGAGTATTCACAATAATATAAAATTGCTGGTCTTCCTCTACTACGTAGCTAGAGTCCAAGACGAGCTGAAAACTTAGTAGTGGCGACTCATAAGGTTGATTGATTGGAAGGGTTTCATCCATTTTTGCCTCCACTTCCGGTTGTACTACTTGCTGGTTCGCTACGTCAAACAGCGTTGCCTCATCGGCATCTACCTGAATCCGATAGTGCTTAGGATCAGGAAAACTGATATAGATAGGAACCCCAATCAATTGGGGTTCCTTATAATCCAGGATAGCTTCAAACTTTGAGTGATAAATTTCTTCCTCCATCTGTTCGCCTAAAAAACCCCAAGTGTCTGGGTACTGAAAATAGCTTACCGTAAAGTCTAGCTGCTCTAGGGCTCGCTGCACCATCGCGTAAGAAGAAAGGATTGCAATTTCATCCGCCAATTCGGAATTACCCGAAAGTAGATCTAAACCATTAATAAATTTCTCTTGTCCTGAACTCCGATCACTAAGTCCTTGGTCTTTCAGTAATACGGTAGCTTCCACTTCATACTGCTTAGGGGCTGTTTTTAGGTAGAGAATAGCTATAGTGAAGCAAAGCGCCAGACCAATCAGAAAATAGTACCATTTATCTACGGACTTTAATAGTACTTTCCGAATATCAATAAATTCTTCTTCAGTCGTTTCTTTCATCGCTAGTTATTTATAAAGTTTAGCACCAATATCGTTGAAGAAACAGCCCCAAATAATATACCCAGTATACTCAGCGTATTCAGGTTATCACGCGTTTGCTTGGCTTGCAACGGTTGTATGTACAGCACATCGTTGGGCTGTAAAAAGTAAAAATCAGAAGCTAGCAGCTTGGGATCTTTTAGATTTAGCAGTATGGCATCGCTTCCATTTTCTGTTTGCCGAATTAGCGTAATATTCTCACGATTTCCAAAGTCAGTTAGATCACCCGCTAGCCCCAGTACCTCCAGCACATTTGCTTGCTCATTAAACACATAGTAATAACCAGGTCTGTTTACTTCGCCCAAAACGGTCACTTTGAAGCTCACCAGCTTTACTAGTATGGTGGCGTCGCTAATGTAGCTACTTATAGCATCTCGGATAATGGCTTCTGCCTCTTCTAAAGTATAACCACCAACTTGTACTTCGCCAACTTCGGGCAGCGTTACCATGCCTTCCGAACTAATAGAATAGCCATTAATAAAAAGCCCTGCCGGATCTAGTGGCATAAACCCGTTGCTAGGCTGAATGTTGAAGTAGTCTTCAGTATCCTCATCCAATGTTTTAATTCTAACCGACAAAACGTCCCGAGGCTGAAGCTGATAGGTCTGGCGGTTGTTATATACTGCGGTAGGAGCTTGAGTATTAAACTCAGGATTAGGAAAGTATATTAACTTTTCGTTGGGGATACAAGCAACTACGCTAAGTAGTAGCATACTAATGCAAATTAGGTTGGTTAGGCGCACGTCTATTCTAAGATTTAGAGGCTTACCAAACATTGGCTAGCTTCTCTAGAAGGTTAAGTAAGTTTCAAATAAACAAAGAGTAGATTACAAAAAAAAGAACTAACTGCTAAAAAAAAGATAATAATTTCATTTAATTCTTGTAAAGATCATAGTTTTATGAATCGTTCGATAAGCAATTGTTATTTTGGTATTTAGAAGATAAAATACTGGCTAACTTTGCCATTATCGAAAAGGCACGTGCTGCTAAATACAAACCATCATCACCCCAACAGAAAGCAATACTCTATCACCAGTATTCTAAATACCACCTGCCTTCGTAAAATATTAAGATTGAGGATTTTTAGCAGAAAGTACCATTTCCCTTTTATTGGATAATTATACTACGAGTAGCCTGTCTACCTTTGCTATTATTGCAATATTAAATTGTGTTTTAGCGACAAAGTGCATAGGTCATGGTTTGGATGATTATCATATTTTTGATAGGCTACTTAGTAATTACTCTCGAGCATTCTCTTCACATTAATAAAGCAGCTACGGCACTACTGGCTGGTGTACTGTGCTGGACAATATACGTATTTCAGGTACCGGAGGTAGAGATGGTGTCTGAGCAGCTTGCCCACCATATGAGTGAGATAGCGAGCATTCTCTTCTTTCTGTTGGGTGCCATGACAATCGTAGAAATTATCGACAGTCACGATGGTTTTGAGCCGATTGTCAGCCGAATCAGAACTGATAGCTCTCGTAAGCTACTCTGGATTATGGCTATCTTAGCCTTTGTTTTATCCGGTATTCTGGATAATCTAACCACAACCATTGTGTTGGTTTCGTTGCTTCGTAAACTAGTGGATGATAAGCATGAGCGCTGGCTGTATGCTTGTGTAGTAGTTATTTCAGCCAACGCGGGCGGAGCTTTTACTCCCATTGGTGATGTTACCACCACTATGCTCTGGATTGGCGGTCAGATTACTCCTCAAAACGTAATCACCAAATTATTCCTACCCAGTCTGATATGTATGTTATTTCCGCTACTGTATCTTTCCCGAACCTCAGGAAAAAAAATACAGCAAAAACTATCATCAGATGAAGACATCGAACTAAAATCAACTTCATTTGAACGTAAGCTGGTGCTCATTATGGGAGTGCTGGTACTGGTCTTTGTACCCGTGTTTAAACTAGTAACGCACCTTCCTCCTTATATGGGTATTCTACTAGGGTTAGGCTTTCTCTGGACAGTCATTGAGATTATTCATCACCGAAAAGATGAAAGCCTAAAAACCCACTTTTCGGTACTGATGGCCTTACGTAAGGTGGATACTTCAACGGTGTTATTCTTCCTGGGAATTTTGCTGTGCGTGGGCGCGCTTCAGTCAGCCGGGCAACTAGCCATTGTAGCGAATTACCTGAGCGATAACGTCGGAAATTTTTACGTAATCAATTTGTTGGTAGGTATCTTCTCTTCAATTTTTGATAATGTGCCACTAGTAGCCGCCATGATGCGGATGTACGGGCTGGATTATCCGACCGATCATACCTTCTGGGAGTTTCTAGCGTATTGTGCGGGTACCGGAGGTAGCATTCTGATTATTGGCTCGGCGGCTGGAGTAGCGGCGATGGGTATTGAGAAGATTAACTTCATGTGGTACGTTCGCAAGGTAAGTTTCCTGGCCCTAATGGGCTACGTAGCGGGGGCAATCACGTTTATTATCCAGCACGAAATTATTACCTACGGAGTGAGCGCAGAGCGTTTAGCTGATTTAACTATGGATTTGCAGACACTCTTTGCTAATTTTTAGCACTGGCTTTCCAGTACTTCACTAAAGCTTGACCAAACTGTTGGCCTAGTTCTAATTGGCCAGCCGAGTTGTAGTGTACGTTATCGTCCCACTTGCCCAAATCGGAGGTATCAATCATCCAGACGTCATCCATTTCATTGGCAATACGCCGTTGGGCAGCTTGCACGGTATCTACCGCGGCGTAGCGGGCTGGGTCTGGATTTACCAAGCCAAAAATAATGGGCAAGTTTGGGCGATCAGCATCCTGGCGAATACGTTCTATAAATGTTCGGAAGTGCGGATAGTAATCTACTCCGGCCTCAGGAATACGGGCATCGCGTTCGCCCTGCATCCACAGTAGCGCAGCAATTTCGGTAGGTTCATTGACGGTAGCCGTAGCCTGACTCACGTACTTCCACAATGAATCGTACATCACTCCAAATCGCACATTTCTGGTAATCGTTGCTTGAGCTGAATCGTAATCCGGTGCCCAGTCTAGTAGCGATGCCCCACCAATCGCATATTTAACTAAAATGAAATTAGAATCCGGGAAGTGTTGATGGAGTATTTGGCTTAATCCTATCTCAGGACCAAAGCTTAGCGAATCCTGGCTGAAATTTGGCTTCATTCCGCGATTGAAATAAGTAATATGATCGGGAATATTCACCGAATCCAAATCAGCTACTCGTCCCGAACCCACCATATTGGACTGACCACCCATCAGAATTACGTAATGCTTCTGTTCTTCCTCGGCTGTGGTATCTACTTCGGAGGAGTTCTTATTATTAGGATTACATCCAGCAATAACAATCACCAGCTTAAACACCAATAAATTTCTTGATTTTCTAAAGTTGCTCATCACTTTTTGATGTACTGAAGTCCAAAATCTCGAATTGGTTCAATCAACTGTAATGCTTTCTCACCGTTCTCAGTGAGCGAGTAATCCACGCGCGGCGGCACTTCGCCGTAATTGTATCGCACCACCAAATTATTATCTACCAGTGTTTTTAGCTCCTGGGTCAGCATTTTCTCACTGATTTCCGGAATGGCTCGCTTAATTTCGCCGTAGCGAAGGCTACCCGATCCAATCTCACTAATGATGAGCAATCTCCATTTACCACCCAGCATTTCTAGCGTAGTACGAATCGGACAAGTTGGGCTAAGGTTCTTATTCTTTTTCATACTTACTTAAAGGTAGGTACCCTTCTTTTACTATTATACCACCAAGATAAATATTTTTGCGTATACCTCTGCAAAAGAGAAATACAATTATGAAAATTATTTATGCTTACGATGCATTATGCGGATGGTGCTACGGCTTTTCTTCCGTGATGGAAGCATTCTACCAAAAGCATCAAAAAAGAGTGGATTTTGAGGTACTATCGGGTGGAATGGTTACTGGCGAACGTATCGGTCCCATTGGTAAAGTAGCTCCTTACATCCAACGAGCCTATCGCGATGTAGAGAAATCTACCGAAGTGAAATTCGGTAAAGCTTTTTTAGAAGATATTCTGGAAGAGGGAACAACTGTTTTCAATTCTATGCCCCTGGCAATCGCACTGAGTGTATTCAAATCGTATCGGGCAAATGAGGCGGTTTTATTTGCTTCGGCTTTACAAAAGGCAATCTACTACGATGGCACGGCTCCTGAAGATACCAAAGCATACGGACTACTTGCTGAGGCTTTCGGAATAGACGGGGAAAGGTTCACCCAGCAAATGAAAGAAGATGCATTCTTAGCGCAAACTCAGCAAGAATTTCAGCGCACTCAGCAACTGGGCGTACAGGGCTTTCCCACCGTGTTTGCGGAAGTAAAGAATACGCATCATCCGCTAACCCGCGGCTACACTCCTTTAAATGAATTAGAAAACCGATTTACCGCACTATCCCAGCATATACAGTAATTATATCTTCAAATATGAAAACCATCGCACTTTTTGGCGGTACCGGGCAAACTGGTAAGGAATTTTTACAACAGGCGTTAGCGAAGAATTATCAAATTAAAGCGTTGGTACGCACCCCTGCTAAGGTAACCAAAATCTCACCTGATCTGGAGGTTATTACGGGCGACGTATTAAACCTTGAAGATGTCCATCGGACGATAGCGGGTACTGATATTGTAGTGAGTTTGTTCGGACACGGGAAAGGCTCGCCGGAGTGGTTACAAACAACAGGCACTGAAAATATTCTGGCAGCCATGGAAGAATATCAGGTTTCACGAATTATTTCGCTTTCGGGCGGAGGGCTACCCTATGAGAAGGATCGACCTAAGTTTCCCGATAAAGTGATTCGCTTCATCATGAAAGTAGCCGTTCCCAGAGTGCTAAACGATGCTATTCGCCACGCTGAAGTACTGAAGAACAGCGATGTGACGTGGACAATTGTACGCGGACCACAACTTACCAACGAACCGAAAAGAGGTGAATACCGCATCGGCTGGGTAGGCGTGAACGCAGGTACCAAACTAGGTCGGGCTGACTTGGCCGACTTTATTCTTCGTTTGGTAGAACATAAAGGGTACGATAATCAGATGCCCTTTGTCAGCTATTGATCGTCACTTATAACTCCGCTGCCATAATGTTGCGGTATTCAATACTCATCTCGCGATTAGGGTGCAGTTGAATGCCAATCGGGCCTTGCTCAACTGCATTCTCAGAGGTGTAGTTCATCACTTCCTGGCCGTTGAGCCACACGGTGTATTTGTTACCAACTGCTTGAGCTTTCATGGTATTCCAATCATCCATCTTAAGCAAGTCAGCTACACCTTCCGCTTCCACCGGATAACCTTTGCCCGGAATGTAGGGCGAACCAGTCATATCACGTTTGAGCGACCCTGATTCACCAATCTGGATTTGCTGACTATCGTGCCGAAGAAAAATGCCCGAGTCTACGGTTCCTTCCCCCATTTTAAAATCGGCTTGTACCACGAAGTCAGTGTATTCTTTCTTCGTCCACAGGATAGATCCAGTCTGGTCGGGGCCACTCTTCACTTTTAGGATGCCATCTTCTACTGACCACCAAATGTTATTCTCCGGCTCTACCCAGCCTTTTAGGTTTTTGCCGTTGAAAATCTTCTTCATCTTCGGGTCATCCGCCTGAATAAAAAGTGCGGCTATAATTAATAGTGTAAACAACGGAAATAGTCTTCTAGTCATAGGTTGGGGGTATTTGAAATGGCTTATTAATAACTTTTTTCTGAATCTCTAACTTACAATAATTCCCGTATTTCTTCTGCTTTCTAAGCATCAGTATCTACAGTTCTTGATTTCTTGTCGGCTAATCAACTTCTTAAACTAGTTGTTGCATTGCCACAAATTCGTATTCAACCCTACATACCTTACAATGTAAGATAAGCTAGGTAAGAACATTTGATAAGACTTCTGTATATTGCATTTTGCTAATAGTTTTTATTTATATACATATATTATAATTCGAGATTAATGAAGAAACCACTTCTATTTATCGCATTAGCCTTGTTTAGCAGTTTTACTGTTTTTGGCCAAGAATTTCAACAGCCTTCTGAAGGAAAGTCCTTAGTTTATTTTGCCCGAGTATCAGGTACAGGGGCATTAATTAACTTTAAGTACTTTGATGGGGAGCAATATCTAGGGAAAATGAGGGGGGTTCACTACTTCACCTATGAGTGTGATCCAGGAGAGCACGTTTTCTGGGTTGCTGCTGAAAACCGAGATTTTGTTAGAGGTGATTTAAAGCCTAATGCTACGTACATCTTAGAAGTGCGCCCTACAATGGGAGCCGTTAAAGCAGCCGTGCAACTGCGCCCAGTTTCGCCGGACAATGAAAAAATGGTTAAGAGAGTCAAAAAGATCATAGCCAAACAAAGACTAAAAGACCCGAAAGGCCAGGAAGAAGATGTGTCATTCTTGATAGAGAGTGGTATGAAGCGGTATCAAAAAGTACAAGATAAGAGTAAAGTAGAGGTAATTGATCCTAATTGGACATTCTAGAATAAAAGTTATGACTACTCTAAAACACATTATTCCCTTAGTAGCTCTTTCATGTATAACCCATTTTGGGTACTGCCAAGATGGTCATTTAAGTTCTAGAAAGGGGAAGAGCTCGTTGGGTGTAGGCATTGGTTTACCGTATGGTGCCATAGGAATACGGGCTGGTACCAACCTTATAGAAGGGTTGAATTTATTTGGTGGACTAGGTTATCAGATCGCTGGCATTGGTTATAACGTGGGTTTACGGAAAGATTTTCCCAGTTCTAACGCAACCCAATTTTATATGACAGGTATGTACGGTACAAATGCAGCAACTAAAGTTAAAGGACTATCAGAGTATAACCGAGTATACACTGGAGCTACATTTGGCGGAGGTGTCAAAATAAACTCTTGGGGTGTAGAGGGCAATTACTGGGATTTGGGATTACTTATTCCTATCAGATCGTCTGAATTTCGAGATGCTGAACAAGCAATGAAAAATGATCCGAGAGTATCTGATTTATCTACAGCTTGGCCAGTATTGATTGTAGTAGGATACAATTTTACAATACAGTAGTGACCTTAAAAACGTATTCCTTGCTTCTTTTAAGACTGGCACGATAGCTGCGAACGATCTAGCCAGACAGAAGCATGTATCAATGAATTATCCAGTGGGGCCTATTGGAGTATTTGATTCCGGTTACGGCGGACTTACTATTTTTCAGCAGTTGGTAAAGCAATTGCCTCAGTACGATTACATTTATCTGGGTGATAATGCCCGTAATCCCTACGGTATTCGCTCCTACGACGTAGTGTATCACTATACGTTAGAGTGTGTACGCCACTTGTTTGGCATGGGCTGTAATCTAGTGATTCTCGCTTGCAATACTGCTTCCGCTAAAGCCCTGCGAACCATTCAGCAGCGTGATTTACCCGAACTCAATGGTTCGCGCCGGATACTAGGAGTGATTCGCCCTACTACCGAAATTATTGGTTCTTACTCCCAAAGCGGCCACGTAGGCCTTTTCGCTACGCAGGGTACGGTTAATTCGGAGTCGTATCTGATTGAGATCAAGAAATTTTTTCCCGAAGTAAAGATTTATCAGGAGGCGTGTCCCATGTGGGTGCCTTTGGTAGAAAATAATGAGCATAACACTATAGGTGCCGAGTACTTTATCCGGCAGCATACTGACCGCTTACTGTCCCGTTCTCCAGATATTGATACTATTTTACTGGCTTGTACTCATTATCCGCTGTTAGCCCATCAGATTGCGAAGTTTCTACCCGCACACGTTCAATTAATTTCTCAGGGCGAAATTGTGGCACGTAGTTTAGCCAGTTACCTAAATAAGCACCCTGAAATGAAAGCTCGCTGCACTCAGCGGGGGATAAGAAAGTACTTCACTACCGAATCAACCGAAGACTTCGATACCAAAGCCCAAATCTTTCTGGAAGATCATCATGTACGGGCTGAACACCTGCAATTGTAGTGGGTAACTTTCTGTTAAATCAACCTAAAAAGCACATAGTTCTTAATACTATCCGTGCGAGTTAACTCGCTCAATTTGCTTCGGAAAAAACAAGTCTTTTTTGGCATAATTCTATTCATCCGTAGTTCGGTAGCTTACCCTCCCAAAAGTTATTTTTAGGCCGCAAATAAACTTACGTAACCCTCCTCAACCACCCGAGAATTTTTTGAGGGGAAGGCGTTAGCTTGCTGATAATTAGCTAATTTGACTTGAGTGCGTCACGGAATAGGTGCAAACAATATTTCATCTTCAATGAGTCGTTTTACACTTAAATCTTCCCTGTTTCCTATAAAAAGAGATGAGGACTTTTCCCCCTTTGTAAAGGGAGTTAGGGGGGGATGTTCGGCGTATTCTAGCTGCACTCGATATGTTAACTCTATGCGTATCAGGGTTCTGAGCTGTCTTTTCCTTGGTCTCCTTGCACTCACTGGGCAAGCCCAAATCCGTACTCCTAAGTACAGTAACGAGTTCCTGGCTATCGGTATTGGCAGTCGGGGGCTGGGGATGGCGGGTACCCAAACAGCTGTAGTTGCAGACGTCACCTCCGGCTATTGGAACCCCGCGGGTTTAGCTAGTCTGGAAAATCCTTACGAGGCTTCGCTGATGCACGCTGAGTACTTTGCGGGTATTGCCAATTTCGATTACGGGGGTTTTGCCACTCGCATCGACTCGCTAAGCAGCCTGGGAGTTTCAGTAATCCGTTTTGCGGTAGATGATATTCCTGATACGCGCTTTTTGTACGATGCCAACGGGCGAATTAACTACGATCGTATTCGCTTCTTCTCAGCCGCCGACTATGCCTTTCTGTTTTCCTACGCCCGACGGTTACGGGCTATTCCCCGCTTGCAGTTGGGGGTAAACTTCAAAGTGGTACACCGCAACGTGGGCGACTTTGCCAATGCCTGGGGCTTTGGTTTGGATGCCGGAGCGCAGTATAAGCTAGCTGGGTGGCAAGTTGGACTAATGTTTCACGACATTACCGGCACGTTCAACGCTTGGTCGCATAATTCTGAACTAGTGATTGATGTTTACACCCAAACCGGTAATCAGATTCCTGATAATTCGGTAGAACTTACGCTACCGAGGGCAACCTTCGGGATAGCAAAGTTGCAGCGGTTTTGGCAAAATCGTCTGGGGGTACTGGCTACAGTAGATGCTACTTTTACTTTCGACGGTCAGCGCAATGTGCTGGTAGGTTCAGACGTAACCTCTATTGACCCTTCGGTTGGTTTGGAGTTAGACTACGAGACAATTGTTTTTCTGCGAGCGGGTGTAGGTAATGTGCAGCAGGTGAAAAACTTTGATGGTAGCACCTACCGAACGTATCAGCCCGATTTTGGCGTAGGCGTGGTACTGGGTAAGCTCCAGATTGATTACGCCCTCACGGATATTGGCGACCAATCCGAATCGCTCTACTCCCACGTATTTTCCCTCAAACTAGGTTTCGGAAAATCGCAGGAGAATGAGTAAATCTAGATTACCTACAACACTCCTCGTAGTCATTGTTCACTGCTCATTGCTCATTGCTCATTGCACGAAAGCGCAGCGCTTCGGCAACGAGTGGGTAGTTAATAACCAACAGTACTACAAAATTCCGATTGGGGAAGATGGTATTTACCAGGTTGACTACGCTACATTACAGCAAGCTGGGTTTCCGGTTGCCTCGGTAGACCCTCGCCGGATTCAGCTTTTCTTTCGAGGCGTAGAACAGGCGATTGAAGTACGCGGTCAGCAAGATGCTCGCTTCAACCCAGAAGATTATATCCGTTTTTATGGTCAGCGTAACGATGGTACCATAGATGCTGAACTGTACACATCTCCTGAAGCTCAGCCACACCCTCACTATAATTTGTATTCAGATACCACAGCATATTTTCTTACTTGGCGGATAGATGCTGGGGTAGGTAAACGAGCAGCAGCTTTTTCGGAGAATAATGTGGATGGCCTACCAGCAGAGCCTTATCATTTACAAATAGAACAACAGACGTTCGCCAATGAGTACGAGCAGGGCCGGCTGTACCCTGTTGGCTCAGCGAGTCGGGCAACATCAAGACTTAGTGCCTTTGATTATGGCGAGGGTTGGACAGGTAGGCGAATCCGGCAAGGAGAGTCCGTAGATTATACTGTTACGGTAAGAAATGCTGTAACCAGTGGACCCAACCCCCGGCTGCAACTGGTAATTACCGGGCGCAACAATCAACTGCATAATGTTACTGTTCAGGTAGGTGGCAACGCCGGTTCCCTGCGGACATTAACTACTGCTGAATTTAGCTACTACGACAGCTACCGAATAGATACCACTCTGGCATGGTCGGACGTAGGTAGTAACCAAATGGTGGTTCGTTTAACCCCCAATGGGGTAGGGGGCAGAGCCGATAATATTTCTTTAGCCCTACTGGAGCTTAACTATGCTCAGCAGCCCGATGCCCAAAATCAGAATCAAGTACTGAACTTAGTAGGAAATACAAACGCTAAATCGTTTCTAGAAGTAGCCAACCCACCAGCTAACGCCCAACTTTGGGACATCACTGACCCAAACAATACCGAAGCGATTGGCTATAACATTACTGAAAGTGCGCTCTCCGCAATTATTCCTAATACTAATGTATCTCGGCAACTAATCTTGGCAGAAGTACAATCGGTAAGCAATATGCGGCGAGTCACCATGCCTGCGCTAGAAGCATCGGCTAAATTTCTGATGGTGGGTCATCCGGCCCTTCGGCAGCCCACCGGCGCCTACAGTGACCCTATCGGGGCATACCGCGACTATCGGATTAGCACCGGTCATCAGCCTCTTTTAGTTGATATTAATCAACTCTACAATCTGTTCAGCTACGGGGAAATTAGTCCTCTGGCTATTCGTCGCTTTGCCGATTATATGCTATCGGTCGGCAACCCGGAGAATTTACTACTAATTGGCAAGGGCCTCACCGTCAATTTCAATTACCACCGTCGTGATCCAGCTACTTTTGAAGTACAGGACTACATTCCACCAGGAGGAATGCCGGGATCAGACATTATATTTACTACCGGACTAAGGGGTAGCGATGGTATTGGCATGGCGATACCTACCGGAAGGGTCAACGCCAATACGGCTCAAGAGGTAGCTAATTACCTAGACAAAGTGATGGAAGAAGAAAGCCGCACGTTGGCCGAAGATTACCAGGAAAGTAGTACGCGGGAAGCCCTCTGGAAAAAGAATTTAGTACACCTGAGTGGCGGGGTATCTTCCTTTGAGCTAACGCTCTACGCTCGCTACGTAGATAATTTTGCGGCTATTGCCGAGAATCATTTTTTGGGAGGTGAGGTAGCTACCCAGCAGAAAAGAACCAACAATGCTACCGAACTTATTAATATTGCTGAAGAAGTAAATCAGGGTGTTTCGCTTATCACCTTTTTTGGCCATTCTTCTACCACTATTTCTGATATGGATATTGGGTTCGTATCCAACGACGAATTTGGCTATCGTAATCAGGGAAAGTACCCAGCTATTCTACTCAATGGCTGTAACGCCGGCAATGTTTTCAGTACCGCCACCACCTTTGGCGAGGACTGGATTCGCACCGCCAACCGAGGGGCACTGCACGTGATGGCTCATAGCTCCATAGGAATTTCTAGTATACTCAAGCAGTATTCCGATCGGTTTTACGAAGTAGCATTTGGCGATAGCACCTGGATAGATCAGCCCCTGGGCGCAGTTAAAAAAGAGAGCGAACGCCGATTTATAGAACAAGTAGGCGCATCAGCTTGGGAAATGCACATATCTCAGGTACAGCAACTAGTGCATCAGGGTGATCCGGCTCTCGCTCTGTTTGGGCGTAGCCAACCCGATTATGAGACCAACACCAATAGTATTTTCGTTACTCAACTGCAAGATGCACCCGTTACTGCTGCTTCCGATTCGTTTGCCGTAAACTGTATTGTCCGCAATTTTGGTCGCACCCAAACGGATTCTATCGCTATATCTTTGCAACGCACTTTTAGCGATGGCACTACCGAAACCTACGGCCCGGTATGGTACCCTCCGGTATTTTATCAAGATACTTTGCAGTTTACCGTACCCAATCAAGAAGGTAACTCCAATGCTGGAAATAATCGCCTGGAAGTTATTTTAGATAGCCCCGACTCCGTAGCTGAGCTTAACGAAGCTAACAACCGGGCAGCGATTGATTATTTTGTTCCGATTAGTGGAACGGTTAATCTCGCCCCAGTTAATTTCGGAATAGTATCAACACCGGAAGCGACCCTACAGGTACAGCCCGGCAACCTTCAGACGACATTACGATCTGGCTCGCCCCGATCAATTTTGGTTGAGCTAGATACTTCGGTTACTTTTAGCAGTTCGGCAAAACAACAAACCACCTTAGAAACTACCGCACTGGCTCAATGGTCAGTTACTTTACCCGTTACCGAAGATAGCACGGTATATTTCTGGCGAAGTAAATACGCTGCTCCGTTAGCGGGAGAGGTCGATGATTGGAACAATAATTCATTTACGTATTTAAGCGAAAGCCGCGATGGCTGGGCCCAGGTGCATCCTCGTCAGTGGCAGGAGAACACCCTAACCAACGTGGCCTATCGTAATAATCAATGGGAATTTGAAGAGAGTAGCGTAGCACTGGCAGTGACCGTCTCGGGCGGGGAGGGTACGGTGAATACCGACGTTACTCTTAACGGAATTCCGTACATCTTAACTACCGCTACTGACTCTCGGCTTCTCTGTAAGAACGATGCCATTGGTGCAGTCGCCCTCACCCAAGAAGGACTGCTGCCCTACGCAGTAATCTCCCGAGGAGGCTTTGATGTACAAGATCCCAATACCTGCGGTCGTCGCCCGCAAGTCATTAATGATTTTAGCAACGGACAAATTACGGGTGATGGCCGAATACTAGAGCAGTTTATTGATGCGGTAGGCGATAATGACCCAGTACTACTGTTTTCGTTCGGCAATGTTGATTTTACTGCCTGGCCGGAAGAGACGGTAAGCAAGTTTCAGGAATTGGGGGTAGCTTCCGAAGCATTAGCTGATTTACAGGCCGGGGAACCGCTTATTATTTTTGGTCGTAAAAATGCCAGCATTGGTTCGGCCACCGTAGTGCGAGCCGATTCCACTAGAGACATTCCCGTAACTGAGCAAGTTATTTCATTAGACGAGCAGATTACGGAGCCGTACCGCAGCGGAAGCATCCGCGGAAGACGTATTGGTCCCGCCCGAGCGTGGCAAGAGTTACAAACCCAGATCATTGGAAATGACTATACGATTACCGTATTGGGTGAAAATAATACCGGAGAAGTAGTAGAATTATTAACTGGTTTAACCGGGCAACCCAGCGTAGATCTAAGTAGTATTGATGCTCAGCAGTATCCGTATTTACGGTTAGTACTGGAAACCAGCGATCCGGTAGAGCAAACCCCGGCTCAGCCCGAAAGCTGGATTGTCTTTTATAGTACATTGCCCGAGGGCACGCTAATTTCGGTAGATGTTTCAGAAGCCATCGTAGAAAAACAGGAAGGTGAGACCCTCACTTTTTCGGGGGCGTTTTATAATCTGTCCGAACAGGACTTTGCCGATTCATTGGCCGTTGTCTACACCTTATCTAATCAAGAACAACGTCAGGCGCGCACCGATACCCTCTACATGCCCGCCCCAGCTAGCGAAGATACCGCTACTTTTACCATTGCTGTTGATACCCGCCAACGAGTGGGTACTAATGATATTACCATTCAGGTAAATCCGCAACAGCAGCCCGAGCAAACCTATACCAACAATACGCTACGGGTGGATAACTGGCTGGAGGTGATAGGCGACGCAACCAATCCGATTGTAGATGTGGCTTTTGACGGAGTGTACATCATAGACGGCGATATTGTAGCTCCTAGTCCACTCATCACTATTCAGGTGCGGGATGAGAACCCGTACTTGCAGAAACAAGATACCACCGGAATTGATATTTTGTTGGGTCGCGAAGAAATTGAGCTGAATGCCTCGGCTTCTACCAAAAATGCCCGCACCCAGAACAGCGAATTGAGAAGAATTAGCCTAGATCAGCCCAACGTAAGTTGGAACCCAGCTACCGATGACACTCCGTTTACCATCACTTACCAGCCGGAAGTGCTGGAGGATGGTATTTACCGATTACAAGTACAAGCCAGCGATGCCAGCGGAAATGCTTCGGGGGCGAACCCCTACGAGATTACCTTTGAAGTGATTAATGCTTCCACCATTACCCACTTCTATCCGTACCCTAATCCGTTTTCTACCAGCACTCGCTTTGTGTTCACCCTTACGGGAGCCGAGGTTCCCGATCAGCTAAAGGTTCAGATTATGACGGTGAGTGGGAAAATTGTTCGAGAGATCACTCAGGACGAAATCGGCCCTATCCGCATTGGTAACAACATTACGCAGTACGCCTGGGATGGACGTGATGAGTACGGCGACGAATTAGCCAACGGAGTGTACCTGTACCGCGTGATTGTTCGTAACGATGGTCAAGCGATGGAGCACCGAGAAACCTCCGCCGACCGAGCATTTACCAAAGAATTCGGAAAGCTGTATATCTTGCGGTAGAAGAACTGAATGACAGATAATGGATGACTATCGAGCAAATCGCTCACTCTATTATTCAGTTCTTCAGTTCATCAATTACTGCTACGTTCTCTAAGTCAATGCGCGATAACTCCTGCACCTGATCGTTAGTAAACTGAGTATCGTATTCTTCTAAGGAAAACTGATGCAGGGTATCCGTGTAATTGATGTAATCAGCGAAGCGAATGCCGTTTATCTCTCGCCCGTTATACGCCTCCCGAAAGCGAGTGCCTCCACCGTTCACATGAAATGAGTAGGCTAGGTAATCCATCGTACGTTCATTTTGGTGAAACCAGTAAACGAATACATCATCAAAGTCTGTTCCTCCTCCCTGTTGGTCGAACGTTACCTGCACTTTATGATAAGGTTTCGATTTAACCGTATCAGCTCCCAAATACGTGGCATTTACCGCTGGGTCAGTAAGGGGCTGGGGCAGCAAGGCAAAATAAACTACCGAGTTCAGTGCGTCAGCGTAACGCTGCTCATCTTTTGCCGACAATACAACCTCTTCGCCGTCTATTTTCCGGGTGAAACCCTGGTTATCTAGAACATCGTGAATACTACCCAGCGAATCTTCCCATGCTCGTTCGTAAGTAAACTGGCCACCGTGTAGGCGCACATCGTAGTGGCGATCACGAAACGAAAAAGAAATATGCTTACCATCGTAACCGTCTCCGCCGTGCGCGGCAATGGCTTCAGCAATAATTTTCTTAGGATCAGGATCAGACTGACAGGCAAAGCCGAACACCATAAAAGTACAGGACAGAAAAACAGAGAGATATTGCATAATAGTGTAAGTAGCATTGTTGCTTACGCACCAGTTGATGAAAGTGTTATGGTATTTGGGTGTTCAGGTGTTAGTGTGTTATAGTACTGTAGTTCAGAGTTGAGCTTGTACTACTGTGAACTTAAAACTTTTGCGCTACAACACTCTATCACCAAGAACCGTAACACTTATAAACCTTTCTGGTTTAGTTGCTTGGCATTAGTCGGATTAGGTTCTAATATTGCACGCAGCATACCTTATGAATAGTATTCAGGAAATTCAGGCACCCATCCGGCAGGAAATGGCGGACTTTGAGATAAAGTTTCGCGACTCAATGAAGAGTAAGGTGATGCTGCTCGATAAAATCATGAATTTTATCGTAAAGCGAAAGGGGAAGCAGGTACGCCCCATGTTTGTATTTCTGACGGCGGGCACAGTAGGTACCATCACCGAAGCTACTTACCGAGGGGCAGCCCTTATTGAGCTGCTGCATACTGCTACCCTAGTCCACGACGATGTAGTGGATGCTTCTAACTACCGCCGGGGTTTTTTTTCAATCAATGCACTATGGAAGAATAAGATTGCCGTGCTGGTAGGCGATTACTTACTGTCTAAGGGAATGCTGCTGTCAGTAGATAACGAAGACTTTTCCTTACTAAAAATTGTGTCTACGGCAGTGCGCGAAATAATTGAGGGAGAATTACTACAGGCCGAGAAAGCACGTCGCCTAGATATTACTGAAGAAGTGTACTACGAAGTAATCCGACAAAAAACGGCTTCGCTTATTAATTCTTGCTGCGGAGTAGGGGCATCTTCAGCCGGAGCTGATGCTGAAACTGTAGAGAAGATGCGCCTCTTTGGCGATAAGGTAGGTATTGCTTTTCAGATTAAAGACGATTTATTTGACTACGGCGATGCCGAAATTGGCAAACCAGTTGGTATCGATATTAAAGAAAAGAAGATGACCTTACCGCTTATTTACGCCCTTAACCAAGCAACGTGGCGGGATAAGCGGCGGATTATTTACATTATTAAAAACCAAAGTGAGAAATCGAACAAGGTTCGCGAGGTGATTGAGTTTGTAAAGCAGTCTGGTGGCATCGACTACGCCACCCAGGCCATGCACCGCTTTCACCAAGAAGCCAACCAGATTCTGTGTACCTTTCCTGACTCAGCGTACAAACAATCATTGAGCCGATTGGTCAGCTTTACCATTGAACGGGAGAAGTAGTACTTTCGTAGCATGACTACATGTTACGAAAATTCCAGTACACTCTACAGACTACAAAACCAGCTCTTTCTCTTTCTTTAGGAAGAGTTTAAAGTGGGTGCCCTCGCCAACGGTGCTATCAATGTCAATACGTCCTTCGCTGGCATCCAGAATGCTTTTTATCATATACAATCCCACCCCGGTTCCTTTGGCTTTTTCGGTATCAAAGCGATTGAATAGCTTAAAGAGCCGCTGCTGATGTTGCTCTAGGTCAATTCCAATGCCGTTGTCCTCGTAATGCATAATAACGTAGCTATCAGTATCTTCGGTAGATATGCTAATGCGGGGCTCCCGATGTTCGTCCCGGTACTTAATAGAATTGGTCACCAAGTTTTGCAGAACACTATTAAAGAGCACCGGCACAAAAGAGACTGTTTCTGCCTTACTAAAATCGGTAAAAATACGGGTATTCGTGCCCCGAATCAGTTCCGCTAACTGCTCTTCTACTTCGCTGATAGCGCGATGAATATTAATTATTTCTGGCTCTTTCGATAAGTCTTTTTCAGCTAAAAACACATTAGAAAAGCTGCGGATCATATCATCCAAACGATTTACACTAACCCCTATTTTTCCCATCACCTTCCTGCGAATAGAAGCATCAGCAGATTGCTGGTAAAAATCGACCAATGAACGCAGATTGTTTAAAGGAGACTTCAGGTCGTGGGCAATTACGTAAGAATAGTCTTTAAGTTTTTCATTGTATTGCTGGAGGTGGTTCATCGCCGTAAAGAGTTCGCGCTTCAGCTTATGGCGCTCAATGGCAAACGAGATAGTTTTGGCCAGTAGGTGGTCAATATGAATTTCTTGCTTAGACAGATAATCCTCTGCGCCCTTATTGATAGCTTCTAGACCCACATCAGGGTCGTCCAATCCGGTTAGAATAACAATGGGGATGGATAAGTCGTGCTCCTGAATTCTTTGTAGCGTTTGCAGTCCGATACTATCCGGCAATGATAAGTCTAGCAAGATAACGTCGGGTTTTACGCGAGCGATACACACAATAGCTTGGCTAATTCGATCACATATTTCCAAGTTATAATGAATGAGCTGGGTGCTTTCCAGCATTTCTTTTACTATTTCTTGGTCAGTGAGGTTGTCTTCAACGAGTAGGATATTAACTTCTTTCATACGTAAAAAAAATTACTCACCCCGAGGGGGGAGTTTAACAATAGTAAACCAAAAATCTTCAATAGAAGCCACAATTCTGGAAAATTGGTCAAAATCCAGCGGCTTCGTGATGTAGCAGTTAGCGTGCAACTTATAAGAACGGTAGATGTCTTCTTCGGCCGAGGAGGTGGTTAATACTACTACCGGAATTCGTTTGAGATGCTCGTCTCCTTTAATTTCTTCCAGTACTTCCCGACCGTCTTTTCTTGGTAAGTTCAGGTCTAGTATAATGATGTCGGGAGTATCTACATCTTGATAATCGCCCTGCTTATTTAGGAAGTTTACGGCTTCTACACCATCTTGCACAATATGTAAGTTAACCTTTAACTTGCTATCTTCCAAGGATTCTTCTACCAGGGCAGCATCAGCTTCGCTGTCTTCTACAAGTAATACTTCAATAGCCATACGTTTATTCAGATAGTTTTAAATGTTTACTAATGGTGAAATAAAAGGTACTACCTTCGCCAAATTCAGATTCAACCCATATTTTTCCCTGGTGCATTTCTGAAATACGCTGGCAAATAGCTAGTCCTATTCCAGTACCGGTGTATTCACGAGCGGAGTGAAGGCGCTGAAAAATGACGAATATCCGGTCAAAAAATTCCTTTTCTATACCTATTCCATTGTCAGCCACCGAAAATAGCCAGCACTCTTCCTGCTCTTCGTAGCCAACGTAGATTTCAGGCGATACATCGTGATGCCGATATTTTAAGGCGTTGCCAATGAGGTTCTGAAAAAGCTGACGTAACTGCGATTGATCTCCCACCACCGTAGGTAGGTTCTGGTGTTTGATCTTAGCATCAGTTTCCTGAATAGCGGTACTCAGGTTAGACTTTACTTCTTGAATCATTTTATGAGTATCTATCTCTACAAAATGATTGCCTTTTCTCTCTAGCCGTGAGTATGCCAAAATATCATCAATCAGCGTCTGCATTCGGCTGGTACCATCCACAATAAAGCGGATGTACTTATCAGCCCGCTCGTCTATCTTATCTGCGTAGCGTTTTTTGAGCAACATGCTAAAGTTACTTACCGCCCGCAGCGGCTCCTGAAGGTCGTGCGAAGCTACGTAGGCAAATCGCTCCAACTCAGCATTAGAACGTTCTAAAGCCGATTGTACTTCCTGTCGGCGTTTGATCTCTGATTTTAGCTCATTGTTAAGCTTCGATAAGGTTTTATTTCTTCGGTGGTATTCGGCTGCTTTGAAGGCAAAAATATCTTTAATGGCGTTTCCCAATTCTTGAGCCATCATTACGTGCTCTTCGTTCCATTTGGCTGATGCTCCCTTTACTGTTTCTTTCCAAAGGTCGAACGATTTGCGAGGGTGTAGTCGGATGGTACCATTCTCTTCTTTCTGATAGAATTTATCCGGTTTACCGCCCCAATGCACTTCCTGAATCACCTCCCGACGAAACCACAAAATATAGCTTTGTTGAGGTCTGGCAATGAGTATCGCCAGTAGCCCTGCTGCTTTTTTAGTATATTTATTCGCCGGAGGATAGTATCTGGCTAAACGAGCGGTGTAATACATATTCTCTTGCTCGTTGGTTTGGCTAGCTACCCAATTACGCAGTAAAGTCACCTCCTGGTAAGCAGGAGTAATTCCTAATAAGGTGATGTGTTTTTCGTGACAAATGGCCACTCCGGTAGCATTCGTTAGGGCGAGGGTTTCTTCGGGTAGCTGGATAAAACTATCTTGATAGTCCTGCTTACGGGTAATGTTTTCAATAAGCAAGGTATGAATGCGCCTCAGAGTAAGGGTCATTATTTGATTCTCACTCTTCTGCTTTAGGGCAAGCTGAAGCGATAAAATCTGCCCAATGTATTCGCTGGCAATGCGGGTTTGATACGACAGATTAATTGTGTCGCTATGATGACAGGCAATCAGCCCCCATAATTTATTGTCTTTAATTAGCGAGATTGTGAGCGTAGCTTTCACCCCCATGTTAGCCAAGTACTCTAAATGAATGGGGGATACACTGCGTAAGGTGCTGTGGGTTAAATCTAAGGTGAAGTCATTATCTTTATGAGCAATGATAGGCACCGCTTGGTAAGTAGCATCCGGAATGTAGCGTAACCAGTTAACGGTATACAGTGCCCGAGCCTGACGGGGAATATCAGTGTGTGGGAAATGCAGTCCTAGGTAGCTATCAACTCCTTTGTTACGCGTCTCCGCCACTACGTCGCCGTTCCACTCATCGTCAAATTGGTAAAGCAATACCCGATCAAAACCTGTGAGTGATTGTACTTCCCGTATGGCTACTTGGTAGAGGTCTTCTAACTCGTCGGCACTCTGTAGTGCTAGTAAAGATTTACGGGATAAGTCGTAAAAATGAGTGAAGGCAACATCACTGTCTTTCAGTAAGGGCTCTAACTCCAGAATTAGCCAATTATCAGAAAAATGCATAATTCCATTGAAGTCAGTATTCTCACCTTCTACTTCAATGCTTAAGCGTAGTGGGTTTATATTTTTTAGAAAAGCGTTCTTGGGGGTATTTTCATGTAGCGGCAACTCAGCTCGTAGTAGCTGCATGTGCTCCTCCTTCAGAAGCGCCTTTAGGGGCTGGTTGAGCAAATCTTCCGGCTCTCGGCCTAGCACAGAAAAAGTGTTTTCGCTTGCTTGAAGGATTCGGAAGCTTTCTTGATCTAATACCAGTAGTGCTCCGTGTGGCTGAATGCTACCGGGGGTATGAACCGGCTCTTCATCACAATTAATCAGCGTTACTTCAGGTACAGAGGGGATTTCTTGTGAGCGCATAGGTTAGTAGTAGTAGTAGCAATATTTAGCTAACCATTTTTTTTCTAATAAGATACACACTTTGGGCAAATAAGTCAAAGCCTCGTTGAGCAGCGGTAATCACCGTTTTAGGTTCGCGATAATTATTAGCCAGAACATTGAGAAAAGACTTCCAATATGCAGCAGTATCGCCTTCGTAGCCGGCTAAAAAGCGAAACGAAACGTGAGGGGCAATCTGCTCATTTTTCTGTAGGGCTTTTTTAATCATCCGTCCACCCAACATAGCTCCTTCGGTTACGTATAGCAGACCCATAGCTTCTTCTTCTGAGGCAACAATAGTTTCTTTAGGAAACCCGGTGGGAGTAATAGTATTGATTTCCAGCAAGTCGCGTTCAATCCAGGGGAGCTTTTGCCGATTGGGCCAACGGAGAGTTTGCTGTAGCTCTGGGCCAAGAGCCGTATCAATCTGCCACTCAGCTTGCTGATGAAACACGTACTGAATCTGCAAAAACTCCCGATACTGATCTAGTGATAGACTTAACCAGTCCTGCTGAGGAAAAAGCAGATGCTCCGTAGCTTCGTGCTGCGGGCGAGTGGCTTCTTTAAGTTTTGCATGCAGTGACATATGTTGACCTTATCAGAGAATGATTGAGGAAAGATACGGAAATAATGGCTAAGTAAACTGAAACCCAGTTTGGGGGTTATACAAATTGAGCATAACTTACCAAATTTTATGAGGGAAACTACCACTAATTTTATGGACAACTATTTATTACGAACTATGCCCTTGGCAGTTTTATGGATTTTACTAATCACGCTACTTCCCGCTGTAGTGCAAGGTCAATCTACGTATTGGCAGCAGCAGGCCGAGTATACCATGGAAATATCCCTGGATGTAAATACCAACCAATTCAGGGGTACGCAAAAATTAGTATACCAAAATAACTCTCCCGATACGCTAACTCAGGTATTCTATCACCTGTATTTCAATGCTTTTCAACCCGGTAGTATGATGGATGTACGCTCCCGTACTATTGCTGACCCTGACCGTCGGGTGATGGATCGTATTCTGTACTTAGGCGAAGATGGCATTGGCTACCAGCGCATTAGCTCTCTTCAGCAAGACGGAAAATCTCTCAGTTATGAAGTAGAAGGAACAATACTGGAGGTGGTTCTCAACAACCCCATTTTACCGGGTAAGAAGAGTACGTTCGAGATGGAATTTACCGCTCAGGCACCCTTGCAGATTCGCCGAACCGGACGCGATAATGCGGAGGGAATACGCTACTCAATGGCTCAGTGGTATCCGAAGATGGCGGAGTACGACCAGCACGGCTGGCACGCCAACCCCTACATTGGTCGCGAGTTTTACGGCATTTGGGGTGATTTTGATGTTAAGATCACCATTGATTCTTCTTATGTAGTGGCGGGCACCGGAATTCTGCAAAACCCCGAAGAAATTGGCCACGGCTATCTACCGGAAGGAGAAAAGCTTAAACGCCCCAATAGTGGAATGCTTACCTATCACTTTGCTGCCGAAAACGTCCATGATTTTATGTGGGCTGCCGATCCTGACTATCAACACACAACCGCCCGAGTACCCAATGGCCCTTTACTGCGCTTTTTTTACCAGACCGATACGTTGGCTGAAAACTGGGAAGTATTACCGGAGTTTACGGTTAAAGCTTTTCAGTACGTCAATAAATCTTTTGGAAAATATCCCTACGAAGAGTTTTCGGTAGTGCAGGGCGGCGACGGTGGTATGGAGTACCCCATGTCTACGCTGATTACCGGGCATCGCTCGCTACGTAGTTTAGTAGGAGTTACCGTACACGAGTTTCTGCACAGTTGGTACCAAGGGGTGCTGGGTTCTAACGAAAGCCTGTACGCCTGGATGGACGAAGGATTTACCTCATACGCTACCAACCGAACCATGGCGCAGCTTTTTGGTCCGGGACGCGTTAGTGGACAAGAACAGGCACGATCGTACGGAGGTTATTTTTCGCTAGTACAGTCGGGATTGGAAGAGCCGCTCACTACTCACGCCGATCATTTTGATACCAACCGAGCCTACGGATCTGCCGCCTACTCCAAAGGGGCAGTGTTGCTGCATCAACTGAGCTACGTTGTTGGGCAGAACGTTTTAGATAAAGCGATGCGCCGTTACTTTAATGAGTGGAAATTTAAGCACCCTAGTGTCACAGATTTTAAGCGGGTTGTTGAAAAAGAGTCGGGACTGGAGCTGGATTGGTACTTTGAGTACTTTGTGAATAGCACCCGAACTATTGACTACGGAGTGCAGTCGGTAGAAGGTGAGGGTGGACAATCGAGAGTTACTATTGAGCGAATTGGGCAGATGCCTATGCCTCAAGAAGTTTTAGTGGCCTATCAGGATGGGAGCCAAGAATTACTGTACATTCCGCTGCGAATGATGCGCGGAGAAAAAAACGCCGAAGGAAATACGCAACGAACCGTACTTCGAGACTGGCCCTGGACTTTTCCAACGTACCAATTAATTATTGATCGCCCCAAGCGTGATATTCGCCAGATTACGCTAGACCCTTCGGGGAAAATGGCGGATATTGACCGTTCCAACAATACGTACCCCAGCGTAAACCCAGCTACTTTTTCTGAAGAAGGATTGGTAAATGAATGATGTATTATGTTGTTATCGTTTTTTTGAGTTCAAAATTCTAAGTTCAGAGTTGATGCTTAGTTGAAACTACACAATGAACTCTGAACTTAGAACTATAATACATTAACACTATAACACGAATAATCTATGCCCGAATTACCCGAAGTAGCCACCTATCAGAAGTTTTTTGATATGGCTGCCACTGGCCGGAAAGTAACTGATGTAGAAGTGGCTGAACCCCGAGTGGTCACTGTTTCCCCCGAAGAATTGCAGCAATCGGTAGTAGGCCAACGCTGGGAAGAAACCCAGCGCATTGGTAAACATCTGCTGGTAAAACTAAGCGATGGGGGCTGGATGACTATTCACTTTGGTATGACCGGTTCATTACGCTCCTTTAAAGATCGGGAAGATGCCCCAAGATTTACCAAAGTACTCTTTGCGTTAGATGATGGTTTTTTTCTAGCGTTCCGCTGCCCGCGCATTTTAGGTCGGGTTGGGCTAACTGAGAGTTTATCTGCCTACCAGAAAGATAAGAAACTAGGGCCGGATGCACTCACCGTTTCTTGGGAAGAGTTTCAGGAAATACTAGACGGGCGAACCGGACTAATCAAGCCCTTGCTAATGCACCAAAGTGCCGTAGCGGGTTTAGGCAACTGGATTGTAGATGACATTCTGTACCAGGCTGGAATTCACCCCGAACGACGCGCCAACGAATTAAGCGAAGCCGAGCGGAAAGCAATCTTCAATAAAATGAAGTACATTCTGAAAACGGCAGTAGAACTAGAGTCCCGTTATGAGGATTTTCCTGATGAGTTTCTGGTAACCTACCGCTGGTCTAAAAACCAACACCGCCAGGAAGAGATTAATCTAGAGATACTAAAAGTAGGGGGACGAAGCACCTATATTGATGCCAAGCGTCAGAAACGATTGTAGAAGGTGACAACAGGTATTTATTCAGATCAACTGGGTTCTAAGCAGTCGGTAGTCTGCCCGCTACTATCCCCAAAACTCAAAGGGAAAGAACGAGCATGGTACTCGAGTTTTGATGGTTGCTGAGCAGTCAATTCAAACTCATATTTTTCCCCTTCGAGCTTCTTTCTCCACTTGCCCTAAAGACAAGTTTAATAACCAGGATTTTGATTAATTGAATCAGTACCCACCAGATCAACTTGAGCTTGAGGAATGGGCATGTATTCGTGCTTACCCGCCTCAAATTGAGCTCCAGCGAGGTGGGTACGGCGCGTTCGTTCTACTTCTAGGTAATCATTAATTACCTTGGCGGCGATACCCCAACGTACCAAATCAAAAAAGCGGTGCCCTTCGTGCGCCAGCTCCAAGCGGCGTTCGGTACGCAGCGCGGTAATAGCTGCATCATAATTGGCGAACGAGGCGTAAGGCTGCACTAAATAATTAGCGGCGGTTGCACTTCCGTCTAGCATCATTACGTACTCACTATTCATGGCTCGCTCTCGCACTTGGTTGATGTATTGACGCCCGCTCTCCAAATCACCCAGTTCAATGGCTGCTTCGGCTTTCCACAGTAATAAGTCGGCGTAGCGAATAATATAGTAATTCAGAGCGTTGACGTAAGGCCAAACGGGCAGGTAACTGGAAGAGTTAGCCGATACTACGCGCTTCTTAGGACCATACGGCCCATAGGTAGCTAAATCCCGAGCCCAACTCTCACTATACAGGCTGTCTAGGTCAAGGTAGGGAATACCAGGACGGGCGGTAGTATGATCGAGTCGGGGATCGACAAAGTCGCCTTCAGTAACGTCTACATTATCCATCACTGGTAAACCCTCGGCGTTAGTTTTATAAGCATTAATCAAGTTTTGGGTAGGGCGATGAAAGCCATACTGCGGATAAAAAGGCCCACCGGGAGGGGCTAGTCGATCTCCAATACCACCGTTGAAGTTACGGGGCGAACCATCATTGATGGAATGCTGAATGGCGAAGATAATCTCTGAGCCATTATCGTTTTCCGGTAGAAACACATTCCGAAAGTTGTCCATCAGACTGTACTGACCGCTATTAATCACTTCATCAACAGCGGCATTAGCCTCTGTCCATTTTTCTTGGAAAACGTAGGTTTTAGTTAGATAGGCTTGGGCAGCCCACTTGGTAGCACGACCGGGCTCATCCTGGGCATTGGGTAAGGCGGTATAGGCGGCTTGAAAATCTTCTTCTATCTTCTGCCAAAGCTGATCCGACGACAGAGCGGTGTTGGACACATTGTAATCCTCCAAGCTTTCGGCAGTTTCATCAATGTAAGGTATCTGGTTATAGATTTTTTTCAGCTCAAAGTAGAAGTGCCCTCGCAAAAAACGCATTTCACCGATTCGCTGAGCCTTTAGTTCAGTGTCAAATGCTGAAGAAGCGTTCAGTAAACGAATGGCTTGGTTGGCTCGGTTTACTCCTTCGTACAGCGCGAGCCACTTGCGCTGTACATCAATAATGGTCGGATCAGTATTGTAAATTTCCATCTGATGAATTTGATTCTGATCGCCAGTACCACCTCCACCTTTATAGGCATCATCCGAAAGCACATCGCCAAAGCTCCAGTTGGAAGCCGGTGAATTAAAGGCATTGGTAGCCTCATCAATCTGACCGTTCAGAATACTGTAAGCCGAGATAATAACCCCTTCTACATTTTCAGGTGCCAACGCTTGTTCGGGGGTTAGTTCCCCCACGGTTTCTTCTTGCAGAAAATTATCCTCTGAGCACGCGCCTAAGGCTACGCCGATGAATAGAATGAATATTTTTTTCATGGTTGAATGATTTTATTAATCAGTATCAAATGAGTGTATGAAGAATAAGATGGGACTGGATTGATGGATATCTACTGTATGTGGAGAAAATCCCCCTTACCCCCTTCAAAAAAGGGGGAATGGATACGCCATCTTTAAGCTCTTGTTTATCAAGCAGTTATATCCAGTCATCCTGGTTAAAAATTATAGCCCAATGTTAACCCCTAGCGTGAAAGTACGGGAGGGTGGATAAATACCCCGATCAACCCCAATGTCCAGGTTCCGATTGTCCGACTGATGATTTTGTAAGCCTACCTCGGGGTCCATGCCTTCGTAAGGAGTGATTACGAATAGGTTCTGCGCTTGTGCGTATACTCGCAAATTAATTCGCTCGCTGATCTGGCTAGGTAGCGTATAGCCAATTTGTAGATTCCTGAGCTTGAGAAAGGAAGCATCCTGCACAAAGTAGGATGAGGGCCGGGCGTTACGGTTAGGGTCGTCTAACGATAAGCGAGGCACCTCTGCACCTGTATTCTCGGGTGTCCAAGCGCCCGAGGTACGCTCGTGTCGGTTGTAGGCCGATAGATTGAAGAAGTCGCCGTAGTAGCGGGTTAGGTCGTACACCTGATTTCCTTCTGAGCCGAAGAAAAACAACGAAATGTCAAAGGCTTTATAGTTAGCACCAAACGTGATTCCGTAAGTAAAATCAGGGTGAGGTGAGCCGATAAAAGTACGGTCTTCATCGTCAATTACGCCATCCTCGTTTACATCGCGGAAGATGAGATCACCGGGTTGGGCACCTTCCTGCTGAGCGTGATTGCTAATTTGCTCAGCCGTTTGAAAGATACCGATGGCATCGTGACCGTAGAACGAGGCAATAGGTTGCCCGACATCCGAACGAGACACTTCCTGATTGAAATTAGTGCTATGCAGTGCCGACCGGGGAACGGATAAGAAGTCAATGTCTTCCGGTAAGTCTACCAGTTCGTTTCGGATAGCCGCAAAATTGAGATCCATGTGCCAGGAAAAATCTTGCAAGCGATCATCCTGATAGCTCGCGTAGAATTCAAAACCGGAATTTTCCATCGCTCCTACATTATCCCAAATCGTCTGGTTGGTGCCACCCGCCACCGGAGGCAATGGTCGCTCTACCAGTAAGTCTTCGGTGCGCTTATGAAAGTAATCGGCTCCGGCAATCAAGCGGTTCTCCCAGAGGGCAACGTCTACCCCAATGTTGGTTTGATTAGTGGTTTCCCACTTTAAATCAGGATTAGCATTTCGGGTTTCGGTAAAGCCTTGCCGCACACTGTTCTGTTCGCCGTTAATAGCGTAATTGGAATAGAACAGATTAGTCGCGAAGCTGGAAATGGTAGAAAAGGGAGGAATATCCTGATTACCATTCTGACCGTAGCCCACCCGTAACTTTAGCTGGTTAATCGCCGATACGTTAAAGAAGTCTTCCTCCGAAATGCGCCACCCCGCCGAAATTGCTGGGAAACTACCCCACTTATTACTACCCAAACGAGATGAACCGTCACGCCGCAGCGTAAACGACAGCAGGTAGCGCTGGTCAAACTCGTAGTTGACTTTTCCGAAGTACGAAAATAGCGACCATTCTAGCGCATCTCCCGCATTACGCTGATCAGCGCCATCTCCTCCGTCCAGGTACTGGAAGTTCGGTTCATCGAAGGGGAACCCTACTCGGGAAGCTTGAAAACCCTCGCGGTAGGAGTTCACCGACTCTATTCCGATTAAAACATCTACTGAGTGCTGCCCGAAGTCATTCAGATAGTTGAGGGTGTTAGACCACACCCAATCCGTATGAAGTTCATTGGTTGTAGTAAGGTCACTGGCCAGCCGCTGGCTCAGAATATCGTTGTACTGAGGGTTAAAATTACGAGCATTGAAGTTGGTATAACTTAGCCCAAAGTTAGTGCGAAATGTCAGTGCATCCACTAACTGAACATCGGCGTAAGCATTACCGAAGATGCGTAACATCAAATCCTGATTATCGCGGTTGCGGTACAGCTTGCCCAGTGGGTTCTGCACGTCGTTAATTGGGTTTCCTCCGAACTCACCGTTAATATCGCGGGCAGGTACAATGGATGGGAAACGGAAGGCATCGTACACCACACTACCCAGTACTGAGTTAGTGGTAGTTTCCGTTTGCCACGAATGTGCTACCGAAAGATTCTCCCCAATGGTCAGCCACTCAACCGGTTTAAAATCCGTGTTAAGGCGAGCAGTGACTCGCTGAAAATCGGTGTACTGCAGAATCCCTTCCTGGTCGAAGAAACCCAGCGACAGAAACGAATGCGCGTTCTCGCTACCTTTACCAAACTCCAAAAAGTGTGATTGGATAAAAGCGGGTTCAAAGATTTCTTCTATCCAGTCGGTGTTGGCTGACGGAATGGTTTGAGCATCGTCTAGAAAAGCAGGAATGGTTGGGTTAGCGCCATTGCCGTAAATGTCGCTGGCGGGAGTGTTACCATCGTTGCGAGTGGCTTGCCAGAGTAAATCGCCGTACTCCTGCGCTCCCAGCTGATTAGGTAGGTTGAATGCCTGCTGTACCCCGATATAAGAACGTAACTGGATAGCAGGTTCCTCGCTACGACCTTTCTTCGTGGTGACGATCACTACTCCATTGGCTGCCCGTGAACCGTAAATAGAGGCTGATGAGGCATCCTTCAACACCTGCATGGACTCAATATCATTGGGATTAATTAGGTTGATTCCGGTAGTAGTTGGCACCCCGTCGATAATATAGAGCGGGTCATTATTACGGATTGTCCCGAAGCCACGAATTCGCACTGCGGTATTGGCTCCCGGCGAGTTATCACTAATCACCGTTACCCCGGCTATTTGACCTTCTAGCATCTCATCCACTCCTGCTACCGGAAAGCTTTGTACATCCTCAATTTCTACGACCGACACGGCACCCGTAAGATCTTTCTTATCCTGAGTAGTGTAGCCGGTTACAACTACCTCCGTGAGTTGCGCGGCATCAGTTGCCATTTGCACATCAAAAGTGGACTGAGTACCAATGGCAATTTCCTGCGTTTCGTAGCCTACAAAAGAAAACACCAGTGTTTCAGCCTGTTCGGGTACTGTCAAGCGAAAAACCCCTTCAACATCCGTGATTGTTCCCTGCGTGGTGCCTTTCACCAGAATATTCACTCCGGGAATAGCACTGCTTTCTTCATCGGTCACCGTACCACTGACGGTACGTTCCTGAGCAAGCAGTACGTTTACGTGAAAACAGAAAGTGGCAACTAAGATAAGTCGCCAGATAGGTTTGAGTAAAAAAACATCCATATGTTTAAGGTATTTGGTAAGCGTTGCTGACAAAACATAGGACGTACAGAAGAGCCTTAGCTAAGTGAACAAATAGCCTGGTAGATTTCCCGCAAAGGTAAGGGAAGGCCAGGCTTAGTTGGGTTACGGAATCGTTAACTCTGGATTAAGAAAAGGTAACATTATGCTGAAATGGAACTGCACCTTACCTAGATGCTACAAAGAAGTGTCTAAGTACTTTGGGGTTGAAAACATTGAGCGTTTTCTATCACTCCATGACTCAAGATTGCTAGTAATAATTTCTCGATTTAGGCTCTTCTCTTGTTGAGAAACAAAGTCAATGAATGAGAGTAATTTAAGAGCAAAGTCAGAATAAAATCCATTCAAAAATTCAATGGTTTTTACAGCTATGACTCTCAGCTCGGGTTTAGCTTCTATATACCCTCTAACTTCATTATAACCATCGGCAACCAGAGTTAAAGGGTCAAAAGGTTTGCTGCCCATATCGCTGTAACCCATTATGTAGCTATCATTCAGGGTATTCAACAAATATCGCACTTTACCAGAATAAGGTCCATAGAAATTAGACTGGTAAGTCAACTTAAAATACTTTTTTGCGCCAAATCTCTGAAGAAAATAAACCACTTTCTCACTTGAAAATTTGGACACATATTCACCGTTTCGGACTAAATCATACAATACATACAAAGAAGCTATTTAAAGTTTTAAGACCTACCGCGTGATTGTATCGCGTGGAACGCCCCACGTAGACGAATGCTCGTTTTTAGTAGAGGATATTCCGATAAACTTCTCAGGTTCGTGATGACACGAACCTCGGGGTAGCGCGATTAATCACGTCCCTACTATTTTTAATGACTGATAAATATTTTCAACCACGTCACCTTTCCGTTGTGAGAAACTTGTAGATAGTACGATCCATTTGGAATCAGTGAGGTATCTATCGTCATAATTCCGTGTGGATCCTTACTTTCACTGTAGTAATTGAGGATAGTACTACCCTGTACATCAACTATTTGAATTTTTACTCCCAACGCACCCTCGCTAGTAGATCGCTCGCTCAATCTGACGCTCATTTCCCGATCAGCCGGGTTAGGATAAACTTGCACACCCACTTGACTCATCTCCCAAGAAACAGAAATCACCTTGCTATACGAGCTGGCTCCATCAAAGTCTACCTGTTTTAATCGGTAGTAATTAATTCCTTGAGCTGGGTGCGTATGCACAAACTCGTACTGCTGTTGCGCTACCGTTGTTCCCTGACCTGCTACAATTCCAACCCGGCTGAAGATTACTCCGTCGGTAGAGTGCTCTATTTCAAAGCGGTCATTGTTTGTTTCGGTAGCAGTACTCCACTCGAGAAGTACAGAATTACCTTGAGGCTTCCCTTTGAAGAATAGTAACTCTACCGGAAGAGCCACCTCATCGTCAGCATCATACTGATTGGGCGCACCATCGTTATCCGCATCGGGCTGACCACTTACGGCAGCGTAGGCCTGCCCATTTTGGTCAGGATCGTGCAGGTCAACGAGACCATCACTATCAGAATCCCGATAAAAAGCGTTACCGAAATCTAAGTAGTTAGGAGTACCATCGGCATCGCTATCTTCTAACCAATCAGGAATTCCGTTGGTATCTGAGTCGGTAGCTGGGTAATGACCAGGGGTGCTGTTAGCACTCTCGTAAGCAGCAGCTCGACTAATAAAATCATTAGCTGCTACTCCATTTTCATCATCATCGAAGGCTTCAATGTAATCGGCAATACCATCGGCATCGGCCTCATTATCGGCAAAGTCAGCCCCACCTGTTCCGTCGGTGTTGGCAACCGGGAGAGCGGTGCCACCGTTGTTGGTATCTACATTATTAACGAGGCCATCGTTGTCACCATCATTAGCTAGCGCGTAAGCAGAAGGATACTGCCCATCAGCTTCCATATTGGCTGGTAAATCGCCGCCGTTGGCTTCGTAAGCATCGGCTATACCGTCGCTGTCGGTATCCAAATCTACGTTATTATTCAGACCGTCACCATCAGTATCGTACTGGGCAAAGGCGGTTCCGCCGTTATTGCTGTCGTAGGTGTTCGACCAACCATCACCATCATTATCCGAAGGGTTATCGGTGCGTCCGTCGCCGTTAGCATCGGTTCCGCCCATTTCTACCACATCAGGAATGCCGTCATTGTCCGAATCAAGATCGCGATACGTTACTACCCCGTCGCCATCGGGATCACCGATTGTTAGAGCGGCTCCGCCGTTATCAGGATCAAGTGCATCTACTATACCGTCACCGTCGGTATCCGTAGAAGTATCTATCCGACCATCGTTATTGGCATCGGTGCCCCCAGCCTCAACTAGATCCGGAATACCATCATTATCGCTATCGATATCGAGGTAATCGGCCGATCCAATACCATCGGTATTAGGAATAGCCAAAGCAGAACCTCCATTGTTGGTATCTACATCATTTACTAAACCATCGGTATCAATATCATTAGCAGTAGTGTAGGCCGCGGAATACTGCCCGTCGCTATCCATGTTCGCCGGAAGCGTGCCCCCGTTGGCCTCTACTGCATCGGGGATACCATCATTATCACTGTCCAAATCTACCTGATCGAGGTTTCCGTCACCATCGGTGTCGGTGACTGAGAGGGCAGTACCGCCATTGTCGCTATCAAATGTATCGGCCCATCCATCGCCATCAGTATCAGTTGCAGTATCGGCTACACCATCACCATTATCCGTTCCTCCGGCTTCTACCAAATCAGGGATGCCATCGTTATCACTGTCAACGTCCCGATAATTGGCGAGGCCATCGCTATCTAGATCAGCAATGGTGAGTGCTGTTCCTCCTTCGTCGCTGTCAACGGTATTAGCTAAGCCATCACCATCGCCGTCGGTTGTGCTATCTAGCCTGCCGTCATTATTTGCGTCAGTCCCTCCGGCTTCTACCACATCAGGGATGCCATCGTTGTCTGAGTCTAGGTCGAGAAAATCAGTATTTCCTTGCCCGTCGGTATTGGGATTATCTAATACGGTACCGCCATCGTCAGTATCTACATCGTCAGCTAAACCATCGTCATCATTGTCGTTGCTGACGAGGTACGCGGCGGTATAGCGACCGTTAGCGGTCATGTTTGCCGGTAAGCTACCGTTGTTGGCTTCTACTGCATCAGGAATGCCGTCGTTATCGGCATCCAAATCTAGATGATTGGGTACTCCGTCTAAATCTTGGTCAAAGTTGTCATTGATACCATCCGAATTGGTGTCAACAAAACCCGCAATATCGGCATCTTCGTAATTAAGTTCTCCGTCTACGTCATCATCTCCGCTAGGGTCATTGGCGAACCCAGCGATTTCTACCGCATCGGGAATACCATCGTCATCATCATCTTCATCAATCCGGTCAGCAACCAGATCACTATCCCGATCAGGGCTACAGGTACCAACTGCATCTATTTCATAGGCTCTTCCTTGGCCTTGTATTCTTAAGAAGCGAAGGTACCTGGTGTTTACTTCAGCAGTAAGTACCGAGGTTGTAAATACAGTATTGCTAGTGGAAGAGGGAAGGGATGTTCGGCGGGTAAAGGTAATTCCATCAACTGACTCTTCCACAATAAGGTTGGCCGTGCCGGCTCCACCCCTTCGTTTCCAAGTAACTATATACGTACCATCGCCAGCAGTAAGAAAATGCCTTAAATCGACTTCTATTTCATCGCCATCTTGCCGTATGGATGCGATATTCCCATCGGGCTCTCCCGCAGCATTGTTAGCATCAGGAACATCACCATCACTATCGGTAATATCGCTAGTTGTCAGATACGCCTGTACCGAGCGTCCGCCACAGGGGTTATCAGTTGGTTCCAGATAATCTGGAATGCCATTGGTAGGGTTTATGTCAGCGTTTTCATCGGCGGTGGCAATTCCATCACCATCGTCATCATTATCCAGCCAGTCAACCGGGCCGGAACCATCAGTATTCTGAAAGGTAGGAATCGCCCCGGCAAAATTGTCGTCAATTCCATCGCCGTTAGCGTCCGTTCCAGACGGAGTAACTCCGGCTACCCCATCAGCAGTTCCGCCTCCGGTGGTAGCGTTGCTGTTACTATCAAAGGCTTCAATCAGGTCAGAAACCGTATCGTTATCCGAATCAGTATCAATGTAGTTAGGGGTACCATCTAAGTCGGTATCAGTGTAGGCTAGTGGGCTACCGTCTACAGTATTGGCTAATCCATCGCCATCAGCATCGGCAAAGCTATCCACTACTCCGTCGTGATCGGTATCGGTGCCTCCTGCCTCAACAATATCTACGATACCATCGGCATCGGCGTCCCGGTCAATATAATCAGCGAGACCATCGCCTCCGCTCAAACCGTTATCGGTATTGGGATTGGCTAAAGCGGTGCCGCCGTTGTCGCTATCTAGGGCATCGGCTAACCCATCGAAGTCGGAGTCAACGAATGTGCTGTACTGGCCGCTGCTGTTCATGTTGGTAGGCAAGCTTCCTTGGTTGGCCTCTACCGCATCGGGAATGCCATCGTTGTCAGAATCCAAGTCTAGGTAATCAGCTACGGCATCACCATCTGAGTTGGGGAGAGAGTAAGCGGTTCCACCGTTGTCGCTATCGCGATCGTTGGCGTAGCCGTCGTCATCAGTATCGTTAAAGGTGGAGTATTGTCCGTCGCTATTCATATTGGCGGGAAGCGTGCCTCCGTTGGCTTCTACCGCATCGGGAATACCGTCGTTATCACTATCCAGATCGGCGAAGTTGTAACGATTGTCACCATCAGTATCAACGTAGGTATAGGCGATTCCACCATCGTTGCTATCGAATGTATCGGGCCAGCCATCTCCGTCAGTATCCACAACTGAGGCAGGTAAACCGTCGTTATCCGCATCGGTGCCGTTCGCTTCTATGATATCCGACAAACCGTCGTTGTCCGAATCCAAATCCTGGAAATTGAATTTTCCGTCGCCATCAATGTCCCGGACGGTGAGAGCGGTTCCACCATTGTTGCTATCGAAGCTGTTCGCCCAGCCATCGCCGTCGCTATCAGTGGTAGAGTTAGCGGGTAAGCCATCGTTATCCGCATCGGTACCATTTACTTCTATGATGTCGGGAATACCGTCGTTATCACTATCCCGGTCGCGGTAATCCGGTAGGTTACCGTCGCCGTCGGAATTAGCTATAGTCAGGGCAGTTCCGCTGTTATCGCTGTCTAGGGCATCGGCCAAACCATCATTATCCGTATCGACAAAATTATCAACCCGGCCATCATTATTATTATCAGTGCCGTTTACCTCCAAAATATCGGGGATCCCGTCGCTATCGCTGTCCAGATCCAGATAATCGGGAATACCATCGCCATCGGTGGAGGTGACGGTCGGGGTCGTTCCATCCGTATCGTTGGCCAGCCCATCGCTGTCGGAATCATTGAACGTAGCGTACTGACCATTCCCGTTCATATTGATTGGACGGGAGCCACCGTTGCGCTCGATGGCATCCGGGATACCATCGTTGTCACTATCCAGATCCCGATAGTTTTCATTACCATCGTTATCGGTATCAGTATAGGCTAGTGCCGACCCACCGTTATCACTATCAAAAGTATTAACCCAACCGTCGCCATCAATATCGGTTATATCGTCAGCCCGACCATTGTTGGTAGCATCGGTGCCACCTGCTTCATTTAGATCGGAGAGTCCGTCATTATCACTATCCGCATCACGATAGTCGGGTAGTGCATCGCCGTCAGTGTTGGCTATTGTGTAGGCCGTTCCGCCGTGGTCAGAGTCTACGGTGTTGGCCAACCCATCACCATCGGTATCGCTGAAAGCATCTATCGTTCCATCGTTGTTGGTATCAACCCCGCCACCTTCAATAATGTCGGGAATACCGTCGTTGTCGCTATCTAAATCGCGGTAGTCGGCTTTACCATCATTATCGGTATCGCTAAGGGCTAGTGGGGTGCCCCCTTGCCCAGTTTCCAGATCATCAACTAGTCCGTTATTATTACTATCATTGGCAGCAATATACGCGGTTGAGTACTGTCCGTCAGCATCTACGCCCGGGCGAGGGGTACCACCATTAGCCTCTACCGCATCAGGAATGCCATCGTTATCCATATCTAGATCCAGAAAGTCGGCGCGGCCATCGAGGTCAAAATCGTAGCGATCGTCAATACCATCGCTGTTCGTATCAACAAAGCCTGGGGCATCTGTGTCCATAAAATTAGGGGTGCCGTCCGCATCGGAGTCGTTGTACGGATTGGGTAGTGCTCCTACTTCATCCGTAGTGGGTATTCCGTCGTTATCGCTATCAAAATCCACATTGTCGGCTACTCCATCGTTGTCCAGATCGGCGAAAAACAGATAGTCGGGGCTAGCTCCACCGGCTTGATTCTTGTCATCGTACAGAATACCGTTACCATTAATATCTTCCGCTGCGGTAGCTACTCCGTCGCCATCATCGTCGGTATCGCGGAAGTCGCGGGTGCCATTGCCGTCGGTATCTTGTAGGGGAGCACTCACCCCGATAATATTGTTCCGACTAAAACCGGCGTAGTTATCAAACAGATCCCGAATACCATCGTCATCACTGTCAGTATTATGGCCTGTTTCTTCGGTAAAGATGTTGTTGTCTTGTCCGGTATCCCAGTCGGCAAATCCGTTGCGGTTGGCATCGTAACCTTCCACCCGGTCGCCTACCAAATCGTTGTCTGAGTCCAAGTCCCGATAATCCGGTTCGTCGGTAGTATCCGTGTTTTCAGGGATAATGGCGGTGCCTCCGTTGTTACCGTCATAAGCATCATCTAAGCCGTCGCCATCAGTATCATTGTCCGAAATGGCAGTATAGCTTTCGGATTGAGCTTCGCGGTTGTCGGGAATGCCATCATCATCAGTGTCCAAGTCCAGATAGTCGGCTAACCCATCACCATCGAAGTTGGGAATAGCCAGTGTACTGCTGGTAACTCCGGCATCGCCATCGTTGCTGTCTACCGTGTTTACCAGTCCATCACCATCACCATCGGTGGTAGATGTGAAGCGTCCGGTGGTAGTGCTGAATCCGGTAGGCACGGTGCCTCCGTTGGCTTCAATAGCATCTAGGATGCCGTCGTTATCACTGTCTAAATCAAAGAAGTTGGGCACTCCATCCCGATCTTGATCCACTTGGTCATCTACCCCGTCCCCATTTGCGTCGGTAAATGATGTGTTATTGGTATCGTTGGTATCTAAGTAATTGTAAATACCATCGCCATCGGCATCATCGAAGGGAGAGCCTCCCGAGGCGTAGACTGCTCCGGTATATTCGGTGGTGTTGGGCACACCGTCATTGTCGCTATCGGCATCTACGTTATCCAGTACGTTGTCCCCATCGCGATCGGGCGCAAATAGGTAATTAGGTATGGTACCTCCTCCTTGGCTAAAGTCGTCATTGAACTGACTGTTGGAGTTGGTATCCTCGGCAGAAGTAGCCACTCCATCGCCATCATCATCACTATCCTGATAGTCGGGCACATTGTCACCATCGGTATCTTGGTAATCGGCATTGGTGGCCGTACTATTTGCAATACCTGAGCCGGAGTTGGTATCAAAGATATTCCATAACCCATCGCCATCAGCATCAGCGTTGTTACCTACTTCGTCGGTGATGGAATTATCGCCATCGGTATCCCAATCGGCAAAACCGTTACTATTGGCATCGTGCCCCTCAATGATGTCAGCTAAACCATCGCCATCACTGTCAGGATCAATGTAATCCGGTAGGGAAGCGTCGCTATCGGTGGGGGTGAGGGCAGTGCCTCCGTTGTTGCCATCGTATACATCTAGTAGCCCGTCGTTATCGGTATCACCGGCAATCGGAGCAATGTAAGCGGTGGCTACCTGGGCTTCCCGGTTATCCACCAACCCGTCGTTGTCGGAGTCAATATCTAAGACATCGTTTAGGCCATCGCTATCACTATCAGGGTTGGCTAGGGTGGATGTAGTTCCACCGTCTACTGCATCGGCCAAACCGTCGCCATCACCATCGTTAGCCGGGTCGAAGCGAGCATTATTGGCAGTGTATCCGGTAGGGGGTACAATACCGATGTTGGCTTCTATCGCATCGGGAATACCATCGTTATCGCTATCGAGATCTAAGAAATCCGGTACACCATCTAAGTCATGATCAAAGCGATCATCAACCCCATCGCCATTGGTGTCGGTGTAGCCGCTGATATTAGGATCTTCAAAGTTGGGCAGATTGTCGCCATCGGCATCCGCACTGGGGTCAATGCCTGTTCCCCCGTCTTCATCAGTATCCAGAATACCGTCATTATCACTATCTAAATCCGCCTCATTGGCAATAGTATCGCCGTCTTCGTCATTAGTGTCGTAAAGGTAGTTGGGAGTATTTCCGTTGGGGTCATCGGTAAAGGAATCATCTTCGGTTCCTCCGGTTCCATCTCCGGTATTCACTCCGTCCCCATCATCGTCGGTATCTTGAAAATCGTAGATGTTATCGTTGTCGGTGTCTTGTAATGCAGTATTGGTAGCTATTACGTTTTGATTACCTACTCCGCCAAACGTGTCAAAAATATCTAAGATACCATCATCGTCTAAATCAGCATTGTGACCAGCTTCATCCGTAAATACTCCGTCTTCATCCGAATCCCAATCGCCAAACCCATCTTTGTCAGCATCGTGTCCTTCTATAAGGTCGGGAATTGTATCGTCGTCACTGTCCGTATCTTGGTAATCAGGGTTACCCGTTCCGTCAGTATTTACCGGAGAAATTAATATACCTCCCTGGTCGGGATCATAAGCATCGTCTAGCCCATCGTTATCACTATCAAGATTGGTTAGGGCAACAAAGGTTGCTTTGGTCTGGCTCTCAACTTTGTCGGTAATACCATCGTTATCAGCATCTAAGTCTAAGTAATCGGCTAGGCCATCGGAGTCAGTATTGACAGGGGAGATTGCCGAACCTTCCTGAGCATCGTTAAGCCCATTGCTATTGGCATCAGTAAACCCACTGATACGACCGTTGGCATCAGCCGTTTGGCTAATTTCAATTACGTCTACTATTCCGTCGTTATCGCTGTCAATATCATTGAAGTCAGCTAGTCCATCATTGTCCGTATCCGTTACAGGTAAGGGGGCTGACTCTAGAGCATCGGCGTAACCATTGTCGTTGGCATCGGCAAAAGTATCTACTCGACCATTGGCATCAGCATCAGTACCGCCGCCTTCGATAATATCGGGCAGGCCATCGTTGTCGCTATCCAAATCTCGGTAGTTGTTGAGGCCATCTCCGTCTTGATCGTTGAATGAAAAGGCAGTACCTCCGTTATCGGAATCTACTTCGTCGGCTAATCCATCGTTATCAGTATCGGTGAAGCCGTCAATCACACCATTAGCATCGGTATCCCTTCCTCCCTCTTCAGTTGTATCAGCAATTCCATCATTGTCGGAATCAACATCGAAATAGTCCCGGAAGGTATCCCCATCGGAATCAGGGTACAGGAAAGCAGTACCACCCTCACTCGAGTCTACTACGGAAGCTAACCCATCGTTATCGGCATCGACGAAATTATCAATTCGTCCGTCGCCATTCGTATCGGTACCGCCGCCTTCAACAAGATCGGGCAGGCCATCGTTATCGCTATCCAGGTCTAAGGCATCGCTCAGGCCATCGCCATCGTGGTCAGGATTGGCCAATGCGGTTCCACTCTCGTCGGGGTCAACATCGAGCGGAAAACCATCGTTATCAGCATCGTTCGCATTGACGTAGGTAGCCGGAAACTGACCGTTTTGGTTCATGTTGTTCGGAAGCACTCCGTTGTTGGCCTCCACCGCATCCGGGATTCCATCGTTGTCGGAATCTAAATCTTGGAAATTGGGAATGCCATCCAGGTCTTTATCGCCGCGATCATCCACTCCATCACCGTTGCTATCTACGAAGCCAGCCACATCACTATCCCGATAATTGGGAATGCCATCGCTATCAGCATCGGCACTTGGGTCTACTCCGGTGGTACCGGCCTCCGCCGTGTCAGGAATACCATCATTGTCGGAGTCAGTATCATTGGCATCGATCACTCCATCGCTATCCGTATCGCCCTTGAAAAGGTAGTCGGGGACGGCTGAGCCACCGCTTTGCCCTTGGGTTTGGTCATCAGTATAGTCGCCATTGAGGTTGGCATCTTCATCGGCAGTTAGAAAGGCATCATTGTCGTCGTTATTATCCCGCCAGTTCCGATTATCCAGACCATCGGTATTTTGCAGACTGGCACTCGATCCTGTAATATTGGTTACATCGCTAACGGTAGCTACGTTATCAAAAATATCGAGAATGCCGTCATTGTCGCTATCGGTGCCAAAGCCTGTTTCGTCAGTAAAATCGTTATCGCTGTCAGTATCCCAATCGCCAAAGCCATCGTTGTTGGCATCATGGCCTTCTACCCGATCAATAATATTATCATTGTCTGAATCAGTATCCCGGTAATCGGGCTCATCAGCACCATCGGTATTTACCGGAAAAAGTAAGGTGCCACCCTGATCGGGATCGTAGACATCAAACAAACCATCGCCGTCTACATCAGTAGTTGTGGCCGCCACGTAGCTTCCTTCGGCCTGCACTTCAATATTGTCGGGGATACCGTCGTTATCGGAGTCTAAGTCAATAAAGTCTTCAAAACCATCTCCATCAAAATCAGCATTAGGTAGCCTAGACACACCGCCGCTGTTGGTCACGTTGTTATCCACCTGGTTCATCAGCCCGTCATTATCAGGGTCGTCTAAGGTGAATTGTCCGGTGTTAGAATCAAAGCCAGCAATGGCACTTCCGTTGTTGGCTTCGTAGGTATCGTAGAGGCCATCGTTATCCGAGTCGGCATCCAAAAAGTTAGGAATACCGTCCTGGTCGGCATCGAAGTTGTCATTCACTCCATCGCCATTAGCATCTACGAAGCCAGCCAGATCAGCATCTTCATAATTGGCAACCCCATCGCTATCGGCATCGGCACTCGGGTCTACTCCGGTTCCGCCGTCTTCATCAGTGTCTAGGATACCATCGTTATCGCTGTCGAGGTCATTTGCGTCGGTTACTCCGTCACCATCATAATCTCCGTAGAATAGATAATCGGGAGGGGAAGACGCACCACTTTGTCCCTGCGTTCGGTCGTTAGCCCAGTTACCGTCTTCGTTATCATCTTCGCCGGCGGTAAGAATACCGTCATTATCATCATCGGTATCTTGCCAGTCGGCATTATCGGCCCGATCAGTATTCTGGAGTGAGGCATTAGAAGCAGTAGTATTACCGATACCCGCAGCAGCACCTCCGGCTTCAGTATCGAAAACGTCCCAAAGGCCATCCCCGTCGGCATCAGTATTATAGCCCGTTTCGTCAGTAATATCGTTATCACTATCCGTATCCCAGTCGCCAAAACCATCGCTATCAGTATCAAAGCCCTCGATAACATCACCTACCCCGTCGCCGTCAGCATCATTATCCACATAGTCAGGATCGCCAATATTATCGGTATTGATAGGGGAAAGCAAGGTACCACCTTGATCGGGATCGTACGTGTTAATTAGTCCATCGCCATCGGTATCAGTAGCTGCTCCTGGGGCGACGTAGGATTGAGAATTCTGAGCTTCTTGGTTGTCAGGGATACCATCGTTATCGCTATCTATGTCGCGATAATTAGGGAGGGTTCCGTCACCATCCGTATCATTTACGCTAAGTGGAAATATTTCTTCATCGTCGTTCCAACCGTTTTCATTACTATCGGTAAAACTGGCAATGGTTCCCGAAGCCGATGCGCTGCCTCCGGCTTCAATTACATCGACAATACCATCGTTATCGCTATCAATATCCAGGTAGTCAGCCACGCCATCCTGATCGGTATTATGTATAGGTAATGGGGTCGTCTCTAATGCATCGGCATAGCCATTATTGTTATCAGTATCGACGAAGGAATCTACTCGACCATCGGCACTAGTGTCAGTACCCCCAGCCTCGATAATATCGGGGATACCATCGTTATCACTATCCAGATCGTAGGCATTAGGGATACCGTCTCGATCAGCATCAAAATTATCATTAACGCCATCGCCGTTAGCATCAGTAAAATCGGCAAAGTCAGCATCTAAATAATCAGCTATACCGTCGCTATCGCTATCGGTTTTAGGATCACCCTCGGTAGCGTCGGGGATACCATCGTTGTCTGAATCGAGATCTGTGTTATTGGCTACCCCATCGCCATCAGTATCACAATTGTAAGTGAAGGTTACCGTTTGAGAGTTAAGCTCCAGGTAGCCATACGACCAAGTATTGACTAATCTTCTATCGCCGTGATTATTCGACCAGTCGTGTGGTTCAGTATTAGTACCATTTAGTTCAGTTTCTGGGGTAAAACTAGTTCTGGTTAAATTAGAGTCGTCCCAAAATATTTGGTCAAAGGTGGTAGCCGGGCGTACATCAAGTATGTTGATTCCCACACTATTGTTTTCCACGTCCCAGAGCGGTACGTGTACCGGACCAGCAGTGTACCGTCCCGTAATGCTCAAATTGGTACCGGATGGCACCACTGCTCCCAGTCCATCTAATCCATTCCAGCGCAGCGACTGGGAAGTGTTGGCCGCAGTTCTGGCTTCCAAAATCACATCAGTGGTTCCGTCTTGAAAACCTGGCGTACCGTTCACATCAATTAACAGCGCAATAGTACCCGCCCGATTAGAGTTGAAGGTAACCACGGCTGAAGCACTACCATCCGCATTGCAAACCGTATTAAAGTCAGAAATACTCACTGTGGGTAGCGTAGCCGTAGGGTATACGTTAATATCAGGATTATTGATAAATAGATAGTACTCGGCCGAAGCAACATTGGTAGTTTGACTTCTTCTCAGTTCTAAGAAATCAGTAGTTCCTGCTAGGGTAGGGTCTGCTCCGGTAGAGTTTGAGTATACCAGCATACCGAACGGTTGAATTTGCTGTAGGTCGATCTCCTTTACGTAGTATCCATCAGGACCTACCCCTTCAATAAGGGAAAACATTTGGAACTCAGTAGAGAGTCGGGCATTGCCTGTGCCAGCGGAGAATGACCAAGATTTGGCGTGAATGCGACCGGGGCGTTCCTCACTGCCATCGAAGACCGAAAAATCCCAGAGGTCGTACCAACTTTTCTCAGTAATCTCGGTAGTGGGATCATTTACGTCAATCTGGTAAACTTCTACGTAGAAATCCTCGCTTAAGCCAGTATTGTTGGTGTAGCTTATAGCCCGATAGCCCGAGGCTCCTACCACCGCCGATGGTCCAGCAGCGGCTTGGGCATAACTCTCGATCACTCCATCTTGAGCGGTTCTGAATAGTCGATTTCGGGGAGAAGTTCTATCGGCAAAGATAGTATCTCGTTGAACAATGTTTCCGGCATTATCCCGAATGGTGACGACTAAATCCCCAAAAATATCTGGATCAGCAGTTCCCAGATTATCATTTTCATTAGTTTGTCTTCTTCGGAATCCGTAGTAAAGAGTTTCGCCATTACTTATGTATATGTATACCCGCTCAGTGTCTGAGGCTCCTGGCTTAAAGAAGTCACCGGAGTTATCCCCATCATCGTGCTGAAGGTAGCCGATAAACTGGTTACTCCCACTAGTTGATCCAGTATTGTTCGGGGTTAGGTTCTTAGACCCTTCCGCGTAAACGTAAGCGAGCATATGTACTAGCAGAACATACCCCAGCAGTATACTTTTCTTCATTTTTTGGTAGTATATTTTTCTTAAACTATCTCGAACCTACACGCTATCATTATTACTCAGCGATGCCACACGCAAAAAAACTATGAGTAGTTAGTCTAGTATGAAGCATTTTTTTGAAAAAGATTTGCCTATCGCGCTAGCTAGGACATGACTGTTATGTTAGTAATTCTACCTTTTTTCTTACTCAAGACAGGTTTCAGTTACTCAAAGACATTACACATGTAATGTTCAGCATGATTCGTAACAGAAAGTTGTTGGTTTGCCTTTTTTGAAAGCTCGAAAAGGTGATTTGGGCTGCCTGGCCCATTGTTGATAGCACCATATTACAGCCCACTTAAACGGCGGAGGCTAGAAAGTACTAGAGATAAAAATCGATTTTGATACTAAAAGCGGAAGCGTAACTATAACGTATTTAGCCCAGTGCTGAGCGTAGGAACTAATTGATTGACCCGACGCCCTTAGCAATAATTGCAAAAGCAATGAATAAATCTATTCTGATAGCCTTCATACAACATCTCGGCGTGTTTCGCTACAGTAAAAATGCTATCTTTCCTTTCTCATCATTCAAGAAGGGGGCAACTATCGGACGGTTGATTGCCACTTCGGTAGTAGTATTTTTTTAAAGGAGTGAGCAGCAGCACGCAAATCCAATGGAAGCCGTCAAGTTTGACAAAAAGCTTTATCGGATCTAATGCATTATGATGATTTCTTAGAGCTTTTGTCCCAAAACCTCATCAGTGTTCAACTAAATTATCTTAGTGAGTACTATTAATTTAAAATTTGAGAGAATACTCAATAAATAAGCTAAGTAATTCTCTGTAGTATTCAAAAGTACTTACATATAGCACATTTGCTTTTTACTGAAATTACGTTGAGCAATAAGTGGTTTGTTCGCTTGAGCATCTCAGCCAAAGATACAGTTACTACCTTCGGAAATTTTAAAGGGAAAAGGTGAATCTGACATTTGAGTTTTAACGGCTGTTGAACAGTTATCCAAGCCTTAAGTACCTACGCTTTAGCAACATCACATCCGATTCTGGATAGTCAGAAATAGGATAAAACATCATAGTTGGTTTCACTCTCTAATTTATGAAATATCTGGCTTATACGTTTGCACCTGGACAGGATCGCCTATGCTAATGGTTTTTCCTACCTCGAACATAATATTCTGGCCAAATAGCACTTTATTACCTTGTTTACGATATTTAGATAGCGTAGCCAGAGGTTCTTTACCCCGTTTGGCAGTGCTTTGATCAATGGTGATGACCGTACAGCGGGCGCAGGGTTTCTCTGCCCAGCATTGAGCATTGCCTACGGTGAACTCGTGCCACTGATCTTCCTCGTAGGCCTCACCTCCGATAAACACCAAGTTAGGTCGAAAGCGGTTCATCGGTACGGGTTCATCAAAATGGTTATTCAAATCATCCAACGAAGATTGACCAATGAGCAAAGCTGGATAGCCATCGGCAAAGCTCACCAACTGCTCCCGGCTACTAACTCTTCCGGTAGCTGATCGCGAACTGCCATCGGGCATGTACACCAACGTACAGCTATGCCCGAGCGCATCGCTAAACCAAGCGTCGGCCTCCTCGCTCACATGCTGACCAGTAGCCAGATCGCCCCACACCTGAACCGTAGTAATCGGTGCTTCAGCATTGGGTAATAACGGGATAGTCAGCGAGTGAGGTTGGTTAGGCGATGAGACTTTTAGTGAATCGTTTTGAAGGGTAACCGCCATCTGAGCCATTTGTGGAAAGTCGCGTTGCGTCAGAAAATTTTGTCCATCCACCAGCATCCAGCGACGGTCGTAAGCCAGTCCTCGGTCAGTTAGTAAAGCTTCGGACACCGCAATACCTCTCAATGATTTGATGGGATAAATATAGATTTCTGATAATTGTAAAGACATAAAAACAGGATAATTGACTAATTTAGCTTCGGGAATAAATTTGCAGAATATAACCTTTAATCACGTTACTGAGCTGCAAAATATTTTTTAAATCACAAATCTAACCATGAATAAGAAAGCCATTTTAATGATACTCGACGGCTGGGGCATTGCCGAAAACCCCGAAGTCTCAGCGGTAGACCAAGCCAATACCCCCTTTGTAGATTCGCTCTACGATAAATACGCCCACAGTCAATTGCAAGCCTCAGGTAAAGCAGTTGGACTACCCGCAGGACAGATGGGTAATTCCGAAGTCGGCCATATGAATTTGGGGGCGGGTCGGATTGTCTACCAAATGCTGGAGCGAATTAACACGGCGATTGAAGAAGGTGAACTGAAAGAGAAACAACCATTACAAGATGCCTTTAAGTACGCTAAAGAAAATGGCAAGCAAGTTCACTTCATCGGCCTGATTTCCGACGGCGGAGTACACTCCCATATTAATCACGTAAAAGGATTATGCTCTACTGCTGCTGAAGCCGGAGTAGAGAAAGTATTTGTTCACGCATTTACCGATGGGCGCGATACTGACCCCAAAGCGGGCAAACGTTACTTGGAAGAGGTAGAAAACCATATGGCCGAAACCACCGGAAAAGTGGCTACTGTAATTGGTCGGTACTACGCCATGGACCGGGACAAACGCTGGGAACGCACTAAACTTGCCTACGATGCTTTGGTTCACGGTAAGGGTAGCGAAACTGAAAGTGCTACCGAAGCCATTCAGCAGTCTTACGATGACGATACTACCGATGAGTTCATTAAGCCGATTGTGATTACGGAGAATGGCGAACCAGTAGCGAAAATTGAGGAAGGCGACGTCGTGCTATCGTTCAACTTCCGTACCGACCGGGCTCGGCAGATTACGGTGGCACTGACACAAAAGGAATTTCCCGAGCAGGAAATGAAACCACTGGATTTGCACTATCTCACTATGACGGAGTATGATGATACTTTTAAGAAAGTGGATATACTGTTCGATAATAAACCTATTGACCGGGTGTTGGGAGAAATTTTAGCGGAAAACGGCAAAAAGCAAATTCGGATTGCTGAAACTGAGAAGTATCCGCACGTAACCTTCTTTTTTAATTGTGGAAGAGAGGCCGAGTTTGAGGGCGAAGAACGCATTATGTGCCAGTCGCCCAAAGTAGCTACCTACGATCTGCAACCCGAAATGAGTGCTTACGATATTCGGGATGCGATTATCCCAAAGGTAAAAGAGGGTAACGTAGATTTTATCTGCCTCAACTTTGCTAACCCCGACATGGTAGGCCACACCGGAGATTTTGATGCCGCCGTAAAAGCCTGCGAAACGGTAGACGAATGTGCCAAAGATGTACTCACCGCCGCTCTGGAAAATGGCTACGCCGCTATTGTACTAGCCGACCACGGCAACGCCGATTGCATGAAAAATCCCGATGGTTCACCCCACACCCAGCATACTACGGTACCCGTTCCCTGCTTTATGGTAGATAACGATTACCAAGGGAAGCTGAACGATGGCAAACTTGGCGACATTGCCCCAACTATTTTGGAAATCATAGGATTGGAACAACCCCAAGAAATGAGTGGTGAATCTTTACTTACAAAGTAACATAGGCTGAGTGCAAGGAGCTGGGAGCAACTTCTTGAACTCCAAGCTCCGAGCTCCCTGCCCCAAGCCATAATCTATGAAACTCCACCAAATCTCACCTAACGCTACTCTTTCGCAACATAAGCAAGTAGCTACAATCACCCAGGAACTAATTGACCAAAAAGCCCAGGATGCCCGCGAGAGTGACCGAAAGCGGAATATTCACGTACTACACACGGGTGATGAAGATACCTTGCAACGAATGCTTAATGCGTTTCAGCCAGGTACTTACGTAGCCCCGCATCGGCACGTAGCGGTACCCAAAGCCGAAATGGTGCTAGTCATCCAAGGTAGTTTAGGATTTGTGCGCTTTGCCGATGATGGCACGTATCAGCCAGAAGATTTCGTGTATATGAATCCGAACGAAGGCTTGCTAGGAGTGGACTACCGAGCCGGAGTGTGGCACACCTTCATTGCGCTAGAACCCGACACTGTAGTGCTGGAAGTAAAACCCGGCCCCTACAATGCCGCTACCGATAAAGAATTTGCCCCTTGGGCACCGCAGGAAGGCGAAGAAGGTACGGCTAAGTACTTAGCCGATTTAGAAGATCACTTCCGCCAACACTTTCAACTTCTCCCAAGCTTATTTGGTGACGAATAATTGATGCTTCTCGCAACTCATTATTCATTAATCATTCGTCATCAATCATTATTTTCTCTCGCTTTCCAACCTTCTGGCTTTAGCTTGCCCCCTGTAGATGTAACCGAAAAATACTTTGCTAATTAGCGACCGTATGACTGACCAGCAGTTGGTGGAAGGGTGCCGACAAGGTAGCCGATGCGCGCAACGCCAACTGTTTGAGCAGTACCAACGCCCGATGTACTCTACCGTTTATCGCATTACGAACGATGAAGATAACGCGCACGATGTGCTACAGGAGGGATTCATCCAGGTATTTAAAGACATTGGGCAGTTTAAAGGAACCGGGTCATTAGGTGGTTGGATTAAAACCATTATGGTGAGAAAGGCACTACGGAAAATTCAGTACGAAAAACGTTATGAGCCTTTGCTACCTAATTCAGATGCTGATCCAATAGTCTGGCCCAACGATTTGAGTGGCGAGGTGCTCGATCAGGCCATTCGCGAAATTCCTGCCAAGTGCCGAGCTGTGTTTCTACTGATTGAAGTAGAAGGATACGCGCACCGGGAAGTAGCCGATATGCTCGCAATCTCGGAAGGAACCTCTAAGTCGCAGCTACACTACGCCAAACAGCTATTACGAACAAAATTAAAATCGTGGTACTCATGAATTCGGAACATCCCTTACGAAAAGCCATTCAGCAACTACCCGAACGTAGTGCTAAACCAGATACTTGGCAGCAGTTAGAGCGACAGTTAGTGTCTGAAGAAGCATTTCAGCAAAGCATCAACCAACTACCCAATTACGAACCACGAGCTAATGTTTGGAATACTATTGGAACATCGCTATCCAATGAGCCTAAAGTACGAAAACTATGGTGGCTTTACGCTACCGCCGCCGCCGTCTCTGTGCTGATTGTAGCTGGGCTGCTACTTAACGAAAACCGGGGCGAAGAAGTGACCACTACCTACAGCGAAGAGTGGGTAGCTGGTGGTGAAACAGTATTGAAAGAACCCCATGATTTGGGAATGGAGGGAGAGGTTTTGGAACAGGAAGCTTGGGAATTTATCCGACAGCACTGCCAGAGCCAGCCGGTATGCCAAACGAAAGAATTTCAAACCCTGATAGCTCATTGGGAAGAGCTAGACTCCGAAGAAACTGAATTACGAAAAACGCTAGACCAGCTAGGTCATGATCCTTCTCTGATTAAATACCAAGTGCGGATTCAGAATATGAAAGCCAACGCCACCAAAGAACTCATTCAACTGGTACTGTAATGTCATTACGAACCATACTTCCGGTAATACTACGATCTATATTTCCCCCTTTTTTAAAGGAGGCCGCCGTGGAACGGGATAGGGGGATTTTTCCCTATCGGACACCTCCTTTACCGAAAATAATTATTGCTACATCAGTTTTATTTTATTCCCTGCTTATTCTTTCGGCTACACTTCCAGTGCAAGCCCAGGAGAAAATACAAGTGGTGACCAAAACCATTCAGAAGCAAATTCCCTGGAAGGAAGCTCAGAAGATTGTCTTCAATACGGAAAAAGCGACTATTGATGTAAAGGGTTGGGCGCGGGACGAATTAAACATTACGATCAAACTAATTGCCAAACACCCGAAGCGGTCAATTGCTGAGCAAGACCTGAGTGTACTTCAGTACGCTATCAACACTGAGACAGATCAGATAGAACTCACCAACTTTTTTCGTATTCAGGGGGGAATCCCTAAGATTCGTAGCAACCTGCAAACAGTATACGAGGTAAGAGTACCGCAAACTAGCCAGCTTTTCATTAACAATCGCTTCGGAAATATTTCGCTAAGCGATTTGCAAGGAGACGCTACTGTTACCGCTAGCTTTGGCGAAGTTCAGCTAAACAGTGTTCGGGCGAATATTGAATTGGAAGTAGACTACGGTGACATACTTATGGAGAAAATAGAGGGAAGTATAACCACAAATACTAAGAAAACGAATATTACTGCCTATAGCCTGGTAGGCTCACTAGCTATTACCTGCACTTACGGAGAGGTGAACATAAAGCAAGTAAGCGGGACTACCATAATTGATGCCAATAAGACTACTATTATTGGGCATGGCTTAGTGGGAGATTTGATAATCAGCAGCAGTTACGGTGAAGTAGATATTAGTACCGGAGATAAGCTAACTGCGGTTACTATTGATGCTTCTCGAACCAACATCTCCTTCGCTACAAGTGATCCCATGCATTATTACTACAACTTAGAAGCCTTTGCAGGTCGGGTACATACCACATTCCCTGGAAAAAGATCAGAGAACAACCTTTTTATGGGCAAAGATACTTTTCAGTCTTACGAACGCCAGGAAAATCAGCCAATCGTGTCGATCAAAAATTCTTACAGTCCGATTACTATCAAAACCTTAGAAAAAAATGAAACAAACACTACTCGTTCTGCTCATCGTCCTTAATTCGGTTCTATCGGTTCAAATTGTTCTTGCTCAATCGGATACAGTAACAATTACTTACAGTGAAGAAGCGGCCGATTCCTCAGACTTTTCCCTCAAGGAAAAATATAAGTACTGGACCCGAGCCAATGTAGAGGAGAAATCTATGTTTAAGATTGGCCTCTCCAGTATAGGATGGGGGGGTGGTCCATTTGTGGGTTATCATTTTGCCTACGAACGCAAGATAGGAGTTCCATTCTCGATCTTAGCTCAGTATGAACACAATGTGACTGGGTGGGATAATAACTCTTTAGGTTTTGGAGCAGCCACGCGCTACTATTACCTTATGCCTGGTCTGATTAAAAAAGGGAAAAGTGCCAATAATCTATCATCTCTTTATTTATCGCTGCAAGCAGAAAATATCTGGTCGAGCCATCGGGATGCTTTTTTATCTAACAATTCGGTGATGCTATCAGAACGACAAATTCAACGTATCGCTGCCTTCTCACTGCTACAAGGAATACAGCTACGTTTGGGCAAATACGGCTATCTGGATGCTAATTTAGGGTACAGATATAGTCCTTCCCTCAAACGTGATTACGTAGAGTTGAATTTCTCCGTAGGCGTGGCCTTCTAAACTATTCTTCCCCATCCAAAGCAGGCAAATCAGCACGGTTGAAGAAACTTTCTTCTTTCATCACTCCCTCAACCTCTTCGCTTCGCCGAGGAGCGGCGTTGGAAAGCAGCTCGTAGCCGTCTTCGGTCACCAGAAAATCGTCTTCAATCCGCACGGGAATGTCCCACCACTTAGGGTCGCAGGGGCTGCCTTCGGGAATGTAGATGCCGGGTTCAATGGTGATCACCATATTGGCGCGTAGCGTATCGTAATTGCCTTTATCATGTACGTCCAGACCAATGTGGTGGCAGCAGCCGTGCGGATAGTAACGGTTGCGTCCGGTAGCCGGATTAATGATATCTTCTTTCTCCAGACTTTTGTAGATTCCCAAGTCCACTAAGCCCTGGTTAACCACCTCGGCAGTTGCCTGGTAAATTTCTTTGAAGGTAGCTCCCGCTCGGCAAACTGCCATACCGGCTTCCTGAGCTTTATATACCAGATCGTAAATGATTTTTTGCTCTTGGGTAAACTTCCCGTTCACGGGAATAGTGCGGGTAACATCGGCGGTGTAGCCGTGGTACTCGGCGCCCAAATCCATCAGAATCAATTCGCCGTCTTCAATTTCCGGTTTATAATTTTCAATGTAGTGCAGTACGCAGCCGTTGTGCCCGGCTCCTACAATGCTAGGGTAACCCTCGTACTCGGCTCGGTACTTTTTGTAGATAAACTCGTGCATCCCCTGCACTTCTAGTTCTGACATGCCCGGGCGTATTGCCTTCATTACTTCTTTTTGCCCTAATGCCGAAATCTTGACTGCTTTACGAAGTAAATCCAGTTCTTCGGCGGTTTTGATACCGCGCAATTCCTGCATCAGGCTATCCAACATTCTAGTATTTAAATTATTTTGCTCAGGCTCTAGTCCCAGTATTTGAGAGTAATTCTTAGGATAACGCGCTTTTCGTCTGAATGCCAAAATCAGGTCGTGTAAGTCGCCTTTCTCTTTTATATCCCGCACATCATTATGAAAATCATAGAACAGCACTTGGTCAAATGTAGAGAAGTCAATCGGAAGGTCAGCGAACTCAGTTCCTTCGTAGGCTACCGAAAACCCTAGTTCGGTCTTAGCCCCTTCTTTACCCATCCGGGCTCCATCGTATAGTTCTTGTAACGCATTACGCTGCCGAACAATAATCAACTCGTCGGTACGCTGACCGTTAATACGCTGCTTGTCCTTGAATAAAAGTAATACCGAATGGGGCTCGCGGTGCCCGGTTAGGTAGTAAAAATTCGGGTCTTGGTGGTAGACGTAATTTACATCATTAGCTCGGTTTCGTACCGGATTGGAAAAAATAACGGCTACCGAGTTTTCCGGCATCTTCGTCCGCAACGCTTCCCGCCGCCCTTGGTGAAAATCCGATGAGAGCAGATCGTCCGGTAGGTTTTTATTCTGAGCCTGGGTAGAAAAGCTTATACTCAATACTAGTGATAAGCCTAACAGAAAGTTGATTTTCATATGAATAAATCCTTGATCTTCAATAATACAACTTGTACAACGGAATGCTAGATGTCAATGAGACTACCGAATAACTGCCGAGGCAGAAGCTTCCTGATTCAGTGGCAAATCTATTTTTGGGCCAAACCGTTGGTTGATTGCTCGTAAGTGGTGATCTACCCCTATTTCTGAACCAGGAATAAAACCCGGAATGGTAATTACTTGCGCCAGTACTCCGTCTACGCCGCGATGAATAACGCCTCGGGGCAGATACACCAAATCACCGACCTGCAACTCAGTAGATTGCAACAAATCATCTACCTCATCGGGTTGCACTGATGCAGGGTCGATAATTTTATCCGTTTGGTTAGAAGTGATTAATCGGGCACCCGGCTGTACCATCTGTACCAAGTAAAACTCATCAAAGCCCCCTTCTACCGGATGGTAGTGAGTAAATGAATCGGTGATTCGAACTCGGTGGGCATTGAGGGCGTGGTAGACGTAAGGCCCCACCTCAGGCTTCCAAGTCAGCAGAATTCGACGATAGGCTCCAGTTTCAGTCGCGCAACCGCCGGGAGTATCGGTAATATTTTCATCCCAATCGGGGCGGATGAAATGCGGGAATTCTTCCGGCAAAGGATCAGGCACGGTGAAGACTACATAATCTATCAGGCTGTCGGTAGTCATGGTCTGTTGGGGCGGTAAGTAAATAATATCGCCTACGGAAATCTTAGATGATGGGCCTTCAGCGAATTGAGCCGTTCCGCCTCCTTGCTGTACGAACGCCAGTCGATAGCTTTCCGCCGGGGCGACCTTTTTTGTCTGACCGAAAAAATGCAAGTCATAACCTGGGTTTCGCCCAACAAATGCTTCCCGTACTTCGGCTAACCCTTCAGTATCGCCCTGCGCGAGATGGGCTACTTGCAGGTAGTCAGCTTTTTTAAGTACCGGTGGTTCGTTGAATATCGTCTTCATACCGACCAGAGAGGTAATTATAGCTAAGATGATTAAGGTAGCTTTCATAAAAAATGGTGTTTATCAGCAAATTACAAAAAACTGTTAGCGGATTCAATTATTCTAAGGAGTTGCTAGTAGCCGGATGTTCTTAACAATTATATAACGCCTTTTTTCATTTATCAACATCCCGTTGGGTTATCTTTGATATGGATTGATAACGCAGATCACGAGTTCGGAGGCAAAACATACCCTTCTATTGCATTTTTACAGAAACATTCCCGTAGAGCCTTGATTAATTAAGTCTCTACAGACCCGTTATTATCAACAAATAAATCAACCACATAGCCATGCCCTACCGACTGATTAAAGGTGAATTCCACGTTCACTACCCCGATCTTCCCCTTTCAGGTCCTGAACCCGATGGCGATACCATAAAGTTCCTACCCGATAATCCTAGCTTGGTAGATGCCCTTAGTGCTAGCGGACGAAGTGCTACCTTTAACCGACGGGGTATGATCAATCTGCGATTTGAAGGAATTGATGCGCTGGAAACCCACTTTGGCGATAGTCACCAGAACTTGAATTGGGCGGAAGCGGCTCGTGATGAGCTTTTGGCGCGAATTGGATTTACCAATATTGCGTTTGCCGAACGTAACCCGAATAAAATTGCATCCATTGATAATCATCCGCAGCGAGGCTACGTTTTAGCCAATAATCTGGATACCTTCGGTCGGATTATCGCTTTTGTGTACGTCGGGGATGCTGAACAAGTAGACGGCGCCCAACTTTTTATTGAAGAAGCCCATGTAACCCGCAGTCTTAATTATCAATTATTAGAAGCTGGACTGGCGTACCCAGCATTCTACACCTCGCTACCCACTGACTTACGCAAAATTCTGGCACAACTAGTTCGGGGTAAACGGCCAGAAGGAGTAGGGTTATGGCCAGAGGCAACCGCCAATACTCAGCAGACAGCAAGTTTTACCGAGGGTTTAGCCGAAATAGAAGAATTAGTCATATGGCCTAAGCTATTCCGGCGGTTAGTTTCTTACGTTGGCTCTGGATTTACTACACTCGCTCAGTTTGATGCCTGGCTACGCGAAGACCCCGTAAACCGCGATGACCGGGTGCTATTGCCCAACGGAGAACTCGGCAACATGCACGATGTAATTGATGTAATCTCGCCATTACAACTTCGTATGAACTACGAACCTGAAGATTTGGTCATTGTCCCCGATGGTGAAATTGTACTGCCTCCGCCAGCTCCAGTAAAACCCAGTATCGGCAAAAGTATCCGCATCGTGGCAGCATTGGTAAACCCACTGGGAAAGGAAACCGGACAGGAGCGAGTAACTTTACTCAACGTAAGTCCGCACGATCAAGATATTAAAGAGTGGACGATAGCCGACAGTGTAGGCAAGTCTGCCCCGCTAACCGAACTATTGGATTCTGATGTAATTGCTGCTGGGAATGTAGTGCAGATCACGCTAGATTCTCGCGTAAGACTTAATAATACTGGAGATACGATTACACTCTTTGACAATAACGGTTCAATGGTAGATCAAGTCTCTTATACTCGCAAGGAAGGGCAGGCAGAAGGGGTAACGCTGGTGTTTTAAGGTAGGGTAGTAGTTCAAAATGGTTTTTGCGTTATTCGTTACACTACTTTTTTCTTAATTCCAAAATACTTCTGAATCAATATAGAAAACGGTATCAATGAAATAGAGCGTCTCTTGCTGGGTCAATACATTTTCGTCGTGTAAGTCTTCCAAGACTATTCCTAATTGCGGGTGATAGTAATCATGGCTCCGAGTGTTCTCAAAACCGTTATTAGCTAAAAATGCTTTTACCTGTGCTAGATCTGTAAGGCGGTCGGCTCGTATGAAGGGTTGTTTTACTACCGCATATAGTACCTTTTTATTCTCATAAAGACCCAATAGTTGATAGGCAGTGTCGGCAAAAAAATAATTGTGAAGGATTAGGTTGAAGAAGTAATCTTCCCAAGAAGCGTAATAAATAGCATCGTTGAGCTTAAGAACATATTGCTCATTTTTAATATACACTTTTTGTTCGGCGCCTTCCGAGATATACTGATCTTCTTCTATATCGTTGTAGAACAGATTATTTTCTTTAGCAAAATTTATGAGCTTCTCTGTTTCTTGTCCTTTGCTTTGGTGTTTTTCCTCAGCCATTGGGCTTGCTCTCTGGCCTGTTCTAAGGTAACGGGCAACTGTTTGGATAAGTGCATCATAGCTATAGCCGCTCTTTCCCGAAAGGATAGTTTGGAGTTCATATTTTGTAGATTTTAGGTTCATGCATAAGGAAAGGTAGACAGAGGAGATTAATTGAGTGTTTTAATCTTGGCAAGGTCTTTATCAAATTTTTCCTGATCGGACAGAACGATTACTTTCTTTGATATTTTGGATAACTTTCAATATCCATAATGGCCTTTACCTTGTTTCATATATGTTGTTATGCGACGTCTTTCTACATAGAAAAATTTAATGTTTCGTGCTTAATTTTGATTTCGTCTTTAATTGTATTCTCAATATTCTGTGAATAATTCCAATTACCATGTGATATACCCGATTGTCTGAAAGTTGAATTAGTAGCAGTACTTTCTTGGACAATTGGTCTCTCTTTCTTGGGTTTAGTTTTTTTATTTTCCATTTTATTATGATTTTTTTATTTAGACGATTCGTGGTTATTTAAATCTGTACTAAAATAATGCTTTCTTTTAATCCATTTAAATCCTTCGTGCCTTGTAATCACTGCAATTTCTATTGGTCCTCCAACGGTTTGCGCACCAGGTCTATATTTTGCGAAATTGATTGCTGTTTCCACTAAATACTCTGCAAGATGAATTACATCTTGTATTGGCATTCCTGGGCTAATGATAGAAACTTGTGATTCCATTTTCAATTTTCTAACAAAATCCGCTGCTTCCGTTTTACCCTTAAATAGGTCTATTGAACGTTCTACAGAATCCTGTAAGTGACTACCGTGTCCTAAAATCAATCTTGTTAGTGGTTCAATTTCTCCATTCCAAGATAAACCCACTTCTTCAGGTGGTCTTAATGACATTGGTGAAGTCATCTTTGGAAAAATCAGTTGATATTCTTCGGGTAAATCACTTCCTGATGAATAACCTGCAATTACGAATCCAAGAATTGGTTGATTTTCAATAGGTGTATCCTTAAATACTTCTTTGTATTTTTTATGGATAAATTCTCCAAATTCAATAGCTATACTTTCAAGCTCGTAATTGTCTGGGTTTAGTTTAGATTTTAAATTACTTCTAAAATCTTTCGCAAGTGTAGCAATTGATGCGTGTCCAATGTTTCCTAATCCATAAGTGATTGCCCCGATAGGTAACCTTTTGTACAAATTAAAGATTTTATTTGCGTGCTCATAAACATTAATTACTCCTCCTTTTTGGTCAATTAAAGTTGTAGCACTATCGCTTGCTAGAACAACTCCTTCGTGTATTTTTGCATTAATTGCTATCGTCATATTTAATAAGCTCTAATGTTATATAACGAGGCTTGAGCAAACCTACACCATTTTTCACAGTCAGACAATAAAAAAGCATAACATAACTATACCTTCCATTCAAGTTTAGATAACTAAATTTACGTGCCAGATAAAGAACTTCTATTCTACAAGCTGAAAATTGCCGGGGAAAACTCCTGTCTACGCTATGATTTTATTGAGGGGTGTAGTTGGTTACTTTTTTGCTTTTTTCTAAATATATAGCATTCAGGCTTCTAGTAAACTCTTCCATTTCGGTGGCTACTATCTGGATATATTTAGAATATTCTCTAATCCTTTTCTCTGATAGTTTTTTTTCTGTTCCAAGTAAGTTCGTAATACCCAACATTGATGTAATAGGACTACGTAGAACATGAGAAATATCAAAGGCTATTTGTTCCAGTACAGCTTCGTACTCGAAATGATGGGTGACATCGGTAAATGAACCATAAATTACTGTTTCTCCATTTTCTGCTCTTTCTGGTTTTCCACTCATTGCGTGCCAGTGAAACCCCGATTCGTCCTTCACTCGGTACTCATGGTAGAGATCAACGTGGTTTACTATGGAGTTCTGTAAACTCAATTTTAGAGGTTCAATATCATCGGGGTGCATTAACGAAAACCCTATGGTTGGATCTTTAAGCCATTCATCAAGTTCTAAATGAGGGTGTAGCCTTTTCATCCCTTTGCTCAAAAACACAAAGTTCATATTTCCCTCGGAGTTAACTCTCAGTTCAAAAATCCCCAACGGAATGTTCTCAGTAATTTTGATGAGTCTTTGTGTGTTCAATTTAATTGTCGAGTGCTGATTAAGAATCGTCTTTTGCAATTCTATATGATCCATCACCTTTTTTGCCAGAATCTGGAGAGCTTGCTTTTGTTCATCGGTAATTTCCCTAGGCTTACGATCAATAATGCATAGTGTTCCTAACACATGTCTTTGCTTGGTTACCAGTGGGGCTCCGGCGTAAAACCGAATGTGCGGGTCTCCTAATACTAATTTACTGTTCTTAAAACGTGGATCGTCTAACGCATCATTAACAACCAGAACTTCATCCGGATTATGTAAGGTATGCTGGCAAAAAGAATCGTTTATATCGGTTTCGCTCGTACTAAGCCCTTTTTTTGATTTGAACCACTGCCGCCGGTCATCTAAGATCGTTATCAGTGAGATGGGAGTTCCACAAATGAGAGAAGCCAGCTCGGTAATCTCATCCAGTTCAGCTTCGGGTGGGGTGTCAAAAAGGTTATAAGACATCACATCCGCCAACCTGCTTTTTTCATTCATATCTTATTGTACAGTCGTTATATACAGCTACCCTTTCTTTTGGGCAGGTGGTTACGTGATAAAGCTGCGCGTATTGGGTTAATACTTTCTATTTAGTGAAGCTTTATTCATTCAGCTTCCGGAGGATATACGAGTAAAACTTTTCACTTATCCAGAATCCGGCTTTTTGCCGTAATTCATCCAATATAGGCGCTACCAGGTCAATTACTTCCAGCTCTTTTGCCTCAATCAGCACCCCAACTAATCCTACTACCTCTACACCTAAAGATTCAGCAACCGCTCTACCTTTCTTTTCATCTATAAGTAAGTAGTCAGCATTCTGTTCAATAGAAGCAGCAATGGCTTCTGATTCTCCCTGGTCTAGCGTCTCGCTGAGTTTAGCTACTAGCTGTTTATCAGACGGCACTATAACTTTTAGCCAAGTGGCTTTCTGAATCGCTTGCAGATCGTAACCATACCTTTCTAAGGTAAGTAATTCTTCATAAACTGCTTGAGGAATAATGACTCTTTGATAGACTTGCTCTAATATATCTAGCCTACCAATTACAAGTAGTCCGCTGAGAGATGAAGTATCACTTATAATAATCAATGCTTCCTATACCTTTCTTTGATGCTAGCGAAGTCTTTGTCAAATTCTTCCTGATCGTAGGAGAGGGGGATTTCTCTTTCAGCGAGCACCTGCTGAAAAATCAACTGAGGAACCCCCGCAAATTCACTCGCTTTGCCTAACGTAAGAATGCCACGACTGTACAGGAAAACCCCCAGCTCTAATTTAAACTCAGATTCCGGCATATTAGCCATCTTAAGAATATCATCCGTGATTACTACACTCATCTTTATATCGTCACATGTTCTTCATAAGATACGATAATTGTACAATCGGGGTTTATTCCTTCTCTACGAAACATCACCTCCTCTATCCTCTCTACACCCTACTAGCGCACAATTGTATTGTGTTCTTACCGCCTCCATGTTCAGTTTTATGACTTTCATACAAAATAGTATACACGGTGTTATCGTGTCCTAGACAAGTTGATTTATCTCAGTGTGTAGGAGACCGACAGTTGAAATGTTCTGTTTTTCACTTTTAATTAGCCTATATCATTTAGTCAGTTTCCTTGTTCATCAGTTATCTGAACATCGTAACCCACCACCGATACTAAGCCATGAAAATATCTACCTGCTACTGATAGCTGGTCGGTAAAATGCAGTTGTACGCTACCCCCGGGGGCGATATCAAAACGGCTTACACCAAAGTCAGATCTTTCCCAAAACTCGAGTAGATTAAATGTTTTAGAATCAAATTTGGACCTGGCCGACATTAAATAGCTACACTTGGCTCCAAGACTCAACGTAATTTTTTCGTGAACTTTATAGCCCAGTAAAACGGGTAGCAAAAGGCTTTCGCTATACCGATAATTTTAAAAAGATGATCTTATTCGTCTTTGGAACTATCAAACCTCAGTTCAGCACCACATGAAATCACCTAGAACCGTTTAGTATAGCGACACTCGTAAAAATACTAACTCATTTAACAAACCACCCTCTTCATTCCCCACTTTTTAGTATTTTAGGCGTTTGTACCAAAGAATTAGTTGATGCCTTCTGATATAAGACGCGCACCTACCCTAACCGAATCCGCCATTCCGATTGCTTTTCTGCTTCCTTTGTTGGCAGTAAACGTGTACGTGTACGATAGCGATTCTACTTACCCAACCAAATAGCTCTAATTATTTCGGCAGCAGTAGCCGCGCTCATCGCCTTACGAACAGGTATTGCTTGGCATAGCCTACGCGATGGTATTGTGAAAAGCATCAGTTCTGCCATGTCGGCTATGCTGATTCTGCTACTGATTGGCTCGCTGGCGGGCACTTGGATGCTGAGTGGTATTGTCCCAGCTATGATCTATTACGGCTTACAGATTCTGAACCCCACCATCTTTCTGTTTGCCGCCTGCATTGTCTGCGCCGTAGTATCGGTAGCGACGGGCAGTAGTTGGTCAACTGTGGCTACGGTCGGAATCGCCCTGCTGGGTATTGGCACTACGCTGGGTTTATCTCCGGGTGTAATTGGCGGGGCGATTATTTCAGGAGCCTACTTTGGCGATAAAATGTCACCCCTATCGGATACCACCAACCTAGCTCCCGCAATGGCTGGCACGGATTTGTTCACCCACATCCGCTACATGACCTACACCACCATTCCCTCTATCACTATTGCTCTTATCATATTTTTAGTCATGGGCTTCACGGCAGACAATACTATGACTGATAGTGGAACGCAAGAAGTTTTATTGGCTCTGGATAATGCGTTTAACATCAACGGATTGCTCTTCATTGTACCGGTAGTCGTTATTGGTATGATTATTAAGAAGGTGCCTGCGCTACCCGCCTTATTAGCTGGAACGTTGTTAGGAGGGTTGTTCGCCGTTATCTTTCAGCCTCAAGCCATTGCTCAAATTAGTGGGCAAAGCGGGTTACTAGGTACCTACACCGCTGTAATGAAGGCAATGTACACCGCTATCAGCGTGACTACAGAAAACGAAATGGTGAATGGCCTGCTATCTACCGGAGGCATGGCCGGTATGCTGAACACTATTTGGCTGATTATCTGTGCTATGATTTTCGGAGGGGTAATGGAGTCGGCGGGGATGCTGAAGCGAATTACGCAGTCCATCATTCAATTTGCTAACTCCACTGGCTCACTCATTGCTTCTACCGCCTTTACCTCTATCTTCTTTAACGTTACCGCTTCAGATCAGTACCTAGCTATTGTCGTGCCCGGACGGATGTTCTCTCAAACCTACCGCGAGCGCGGGCTAAAACCCCGAGTACTCAGCCGAACGCTAGAAGATTCGGGTACGGTAACCTCGGTGCTCATCCCCTGGAATACCTGCGGAGCTACTCAAGCGGCCGTGTTGGGGGTGGCCACGCTGTCTTACGCCCCATTTGCTTTTTTCTGCATTCTCAGTCCGATAATGACCATTCTTTTCGGATTTTTAAACTTCAAAATAGCCCGCTATCAACCCGGTGAGTTGGAAGAAGCGGATCAAGAAACTGTTGCGGCATGATGTTTCCTAAGCATATTACCAAAGAAGAGATTAACGAACTACCGCTTCGTAAGTACGAAGGAAAGATTGTGCTGGTCACTGACCCGGATAAGCAGGAGGACGTGTTTGAGGAGCTGAAAGAACATTCGGTAGTGGGTTTTGACACCGAAGCCCGTCCGGCGTTTAAGCGAGGCGTGTACTACGACACTTCTTTGTTGCAGCTCTCCATCCCTGATACAACCTACCTGATTCGCCTAAACTATACCGGAATCAGTCCGGCCTTCACCAATTTTTTTGCCGATCCGCTCATCAAAAAAGTAGGAATCAGTATTAAAGATGACCTTAAAGATTTGCGGAAACTCTGTGCTAAGCATCATCTTGCATTCAATCCTGATAACGTACTTGATCTTAATGATGCTGCCAAGCGATTGGATGTCAATCACGCCGGAGTGCGAAAACTAACGGGCATTTTCTTAGGATTTCGGGTTTCTAAAGCGCAACAGACCTCTAATTGGGAGAACCCCCAACTGACTGAACCCCAACTGCGCTACGCTGCCACCGATGCCTGGGTTTGCCTGGAAATTTACCAGCGACTAGCCTACCTGGGTTATGTTTAATGATTAATGATTGATGAGTAATGACGAATCGTCCCATTAATCATTACTCATTAAATTATCTCGTACTCCTTTATGTCCGATAAATCAAAAGTATTCATAAAGGCAGTCGTGAAGTTGCCTTCCTGAAACTGAGGGTCATCCATCAGTTTTATGTGGAACGGAATGGTGGTTTTAATGCCTTCAATCACAAATTCACTCAACGCTCGCTTCATGCGGGTAATGGCCTCTAAGCGGGTCTGACCGCTAACAATCACCTTGGCGATCATAGAATCGTAATTGGGAGGGATGCTGTAGCCGGCGTAAATATGGCTATCGATCCGCACTCCGTGTCCACCGGGCATGTGTAGGTTGGTAATTCTACCGGGGCTAGGCCGAAAACCATTTGCTGGGTCTTCAGCATTAATTCGGCATTCAATGGCGTGTAGCATGGGGTAATAATTCTTACCCGAAAGCTCGATACCCGCCGCCACCTTAATTTGCTCCTTAATTAGATCAAAGCTAGTTACCTCTTCCGTAATAGGATGCTCTACTTGAATACGGGTATTCATCTCCATAAAGTAGAAGTTCCGGTGCTTGTCTACCAGAAATTCAATGGTTCCGGCCCCTTCGTAGCCGATAGCTTCCGCTCCTTTAATGGCCGCTTGTCCCATTTTCTGTCGTAGCTCATCGGTCATGAAAGGCGAAGGGGTTTCCTCCAGTAGCTTCTGATGACGACGCTGAATAGAACAATCTCGCTCCGAAAGGTGACAGGCTCTACCTCGCTGATCGCCCACAATCTGAATCTCAATGTGGCGAGGTTCTTCTACAAATTTCTCTAGATAGAGTGCATCGTTACCGAACGAGGCGCCCGATTCACGGCGGGCATCATCCCACGCCTTTTTAAATCCACTCTTACCCTGAACAATCCGCATTCCTTTTCCTCCACCACCCGCGGTAGCTTTCAATATAACCGGATAGCCAATTTCATCGGCAATCTTGAGTCCTTGCTCAATACTGTCCAGCAATCCGTCTGAACCAGGGACGGTAGGTACCCCAGCTTCTTGCATGGTGGCTTTAGCGGTAGCTTTGTCTCCCATCTTACCAATCATTTTGGGAGAAGCACCAATAAATTTGATGCCGTACTCCTCGCATACTCGAGAGAACTCTGCATTCTCCGATAGAAAACCGTAGCCCGGGTGAATGGCGTCGGCATTGGTTATTTCAGCCGCAGCAATAAGATTAGGGATACTTAGGTAAGAAGAACCACTAGCAGGGGGACCAATGCAAACAGCCTCGTCGGCAAAGCGTACGTGCAAGCTATCTTTATCAGCAGTAGAATATACTGCTACCGTGCTAATACCCATTTCGCGACAACTGCGAATAACCCGTAGTGCAATTTCACCTCGGTTGGCAATAAGAATTTTTTTAAACATGCAGTAGAGTGTTAAAGTGTTTTAGTGTTAGGGTACTAATTACACTGTGTAAAAGATTTACTTATATTTCGTATTACTAGCATTCACTTCGGAATATCTTCTATTCAACTTTTGCCGAGCCTGCTCTTGGGTAAATTGCCAATTAATTTTAATACCCTTTCCAGAACGTTCTTTGAAAAAAGTTAACACCTGTTTTTCCAGTTTTTTGATACAAGGAATGCGTCGGTTCAAACATTGCCTGGATAACACAGAAAATTCTATTTCTATCATATTCAGCCATGATGCATTTTTAGGCGTAAAAATAAATTCAACTTTTTGTGTTAGCAACGCAGCCGTTTCTGCATCAAAGACTTCATAGAATGAATGGTAGCCATGGGTGTTCAAATTATCTAACACAATCCGTAAGCGCTTTGCTTTTGGATAGTGCTGAACGAGTTCTTGCATGAAAAGGGCAAATTCTTGTTTCCTTCTCTTGACTCTAATGTGGGCAAATCGTTGCCCAGTTAACGGCTCTATAGCGGCCAATACACAGCAAGACCCGTGCTTGCTGTAAGCATAGTTCTCTTTGGCCACTTGTCCTGCTTGCATGTCCAACCCCTCAACAGTATCGCCAATCAAAAAGCAAGGCCGCTCATCAAAACAGATAACAGGGTATTGCTCATCGTAAGGCAGTACATAGAGCCGCAGGATTATTTCCAATCGGGCGATAAACTCGGCCGTTATTCTTCCAATACACCACTGTCTTTTCCGGTGGGGTTGTAGCTCATTTTTTTTAAAAGAATGCCCACCTGTTTAAAGGAAATAGCCTCAACAATCTCTAGCTCGACCGCCTTATCAGCTAACAGGCGCAGACTCCACCGGGCATACCCTTCCGGGGGAGTACTACAGGCAAGAGCGGTGATCTTTGCCCGATCCTCACCACTCAACCCTACCGGACGACCTGAACGCGGTTGATCATCTAAAAAAGTCAATCCACCAGCTTTATATTTCTTTGCCCACCCTGATAGGGTTACGTAACTTACCTCAACTAGCTGAGAGACTTCCTGATAGGTCTTATGCTTATCCAGTTCCAATAAAGCCAAGGCCCGCTTTTGCTTACGTACTTTCAGACTACCTTTTGACAAAAGGGTTTGTAGGTAGTCTCTGTCTGAATCTGATAATCTTAAGTGATCCTTTTTCATCTCCCTTTTTGAAGGCAATATATAAATGTATAATCACTTTTTACACAGTGTACTAATGTTTTGTTACTTAGCGCAAAGTTCAGTAATATCACTAGCGCACTCTAACACTAAAACACAATATTGTTAGGCCGGATCAATCAAAAATAGTGGCTGATCGAACTCAACCGGAGATGAATCTTCTACTAGCACCTCTACGATAGTGCCGGCTTGTTCGGCTTCAATTTCATTAAATAACTTCATAGCCTCAATAATACAGACCGCCTGTCCTTTAGAAATTCTATCTCCTACCTGCACAAAAGGACCCGACTCAGGATTGGGTGACTTGTAGAAAGTACCAATCATGGGAGACTTAATTGCAACGTAATTGCTCTTGTCTTCTGACCCCGTTGATTCTTTTATCTCTTCTTCTGAGGGAGAAGTAGAACTTGGCGTAGTGGCTGAAGGTGAAGTTGGTTGGGAAGGGATCGCCACTAATCCGGTAGCATCGCTGGGCATGGAAGGAACGCCCGGAGAATGAATGATACTTTGGTGAACCTCCGGCGAACTATTTTTCTTGATTTTTAACTTAATGTCGTCGGTTTCTAGCTCTACTTCATCTAAACCAGCCTTGGCAATAAAGTCGAGAAGGTTGCGAATTTCACTGATTTTCATGGTGGTTATTTTACCCGTTCAGAATAGGATTTAGTACGTGTATCTACTTTTATTTTTTCGTCTTGGTTGATAAACAGCGGCACTTGAATAGTAGCCCCAGTTTCTAATTCGGCAGGCTTAGTAGCATTAGTAGCGGTGTCGCCTTTTACACCTGGCTCAGTGTAGGTAATGGTTAGCTCTACAAAAGGGGGCAGTTCGCAGCCTAGTATGGTTTCGGTCTCGTCGTGAACAATTACATCCACCTCCTGCCCATCGGAGATAAATTCCGGGGCATCAATTAGTTCTTCTTGAATCACTATCTGCTCAAAGGTATTGCTGTCCATAAAGTGGTATCCCATATCATCTTTGTAGATAAATTGGTGAGGACGGCGTTCAATACGTGCGGTAGTAACTTTTACTCCCGAGTTGAAGGTATTCTCCAATACTTTGCCAGTACGGATGCTTTTGAGTTTTGTCCGCACAAAAGCGGGACCTTTTCCGGGCTTCACGTGCTGAAATTCAACAATGGTGTAAAGGTCATTATTATACTCAATGCAGAGGCCATTGCGAAAATCTGCGGTGGTTGCCATATAGGATTATCGGTTATGTGTTAGTAAATAAGTAAAAAATTAATCAAAAGGTTTGATAAACCTTAGCTTCCATTGTAACCCCACTTTAGGTAAGTAGCTCCCCAGGTAAATCCGCCGCCAAAGGCAGCCAACACTAAGTTATCCCCTTGCTTTAGTTGCGACTCATATTCCCACAGGTTGAGCGGTATGGTAGCACTGGTGGTATTACCGTATTTATGGATGGTGTACATCACCCGTTCTTGGTCTAGTCCCATCCGATTAGCAGTAGCGTCAATAATACGTTTGTTAGCTTGATGAGGTACTAGCCAAGCTACATTCTCTGATGAGAGCTGGTTACGTTCCATGATGGTTGCTGCTACATTGGCCATGTGTTTTACAGCGTATTTAAACACTGCCCCTCCCTCTTGGTACACGAAATGCTCTTTCGCCATAACCGTTTCAATAGTAGCGGGGCGGCGACTTCCTCCGGCTTTCAGGTGTAAATGCTGGGCACCCGACCCGTCGGATCGAAGAATAGAATCGATGACACCATAAGGTTCTTCGGTAGCCTCCAGCATCACCGCTCCAGCTCCGTCACCGAAGATGATGCAGGTGGCTCGATCTTCGTAGTTAATGATCGACGACATCTTATCGGCTCCAACCACCAATACTTTTTGATACTTTCCCGCCTCTATAAATTGCGTAGCGGTAGTTAGCGCGTATAAAAACCCTGAACAGGCAGCCTGCAAATCGTAACCGAACGAGTTGATTGCTCCTATTTTATCGGCAATGAGATTGGCCGTAGCCGGAAAAATCATATCGGGGGTAGTAGTCGCGCAAATAATCAGTTCAACCTCTGCCGGATCAGTATCCGTTTTTCTCAACACCTCTTTTGCTGCTTCTGTGCCCATCACGGATGTTCCCTGGTCTTTTCCCCGCAAAATACGGCGTTCTTTAATACCAGTGCGGGTTACAATCCATTCATCAGAAGTATCCACCATTTTTTCAATATCATGGTTGGATAGAACGTCTTTCGGAACATATCCGCCGACTCCCGTAATTACGGCTTTGCGTGTACTCATACGTTATTTTTTATCAGAAAGCTGATCCTGAAAAGCAGTTCGGATTTTATGATGTATGTCTGACTTCGCCATGTTGAAGGCTTGCATAATCATATTTTTTATGGCCAGTGCGCTAGAAGAGCCGTGTCCGATTACTACGTTGCCATTTATGCCTAGAATAGGGCTTCCGCCGATGGCCTCATAATTTAAATTATCAAAAAATGGATCGTGGTAGTTGCGGCGCTTTAACAAGTCGTAGATAGATTCGGCCATTTTCAGCACAACATTACCTACGTAGCCATTGCAGACCATTACGTCGGCCTTATCGCGAAAAATATCTCGCCCCTCGATATTACCAATGAAATGAATCTGATTTTTCTCTTTGAATAGTTGATACGCAGCTTGGGTAACCACGGTGCCTTTCTGCTCCTCTTCACCCAAATTGAGTAAGCCTACCTTCGGTTGATTGATGCCAAAAACGTACTGAGCGTAGAGCGAACCAATTTCGCCAAACTGCACCAAAATTTCGGGCTTCACATCGGCATTGGCTCCTACATCAATCAGTACTCCGAAGCTGCCATCTTCGCGGGGGGCAAACCCTACCAGTGCCGGTCGAATCACACCTTCGCAGGGCTTTACCGAGAACATAGCCCCCACTGACATAGCCCCGGTATTGCCCGCACTGCAAAAAGCATCAATTTTCTCTTCTTTTAAAAGATGAAAACCAATGCTGATACTCGATTTCTTTTTCTGGCTAAATGCTTTGGTAGGGTGCTCGTGCATACCGATTACCTCATCGGCATGAACAACCTCTATCATTGCTTCGGGAAATTCGTGCTGAGCCAGATGTTCTTTTATGATTTCTTGCTGCCCGACTAATACCAAGCAATCGTCTTGAGAAAATTCGCGGATAGCGAGAGCAGCTCCTTCCAGACAGGTTTCGGGTGCAGAGTCGCCACCCATTGCATCAAGCGCAATCCTCATAAATTACGCTACGTCTTCCTTCTCCATTACTACTTTGCCCCGGTAGTAAAGCTTACCTTCGTACCAGTGGGCTCGGTGAAATAGATGAGGCTCGCCCGTAGTCGGGTCAATTGCAATGTTTCGGGGGGTAAGACCTAGGTGGGTTCTTCGTTTATCTCTTCTTGATTTGGAAATCTTCCGTTTGGGATGTGCCATACTATTTTTTGTTTTTACAAATTTCTACTGATTTTTCAAATTACGTAATATCTGCCAGCGAGGATCGACTTCCTCTTCAGAATTTTCTTGATTAGCTTTTTCAGCTGCCGAGCTAAATATAATTTCACCCTCTACCCAAGGGTCCTCTTCTTTAGCTAGCGAAGGGTGCAGTCGCTTCATGGGTAACGCTAACCCAATAAACTCGTACAGCAAATGAGCAATATTAATGTGTTGAGTTCCGGTAGTGATTGTATAAATATCTTCAGAAACTTCTTCTTCTGCCTCGCCATACTGGTAGATAATCATCTTCTCAATCGCCAACGGATGGTCGAAAGGTTCTAAACTACGGTCGCACTCTAACTGCACAGTACCATTAATGCGGAAGTTTGCCGTAATTAGCGTAGGCTGCTTATCTAAAACTACTGCTACTCTAAGGTCTCCTCGCTCAACCAACTTATTATCAAACAAATGAAAGAAAGCATCTTGCAAGTGATATTCGTACGTGTAAACCTTGTCTGATAGTGAATATATATTAATATCAAACCGGGTAAAATCTTCCATCATTACCCCCCTTTTTGTTAAGTCTGCAAATTTAAGTATATAATTCTAATAAAAGAAAGCGATTAAACTGAATTCCACTTTCTTGGGTGTACCGCAGTAGTAAACAAATTTTTTTGAAAAAAATTACATTTACTACCTCCAAACTCATAATTTTCTGTTGGAATGAAATATTTACTGACAACTTTTGTTAGTACTTTTAGAGTAAATGCGCTTATGAATAGCTTACGAGTTCTTTGGTTGCTTGTGTTGGTATTGGGATTCGGTGGTGGACTAACTGTGTATGGGCAGGCGCAGGCCCCAGAAATCGCCCAACAAAAACAACCGCTGCTGCTGGATATGAACATGCAGATTGAGACGACCCAGGCAGTAAACGACATGTACAACTTTAAGTTTGCCCGGGCTGAACGGCAGTTTCGCTGGATTAAGCAAGACCACCCCAACCATCCGCTCCCGTACTTTCTACTGGGTCTGAGCCAGTGGTGGAAGATTGTGCCTAACCCGCACGAAACCAAATACGATGATCGCTGCTTAGCCTATATGGACACGGCTACCGTACTAGCCGAACAAATGTTTGACCAAGACGAAGAAGACCCCGAAGCCGCTTTTTTCCTGGCAGCGGCTCATGCTTTTAAAGGTCGCCTTCACTCCGAACGTCGCGATTTTACAAAAGCAGCGAGCGACGGAAGGTTGTCACTAAAGTATTTGGAGATTTGTAAGGGGAAGGAAGATTTTAGCCCAGAACTGCTTTTCGGAGATGCCCTTTATAATTACTATGCTGAGTGGATTAAAGACAACTATCCGATCTTACGCCCACTGATGATATTTTTCCCGAACGGCGATAAGAGTTTAGGAATTAAGCAACTAAAAACAGTAGCCAACAATGCTTTTTATACCCGCACGGAGGCTCAGTACTTTTTGATGCGAATCTTATCCGAGGAACAAAATGATCCAAGAGAAGCTTTTCGCATTGCTGAATATCTGCACAAAACCTTTCCCGACAATGCGTATTTTCATCGCTACTACGCTCGCCAGCTCTACAGTCGGGGTAAGCACCGCGACGCTGAGCGGGTATCATTAGATATTATTGCTAAAATTGATAGTGGCATGACAGGCTACGAAGCTACCAGTGGTCGATACGCGGCCTTCTTTTTGGGTCAAATCTACCAGATGCGGACTGAATTAACCGAAGCAGAAAAATACTATAACAAAACGATAGAATACGCTCGGTCGATTGATGCTACCGAGTCGGGTTATTATCATTATTCTATGCTGTACTTGGGTGAGATTGCCGAAAAGCAAGATAATCCCGCCCGAGCTAAAGAATACTACAAACTGGTAAAGAAGGAAGCAAAACGCAGTAGCCGGGCTCACGAGAAAGCTCGCGACAATTTGAAATCAATGCGACGAGGCGATTGAGTAAGTACTCTGCTCTAACCACCTATCCAGTTTTTTAGCCCAGCACTTTTATCAGTAAGCAGTATCTGATGAATAAAATGCACCCTTTCTGTCAGATTTTTTTCTGCTTTCAATCTTTTTAGATTAACATAAGCCTACCCAGTGGGTTATAACGCCAGCGCAATTTTTTCAACTAAACTCTGCATACATGTCTCAGGCAAAACAATACGATGCTATTATTATCGGCTCAGGCCAGGGTGGTAACCCCTTGGCTACTTATTTGGCCGGAAAGGGAATACATACCGCTCTGATTGAAAAAAACTACGTAGGCGGCACCTGTCTCAATACCGGATGCACTCCCACCAAAACATTGGTGGCTTCAGCAAAGTCGGCGTTCGATGCCCGGCGGGCGAAGGAATACGGAATTCATGCTGGCGAAGTCTCCGTAAACATGAAAGAGGTCATCGCCCGAAAAGATAAACTGGTAGAATCTTCCCGAAGTAGTCAGTACGATAATCTTACCAGTACCGAAAATCTCGATCTTATTGAAGGCAAAGCCCGATTTACTGATAACAAGACGGTAGCAGTAGATTTGAACAAGGGCGGCGAACAACTTCTGCAAGCGGAACGCATTTTTATTGATACCGGCACAAAAACCCTGGTGCCTCCTATTGATGGTTTAGATCAAGTAGACTGGTACGATAACCGAACTATCATGGAAATTGATGAAGTACCCGAGCATCTATTTATAATTGGTGGAGGATACATCGGATTAGAGTTTGGACAAATGTTTCATCGGTTCGGTAGTAAAGTAACCGTTTTCCATAGTGGTGGGCGAATTTTAGAGAATGAGGATGAAGATGTATCAGAGGAGATGCAGAATATTTTACAGGAAGAAGGACTTAGCATTATCACTAACTGTAAGATCAAAAGCATTAAGCGGGAGGGAAGTGAAGTTGTTCTCGTAGGCGAAGGGAAAGGGTTTTCCGAAGATATTCGCTGCTCGCATGTGCTACTGGCGGTAGGCCGCACCCCCAATACTGAAGAACTGGGATTAGAAAATACCGATATTAAAACCGACGACAAAGGTTACATCCAGGTAAATAATACGCTAGAAACGCCCATAGAAGGAATTTACGCTATTGGCGATGTAAAAGGTGGCCTCCAATTTACCAATGTGAGCTACGACGATCATATAATCTTGAAGAAGAATTTATTTGAAAACGGAACTCGCTCCGTAGACGATCGTATTCCGACCTACGCTGTTTTTACCGACCCTCAACTAGGACGCGTAGGATTAAATGAAGCACAAGCTAAAGAACAAGGCATAGATTATAAAGTAGCAAAAATGCCTATGAGCAAAGTGGCCCGGGCCCAGGAGGTAGGAAACACCAAAGGCTTTATGAAGGTGCTAGTTAGCAAGCAAGATGGCACCCTACTAGGCGCGTCTATCTTGGGGATGGAAGGCTGCGAAGTGGCTTCAGCCCTGCTATTCGCTATGATGGGTAAACTCACCGCCGAGCAAATAACGGGCACATCTATTGCCCACCCTACACTCATGGAAGCCATGAACAATTTGTTTGGTCAAGCAGTATGATTGTTAATCAGGCAGAATATGGTTGGGATATTATTTTTCAGCGAGCGCACGCTATTTTGGCCGCTCAAATTGCGATGTACTGGAAAGTAGAGACTCGCCCCGAACCTTGGACGGAGCTAATAGCCGCTATTGCTGACCATGACGACGGGCAGCGAGATTGGGAAGGGGATAATCACCTGACTGATGCGGGTGCTCCACTTAATTTTATGCTGCAACCACCCGATATAGCCCAAGCCAAGCAGATGGTAGATAATGCCCGGTATCGCTCTCGCTGGATAGCTTTACTTACCTCAATGCATACTACTGCCCTCTACGAATCGTGGCGGGGCACTGATAAGAAACTAGATACATTTTTAGATGAGCAACAAAATTACCAGCGAAAATTAGCGCGAGGCTTAGATGTACCTATTCAGCAAGCGCGGGATACGTATCAGCTCATGTATTTTAGTGATGCCCTATCGTTAGTGCTCTGCAAAGATCAAATTCCACCGGATGGTCTTCATTTGGAGGTAACCCCGTTGCCTTCCGGTGAGATGGCGAAGATTTACGCAGTAGAAAACAATCTATTTGGTCTTCAACCCTGGCCCTGGGAAGATGAAGGAGTTACTTTATCAGTAGAAGTCTACCACCTAAATCAATTGGCATTCAAAAACGATCAAGAACTTTATAAAGCCCTTAAAACCGCTGATGTATCGGTGAAAAAATGGTGCTTTCGGGCTAGTTAATCCCTAGGGCGTGTTGACATCTAGCCTGAGTCGGCGATTTGGTAGTGGGTTAATGCTTCTTAATAATTAAGGAAATAAAAAGTGCAAAATCTCGAGAAACCTTACATTTACTTTAAGGAAGTTTTCATATAACTAATCCATTATTATGCAACTGGGATAAAGGTTGCATAAAAATTTATTGAAACTTCTATTCAAAAACTTACCAAGTTACCAGAATTGGTAGTATCATTTTCTGTCATTAATCACTATATTAGGCATAGGATGAATTCCCTTCCCGCGGGCAATAATTCTTACCAGACCAACTAGTAGACTTACCGTCATTTTTTGATACTTCAGTCCTATGAAGCGTGCTGTCCTATACGTAATTTCAAACGAATAGTCTACTTTCTGACAAATCTGACAAAATGAAAATGATACAGCAATAGCGATCTATTGCCCCAGTACTACGAAGCAATATAGCTACCGAATTGCCTATATAATTTTGCTAACATCCCTGCTTCGTTCTTGGTACGAGAATGCTCGGCTCTCGTTAGAAGTCTATTTTTCGCTTATTTAACCTATAACTTTTATGAAAACTTCATGTATTTTCTGCTGGCTTTTCATGGCTTTTCAACTTTCTTCTTTTGCTCAAGAAATCCAGAAGAAAGCACCTCAATGCGGTACGTTGTCCCCTACATTAAAGCAAATTGAAAAATTACCTTACTACAAAAACGCGCAATATCTTATAGATGAAGCGATCGAGAAAGGCCTTGAAATTGAAAAGGACTACTTACAAAAGCTTAACAACTCAAATGTAGGTCAGTCTTATGCTGATTACAAAAAGTCACTTCCTGAATCATCCCAAGCAAAAGCGTTCTCATCGTCATCGCATTACTATATTCCGGTCAAAGCTTATATATGGGCTAATTCTTCAGGCACACTACCTTTCACAGGACCACAAGTTGAGAATGAGATAGATCAGGTTAACCAATTTTTTGAGGATAACGCTGTCCCTATTACCTTATATTTACAGTGTGGCGTTCTAGTGGGTGCTAATAATAGTTACTATGATGTCCGTTCAGACAACGATTATGACGACATGGTAGACTTTCCGGGGCCTGCCAATACACTTCGAGTACATTTTGTAAACAGCATGATCATAGATGGTACTGCTCTAAGTGGCCGAGCAAGATTACCCAGTTCGTCCAACCCCTATCGTTGCGCTATATCGTCTGGTGCTTCCGATCATACGCTTACACATGAAATAGGGCATAACTTAGGACTATTTCATACGCATGATGGCGGACGTTCAAATAATAGTTCAAACCGTGACTGTAGTAAATGCTATCAAGAATCAGTAAGTAGAACTAGAAAACAAGGTATTGGGTGCCTCCAAACTTCAGGTTGGAAGAAGTGCGAGGTAAATGGAGACTTCCTCTGTGATACCCCAGCTGATCCAAATTTATTTTATGATAAAGTAATTAGACTTAATCCTAGTAGTTGTAATTATGATGGTACCTTAGGGAATGATAAGTGGGGGGCTGCTTGGCAACCTGATGAAGGAAATATCATGTCTTACTCTTTCGGAAATGGTAATACGTGTCGCTCTACTTTTACCCCCCAGCAAGCAGCCGTGATGGTGCTTTTTTTGCCATCATTTGCCACTTCTTCCCCCGGTTATTTTATTAGTGGCCCTTCCAAACTATGCCCTAATCAATCAGCAACCTATTCAGTACCAGCTACTTCGGGAGCATCTGATTATCAATGGGAAATACCTAGTGGGTGGACGATTTCAGGACAGGGTAACCATACCGTAACCATTACGGCTTCCAGCAATAGTAGGGGTACCATCCGCGTTGCACCAAGTTGTGGACGTCCTCCAGTGAGTAAGAGTATCAGTAACCAACTGTCAAGTATTGCAGTGAACGGCCCTTATACCGTATGTGAGGGTGAGTATGTGACTTATAGCACGAGTGCTACAGGAGGTAGCTACACCTGGTCGGTCATGGGTAATTTGCAAATACATTCTGGGCAGGGTTCATCAAATGTACAAATTTACGTGCCGTATGGCTCCAGCGGGGGGTATGTAAGTGTAAATGTCAATTTTGGTAGCTGTTCGGGCACTAATGGTAGGGGGGTTTCCGTCTCTTCCGGATCTAACTGTTATTCATCACTAGTAACTGACGATTCTATTTCTTTTGAATACATTGAGGAAGAACAGAAACAGGATGTTCCAACCAAATCGATGCGTACGGAGTCTTCTGATCAAGTTCTTGATGTGTTGGTATATCCCAACCCTAGTAACCAGCAGATCAACTTGTCGTTTAACAAAAAAGGAACGTATCATATAGAACTGATGGACAAACAAGGCCAAGTAGTAGCTGAACAAGAGAGTATGAATGGCAAAGAATCTATTGACGTGTCCGCATTGAGTGAAGGTTTATACTATTTGCGAATATGTTTAGGATCAGCGGTATTAACGAAAAAAGTCTTTATTGAGTAGATAAACGTTATGGCTATGAAAGTACTAACATTTTTGATGGGAATCTTCCTTCTGGCAGCCTGCCAGGATGAAGATTCCTCGGGGGGAGAACCCGCGGTATACTTCGATTATTTTGTTGTTGAAAATATTGATACTGGTGAAGATATATTCTTAAGTAGCAATATGTACAACCCTGATTCTTTACAATTTTTAGTAAAGAATATTGATTCACAACTCACTCTATTAGGAAATATTCCTTATATCGAGACGGATTCAGCTGTCATCTTTGGCCCTCTCGACTTCCATGAGTTTAACTTGCTTGACTTTCGTGAAGGTGATGTAGACTCAGTGGAGCATATTAGAGTGTGTGGTACTACGCAAGGAGAGAGAGATTGTTCTATACTCTACAAAAGTACATTTTACTATAATGGTGCACTGGTAGATGAGTTTGACTTTGAGGACAATGAAGATTTATTTTTAGAGCTCGTTAGATTCAACGGCTCTCAATCTAATTCACCTAATGAAAACACTTATATTTTCACTTTTAAGAAAGAAATCGAAGAGTGAAAATTAATCGCGAATTCGCACCATAAATATCAGGTGTAGAAATTATACCTGATATGTGGGATTTCATTTTTAAATAGTACTCAAACTGATCTTGTGACATATAAAAATCGCAGCCGTGGATCGGGTGAGATGGCTGAAATTTACGCAGTTGAAGATGCAGTATATACACTAAGTCATTAGCCGTGAGATGATGAGGAAATTACTTTATCAGTAGAGATCTACCATTTAAATCAGCTGTCATTTAAAAACGATCAGGAGCTTTATAAAGCTTTTAATACTGCGAATGTGTCGGTAAAGAACTGGTGCTTCAAGCCTAGTTAACCCCTAATTGTATTGGCCGAAGCTGCTCTTGCTCTTCTTCGGTAAATAGGCGGGATTTGATAACGAAGCGAAGCCCTAGAGGAATCTCCAGCGAAAAACTTGCGCCGCGTCCTGGGGTAACATCTACCGTGAGCTGGGTGTGTTTCCAGTACTCAAATTGATCTTGCGACATGTAAAATTCACAGCCGTGAATTTTGCCTAACCAAACGTCAGTTTCGTTGAGCATAAGCTCACCATCAGGAAAACACATGGGCGACGAGCCATCGCAGCAGCCACCACTCTGGTGGAACATCAGCTCACCGTGTTCTGCCCGCAGTTGGTCAATCGTTTCTTTCGCCTTTTCGGTAACGGTAACGCGCTCAGTCATTATTGGGTATTGGGTTTTTGGGATTGGGGATTAGAAGCTTCGGGTTATTCTAATTCCTAACCCCTAATCCCCAAAACCTAGTTTAGAAGAAGCCCATTGCTTTTTTATCGTAAGAAATCAGCATATTCTTCGTCTGGCGGTAGTGAGCCAGCATCATCTTATGATTTTCCCGACCAATACCTGACTTTTTGTAGCCACCAAACGGAGCGTGTGCTGGGTAGTTATGATAGTTGTTCACCCAAACCCGACCGGCTTTTACCGCTCGGGAAATTTGGTAGGCTTGGTGCATATCTCGCGTCCAAACTCCCGCGCCTAAGCCGTAGAGCGTATCGTTGGCAATTTCAATCGCTTCGGCTTCATCTTTGAAAGTGGTTACACAAACTACTGGCCCGAAGATTTCCTCCTGGAATACCCGCATTTTGTTATTTCCTTTTAAGATGGTAGGCTTAATATAGTAGCCGCCCTCGAGTCCTTCATTGTAAGCGGCTTCGCCTCCGGTCAATACTTCGCAGCCTTCTTCTTTACCAATGTTGATGTAGTTGAGAATTTTCTCGTACTGATCGTTAGAAGCTTGGGCACCCATCATAGTATCGGGATCAAGTGGATGCCCTAGTTGAATAGCTTCAGTTCGTTCAATCACGCGCTCTATAAATTTGTCGTAGATGCTTTCCTGCACCAGTAGTCGGGATGGACAGGTACATACCTCACCTTGGTTAAGGGCAAACATTACTGCACCTTCCAAGCACTTGTCAAAGAACTCATCGTCAGCGTCCATTACGTTCTCAAAGAAAATGTTAGGCGACTTCCCGCCCAGTTCTAAGGTAACCGGAGTGATATTCTTAGACGCGTATTGCATAATCAGCTGACCAGTAGTCGTCTCTCCGGTAAAGGCTACTTTGTTAATGCGCGGGCTAGAGGCTAGTGGCTTACCGGCTTCGGCACCAAATCCGTTTACGATATTGAGTACTCCAGCGGGTAGTATGTCCTCAATCAATTCCATTAGAATTAGAATGCCTACCGGGGTTTGCTCAGCGGGCTTTAGTACCACACAGTTTCCTGCCGCCAAGGCTGGAGCTAGCTTCCAGGTAGCCATCAGAATAGGGAAGTTCCAGGGAATAATCTGACCTACTACACCCAGTGGCTCAAGAACGTTCATGCAGACAGTATTGGCATCCAGTTCGCTTACGGAACCTTCTTCCGCCCGAATAACTCCAGCAAAGTAGCGAAAATGATCCACTGCTAAGGGTAAATCAGCCGCGCGGGTTTCTCGTAGGGCTTTTCCATTGTCCCAGGTTTCGGCTCGAGCCAAGTCTTCCAGGTTTTGTTCCATCACATCAGCAATCTTTAGTAGCATGTTGCTACGTTCAGTGGCCGAAGAATTATTCCAGGCAGGAGCTGCCGCCCAAGCAGCGTCAATCGCGGCATCTACGTCTTCTTTGGTGGATCGGGGAATCCGGGTAAAATTGGCACCGTCAACTGGAGAAACGTTATCGAAGTACTGACCTTTGATCGGAGGTGTCCATTTTCCACCGATGTAGTTGTCGTACTGATCTTTGAACTTAGGTTTTTCTACCTGACTGCGGGTAGTAGTGAGCGTATCACTCATAGTTGTAGGGATTTTAGGTTATGAAATCAGATAATAAATCAAATTTTTTATCGGGTACTCAAGTTAAAGAATTGAAGGAGAAAAGTGCTGACGGATTCTATCATTCACGTGAACAATTCTCTTAAAACTAATATTTTGATAATCTTAAAATCATTTCATCTAAACAAATTGCATATTTGCTAAAAATAAAGTACTATTATTTGTTAGTTAGTAAAGTCTTGCCTATCTATTATGCAGTTACCAAATCACTTCTTTGAGAAAAGAAAGCTAGAAACTCTAGTAGAAAATCAGACTACCTACACACTAGGTCAGGCTGCCCTGCACGTGTTTGAGACCCAGCAGCAGGCTGAGCGGGTTCACTTACAGTTTGACCAGCCGGTACTAGCCAGTATGCTGCGGGGGAAAAAAATTATGCATCTGCGCGACCATCAACCTTTTGATTTCCTACCGGGTGAATCACTTATTCTTCCTGCCAAGGAGATAATGCAAATTAACTTTCCAGAAGCTCAGCAAAATGACCCTACCCGTTGTTTAGCTATCGCGATTGCTGAGGATCGCGTAGGAGAAATCATAACCCTGATGAACGAAACCATGCCGAAGGCTGATGAGCAGGAGTGGAATTTGATGGATTACAATTTCTACTTTACCAATGATGCAGGCATTTACCAGATTTTGCAGCGATTGATTTTCTTGTTCACCGAAAACCACCCAGCCAAAGACTTCTTCGTCAACAATATGCTCCAGGAGCTGATTATTCGGATTTTACAGGCCAATACTAAAAAGACCTATACCGAGTCAGCAGATGAGGCGTCGGGCAATAATCGTCTCGCCTACGTTATTCAGTACATTCGCAATCACCTGGATGAATCACTAAGCATTGATACACTAAGTGAGAAAGCGTGTATGAGCAAATCGCACTTTTACCGGGTATTTAAAAATGAGGTAGGTGCTTCCCCCATTGATTTTGTTAACGACGAACGTATTAACCAGGCGGCTAACATGCTACGAGACCCTCACCGGAAAATTAAGGAAGTCTACCTAGAATGTGGTTTCGAGAACCGCTCCTACTTCAACCGCTTATTCAAACGAAAAAAACAGCTATCTCCCGGCGAATTTCAGCATAGAGCCACGCAGGCAAACCGATAATAGGCAAACCGCACTGTACAGAGTTTTAGCCGCTGCGAAAACTGTTTCTTTGTACTAGCCGACCTTTTTACCCTCGATCAAAAGTTGTCTTTGTTACAGGAAACCAGGCAAGTGCGATTAGAAAAAGGGGTGATTTTAACCATCCGATTTTCGTAAAATACAAAGAAACCGAATGGTTAAATAATAGGGTAATTATTGGGTGTGCTATAATTTTGCGTATTGCCTTACCGGATGAGGCTTTGCGCCCGATGCCCAATGAATTCCGGCCACCGTGGCGCAGCATCTCCCACAGCATAGGAAGGAGACCCCGCGTAGCGTCCACCGGAATTCGCTGTGTCGGCAGTCCGATTCGCTCATCCGGGGATACCTCACTTTTTGCAAAATTGTTGTACACCCTAATCATCAAATAGCTATATGGTTAAAACCCAGAATTTTGCGGTAGTAAATTAGGGTTAATATCAATTTCCCGGGTAGGAACCGGCCATAGTACTCTATCCATATCCGGTAGATTTTCAATCACATCGTCTACCAAACCAGTGCGTACCAAATCAAACCAACGTTGCCCTTCAAAATATAGCTCCAAAAAGCGTTCGTCCAGAATGGCTTGTCGCACCGCATCAGCTGAAGCAGCAGTGGTAGGAGCAAGGCCAGCCCGTTCACGAATTTGGTTGATTAGTGGTATTGCCTCTCCGGTTCGCCCCAGCTCATTCAGGCATTCTGCTTTCATGAGGATAATATCGGCTAGACGAAGCACAATGATGTTAGCATCTTGAAGATTACGGTTGGTATTTAGCTCGGGGGGACCCGACTCATACTTCTTGATATAGTAATTGTTCTCAAAGCTATCTACGCAAACCGTGCGGCGAATATCATTTTCCGTAAATCGCAGGGTACTAACCGTATCAGGGCGCACCCGGTAACGAGTTCCTTGCGCCGGAATGGTCTCACTATCCAAAGCATGTCCTTCTTGAGTGCGATCGGGACGATATGAAATTTCAAAAATAGATTCAGCCGCATTTTGCTCACCCACCGCAAACATGGAAGCGTAATCAGTGCCATCAATCAAGCGGTAGCGATCGTTATTTAACACTTTATCGCACTCGGCGAGGGCAAGGTCATAATCGCCAGGATTGTTGCGCCACAGATATACCCGCGCCAGCAATGCTTGAGCGGCCCCTCGCTCAGCTCGGGAGCGGTCCCCATTCTCTTCAGGTAATAAAGTTTCGGCTTGCTGAAGTTCGCTAATCACCAGTGCCAGCACCTCGCTCACCTCACTCCGAGACAACTGCAACTCTTGCTCAGGACTTTTGGTGGTGCGGGGTACTATTGGAATTCTTCCGAACCAACGGGTTAGATTAAAATAGGATAATGCCCGAATGAACAGTGCTTCACCCGCAATACGGTCTTTATCCGCTTGAGTAAGAGCAGGGTCGGTTATAGTAGGCACTTGCTCAGTTACATCTAACGTCCGCTGAATGGTCTCGTAAGACTCTTGCCAAAACTGCCGGATATTCCCGTGGTTCCCGTGGTGGACAAATCCCTCGTGCCGGGTGTAGTTTCCACCTCGGGCGGCAAACGCTTCGTCGGATACTACCCCGCTAACGATGATAATATCCCGAGCGTAAGTAAAACTTTGTAGAGCGTCGTAGCAGGCAATTAAAGCGGCTTCGGCATCTCCTTCGGTTTGAAAGAAGTTGGCTGAGGTAATCTCACTGACGGGTTCTATTTCTAGAAACTCGCAGGCAGTGATCCCACCGAACAACAAGAAAATAAGGCTTATACGATACATAATATTTTTCATGATGGTTGAGTTTAGAAGCTAATGTTTACGCCGACTAATACCGTGCGCGGTTGGGGTTGAGTTAAATAATCTACCCCTAGAGTCGGAATAAGACCACCGCCGGTATTTTGGCTTTCGGGGTCAAGCCCAGAATAATTCGTAAATGTGAACAGGTTCTGCCCGGTCACGTACACCCGAGCTGCACTGATGGGGGTATTTTCTAGCAGACTATTAGCCAACGAGTAGCCTAAACTTATGTTACGCACCCGCAAGAAAGAGCCATCTTCAATATAGCGACTAGAAGCATCTGAAAAAGAAATTCCTTGAAACGAAGAGGCACTGTACATGGCAATGGGATGGATTGCCTCGTCGCCGGGTTGCTGCCATCGTCCTTCTACTTCGGCCAACTGATTAAAATCATCGGCCATACTAGTAAGCGCCGCCCGGGTCATGTTATAGACATCGTTACCGTAAGACCAGTTCAAAACCACGCTTAGCTCAAAATTCTTGTAGCCAAAGGTGTTGGTCATTCCCCCGGTGTGTAAGGGCAAGGCGTTACCAATAATTACCCGGTCAAACTCCCGCTGGTATATTCCATTCCCATCGGTATCACGAAAAATAGGGAAGCCTCCGGCAAAGTTGTTGTTAGCTCCATCGTCGCGCAGGTTTTCCGGCACATCTTCGTCGGTACGGTATATTCCCTGATATTCGAACCCGTAGAAGCTACCAATTGGCTGCCCCACACGGTAAATGCTGTAGGGCCCTTCCGCGCTGTAAGCACTCGGCAGTTGAAATATAAAATCGGAACCTGCCACGCCATTACTTGGCAGTGAGGTGATTTCGTTGCGGTTGAATGAGATGTTGAAATCAGTTGTCCACCGGAAAGCCCCATTAAAATTGCGCGTGGTGAGCGCTAGCTCTATTCCTTGGTTACGCATATTACCCACATTCTCGTTGATTAATGAGCTGAAACCAGAAGTCCAAGGTAGTTGCCGGGTAAAGAGCAAATCCCGGGTATCACGATTATAGGCATCTACGCTCAGCGAAATACGTTCCTGTAGCAAGCCAATATCTACTCCGAGATTGATAGATTCGGTAGACTCCCAGCTTAAATCAGGGTTAGGCACGTTTACTTGTGAGATACCCGGATTACCATCGTAGTTACGTCCCGTTCCGTAACGGGTAAGCGAACCAAAGTTATCTAACCCTTCTTGGTTACCGGTAATGCCGTACGCGGCTCGCACTTTTAAGTTACTCAGCCAGTCTACATTCTGTAAAAACGGCTCTTCGATAGCTCGCCAAGCTCCTGAGATAGCGGGAAAGTAGCCAAAGCGATTGTTCTCCCCAAAACGCGACGAACCATCAGCCCGGAAGCTTGCTTCTAAAACGTAGCGGTCTCGGAATGTATAGTTTACCCGGCCGAAGTACGACAATAAACTCCAAGCAGTTAGATAATGCTGAGGTAAGTCAGGGTTAGCAATGGCCACAGTGGTAATAATATCGGAGCCAGCCACTCGTCCACCCGCCCGCAGAAACGACTCGTCGGTACGTTGCACTCCAAATCCAGCCAAGGCTGAAATGTTATGTTCGCCCATCTCTCTCTGGTACGTAAGGGTATTATCGTTGAGCCAGGTTGAGGTTTGAGCGTTAATAGCCTCAGCATCTGCTGAACCCCCGGTGCTGAGAATGAAACTGGGTAAGAACCGCTCAATACGTTCGCTCAGATTGTCGATACCCAATACAGAACGAAACGTTAGGTTGGGCATGATCTCGTACTCGGCCTGCACGTTGGCGATTAATCGTCGCTGTAGATTATCAAACGTAATCTCGTTAGCCAACATTACCGGATTTTCCGCTCCATTTCGTCCTAACGGATCCACAGTGTAGGTACCATCGGGGTTGTAAACTGGAAGGTTAGGATTGCTCAGTAGGGCATTTCCCAGCACCGATATACTACTAAAGTCATTGGCTACTTCATCCTTTTGGGTATTACTGTAGGTAATGCTGGTATTGATTTTTAGCTTATCGGTAGCTTGATAGTCTAAGTTCAACCGCCCGGTAATCCGATCAAAGTCTTGCCCGATGATGATTCCCTCTTGGCTGAATACTCCTAGTGAGGCGAACGATCGTATCCGCCCTTCGCCACCACTTACCGAAAGGTTATAATTTGATATGGGTGCGAGCCGAAATACCTCGTCTTGCCAGTCGGTATTCTCGCCAGTGACAGTGAGGGCTTGTACATACTCATCATCGCTCAGGTCGGCGATGGTAGAGCCCGCCACAGCATTACGATTTTCAACAGCCTCGCGTAAGGTATTGGAGAACCCTTGGCCATCGAGTAGATCTAACGTTTTCCAGACCGACTGCACGCCATGATAACCATCAAATGAAAAAGTAGCCTTACCATCGCTACCGCGTTTCGTAGTAATTAGCACTACCCCGTTTGAACCTCGCGAACCGTAAATGGCTGTAGCGGCAGCATCCTTCAAAATTTCAATTGACTCAATATCGTTCGGGTTTAAGTTAGCTAGTGCTGAAGCTCGCTGTCCGGCACTGAAATTAGCTTGGTTGATATTGTTCATGGGTACGCCATCAATAACATACAGCGGACGGGTATCCGCCCGAAGCGAAGCGGTACCCCGTACCCGTAAAAACACTTCCGCTCCCGGTGCTCCGGTATTCTGTACTACTTGTACCCCTGCTACTTTACCCTGTAGCATAGCATCCGGTTGGGCCGCCACCGTTTGGCGTAAACTTTCCCCCTTGATAGACGATATAGAACCAGTAATACTACTTTTTTCTTGGGTGCCGTAACCTACGACGACTACCTCTTGCAGCGATTGAAGATCGGGAGCCAATGACACATCAATCACTGTCTGATTACCGATAGCTATTTCTTCACGCTCAAACCCTACATAAGTAAATACTAATACTTCCGCATCGTCGGGAACAACTAAGCCGTAGTTACCATCAACATCGGTAACGGTGCCAATGACCGTACCTTTTACTACAACATTTACTCCGGGTAGTGGTTCGTCAGTAGCCAAATCGGTAACCTTACCCCGAATTTCCTTGTCAATTTTGGCTCGAGAGAAAACCGTATTCGTTACCGCCCTCACTGCAGACTGATGCGTAGGTAAAGAGACTGATGCATTCGTGTCAGGCCGATGATTTGGTAGAGGGGTAACCTGTGTTTTCTTTGTGGCCGGAGGGGAGTAGATTACGTAAGTATTGTCTGGGTACTTTTTGTAGGTGAGGCCCAGTGGCGGAAGTAGGGTTTGTAGAGCCTGTTCCACATCCTGAGTGGACTGTTGCCAAATTTCTGCATCTACATACTTGTCCTGTAGTGCTAATTTTTCGTAGTCGAAGCGCACGGAATGTTTGTGCTCAACCTCAGTTAACACCTCAATTAATGGCTGCGTTTTAGTGTTTGCTACGGTGCTTTTTTGAAAAAAAGCTAACGATTGACTGAAGGCGAGGTGACTGCCCAGGAGAATTATTCCCAAGTACAGAGTCGCTAATTTCGTAAATCTGGGTGGCATAATAAAAAGTTTTTGTGTTGTATGATTGTTTATTCTGAGCTGATACGAATACGCTGACCTTCTTGCTGAATGCTAACTCCAAAGACGAATTGGAACTTCTCAAGCAACACTTCTACACTATCCATAGGTGCAGAACCCGTAAACCGCCGTTTATGCAGGGTTAAATCAGTGATGGTGATTTGATAGCCGTAAATATCTTCTAGGCGCTTACCGATTTCTTCCAGTGGCACGTCATCGAAGACAAGCTGTCGGTTACGCCAGGCAGTATACCGTTCGGGCACTACCCGCTTGCGTACAATAGGCTTTTGCTCCGATACCGCCACTAAATCACCGGGAGCCAGACTCAACCGCTGAGCTTCGGTTTCTAACTGAACCGCCCCTTCGCTTAGCACCACTTCCGTTGTCCCTCGCCGGTCGTGTACATTAAACTGAGTTCCTAGCACCCGAATGTCCGCTTCTCGGGCGTGTACCACAAACGGAAGTTCAGTATTGGGTTTTACATCAAAAAAAGCCTCGCCCTCAACCCATACTTCCCGTAGCGAGTCCGACCAGTAGGTTCGGTACCAGAGGCGCGAGTGGGCATTGAGAGTAACTACCGACTGGTCGGGTAATGTAATCGGTAAAGTCTCGTTGTAGTTGGTTTGGTACTGTTGCCAAGCAGAGGGGCGGCTTAGCCAAAAATAACCGCCCACTAAAAGCACCAACAGCACTGATGCTGCTACTAGAGTAGGGGCTAGTTTTTGTGTATGATAAGCTCCTGGCCGAGTGGGCTGAATATTACGCTGAACTTTTTGCAGTATCCTTTTTTCTAACAGCCGCTTCTCCTTTTCTGACAGATAATCTAGCTGCGGAGGGTTTTGGGCCTGTTTATCCAGATACTGCTCGAGCTGCTCTTGCTCGGCTCTGGTAGCCCGTCCGCTTATGTATTTCTCAACTAGTTGGCGCAGTAAAGAATTGCTCACAGAGTATGGTGCTTTACTAAGGAGTAAGCTAGCACCCGTAATTCCCTAAACGGCTGACTAAATTTTTTGAAAAACTTTACGGACTATAGCAGCAGTTACGATAAAAAACAACCTAGCATTACAAAGAGCACTTCCCGCAAGTGAAAGCGTAAATGTCGCAACGCCTTGGTAATGTGATATTCTACCGCTTTGGTAGAGAGGTTCATGTGTGAAGCAATTTCCTTTAGCGACTGGTTCTCCCGTCGGCTTAGCAAGAAGATTGAGCGGGATTTCTGCGGCAGTGTCGCTAACGCCTCCTCGAGTAAGTCGGAGGTTTCATGGTAGGCAACTTCTTCTTCGGTCGTATAGCAAGGCTCGGCGGGCAAAATTCGCTTTCGGTACCGATACCGAACAGCCTGAGCGTCCCAGTGATTGTACACTTTGTGCTTTAGTATTCCGAATAAATACGAGCGTAACGAGGTACGAATACGCAAGTCAGATCGCTTTTGCCACAGCTCCGTAAAGATGTCTTGGGTTATTTCTTCCGCTACTGCTTCGTCGCTAGTCAAGTGAAGAGCCGAAGCGTACAGCTGTTCCCAATATTGTTGATATATTTTTGTAAAAGCTTTGGTATCTCCTTTAGCTAGTCGCTGATACAACATGATCTCACTGGACACCATTACAAAAGTATTTGAGGTTATGGTAATTTCCCTGCTACTTTGTTAAAAAGCAAGCAATACCACTAAATATTTTAATCTCTTTTTAGGAAATATAGTATAGACAGCCTATGATGTTCTAGACTAATGATGATGTTAAACCGACCGAAGTAACTTAAAGATATTTTGAACTACCGAATAAATATTGTAGCTCTTTAGTGATATTTCGGCTAACTCTTTATTATCTTCCTGCACTATGAGAATAATAATCGCTTCATTAATTTTTTTGCTTACCGCAGTAAACACATTCGCTCAAACCACCAATAGCTTACCAAAAAGTGAGAAGAAAGCTCTAAAGCAAGCAAAAAAGCTACGGAAACGATTGCTTAAAGGCGCAGATTTTAATCAATTGGCCAGAAAATACTCCGATGATCCAGGTTCTGGGTCTGTTGGTGGGGAAATGGGGCGCGTTCAATTTGGTCAATTTGTACCGGAGTACGATTCAACCGTCCTAGCCCTCGAAGTTGGCAAAATCTCTGAGCCATTTCGGACTAAGTTTGGCTACCACTTGATCGAGCTACTAGGTAGAAACGAGACCACGTTTACTTCTCGCCACATCTTAATTAAGCCTTGAAAGTTCCTGCATCTGCCCGAAGCCTTACGGATTAATCTTCGTATTAATTAGTATCTTAACGTCAGTTATTCAGGAAGTGGTTGATAAATAAGGTTTTATGTTGTCTGGAAGCGCAAAAAAGTCAAGGTCTGCAATAGAATAAAATCTCTGCTGTACAACAGAAAGAATATGCAAATCTTGACGGCGACAAAATTAACCGAAATTTTCGTAGAAACCGCGCTACAGTAGCCGCCGATTTCCTCCAAGAGTTACGCCTCTGTTTAGCCGACGAAGGAATCGCAGAGCCACATTGGCATTCACGCTTTTCCCGCAGTGAAATGATGACTGCCCTGATTGCCTATCATCATTCCGGAAGAAAGACACTTAAATACTTTTACTGTCAGAATGTACTAGACCCGATGTGTTAGACTTATTGATTTAGAACATACGCGTTCCAGCGGGGAACCGCACCTGCACCAATCAACTACTTATGCAATGTCTTTGCTGCGCTATCAGCCTACACCTTCGCTGATCAACATTCTAGAATTATTACTTTTGATGATAGAAACCGAATCCTAAACGCAGCATGATTTTGCATTATCGTTAGATAACCTGAATAACTGACGTTAATTTACACATCATCGCACCCCGGTAAGCTGATACGAAACTCCGTCTAGCTGTTCGAGGGCACCGAAAAGTTGTCCGTCGGGTTGCCAGCGGTACTTGCGCGACAGCATTTCTACGCTCATGCTTTCCTGTTCATCGTGTACGGTTACTTTTACCGGACAGTTTCCTCGGTACTCAGCCGATAGTGTCTCCAAGCGCTCAATCAGATTTTGGGTGAGTTGCTCGGCAGAAATACTGAGTTGAATGCCTCCGGTCATCTTTTCCCGAACTTCGGTAAGTAGTTGAACGGTTTGGGGACGAAGCTCCCATACCCCGGGTTTATTATAACGCTCCTCTACCCGCCCCTTCATATACACAAACTCACCTAGCGATAGGCGGTGACGGTTGCTTAGATAATCCTCACCGAAGAAGGCCAGATCGACCGAGGTTTGGTAATCTTCTATGGTGACCAAGGCGAAGGGTTTACCGCTATTCGTTTGACGCTCAGCACTTTTAGTGATAATTCCGGCTACCGAAACTTCCCGATTTTGGTAGCCCATTACCTTATCCAAGGTGCAGGTGCAGAAGCTCTCTATTTCCAACTTAAACTGATCGAGCGGATGCCCCGAAATATAGAATCCAGTAACCTCCTTCTCGAGTTTAAGCTTTTCCAGATCACTGTAAGGTTCACAGTCGGTTACCCGAGGTTTAGGTACTTCCAAACCGCCCACTCCGCCAAACAAAGAAACCTGAGCAGCTTCTTCTTCTTGCTGAAGGTTTTGAGCGTATTTGGCCGCTTTCTCTAATAACGATGAATCGCCCGGGGACGCGTGCAGATACTGCCGACGGTGCATATTAGGGAAACAGTCGAAGGCTCCGGCCATGGCCATGCACTCCAGCGTTTTTTTATTAACTGCTCGTAGGTTAGCCCGTTTAGTAAACTCAAAAATATCGGAGTATGTCCCTTGCTCATCTCGCTCTTCAATAATAGAAGCTACCGCACTTTCGCCGGCGCCCTTAATAGCTCCCAGCCCAAAGCGAATTTGCCGCTCCTTATTTACTCCAAAGTCAAAATCACTTTCATTGACATCCGGGCCGAGCACCTTAATTTTCATCTGCTTGCACTCGTCCATAAACAGCGTTACCTTATCGGAATTACTCATATTGTGGGTAAGCACCGCCGCCATGTATTCTTCGGGATAATTCGCTTTTAAATAGCCAGTTTGGTAAGCCACTACTGAGTAAGCTGCCGAATGCGAACGGTTGAATCCGTACTGAGCGAATTTCTCCATGATAGAAAAGACCTCTTCCGCTTTTTTCTTATCAATCCCGTGTTTTTCCTTAGCTCCTTCTACGAAGATGACTCGCTGTTTATTCATCTCCTCAATCTTCTTTTTACCCATCGCCCGACGCAACAAATCCGCACCACCCAGAGAGTAACCGCCCAGAATTTGCGCGGTCTGCATAATTTGCTCCTGGTAAACACAGTTGTGGACAATAATATTATTGGCTACAAAATTATGTATCTTGTCTACAGTGAGATCGTAGACGGCTTCACTACCACAAGCCTCTATTGATACAATTTGCTGCCAGTTGATCGGTAGCAACCGCTGAGTAGCAGGCAGAGAAATTTGCTGAGCTACCCCTTCTACAACAGTTGTACTGATGCGAGGATCTTTACGCTGAAAATGTTGCCGATCAATACCGTACGCTTTCATTAGACCACGAGCTGATTTGCCCGTAGTTTCCTTTATTTCTTGAAGAAAAGGTTGCCGCTCAACAGAGTTATGTCGAAACGCAGTTCCTTTAATAGATATATGCCCTTTGTGAGAAACCATAAATGGCTGAATAGCACCAGAAAATCGGTTTAGCTCGTAGGTGGTAACTTGGTATGAAGTCTGATCAGGACAAACATCATTCTTATAGGATGCCTCATAGATGACTGAAGGAATGCCCAAACGTAGCAAAAGGGTCTGTACATCTTGCGCCAACTGCGACGAAATAGTTTTGTAGTGACAAAGCTTCTTACCTACGTAGCCGTCACAATCCCACAACCCAGCTAAGAAATAAGCAATGTCTTCATCAGCCATTGTATAAATAAAGGATGGCACTGCTTTTTCGTGGCTACGTACTCCACAAGGGTACTTTCTGTGATCAGCCGAGCTTTTCAACCCAAGCTCCCGCATCCAGGCCAGCAAGCTAGTGGTAGCCCGACCACTTACTTTGCTTCTGATACCAACTCGCTTTACGTTTCTTACCTGCTTCACCACTACGGGTTGTACATCGTCAAAGGCCTGTAGTGCTTCAATGTACGCCTCAATAAGTTGCGGATCATGATTAACAAAGTCTACCGAAGTGCCACTTGCTAAGCTCCCATCAGCCGTCAGGAAAGCCAACACTCGCAAGCGGCAGCGATTGTACGAAGAAGGGGTGGTTGGAGAAAATAATTGAGGTGGAGTACCTACATAATCACCACTATTTAGTGCTTCTAATGGCTTCCATCCCTGCTCGGTATAAAAAAGATGATTTGCTGTAGCTTTTATCGTGGCTCCGTTGCGTAGCGTGAGTCGAAATACCGGATGAGTACCATTATCTAGCCAGTGAGTAACCCGAGCTGTAGTGGCTTGTCCTTGGGCATCAATTCCCTGCACTACAAAGTTTCCTGCTCTATCCTTTAGTTCGTCTAATCGGTGGGGAGCCCCTGTTTCAGCATCAAAAATTCGTGTGTCACCCGATAAACAAATGCCATAAGAATTTTTTAAAATAGGCTCAAGCAACTCATGCGGGTACTCTATATTTTCCTTCCCGTGCTTACGATCAATAAAGTTAGGGATGAACTGCATCGGCCCCGGACGGTACAAGGCGTTCATGGCAATCAGGTCTTCAATATCGGTGGGTTTGAGTTTGCGGAGCCACTGTCTCATTCCGTCCGACTCAAACTGGAAGGTGCCGATGGTATCACCCCGCTGGTACAGTTGGAATGTTTTTTCATCATCCAGCGGAATGGCATCGATATCAATATCCACACCATGGTTCTTTTTAATCTTTCGCAGTGCGGTTTTGATGATGGTAAGGGTTTTCAAACCCAAGAAATCCATCTTCAGCATTCCGGCTGATTCTACCACTGAACCGTCGAACTGAGTAACAAATAAGTCAGAATCCTTATCTGTTTTCACCGGGATGTACTCGAGCAAATCATCAGGAGCGATGATAACCCCAGCCGCATGAATTCCGGTGTTCCGTACTGAGCCTACCAGCGTATGTGCTAAATTAATTACTTCAGCTTGCTTGTCGGAGCCTCGCTTGATTTGCTGCAATTCGGGTACTTCTGCGAGGGCTTGGTCGAAGGTGGTTCCGGGTTTCTCTGGCACCAGTTTCGCCAGTCGGTTCGCATCTACCAGCGGTAACTCACTTACTCTAGATACGTCTTTAATTGACATTCGGGGAGCCATTGTACCGAAGGTTACAATCTGGGCTACTTGGTTTCGCCCGTATTTGTCAATTACATAATTAATTACTTCCTGGCGACCGTCGTCGTCAAAATCAATATCAATATCGGGCATACTGATCCGCTCAGGATTGAGGAAACGCTCAAAGAGCAAATCGTACTCAATGGGATCAATATTGGTAATTCCGGTACAGTAAGCCACTACTGAACCCGCTGCCGAACCCCGACCCGGGCCTACTGATACTCCCATATCTCGGGCAGCATTGATGAAATCCTGCACAATCAGGAAGTACCCCGGAAAACCCATGTCTTTGATGATCTTCAACTCATGGTCAAGCCGATCCTGAATTTCGGGGGTGATTTCGCCGTAGCGAGGCTTTGCACCTTCGTAAGAAAGATGGCGCAAATAATCGTTTTGGTCGGTAAAGCCGTCGGGAAGCGCGAACTTAGGCAGTAGAATATCCCGCTGTAAAGTTAGCTCTTCGGCTTTCTCCGCTATCTCAAAAGTGTTGGTAATGGCATCAGGTCGATCGGCAAAGAGTTGCTTCATCTCCTCTTCGGTCTTGAGATAAAACTCATGGTTAGGCATCCCGAAGCGAAAATTCCGCCCCCGACCGATGGGAGTAGAGAGTACTTCGTTATTTTTTACGCAAAGCAGCGTATCGTGGGCATTAGCCTCTTTCTGATTAGCGTAGTAAACGTTATTGGTCGCAATGACTTTTACGCCGTACTTATCAGCCATACGGAGCAGCACTTCGTTCACCCGGTCTTCTTCCTCTAGGCCGTGTCGCTGTAACTCTACATAAAAATCATTACCGAATACTTCTAGCCACCAGCGAAACGCTTCTTCCGCCTGGTGCTCACCGGTATTGAGAATCAGATCGGGAATTTCACCCGAGATGCCACCGGTAGTAGCAATTAAGTCTATGGCATATTCTTGAATCAGATCTTTATCTACCCGAGGAAAACCACCGTAGTAACCTTCAATGTAGCCCAGCGAACAAAGTTTCGACAGGTTCTGATAACCGTTCTGATTTTTAGCTAATAATAGCTGTACGGAGCGCTGGTCTTTAAAATCTTTGGTAAACTTCTTCTGATGCCGATCCTTTGTCATATAGACATCGCAACCGATGATAACCTTTACACCTTGTTTTTTTCCTTCGGCTACAGCTTTGAACGCCCCAAACAGATTACCCAAGTCGGTAACAGCAATGGCGGGCATATTGCGCTCCTTCGCCGCACTGACTAGCTGCTTGATACTGGCCGTACTTTGCAGAATAGAGTACTGCGAATGAACGTGCAAGTGGCTGAATGGAGCGGTTTCAATTTTGTTAACATCGACCTTCTTCCGCTGGGGTGGCCCAGCTACTTTAGACTTCTGAGGAGCATTCTGCGGCATATCCCGCAATGCCTTTTCTAAATCAGGTCGCTCGTAGGTAATTTCCGTTAACGGCGTACTATCAAACGGAGCAATAACCTGCTCTTTCAATAATCCGAAAAAGCAACGGGCAGTAGCGTCTACATCAAAGGCTGAATTATGTGCTCCGCTGAATGGCACACCGAACAGTTTTTCGTGTAGCTCAGATAGAGTAGGCCACTTGTATTTCCCGCCTCGCCCCCCGGGAATTTTACAGTAATCCGTGGAAGCATCCTTAGTATCTACTTTTTCGATGTTGAGCAGCGTAGTTTCTATCTGCGCTCGCAAAAACTCGGCTCCGGTCACATTTAGATCAAAATCGACATTGTGACCAATGGTTTGCCGGGTATGCTGAAGGTCTTCATTGAATTTAGTTAGTACTTCCGCCAACGGATGCCCCTCCGCCAACGCCCGTTGGGTAGAAATACCGTGTACTTTCTCAGAGTTGAAGGGAATCGTAAACCCTTCGGGCTTTACAATGTAGTCGTGTGCGGACTGTAAGCTACCGTCGGCATTATGCAATTGCCAAGAAAGTTGTACTAACCGGGGCCAGTTGTCCAGATCAGAGATGGGAGCATTATAGTCGCGGGGCAGACCGGTGGTTTCGGTGTCAAATATTAGGTACATCGGCAGACGTTCGTTTGCTTATTTATCAGTTCTAGTAACACGAAAGATACGCGGAGTAGTGCATTTATGCCACCCGTTTCTAAATAAATGCTTCAGTCCATTTGACTTATCCGGCTGATCTACCTTCGTGAGTGACTGGAAATAAGAGGCTTATTATTTAAGAGTGAAAGTAACAGTTGAAGACTATATCAGATCTTTGCTCATCCGATAATTGATCAGTTCTACTCCTTTTATCTGCTTTTGGTTTTCCCTTACCAAACTAAATCCTTGGCGGACAAAAAAGTTCTGGATCGTTTTACTAGCATCTGTGGTAATTTGAGGGTATCCAGCCCGAATTGCTTCTTGCTCCAATGCACCGTAAAGTAGATAGGCAATACCTTGGCGCTGATAATCTTTATGTACATAGAGAAAATCTAGGTAGCCGTTTTGGTCTAGCGAACCAAAGCCAGCAATAGTTTCGTCTACTGTGGCCACTATAAAGTACTGATTATCAATTGCCTGATGCCACCGTTTCTGATTATGTGCTGATGCAACCCAAACTGTTAGCTGCTTCGACGCATAATCTTGCCGGGCAACGTGCTCAACCGTTCCAGTGAACAGGCGCAGTATCTCCGGCAGATCGTGGGTGGTGGCGAGCCGTATCTTTATCTCGTCGGGCATTACTCCATAATGGTCATTCCATGATGGCCAACGTAGCATTGTCTAAGTGACCGTCGTAGATTTTTCGGTAGTAGACTTTCTTCTCAATGGCTTCAATTACCGTAGGAAAAAACTCTGTGCCTTGCTGCATTCCGGCCGACATCATGCCGCCCGGACTAAACACATTGATTTCCATCAGCTTATCGCCCACAATATCTAATCCGATCATAAACAATCCATCCTGAATAATCTTAGGGCGAAGGGCTTCAGCTAACCTAAGCATATCATCGGTGACTTCCGCTTTTTGCGGACGGCCTCCGGCATGCAAATTACTTCGGAAGTCATCCCCTTCGTTTACACGCTGAAAGCAGGCAATCTTTCCATCGTTCTCTAGCGGACGACCGTTGACCACGAACATGCGGGTATCGCCATCCTTAGCGGCGGGTAGGTACTCCTGCACAATGACAAATCCATTCCGGCTGATGGCTTCTACAATTTGGTCGAGGTTGGCCGCCTCTTTTCCCTTCACCATAAATACGTCTTTTCCTCCTGAGCCTTGCAGCGGCTTCAACACAATTTTCTGCTCGCACTCGTCGTAGAATCGCCGTACGTCATCTACGTTGCGAGTAATAATGGTGCGGGGCCGAACCAACTCGGGAAAATGCTGGAAGTACATTTTATTGAGCGCATTGTGTAGTGCCTCGGGATCATTGAGAACAATTACACCGTTACGCACAGCTATTTTTCCAAAAATTACTCCGGCACTTTGTGCCCAAGGGCGGTTTTCCCGGTCGTCGGACGGATCATTGCGGATGAACATGACATCCAAATCTTCGGACGTAATTTTAACAGGTTTCATGTCAGATTCAATCAGGCTGACACTAGAGTTTTCGTAGGCAGTTTGCATTTCGCCTAGCATCACTTCGGTAGACTTTACGCCTTCTTCTACCCGAAAGGCGCTGGCACCCATGTGGCCATTGGCTAGGTACATAAGGTCGCCTACGCCGGCAATATACGCTTCGTGCCCCATTTGCATCGCTTGGTAGGCCAGGTTGATCGTGGTATAGGTATGTATTTCGGTGGCGATGTCGTTTACAATAAACGCTATTTTCATAATTATAACAGGTTAAAAAGTAATTGGTGTAGTGGTTAAAAACTATCGGTCAAGTGTAAAAAACAAGGTAACTTTCTTTGAAAATCCCAACTCCCTAATTCATGTGTCGCTACTAGTTTTACACATTGTGGTAAAATGCTATTTATCTTTAGATTTGATTGTCTTTTCTGAACTCTTCAATGATTAATTGAGCACGTTTGAGGTCGGACTTGTAAATATATAATTCTACTTCATTTTGTAATGTTCCAAAACCAGCCAATCTTGCTGACTCAACATTGTCCTTAATTAAGGTCGGAATATTATTTTCATCTAAAAGAGAGGCAGCTCGATTAATAACAATTGAACTACCTATCAACATTTTTACGTGCTCATTCATCGTTTTTTCATCAATACTTTGCAACTACGTGATAAAGGCTTGTCAGAAGCTGTATTTTCTCAGTTAACAATTCTCTTAACAATGTCGGTAATTTCTGTAGTATTCCTGAATTCGTTTAGCTGCTGCTGGGCATTGACGTCGAACCAATAGCGAGGTCTGATGGCTGGAGGTTGTAAAATTCCTCGTTCCCGCAGTGCTTCAACAGTATCAATATGCTTTACCGCAATTTTACCCATCAGTAAGGGTTCTAAACTATTCCCCTGCTGTAAATGTTGCCAAACCCGGATAAATCCCCGTAGGTAAATAAGATCTTTAGTAAAGCCACCGGCCTGATAAATACGCGCTACGGTACTGAAAGCGGTGTGGGGCCGAAAGCCATGCTGCTCGGTGAGCAATGCGAACACATCCTGAAAAGACGTGTGCCGCATCCGTTCGTAAGCGACCACTACCCGGGCAGCAAGTAAACGCATTCGCAGTGGGTCTAGTCCACCAATAAGATACTCCGTGAGCACGGCTAACCCTTCTTGTAGTTCATCATAATCAGCCAATCCGAGCCGCATTAACCGTATGGGTTGTTGCGAGCCGTTGTAGTACGTGAGTACGTGGGTACCCACTTCGTGCTGAATCAACGCCTCTACACGACTTTGGCGCAGCATAATGGAGTTGGGAATGTACAGCTCGCCGTGCGAAACCATTAAACCCGGAATAGTACTCCCTAAATGAACCTTGGTGCCAAACCCAGGGTCTTGCTGACGATAAAAAGCAAACTCTTCCTTCACCCGCTGGGCAAACTGCTCGGCCGAATGAGTGCCCGCATCTACCTTTTGCACGGGTATTTCTTCCAGCAGAAGCTGAGCCAGTTGCAGTAGTTCTTCATCAATTGTTTTGTACAATCGGATGCTACTGTAGAGAAAACTTTCGGTACCGCGCTCACTGAGCATATCTAGTTGAATATCCAGTTCTTTTCGCTTATCGCGCAACAGAAAAGCCAGTCCCGGATCATGTACCGCATCAATATCGATACCGTACAGCACATGCTTGCGTTCTTCAGGATCGATAGGTAAAATAGGGTAATAAAACGCAGGTTCTTTCTGATAGTTTCCGGCTTGAAAATCTTGCCAGGCAGCATCCATATTGATGGCCGAAACCAGCATTAAAAAGCGGAACGATGACTCCAACTTGTAAAGTTGACGGTCGGCTTGCCAAAAAGCATCATCTACGGTGGTGCGACCTAAGGTGCGAGGGTGGGTAATTTTGTAGTTGGTTTGCACCCGTAAAAAAGTATACAATGCCTGTCGCAATGCCTTAGAAAAGGAGTCACGAAAGTTGCGTAGCAATACCGGATATGACTCGTCCTGCCCGGGATGCGCGAACATTCGGGGAAGTGACACCTGAATTCGAGTACCACCGTGCATATCAAGTAATTCATCAATACTTCCGTCGGGAAGGGCTCGCTGATTTTCAACAATGGTAAGGGCGTTATTCAGTGCTTTAAGAGCGTTTAGTTCTTCTACCAAGGTAGCTACGGTAGCCTGACTTTTTTGGTGGTGATACGAGATTTTGAGATCGGAGCGGGTAGCGGCATCAAATCGAATATCTAACAAGAGAAAAGCCCCGTATTGCCCGGCTCTCAGCGTAATTATCTTCTTCAGTAAATCCTGCACTGGTACTAAAGCATCAGGCTTATCGGGTACAATCAGGTAGGAAGATTCCCCCCGCACCAAACTGTTCAGTTCTAAACGGGCTTCTGGTTGATGGAACACAACTAGCACCGGAAGTGGTAAATCTAACTGAAGCCAATACCCTTTTTGAAGTTCCTGCTGAATGGGTTCACTATTGATGATTTTCTTTGTTATTTTCAGGTTATTATTGTCTTGCTGCATACTGCTATTAACTCAGGGGGTGAAAGGAAGTTCTGTTATCGCGCACAACTTTTACTAGCCGAGACGGTTAAATTAACGTATTACATCAGGGAAATTTAGCCCAATTGCTGCGCGATACTTTTGAGCATAAGCAATCAACAGGATAGTTCAAAACTTACACTCCGGAACACGCTAATACTAAAAACTATGAATAAACTAATATCTGTACCAATTATCCGCTGGGTGGCATTCGGTCTCTTCGTATTTACTTTACTGATGAACTATCTCTCTCAGGGCATATTATTTGAAGGAAAAACCATTGGAACAGTCTCGGACAAATACAGTACCCTAATTACCCCCGCTGGGTATGCTTTTGCTATTTGGGGGCTCATCTACTTGATGGTGGGAGCATATATTTATTATCAAACTTTTCAGGCAGAACCAGAGGAACCTTTCTACGATCGCATAGCCTTTCCCCTGATACTTAATTTTATTGCTAATAGTGGGTGGCTGGTTATTTTTCAATTAGAGCAAATCGCCTTAAGCTCTATACTAATGGTTACTATCTTGGTTACCCTTATTCAAGTGGTTATTCTCTGGACCAATGACCATAGCCTACCCGAAAAGCAACGACTACTGATGCGTATTCCCTTTAGTATTTATCTGGGTTGGATCTCGGTAGCTACAATTGTAAACTTTAGCCTAATGGCTAAATATACCGGGTGGGATGTGCCTGGCGTAAGCGAATCAAATTGGGTAGTAATTATGACTTCGGTGGGAGCGGCTTTAGCGATAATGGTGTTATTTGCCACCCGCAACTTGGTGTACCCACTGGTATTTGTTTGGGCTTACGTAGCTATTGCGGTAGCTCAACCTGATAATCAGCTGATTTTTACCGCTGCCTTAGGCTGGGCCGCTATTATCTTAATTTCTGATTTGGTATGCTTCATTCTTTGGCGAAAATCAAAGCAGGCGTTGGCTTAGGAACGATAAGGTAATAAAGTATCTAGGACTAGCCGTCCGCATTGAACGCCGGGATTTTAGGGCAAGACAAGCGGTTCTCCGCCGGGACACGAAAACTGAGCGGGCACGCCTAGTGATAGCCTAGCTATATGAGGCTTTTCGTAACGCCGTATCGCCCCAAAAGAGCAAGTGCAAACTGATACCTTTATTATGTTATCGTTCCTTAGATAAAATTGGGGTCATTACTTGACTATAAAATCACTACGAGCCAATCTGCTGGTATCATAAATTCCTTGTTGATGATTTCAACCTTTAAGTAATTTTTCTTGTCTCAGTAGTAAGCGCATTTTACAAAAACACTATGATGAGATTTTCGGCATTTGGACTGCCTCTGCTACTAATATTTACTAGTTGTCAGGAAAAAGATACTCAACTGGTTGAACCAGAGTCTGCTCTTTCGGTCGCCATTAATAAGGCAGAAACAATCTGCAATACCACTGAACTAACCTGGTTGCAAGAAATTGTTGAAAGAGCTGAAGAAGACAAACAGAGCCAAGTTCACCAGGGAAACTTTACAGGAAGAATTTACCAAGGCACCTACCAAAACGATTACGTGATTTTTGTTCGTATGGCGATGGGAAGCGGAGGACTGTACGGATATTTTTATCGTTGCGACGGTAGCCAAATTAATTTTAGCAAAGATAACCCTGACGAGGTAGAGGCATTTCTTCAAAGTATAGAAGAGGGTTCTCTCATCTATACCAACCTACCTCATGACTGAGACAGGTACTAACTGACCTTTCAGATTATTATAGCAAAGGCTACTACTCACTTCTCAAACTCTCGGCAGGGTTAGCCTGAGCCGCTCGGATAGCCCGGCTACCGACGGTAACAATCGCCGTGACTAATGCTCCCACAATAGCCAGCACAAACGGAAGAACCGATACGGGAGTGCGATAAGCAAAATCACTGAGCCACTGTTGCGCTAACCAGAATGCTATTGGTACAGCCACCAGCCCAGCAATCAGCACCACCTTCAGAAAGTCCGTACTGAGTAAGGTAACAATTTGAGTCACAGTCGCCCCCAGCACTTTGCGAACGCCCACCTCTTTGGTACGCTGCTCCGCCATGTAGGCCGCTAATCCGAACAAGCCTAGCAACGCTACAAATAATGTAAGTAAGGTAGCCCACAGTATGGTTTGACCTAATCGCTCTTGATCAGCGTACAGTTGAGCGAAGTCATCATCCAGAAATGAGTAACGGATAGGGTGCGCGGGTTCAATCTGTTTCCAGAATTTTTCCACATCAGCAATCGTACTTCTCAGATCAGAAGTTGATAGGCGAACCGCCACATGGTTCACCCAGCCACTTCGCATTTTATGAATAGCACCCGAAAACACTAGTGGTTTAATACGCTGCCCTAAGCCACTGTAGTGAAAGTCCTTTACTACCCCCACAATCTGTCCGGCTTCTTTTATCCAACTGAAGTTCATCGGGTGGCCGACCGGATTCTCTATGTCAAACTCCTTTACAAAAGCTTCATTCACTACGAAGGATTGCGGGGCAGTATCTGCTGGTGACAGAAATCTTCCTTCTATCACTTCCAGATTAAGGGCTTGAGTATAGTAAGCATCGGTGAAGAAAATATTCTCAGAATGGCTTTTTTCTATACCACCAATACGCAGGCCGTTATCGGGATGACCGCTTCCGGGCATACTCACCGAAGCTGTAATTGCTTTTACTTGCGGATTCTGTAACAACCTGCCTCGTAGCGCCTGAATCTTTTGGTAAGTGTCTTGAGCATTCGCTTTGATGACCATCACCTGCTCGGACTGAAAACCCAGTTCCTGATTCTGCATATACTGCACTTGTCGATAAATGAAAGTCATAACTACCGCCGCCACAATCGCTCCGGTAAACTGAACCACCACCATTCCCTGGCGTAACAATTTACCCTTATCACGGCGCAGCCATTTACCTTTTAGTACTTCGGTAGGACGATAAGCGGCTAGAAAGAACGCCGGATAGCTGCCGGACAGTACTCCTAACAATAATACTAAGCCAAGTAACAGCGGAATAATGAAACTCAATTCCGCCAAACCTAAGGAAAGATCCCGATTGGTGATTTGTTCAAAAGCGGGTAAGGCCAGCTCGGCCAAGAAGATGGCAATGGGCAGGGCTACCAAGCACTGGAGAACCGCTTCAGACAAGAATTGAAAAATCAGTTGCTGGCGAGAGGCTCCGTTCACTTTACGAACCCCCACTTCGCGAGCCCGACGAGTTGCCTGAGCCGTGGTTAGATTCATATAATTGATACTCGCCACTATCAGTACCAATAGCCCAACAATCCCAATGATGTATACCCGTCGGATACCGCCGGATTCGATGGCGAAGGGGCCGCTTAGTTGAGCAGTAGCATTCAGGTGAGCATCGCTAACGGGCTGTAGTTTCCATTCGGGAAATTTCTCCCAGACCGAACCCATATTTTCCAATTCTTTCTTAAGTCGGGGATTAATGGCTGCGGTTATTTTTTTCTCTAATTGAGCAACGTCGGTCTTAGGATGTAGCGAGACATAGGTAGCCGGATTATTACCTGTCCACGATTTATAAAAATAAGTAGTATCGCGCCCTACCAAATCTACATCAAAGTGAGTATTTCCGGGAAATTTCGCCATAACACCCGTAATCAGGTAATCATCTTGATCATTGAACCGCAGTACTTTTCCCACCGGATTCTCATCGCCGTAGAATTGTTTGGCTAGCGACTCGCTGATCAACATAGAATGATTGTTCTCTAAAGCATTCTCAGGATTACCGTACTTCAGAGGGAAAGGTAATACCTTAAGAAAGGTGCTATCAGCTAAGGCCATTGTCTCAACGTATATTCCGTCCTCGGGCTTTTCTTCGGTACTCACCAGTAGGTCGTTCCCTTCAGTAACCGGAACCGCACTAACGATTTCCGGAAATTCCTCTCGTAATGTTTCTGATAGTACATGAGGAGTATACAACGTGCCTCGCCCCGGGTCCCACTCTCGGTATACCCGATAGATATTCTCTTTGTTAGTAAGCCACTGGTCGTAGCTAAGCTCATGCTGGATAAATGCTAACGCTAGCGTAGCTGCTGTCAAGGCAATGGCTAGGCCACCCACGTTGAGCAGCGTAAACGTTTTCTGTTTACGAAAATTCCGCAGGGCGATGGATAGATAGTTCTTTATCATGATGATTGATGAATGGTGATTAATGAATAATGACTGCGCTTGTCGCGTAAATGAGTAGTAGATAAGATCAGTTATTAATCATTATTCACTACTCATTCATCATTAAAAATTATTCGCTCCTCAAAGACTTCACCGGGTTCGCGGTGGCAGCTCGTAATGTATGAAAGCTGATGGCTCCCAGGGTGACGATCAGCGTGAGCAAAGCTGAGGCCACAAATGTGAGCCATTTGATGTCGGTCTGATAGGCGAATGTCTGTAGCCAATCACTCATAAACCAGTACGCCAGCGGAAAGGCGACAAGCATAGCCAGGGCAATCAGGATAAAAAAGTCCTTGTAAATCAGCCCGACAATGTTGGGAATGGTAGCCCCGATTACCTTGCGAATGCCAATTTCTTTCGCTCGTTGCTCGGTGGTGTAGGCGGCTAGTCCTAGTAAGCCTAAGCAAGCAATGATGACGGTGAATGCTGAGAATAACGTAAATATTTTACCCCGCTTCTGGTCAGTTTCGTACTGCGACATAAATTCCTCGTCCAGAAACTCGTAGGAGAAAGGCTTACCTGCGTTTACTTCCGTCCAGGTATCTTCAATATAGGCGAGGGTTTCGTTAACCCTATTGGGGGCTACTTTGATGTTGAGAAAGAAGTTAGGATCACCGAAAAGAACAGCCAGTGGCTCAATTGAATTATACAGCGATTCCTGATGATAATCTTTAAAGACTCCGATTACTGAGTACGTCGGACCAGGATTATCTTCATCGCCCATAAAGGAAAGCTCTTTACCAATCGGATCATCCCACTGCATCCGAGCCACCATTGATTCATTGACGAGCACCGCAGCGGTATCGGTAGTATATTCTCGCGAAAAGCTTCGTCCTTGCAAAATGTCAATTCCCATCGTTTCTACGTAATCGTAGTGCGCCCGGTACTGGTTCACTCCAACCCCGCCATCCACTACACTACCATCGTTACCTTCTACTAACATCAGATTTTTCGAGTACCCGGTTCCAGGTCGGGAGGAAGAAGTTGATACTTCAAGCACTTGGGCACTTTCCCTGAGTCGATTTTGCAGCACTTCGTAGTTCGCCCGAATCGTTGAATCTGGCATAGTAACAATAAGTACTTGCTCTTGATTGAAGCCTAAGTCTTTATCTCGCAAATATTGAAGCTGATCGTAAACAATCCAGGTACAGATGAGCATGGCGATGGAAATAGCAAACTGCACTACTACCAGCACTTTTCGTAACATCGCGTTGCCTGTGCCTCGGGTGGCATTTCCTTTAAGCACTAGAGCCGGATTAAACTTAGAAAGATAAAAAGCTGGGTAGCTGCCTCCGGCAATTCCGACTAGCAAAGCGATCAGAATAAAGCCTATAATAATTTGAGGTTGAAACAGAAAAGAAAGCGCAATCTCAGTACCCGCTAGATTATTAAAAGGCGACAGCAACACAGCCACTAAAAGTAAACTAATAGCCAGCGCAATAAACGTCAGCAAAGTAGACTCGGTCAGAAATTGACTAATGAGCTGACCACGGAACGAACCCATCGTTTTGCGAACGCCTACTTCTTTGGCTCGGCGGGTAGCCCGAGCCGTTGCTAGGTTCATGTAATTGATACTGGCAATGATGAGGATAAAAAAGGCAACTGCGCCAAATATGTAGATGTAGGCAATATCGCCCGCTCCCGTTTCTCCTTCGCCAAAATCTGATTTGAGATGGATATCGGCCAGTGGTTGCAGCCAGTAATCAATCGTCACTCCGTAATTCTCAAAAATAGGAACAACCCGCTCCTTATTGACACTCGCCAAAGCTTCCTCACCATCCTGGATACTACTACCTTCTTTCATCAGTAGGTACGTGGGACGACCCCAACCTCCCCAGCCACCTATTTCATCGGGCAGGGTAGCCCGCGAAAGTAGGGCATCAAACTCTATACTTGAGTTCTCAGGAACGTCTTCCACGAGTCCAGTGATCTCGTAAATATCATCTCCGTTTTTAAGGGTCTGTCCAATTGGTTCGGCGCTGCCGAAGTACTTCTGGGCTGTTTCCTGAGTGAGCACCGCTGTGTTAGGTTTCAATAGCGCAGTAGCCGGGTCGCCCGACAGTAGCGGAAAATCAAACACCTCAAAAACGGTAGAATCCACGTATTGAAAATCTTCTTCGTAAAAGCGCATGTCCCGCTCGGGGTTCTCAAACAGTTCTCGTCCCGCGCCAATAAAACGAACGGCGTGCTCAATCTGCGAATATTTTTCTTCTAACTCTTGCGCCAGCGGTAGCTGAGCCGAAGGCCAGGTAAACTGATTATCGGTTTCGGTAAAATGGGTTACTACCCGGTAAATCCGATCTTTCTTGGTGTGGAACTTATCGTAGCTCAGTTCATTAAGCAGATACAAAAACAGGAAGAGGCTGCACGTAATCCCCAGCGTTAGCCCGAGGATGTTGAGCAAGCTGTAAATGCGGTCTTTACCAATATTACGAAGAGCAACTTTGAGCAGATTTTTGAGCATAGCAGGTAGTGATTAGTAGGTTCACTTCTTTATTTCAAAAAATATACCCAACCTCAATATGCTGAATATCAGATCGCTACAATAGTATGCATTTCGACCGATGTTCGATTTCGTACAGAAGTTGTGCGTAGGTGAACAGTCTGCGTGCCCCTCTTTTTCTCCTACATCAAAGGGTGTTTTGCCCAGTTGGCTGGTTCATGGGCAGAGTAGGCGCTACCTCTACTGTAGATACGAGCATGTTTAAGTTTTGTTTTTGATGGCGAAAATTCAAGATTTGGTTGCTGAACGAGTCAATTTTTGAGGGAATAGCCTAAGCTATGGCCGATAAAATTGGTGAAGTGCAGCGATTAAAGATGAATTTGCAACCCAAAGGATAAAATTTAAACATGCTCTAATAGCTTGCTCACCGACTGATTATGTGTTCTAATAAACTCATCGTAAATGTGAAAAAGTGTTCACTAATCAGTACTCTTCCAGTTGTTTATCCGGTTGCATAAATAGCCACAAGAAGATAGCCACAACATTTAGCCCAGCCCCTACAAAGAAAAAGGGAACTTCCGAACCCGTCCACGATTGCATGTAGGGAAAAGCCAGAGCCGTAATAAACGCTCCAATATTCCCGGCCATATTCATGGTACCCGATACCGCTCCGGCGTGCTGCCGCCCAATATCCACCGCAAACGACCAGGACGGGCTAAGGGTCATATCGGCTCCGAAGATGGCGATACTCAGAAAGATAATTGCCGTGAGCGGGGTTTGCATGTATACGCTCACGACTAAGCCGATAGCGGCCAATCCAAAGCCGACGACGGCAGGTAGACGGCGGGAGAGTGTCCAGTTTCCCTGACGGTAAATACGGTCAATCCACCAACCCCCGAACCAGTTACCCAGTGCTCCGAGTACTAAAGGGGCTGAGGCATAAAATCCGGCTTCCAGCGTTTCTAGGGCGTATTTTTCTTTCAGATGGGGGAATAGCCAAGTGAGGCAGAAGAAAAAGGTGAAGTTACTACAAAAGTACTGTCCCATTGCCAACCACATATTCTTAGAGCCAATTAGGCTACCCGCCCTGAGCGGTTCTTTAGCTACCGCCGGGTCAACCTGCTGCCGATTGGCTCGAATAAAATCCTGTTCAGTCACCGATAAGCCGGAATGTTCGGTGGGATCATCGCGGAAAATCAGGTACCATACCACGGCCCATACTACTCCAATAGCTCCTAATACTACAAAACTCATTCTCCAGCCCAGCGTGAGAATGAGCCAAGCGACAAATGGCAGTGCAAACGCCGCTCCTAACCTAGAGCCAGAGAAATTAATACCCGTAACCAAGCCCCGTTCTTGCAAGGGAATCCAGGAGAACACGGCACGAGATATGCCCGGAAAGGCTCCCGCCTCACCGGCTCCAAACAACAAGCGAACTACCAGCATGGATGTAAAATTCCAGGCGGCTCCGGTCAGTGCGGTGAACAGCGACCAGAAGGTCACCACGGCGGTAAGCACCCGCCGAGGGCCGAGGCGATCAGCTAAGATGCCTGCCGGAGTCTGAAATAGCGCGTAGCCCAATGCAAAGACTGATAGTACCCAGCCCATCTGCTCATCGCTCAGGTTGAGGTCTTGCACGATAGGTTCCTTGGCTACCGAAATACAAATTCGGTCGATGTACAGCAGCAGGGTCAGTAAAAAGGTGCCGACCACCATCCAGTAACGTCTGGCCATTAGTTCGTTTTTAGTTGGTTAATCACTTTAGTAATAGAATCAGCTTCGCCCACGTTACCCGGAAATACGATATACGTGAGTTCGGGAAATTTACTTTCCTCACCTAATTTCCAGACCGGAACTCCCGGGAGAATCTGCCCGAGTACATTGGCTTTTTTTACTCCTAGTCCCTTCGTAGCCGTATCACTGGAAGTAATTCCACCCTTGGCGAGAATGTAGCGGGGCTTAATACTAATCTGTTTAATAACATTGGTCAAAAAAGACGAAACCCGCTGCCCGATTTTTAGATTTTCTTCTTTATCCTGCCCCGAAACTAAATCGCGGCTAGTATAGACTACGGTATCTTGCTGATCAGTAAGAAGCTGGTCTATTTGCTGCGCCGCCTGCTGAGCAAAATCTTCTGGGTCGGAATGTTCTAGAATTTGGTTTACGTCTAATTTGATCGGTTGAACTGAAGCGTGTTCCAGCAAATGTTCCAGTTGGGCAGTAGATTTAGGAACGTAGGAGCCTACTACAATTAACCCACCGTTAGCGGAACCTTGGGGTAAAAGCTGATCGCACGTGAGTAATGGTTTAGGAGCCAACCCCGCCAGCACCGGGACAATAGAAGCCGCCGTACGACAAATTACCGGAACATCAGCATTCAGTAAGCCTAAAGCAAAAATCTCCAAGTCGAACCTATGGACAGCGTTGACGATGCAGGTAGCGTTGGAAGCAGCAGCATTTAGGGTTTCAGTAGCGTAGCCCGCCCCTTTTTGGCGAAGATCACTTAAGCTTAATGAAACTACGTCTTTAGCTTTTACCCCTCCTTCGGTTTTTTCCTCTATCCAATCTTTCAGGTTGGAAGCGGAAAATCCGAAAGATTTATCCTGAGCGAAGGGCGTTTTGCCTACGGGGATCAGATCATTGCCTTCTTGCACGTAGTGCGTATCATTGATCGTATAGCGTCCTCCCTCTAGAAAGGCGGGAATTAAAATTCGGATTGCTTCTGTTTGCTGCATCCCGACTAACAAGGCATTTACTTCGTTAGGGTAGTGTCCTCGTAATGTGGAATCGCTACGGCTGATGACGAAAAAGTTTCGTCCGGCTTTCTGAGCAGCTTTATTCAAGTTTTGACCAATAGTAGCCGCCAACTGATTGGCCTTTCGGATAGGAAGACTACGCGAATTGGTCAGAATAAAAAATAGTGGCGTAGCCTGCCGAAACTCAGCTTCAATTACCTCGGTAGACCACTCGGTGAGTACGGGAACATCGTACACCGTTTGGGTGCCAGTGGGATCATCATCTAACACCACAATCGTTTGTTGCATAGAAGAAAGTTTCTGCCGAATCTCTGGCAGTAAGCTTTCTTTAGGTGCAGGAGGAACATTTTGTAGTAGCTGTTGTAAGGTGGTAGGCATTACTAAAGGAAGGCTTGCTCTAATCGTTTAATAAATTCATTGTGTATCACATGTTTCCCTTCAGGAGGATTGCCATCGACACCCATACGGACGTACACCATATCCCATTCAGGAATAACAAAGCAAACATTATGATTTAAGCCGCTCATGTAGGCGGTGCCTTCGGGAGAATCTGGCATGAATCGTCCTTCGTCAGTCATTCCATTCGTCCACCAGTTGTAGCCGTAGGAACCACTGCCGTTGGCACTCTTCCGATCCGTATCAGCCACCGGAATGCTGGCGGGTACTTGGGTTTGAATAGCCGCCATAGCCCACTCTTCTGGCACGACTTGTTGGCCGTTCCAATTACCTTTATTCAGAAACAGATGACCAACGCGAGCGAGTTGACGAGCCGATACATGTACGTTGGTGCAACCGTTCCGGATAGGAATGCCATTTAGTTCACCCTCCTGTCCCCACGACCACTTGCCCATCCCAATGGGTTCGGTTAGGTTTTGGGTTAGGTATTCGTGTAGATCACTCTGGAGGATTTGAGTTAGTGTTCGTCCCTTCATCATCATGGCTTCATCCCAGTAGGCATATGCCGTACCGGGAGCAAAATTCGGCTCACCCGGTTGGTAAGGTGTCCACGACCAGTCGGCGCTGCTGTCGCCTTCCCAGCGAGTGTCACCTACGGCGTTGTAACCGGAAGTCATGGTGGCGAATTGTCGGAGTGTTACTTCAGGGTATAGTTCAGTAAGCAGGGGTTCGTGAGTAGCGGCTTTATCATCAAGCTGGCATAAGCCGTCTTCAATCATTAAACCTAGCGCGGTGCTTGTAAATGATTTAGAACACGACCAGATATTATGCACCTTATCAATGCTATCGCCCTGATAGATGACGTAGCCATTACGGATAATCATCAACTCTTCTACTTTGTCATCGAAGCAATGATCTGCTAGATATTGTACCGATTCTTCCAACTTTTCAGCATCTATTCCCTGACTTTCGGGAGTAGCCGTTTGCCAATCCTCGTCAGGAAAGATCATTTCGGATGTAGCTGGAGTAGTTTCAGTAGCGTTTTCTTGAGGTTGGGGTGGGGAGCAGCTGCTCAGAATAATAATGATGCCAACAAAGTAAGTTAGGTGTTTGTACCTGATGTACCTCAGCGATAGACGGTATATTAAGAGCAACTGTAATACTACTGAATAAATCCCCCTAGCCCCCTTTAGAAAAGGGGGAGAAGCGTATTCCCCCTTGGCGAAGGGGGGGAGGGGGGATTGATACGTAGTTGTATGTCCGTATACAGCCCCTGAGCTATATAAGCTTTCAGACCAACGCACGATTCGTATCATTAATGGTTTATGAATTTCTTCCATAGATTTCTGCTTCAACTACTCTTCCAAAGCAATAACCCTAGCGGGAGAACCGTCACCACCCTGGATTTTTAGGGGAAGAGCAATGAGTTGCACTTTTTCTTGCTGGATTTTATCCAAATTGGTTAGCCCTTCAATAATCACGATTTCTCCGCCTAGCAGAATTTGATGGATTTTGGTTACCTCCGGCAGGTTGTTGACATCCGCCACCGATGGAGCTTCCACGCCCAGCATCTTTATTTTCTTCGCTACGCACCATTCGGCCAGTTCTTCACTAATGCGGGGCAGCCCATCGCGGTACTTCGATTGACGCAGGTATTGACTCCAGCCGGTACGTAACAGTAGGCTATCACCCGCTTCTACTTTTTCGACTACATCGCCTAAATCCTTTATTTCGATCAGGTACTGCTCAGGCAAGTCAGGCAGGTGCACTACCCAAGCGGGGCCCATACAATCAGTCAGCGGAATTTGGTCAATGCTTTGATCGGTGACCCCAAAATGAAGAGGGGCATCCATATGAGTGCCCACATGAGAGTAAAGGTGCAGCGTGCGGGCGTTCCAGCCGTCGCTCTCCAGCGTCTTGGCAATCTCAATGGTGACTCCCGGCATATCGGAGTCGTAGGGCAAGGTTAGGTCAATGGGTGTTTTCATAATTCTATGGTAGGAACTTGATTAATTGCGCGACGAACCGTCGTGTTCCTACATATTTTCAATTACACTATCGGCAATCTCGGTAGTTTTGGCGGTACCTCCTAAATCTACGGTGACAATTCCTTTTTGGGTGGTAGCCTCAATACCCTTTACAATGTCCTGGGCCGCTTCAGTTTCTCCCAAGTGCTCTAGCATCAGGGCACCCGACCAGATAGAACCTACCGGGTTGGCAATGCCTTGTCCGGCAATATCGGGAGCGGAGCCGTGAATGGGCTCGAACATGGAAGGAAACTCTTTTTCGGGATTGATATTTCCGCTCGGTCCCAGACCTAAGCTACCCATAATTGCTCCACCCAAATCACTCAAAATATCGCCGATCATATTGGTAGTGACGATTACGTCGAACACTTCCGGCTTTAGAACAAAGCTAGCTGAGGCATTATCCACGTACATTTTGTGGTAAGTTACATCAGGGTACTGCACTGATACTTCTTCAATCACTCGATCCCAGTAAGCTAAGCTATTGATAAGCGTGTTGGATTTGGTAACATTGGTAACCTTCTTTCGGCGCTTTTGCGCTAGCTTAAAAGAATAGTGGGCGATACGCTCAATGCCTGCCCGGGTAAATACACTGGTGTCAGTGGCTAATCCGTAGGGCTGGTCAGGGTGGATGATTTTCCCGTTTTGCACAAACTCACCTTCGTTATTCTCCCGAACCACCACAAAATCAATATCCTGATGTGATTTATAGCGCAAGGGGCTATCAATGCCGGGTAGCAATTTTACCGGACGGTAGTTTACGTACTGCTGAAATGCTGTGCGAACCCGAAAGGTATATAGCATAGCGGGTAAAGTATCGTCTACCTCGGGGTCACCCACCGCACCAAAATATACGGCATCAAATTGTTTGAGGGTTTCCAGCCCATCATCCGGCATAAAAACTCCGTGCTGTTTGTAGTAACCCGCCCCGAAAGGAAATTGCTCGGTTTCTAAGGTAAACTGGTGCTTTTTAGCGGCGGCCTCTAGAACGCTCAAGCCGGCGGGAACAATCTCGTTTCCGATTCCGTCGCCAGGAACCACCGCAATTTTGTAATTCTTCATAAAATGTGTTCGCTTATTCTATTTATTGTAAATATTGGCTTCGGGCCCGATGCCTTCGGGAGCTTCATAAGCTAGTGTCATGGCCCACTTATCAAACTCGAAGCCATCCTCTCGCATAGAAAATGAGACGGTATGCTCCCCGGGTTCTTCAATCATAAGATAAATTTGCTCGGGCACTCCCGAGTGAACCTCTTCGGTACGCTGCCGACTTTCCCACGTCCACTTATCGTTGTGGGCGTGGAACTGCATTCGTTTGCCATTTTCGGGCCATTCGCCGTCCAGTCCTACGTGAATACCGTTGTCTTCAGTACCCGTAGAGTGCGTACGCGCCCATACGTAGTATTTACCCGGAGTATTAAAATAGACCCGGTAATTCAGAATGCCAGCCTGATTAGGTTCGGGAAAAAAGTTTTCCCCCTCGGTTAGCCCGTCGTCATGGGTGGTTCGAGTATCGGGCAAAGCTTCCAGGTACACCCCACCGCTGGCAGTTGCTGCATGGTTTTCGTCAGGATCAGGAGTAGGCAGAGAGGATGTTTCTTTCTCTACGATGTACCACTTTCGAACGAGCGTATCGGTTTGGTCAACGAAGTGTTCAGCTTCTACGGCTAATACGCCATCTACTTCTTCAAATATTGATGGCTCTTCTACTTTAGGTTGGGGTTCCTCCTGCTGAACAGCTTCAGTGGTAGAAGCTGGTTGACAGGCACCATATACTAGCAAGCTCAGTAAGATGGTAAAGGGGTAGTAAGGTGTTTTCTTGATGATTGAGATCATGTTTAGTTGCTGTTTAAGTTGTAATTTCCTAAATGAATTAATTCCTCATTTCCCAGTCTGTTCGGGCGAGTCTATACACTATGCATTGACTATCCTCAAAGGTTCTTCGCTCCACAAACTGGAATCCAATGCGCTCGTAGAAGCGAATAGCCCCGTGGTTGGTCTCCAGCGGATCAATCAGCACTGACGTGACCTTTTCATCGTCAAAGCAGCGTTTTAGTGCGAGGTTTATCATAACGGTTCCGTAGCCTTTACTCAGGTCTTCGGCTTCGCCAATCCAGATATCAATAGCTCGTAGGTTCGCTTCCACATTGCCCCAGTAGTGCGACTCTTCTTCGGCCGGATCAATAATTTGTATACAGCCAAGAGGTCTGCCGTCTAACTCAGCGATCAACTGCTCCCGCCACTTGGGAAAGCGTTGCAGCTCGTATTGCCAATTCCAGTCCTCATCACTGTCCGATGCTTTGACGTGGGGTTGTTTATCCCAATGCTGCAAGAGTGCTAAATCGTCAATAGTAGCCGTACGTAACGTAATCGGCATCTGCTTGGCCAATGATTAAGCTAACTATCCATTCTGGTTACGTATCAGCACCACCCAATCTTCATCACCACCGGATGGAGCGTTACCGACTGAGACATTACTTCCCCCGCTGATTTCGGTAACGCTACCACTTTGCAAATCACCTCCGTTCTCAGGATCGAACCACTGTACGGAATAATTTCCTTCTTCCAGGTTAAGATTGGTGGTGATAACACTATGCAAATAGATAGCATAGACCTCGCCGGGTTTGGCAAAACAGTACGTTTCTTCAGCATCTACTAGTTCATCCGCCGACTCCATTTCCCAGAACGGCAAGTTATCATGAAAGAAAGACACAGCGTAGCGGGTTTGATCCCACATATTGTTGCGGGTACGCCAGGTCTCTAGTCCTAAATCGCTGTCGCCGTAGAGGTAGCCAAAGTACCATTCGGCACCACCGCCACCCGCCATCAAGTTACCCCACAGCACTTCATAGCGGATAGTATCGTGCTCAGGATCAATATCGTCGGGGAACACACCGTGGTAGTATGGGCCAATTTCATCCAGGTTGACTACCCACTGTTTTCCTGCTTCTCCCGATTCGCTTATCCAGTGCTTAGTTTCATCGTGTACCTTTGCAGGTCTACCAATTTGCAAGGAAGGCCCGTCCAGATCTTCATAACCTAATAATGGCTCTAGAACCTCATCGCGTTCTTTCTGGGCAGCGTGAGTGTGCAGTGCTACAAAGTTTTGATAAGGATCGGTTTCTTTAAAGTAGCTAATCATCGCCCGGCGTTGATCGTCATTCTGAGAATCGGGGGTAAACTCAGCATAACCGTTTTCTTCTCCCATGTTCCAGGCTACTCCCAAGTGATGAGCGAAACGGGCGATGAGCTCGCGGTAATAAAGCTTACGCTGTGGGCCCAAGTCCCCATTATCCAACAATAGTTCATTTTCAGTTTCTTGGGTGAAGAAGTGTAGCAAGATGCCCAAACTGTCGGCGTGAGTAAACACTGTTTCCCACTGATCTAGTTTACTACAATCAAAGCGGTAGCGCTCATCGTAGCCGGTGTAGGGCCACACATCTTCGCCATCGCCTTTAATATTCATGGTCAGAAAATAAAGGGAGTTCATACCCTTTCCGGCCAAATAATTAAGTCCGCCAATGATACCTTTTCCCTTGCCGCCCTGCCAGCTGGGGTCGCCTTCATTCCAATCTTTTATATGATCTTCGTAAACGTGTAACTGCTTATCTACCGGGGCTTCGCCATCTTTATGCCCTTCTTCCCCGCCAAACTCAGTACCATCAAAATCTACGTATCCTAGTAAGTTCTCAGGGCTGCCCGCTCCGCCTTTTAGGTAGTACTCATCTGTACCCGCAAATTTCAGGTAGCGTTCTCCTGCATACTGCAATCGACCTTTTGCTCGAAAGTCTTTCCCTTGCTTATCGGAAGCTACTACCTGAAACGAGCCTTGCTCACCATCAAAAGCTATTGGCTCACCCGCATTAGCATCGGTGCTAATGGCGATGTTGTCGCCTTTTCGGAAAGATGCGGAATAAGTCCACTCTCCCTCCGTATTGGGCGCAAACCGAACCTGCCAGATATTTCCACTGGTGGCACTACTTTCCGCAGCATTACCATCGGCAGCATAAAAACCTGGTATTTCATAAGATTGATCTCCATTAGAGAAGGTGACGATCAGCCGATAGTTGGTAAAGGGGTTGTCTTCAGCGTCTTCGCTGGTCTCAAGTCCTTCAAATGATAGGGTTACTTTATGCCATTGCTGGTAGGTAGGGAGCGATTCCGGTTCTTCGGCCGGTTGGCAGGCAGTAATCCAGCTGATTAGCAGTAATAAATTCAAAAGTGAGTAATTACGCATAGGTTGTAGTAAGATTTTCTTAGAAAAGTTTAATTATCAGCCTTTGATTGTGTAAGCGAAAGCCATTTTCGTTTTAAAGCTCAGCGATGAAGTTATGATCTTTTCTTAAAGGAACAATTCGAATTAATTACATTATCAGTAATCTATTTTGTGCAAAGGTTTGCACACTACAAATAGTAAATGCTAACAGGCTATTTTTTTTGGTATCAGTCGTAAAAGCTTGCTTCTACTCCGGAAAGTTGCAACTTGAAAATGACCCTTGTTTAGAAAGCACCACAGAGAAATGCTATTAGAAAAGTGCAAGATCAAGGGGGAGCTAGACAGTATAATTATTTTTCTATTTTAGTCTTCAGATATGAAGCCTATTACGCTAAAAGAAATCGCAGAGCAACTGAATATTTCCATTTCTACAGTTTCCCGCGCACTACGCGACCACCCCCGTATTTCCCGAACTACGAAGCAGGCCGTACAAGCATTAGCCAAGGAACTAGACTTTCAGCCCAATCCGCTGGCTATGAATCTGCGGATGCAGCGTACCCAGACTATCGGAGTGATTGTCCCTAAAATCAGCTATGCGTTTTATGCTTCGGCAATTACTGGAATTGAAGCAGTTGCGATTGGAGAAGGGTACAATATTGTCATCTGCCAGTCTAATGAATCGTATGAACAAGAAGTAGCTAACATCAAATCGTTACTGCTAAGTCGGGTTGATGGAATCATCGTATCCTTGGCGGGGGAAACTAAGCAGTACGACCACTTTCAAGAAGTACTGAACCGAGGTGTTCCTTTAGTTTTTTTCAACCGAGTGTGTCCCGAGCTATCAGTATCACAGGTAATTATTGATAATTTTTTAGCGGCAGCGCAGGCTGTATCTTTTCTAATTCAGCACGGATGCCAACGTATTGGACTACTGGCTGGCCCATCTTCTGTTGAGATCAGTAATGAACGTCTTCGGGGTTATCAACAAACGCTAGCACAGCACCAACTACCGTTTGACCCCAACTTGGTAGCGCACTGCGACTACAGTGAGGCCGATGGTTACGACCAAACGGTTCGTCTGCTTCAACTATCCAATCCACCCGATGCTATTTTTGCCGTGAGTGACCGACTTGCCATTGCTGCCTTACAAGCCTTACGCGATTACGGTATACGAATTCCTCAAGATATGGCGCTAGTCGGTTTCAATAATGATCCAGTAACCGCTGTAGTGAGTCCGTCTTTAACTACTATCGATCAAAACCCGGAACAAATGGGCGAAACCGCAGCCCACTTGCTGTTTCAGCAGTTGCGTGATGCTAAAACTGATATTGAACAGGTAGTGCTAAAAACTCGGCTATTGGAACGAAATTCCGTAAAAAAATAGTAGTTTGCGCTTCCCAATATTTTTGAACCACTTTACCTAATCTCTTATGAAAAAGTTTGAACCCGGCGTACTCTACGGCGATCAACTCATAGAATTTTTTGAATACGCCCAGAAAAAACAGTTTGCCTTACCTGCTGCTAATGTCATCGGTAGTAACTCTATTAATGCAGTGCTGGAAACCGCCCGCGATGTGCAATCAGCCGTGATTGTTCAGTTCTCTAACTCGGGAGCAGCCTTTAATGCTGGCAAAGGATTTAGTAACGACGGTCAGCAGGCTTCTATTGCCGGAGCCGTTGCTGGAGCTCAACACGTGCATATCATGGCCAAGCACTACGGCGTACCTGTCATTCTTCATACCGATCACGCAGCTAAGAAACTATTACCCTGGATTGACGGAATGCTGGATGCCGGAGAAAAATACTACGAGCAGCACAGTCGCCCGTTGTTCAGCTCCCACATGCTTGATCTTTCGGAAGAGCCGTTAGAAGAAAATGTAGAGATCAGCAAGAAGTACTTCGAGCGAATGAACCCACTAGGGATGGGAATTGAAGTAGAGCTTGGTGTAACGGGTGGGGAGGAAGATGGAGTAGATAATACTGATGTTGATGCTTCTAAGCTATACACTCAGCCCGAAGAAGTGGCTTACACCTACGAACAGTTGAAGCAAGTGGGCGAACGATTTACCGTAGCGGCGGCATTTGGCAACGTACACGGGGTATATAAGCCAGGTAATGTGAAGTTAACGCCTACCATTCTGCGCGATTCGCAAAAGCATATTGAAGAGAAGCACAGTACCGCCGCTAAGCCAGTTTACTTCGTGTTTCACGGTGGCTCGGGTTCTACCCAAGAGGAGATCCGGGAAGCAATTGGCTACGGAGTAATTAAAATGAATATTGATACTGACTTGCAGTGGGCTTTCTGGGATGGAGTGCGGGGCTACTACGAAAATAAGAAAGATTATCTACAAGCTCAGATCGGTAACCCCGAAGGCGATGATAAGCCCAACAAGAAAACCTACGATCCCCGCGTGTGGCTACGCGAAGCTGAGAAAAGCTTTGTAAAACGCCTAACTGCCGCTTTTGAAGATTTGAATGCAGTAGGGTCTAACGCTTAATGAATAATGGAAACTATGTCAATCATTCGTCATTACTCATTAATCATCCGATAAGTTCTTTTACCAGCGCATTCAGTGATAGCTGAGTGGCTGAAATATTATCTTCCCGAGTGAGGGTAGTTACTGATTGGTAACGATCTCCGCTCGGTTGACGGTACGCTTCAAGCTGTTTCTTATTAACGTCTATAATCCACACTTCAGGAATACCTGCTGTGGCGTAAAGCGGTAGTTTGGTATTCCTATCATATTTCAATGTACTATCTGACACCTCGATCAATAGCAGTACATCTCTTGGAGTAACTCCGGTTTCAGCGTAATAATCCTCCCGAAACGGCAGAATCACAATATCCGGCTCAGGTTCTGAGTGCTCATTGATAAGTACCGGATTTTGTACATCAACAAGTATGTTTGACTCTAAGTAATTCTTTAAAAGGTTATTCAAGCGACGTACAATGGCTGAGTGATTTTTCCCAATTGGACTCATTTGGATAATTTCTCCGTGAATTAATTCAATACGGTCGTCTTCGTGTAAAATACCCACTTCAGCCATCTGGTGGTATTCTTCCACCGTAAATAAGCGGCGAGTGATTTTAGTTTCGGCTTCAGCAATCATAACAAATAGAGTGGTATATTGAGAGATACGTAAAAGTGATTGTTAAAGATATTCCATTTGAGCAAACCACTACCTATGTAATATAGAGCAGTTAAATATAAACATAAAAGAGTTGTGAGTTTCATTAGGCCATTTCATAGAAATTATAGACCAGTAAAAGAAGGCCCGAATTCTGGATATAGCGACTGGGCTTATATTACAGATCCGAATTATTGCCAAAACCCGGAACATTACGTAAGAGCTTTCATCATAATTCAACAAGATCTCTTAAAGCTATTTCAAGCAATTGAGCCAGCTGACATTAATAGTAACACATACTCATTTCGAACTCATGAACTTTTAATGAGAATATGTATCGAGGTTGAAGCCAATTTTAAAGCAATTCTAAAAGAGAACATATTTAATCCAGTATCGAGGAATAGACAAGAAAGATCTGAACGAACCTGGAATATGAATGATTACGAAATAATAAATAAGACTCACCGACTGAGTGATTACTCAATAGAATATCCAATATGGAGAGGAGAGCAAAGAATTAGAGCACCTTTCGCCAATTGGAATAGCAACGAATCAATTGATTGGTATCAGGTATATAACAGAGCTAAACATGATCGATTAAATGCATTTCAAGAAGCTAATTTCTCGACGTTATTAGATGCATTTGCCGGTCTCGCTGCTCTCCTGTCATCACAATTTAGAACAATAAGTTTTCAGCCTGGTCCAGCTTTAATGGCACTAGAAGGCAACGATTGTGGTATAGGTGACTATTTAGTTGTTAACTTCCCCACAACTTGGACTGAAGATGAACAGTACGATTTTAATTGGTCAGAGTTGAGTAATGAGGAGAGGCGATTTGAGAGAATAGATTACAATACCCTTCAATAAGCAAGCTTGACATAAAATCTTAAGTCAGAGAAAGTCTCTCAACTAGTCTACCCCGTAGCCCGAATCCCCCCCGAAATAGCGTTCACAGTTAGTAGCAAATCTAGCAGAATGGCTTCGTCACTATTACCAGCGGCTTTATTGCTACGCCAGGTTTTGATTTGGGAGATCTGATGCCGATGTAGGGCAGCTAGCTTGGGTTGACGCATGGCAATCATTTTGGCAATGCGGGGGCGCCGCTCCTCAATGCTACTGCCGTAGATCGTTTCAATAACCCGTTGGGTTCGGTGCAGTTCCGCCAGAATCTGCTCCATAAACCGATCGCGAAGTTCACTGTCTTCTACTAGAGCGGCGTACTCGTGCATAATAGATTCATCAGCAATCAGTACGCCCGAGCTTGAGTTGGTCAGGATGTACCGCAGCGGGGCGTAGCTCATGGCTTGCTCGCAGAGTAAGGTAAAATCGTCAGGGCGTTCGTTTTGTAGTTGCTCCAGAGCAGCACCTACTCCGTACCAGGCCGTAAGAGAGAACCGGGCTTGACTCCAGCTAAACACCCAAGGAATAGCTCGTAGATCATTCAGCGTTCGTTGTCCGGTACGGCGGGCAGGACGAGAGCCAATGCGACTGGCCTCGATCACATCAATGGGCGTAGCCTGAGCATAAAAATCCATAAAGCCTTCAGCTTTCAGCAGTTTTCCGTAGTATTCGCTGCTCACTTCTGACAGATAATCCATAATTGGCTCCAACGGATGATCGGAAGAGTTTGCACTCTGCTGGCGAATGGTAGCCTTGGTCGTTCCAGCCAACATCAGTTCCAGATGGTAGGTGCTAGTAATCAGGTTGGCGTACTTTTGGGCAATGGTTTCTCCCTGCTCGGTCAGACGGAAGTCACCCTGTAGGCTTTGGTGGGGTAACGATTCTAAAAAGCGATGAGTGGGCCCACCACCCCGACTGACCGTACCGCCCCGACCATGGAAGTAGCGAATGCGTACCCCATGTCTTTTTCCAACTTCGGTAAGGTTGCGTTGCCCTCGGTTTACGTTCCAGAGACTGGCTAAAATACCCCCGTCTTTGTTACTGTCGCTGTAGCCGACCATCACTTGCTGTACTGGATTAGCCTCCCCTTTTTGCTTTTGTTGATAAGCCAAACTTCGCTGGGTGATGGGATGCTGAAGAAACTTGTCTAAAATTGCCGAGCTTCCCTTCAAATCATCAATCGTCTCAAACAATGGCACCACCGGAAGTTCACTGACTAACCCATCTTCTCGCCAGAAAACCAAACCAACCTCCCGGCCTAACAAATAAACCGTCAGTAAATCCGACACACTACGGGTCATACTAATAATCAGTGAGCCTAACCCATTGGCACCGTAGTTTTGAATAAACTGATGCACCACCCGATAGCAATCTAGCACTGCCTGAGCTTCTTGCGGCAGTGAAGCGGCAACCTGAGTAAACGGGCGAGCTGACTGTAATTCCTGCTCGAGGAAAGCAATACGCTGCTCTTCTGACCAGTTAGCATAATCAGTGTCAGGCAAATCATTCGAAGAAAGAGCAGCAGCTTCTAGTAACTGGGTGACCGCCTTATCGTGAAAAGCACTATTCTGACGAATATCCAGCGCAGCAAGGTGAAAGCCAAACGTTTGTACTTTTCGTAACAAAGGTTCTACCTCGTTACGGGCTACCGACTGGGCATTTATTTCATTCAGTGTTTCCAGCAGTAGAGTCAGATCATCGGATAACTCGGTACTACGTTGGTAGGAATACGGTTTTTCGTCTAAGTTATCATACACGTCTAGCGGTATGCGAAGGCGCATCAAATTAACTAGTTGGCGCCACGGTTCATTCTGATTACGAGCCAGGGGTAGTTCAGTCGCTTCGCCAATCAGCTCTTGCATCTTTTCAATTTTCTGGTTCAGCCGATCGGGTATTGTATTACGAATATTGGTAAAGCTGAGCTTAGCCGCCAATCCCTCCAAATCTTTCGCATGGAGTTGTAATGCCTGCCGACGAAGTTCTAGCAGGGTTCTCTGGGTTACCTTGGCGGTTACAAAAGGGTGCCCATCACGGTCGCCCCCTACCCAATCGCCAAAGCTAATTCGGGGCAGAGCCTGGTAACCATCAAGCTGTTTAGGATCAAAGCCGGAGTAGCTCCAAGCATCGCGCAATCGTTGGTCGGCCCAGGCTAAGCTCTGGGGAAAAACGTGGGTAAGATAGTACATCATATTCCGCAGCTCGTCGGATACAGCCGGTTTTTCCAAATAGATTTCACCCGTGCGCCACAATATCTCCAACTGATTCTTGATTGCCTTGCGGATACCTTGTTGCTCTTGCGGGGTCCACACCGGGTTCTCTCGCTTCACTAGCAATAAGTACATATCGCGTAAGTGGCGTAGTACCGTAGCTCGCTTGGCTTCGGTTGGGTGAGCCGTAAGTACGGGTTCAATGCGTATTTTGGGTAGTAATTGAGCAATCTCTTCTTCCGAAAAACCCTCTTCGGATAACTGACGGAACGCCTTGGCCCACAATCCTGAAATGCGGTCTAGTCCAGCTTCAGTCTCTAGCTTTCTACGATACTGAGCCGTAGCATTTTCTTCTACTAAGTTCAGCCACTGAAAATAAGTAGCGTACAAGCGAACCATGCTGCGGTTCATCGTCGCGGGTTCTTGTTGGAGCGTATCGGCTAATTGATGCTCACCCAGCGACTCTAGTACTTCGCGGAGGCACTCGCTCAGAAATTGGGCATCATTTTCTACTTTTTCTACATCAATGGAGGCATCGGTAACAAGCATAGGAAATAAGAAATATGAGATGAGAAATATGAAAAATTGAAGGTTGAAAATTGATGGTAAAAAGTTAATAACAGTTTATGATTCTAGACTGATAATAAGGGATAGTCTGAAATGGCCTTGAGACTCATTTTTAAAATCAATTTGTAATAGTTTTACTATTATATTTAATTGTAATACCTTACTTTGAAGGTACGATTTTTCAAGATAACTGAACAAGGATATTAAGAATTTTTTTTAACCCTCTATAAACGGATAATTATGAAATTAGAAGCTATTTTTAAGTACAATCAGCAGTGGGTACAAGAAAAACTAAATGTTGACAGTACCTACTTTGAAGACTTATCCAAAGGACAACAACCTGAGATTCTGTACATTGGTTGCTCCGATAGTCGGGTAACCGCCGAGGAAATGATGGGTGCCAGTTTAGGTCAAGTATTCGTTTACCGGAACATTGCCAATATGGTTTCCGGTCTGGATCTGAGCGCAATGTCAGTCATCAACTACGCCGTTAATCATCTGAAAGTGAAGCATATTGTGGTTTGTGGTCACTACTACTGTGGTGGAGTGAAAGCCGCCATGCAAGCCCAGGATCTAGGAATTTTAAATCCCTGGCTCAGAAGCATTCGGGACGTATATCGACTTCACAAAGACGAACTCAACGCGATAGAAGACGAAGACGCCCGTTACAACCAACTGATAAGGCTGAACGTGCGAGAACAATGCGTAAATGTGCTAAAAACCGCCGAAGTACAAGTAGCCTACCGAAAAAACACACTTCAAGTACACGGCTGGGTGTTTGACATTAGCACCGGGCAACTCATTGACCTTGAACTGGACTTCGATAAAATCCTAGCCGGTATTATGGAAATCTATACGTTGAACTAAGGAAACAGGCGAGATTAGCGATCCATCAGATACGCTTTCAGAGCTTCATAATCGGGAGAGATTGACGTAACCTGCTTGGGCTGATTGAGGGCGGCTTGTAGGGTTTCGGGCAGGAAAATAGATTCGCCAACGGCTTCCTCCACCGTATCTTTAAACTTGGCGGGGTGAGCCGTTGCTAGTACTACTCCGTTCATTCGCCCGGGCTGTTTCTCCAGATAATCTTTCAGCCCTAAGTAGCCAACCGCAGTGTGGGGACACATAGTGTAGCCGTAATAGTTTTCGTACACTTCCCGGATGGCTTGTTTAGTGGCATCATCAGAAAAGCGATTACCTGAAATATCTTCCTGAATGGAATCGAGCAATTCTTCATCTGAACCAGCGTAGCCGTAAAAAGCCTGTAAGCGGGCGAAGTTACTTGGATTACCCACATCCATTGCATTAGAAATGGTTTGCACCGACGGACGCGGGGTAAATTTACCAGTTTCTAAGTATTTGGGTACTACATCATTGGTATTGGTAGCCGCAACAATATGATCAATTGGTAAGCCCATTTGTTGGGCGATAAGTCCGCCACAGAGATTGCCAAAGTTACCACTGGGTACCGAAAATACTAACCGCCAATCAGGATTGTACGCTAAATCTCGCTTAAGCTGAGCGTAGGCGTTGAAGTAATAAAATGACTGAGGAATTAGTCGGCTGATGTTGATGGAATTAGCTGAAGAGAGAGCTACCTCTTTTCGTAACTCTTGATCTAAAAAAGCCTCCTTCACCATTCGCTGGCAATCATCGAATGTGCCGGAAACTTCTAATGCTGCCACATTATTACCAACGGTCGTCAGTTGCTTTTCCTGAATCTCACTCACCTTTCCGCTGGGGTACAGCAGCACTACGTTAATACCCGGTACATTTAGGAAACCTTGGGCTACAGCACTGCCCGTATCGCCGGAAGTAGCGACCAGAATCGTTCGTTCTTGTTCGGCGGGCGATTGTTGCAAAAACCAAGACATGGTTCGAGCCATAAACCGCGCCCCAAAATCTTTAAATGCCAACGTAGGCCCGTGAAACAATTCCAGTACGTGAACTTCCTCGTCGAGGGCTACTACCGGAGCCGGAAAGTCAATCGCATCTTCAATCAGATCACGAAGTTTCAAAGCCGGAATCTCATCATCGAGTAGCGCTGTAGCTACCTGAAACGCAATTTCAGGAAAGGTAAACTTCTCTATCTCGTTGAAAAAGGCATCATCTAACTGCGGTAATTCGGTAGGCATATACAACCCATTATCCGCTGGTAAACTCTGAAAGACTGCCTCCTGAAAAGAAACCGTCTGTGATCGGGATGTATCGTTAGTACTGTAAAGTTGCATAATTTTCTAGTCAATAGTCAACGGTCGATAGTCCACAGTAATGAACAAATGATGCATATGTCATCAATCATTATTCACCTTTCATTGCTAATTGTACCGCGCCACGGAGGCATTGTTCACTGCTCATTGACTATCCTTGGCCCCTGTTGGTTGATACCGGAAATGTAAAGGTCGCTATCGATATTGAGAGCACCAAAGGTGTTTTGCATTTTCCGACCAACTTCTTCGGCTACTTCTTGGCTTTTACTCAGAGCAAAGATGGATGGACCGGAGCCGGAGATACCACAGCCTAGCGCTCCGGCGTTCATGGCACTGGCTTTCACGCTATCGAAACCGGGGATAAGCAACGAGCGAATGGGTTCAATGATTACATCCTGCATTGAGCGACCGATCAACTCAAAATCACCCTGCCATAGTCCGGCAATCAGCCCGGCAGTGTTACCCCACTGAATGGTGGCGTCTTCTAAGGAAATACGCTTCCGCAAAATACTACGCGCATCGCGGGTTTGTACCTCTACGTGCGGATGGATGACGGTAGCGAACAAGCCCTCCGGTGTAGGTATCCGGATAACATCCAGTGGGTCATAACTACGAACCAGTACAAATCCACCTAACAATGCCGGAGCCACATTATCAGCGTGGGCTGAACCGCAGGCTAATCGTTCCCCCTCCATCGCAAACGGAAGCAAATCTTCTCGCTTACGAATTGCTTTTTCCGGCTCGTAGCGCAACAGTAGCTCATTCACGGCATACAGACCGGCTACGGCACTGGCCGCACTGGAGCCTAATCCACTACCGAGCGGCATATTTTTGTAGAGCGTAATCTCCACTCCGTAGTCCGACTGCACTTGCTCCAGCAATTGTTTCACCACAATACTGACGGTGTTCTTATCGGGATTAAGCGGCAGTTTGCCTTCGTCGCCAATAATTCTCTTAATTACCACTCCGGGTCTGGCGAGACCGGGTTTCTCACACAGTTGCATCACCACCTCATCACCGGGATTGCCAATGGCAAATCCCATAATATCGAAGCCGCAGGCAACGTTGGCCACCGTGGCCGGAGCAAATACCCGAATTGTCTTATCCAAGAGGTTAGTCCTTTCTACTAAAGCGCAAAAATACGAGAATCTATTAGAAAAGGGAGTGGATGATTAATATTGAGTAGGTTGAACGCACTAATAGGGCAAGATAGGGCTATATTTAGGAAAAAGAAGTTATGGAACTCTCTACGGTATTTGATGAGATGCCAGATCCTCGTCGGGCTACGCTGCTGAAGCGGCACTTATTGTCTGACATTCTGTTGTTGAGTTTGTTTGCTACGCTGTCGGGTTGCGATTCGGATGAAGAGATTGAGGAATATGGCAAGAATAAGCGAGCCTTTCTGGGAGAGTTTCTCAGCTTGCCTAACGGCATTCCGTCCCACGATACCATCACCCGAGTGCTGAATGCTATTGATACGAGTAAGTTTTCGGCTTGTCTGTACCGGCACTCGCGCTATCTGTGTGACTTTGCAGAAGAACACCACATCAGTGTAGATGGGAAGGTGTTACGGGCCACCGCCCAGCAGGGTCAGCGCAATAGTGGTATTTGTGTAGTAACAGCTTGGGCCTGTGAGCAGCAGGTAGTCTTGGGACAGGCCAAGACCGAAAGGAAAAGCAATGAAAAAACTGCGATTCCTGCTCTTTTAGAAGAACTTGACTTGACAGGCGCGTTAGTAAGTATTGATGCTATTGCCAATGGGCCGGCCATTGCTGAGCGGATTGTAGAGCAGCAGGGCCACTATTTACTCTCTTTGAAAAAGAACCAAAAAAGCACCTTTGAGCAGGTTCATGACTACATGATGGCCCACCACCAAGGGTTGGCCTGTGACAAAAACGTTGACTTTGGTTCGGGACGTATAGAAACTCGCACCTGCTATGTAAGTGAAGCTACTGACTTAATGGAAGCAACGTTAGCCTGGAAGAACATTCAAGCCATCATCATGGTGCACGCGGTACGAGAAACGGGCAACAAACGACAAGAAGAGTATCGCTTTTATCTCAGTGATAAGGCTGAATCTGCTGCCTACTTCAACCATCGCGTCAGAGAACATTGGAGCATAGAAAACCATCTGCACTGGCACTTGGATGTGAGCTTTTCCGAAGATACTTGCCGAACCCATACCAAAAACGGGGCGGAAAACAGAAATATCCTCAGAAAGCTCTCTTTGCAACTGCTCAAACAGATGAATGATAAACACAGCATTAAGGTCAGAAGAAAAAAAGCTGGGTGGGATGATAACTACCTCAGACAGATTATACGCCTCTACTGCTCTGGTTAGTGCGTTTAACCTAAATATTGAGTATGAGGTGCTACTCGTGACTTAAGAATCGCTTTATTTTCTGTAAAATATTTCCGTAAGTACGGTTAAATTTTTTCTGTTCTACCCAAATGATATATCCTGCTAGGCCAAACATTATTCCAATGGTAAGTCCTATAATACCTAAGTAACCTGGAATCTTCTGGAGATTAACCCAAGCTACCATCAATATGCCGGGGATTAAAAGCAGTAGATAGATAATAGAACCCCATACGGTTAGCTGCTTTCGTAATTGTAGCTTTTGATAAGCCAACTGAAGAAATGTAGTTGACTGCTGTTCGTAATTAGATTCTTGAAACGGAATTTGTGTATAGACAAATTGCCCAATCATCCAGACTACGCCTAATACTATAAGAATTAATCCGGAAAGCTGCCAGCTATCAATACTTGTATTGCTCAACTGCTTAGAAAATAGTACAATACTTGATATCCCAATAACTATCAGAACGGTAGTAGGGATCATCCATTTGGTGTAGCGTTTGCGCTTTTGCTCTTCTTGTTTTACCTGCTGGATTAAGGATTCCGTAGACTGAGGTGTCATGAGCGCCTCAATACCCATCTGTGCTTCGTGCAGTTTAGTCCAGATTTGCCGTAGATTGTCCATGACAGTTAAATTTTTGGGCGAGTGATTTTTTTATTCGATTAATTTTTACGCCGATATAATTGACGGATACTCCGAGTACTTCGCTAATCTGTTGATATGAGGATTTTTCTAGATAAAGAATCATGATTAGCCGATCCTTTTCAGGAAGTTCGCGAAGGAATCTTTGGAGTAATACTAGCTGTTTAGCCATAGTTTCCTCCTGGTCGTCCACGGTTTCAGGAGCCACTTCTGGTAGCACTTGTAAGGTGGTTTCGGGTGAACGTTTTTGGGTACGGACATGAAATAGGCAAGTGTTCACCGTAATCCGATATATCCAAGTACTCAATTGAGCATCGCCCCGAAACGTCTTTAATCCCTTCCAGATATTTATCCATACTTCCTGGACTACATCTTTCACCTCTTGTTCGTCCCCAACAAACCCCAAACAAGTTCGGTAAACCTTGGTCTGGTATTGATTGATGATTTGCTGTATCTCTGGTTTCATTTGCTCTTTAGATACATAACTTGTTCTTTTATTACAGAAAAGAGATAACTATTTAGGTGAATTTGCAAAATAGGAAAGAGCTTAGGAAATAGCATCAATGAGCAAGTACGAGATCATAGTACGACAGGCTGGGCTGATTGCCGAACTACAAGCCAGTTTGCAGGCTACTCTGAGCAAGATTGCTGCTTTGAAAGCACACCTGTCACAGAAAAGTGGTAACAGCAATCGTCCGCCTTCTAGTGACGGGCTAACGAAGAAACCGGAATCAATAACGAATACTTTTCTTCTGGCTGTTGGCTTAAAAAATCTTTAAATTCAGTAGGTGTGGTTTGGGTGCAGCCTACTACTATTAGAGCATGTTTAAATTTTATCCTTTGGGCTGCAAATTCATCTTTAATCGCTGCACTTCACCAATTTTATCGGCCATAGCTCAGGCTATTCCCTCAAAAATTGACTCGTTCAGCAACCAAATCTTGAATTTTCGCCATCAAAAACAAAACTTAAACATGCTCTTAGAAAGATCAAGAGGGCAAGTAAGCGCATAGATCATAACTTTTTACTAACGCGGTGCTTTCCCGGACCGGTGACCAGCAGGCCAATAAATACAATACCTGCTTCTAGCGGATGCGATATGCCAGAGTAGCTATCACCGTTACTGATATGCATAGCCGTAGCGACGATCATAGTGAAAGTAAGCAATAGGAGGGCGGGAACCCAGAGGATGCCCAGTACCAGACAAAGACCACCCACACACTCGGCAAAGCTACCCATAAAGCCCCAAATGGTGGGAAGAAACGTAATACCTAAGTTTGCCATTGTGCCGCCTAACTGCTCCCAGCGTTCGGGGCCATCCATGAGCTTGGGTACACCGTGGGCAATGAATGATACTCCCATTCCTAGTCGCAGAATAAGCAGCCCTAAGTGGACATTGTTGGTAGATGAGGTAGATGTACGGAGCATAAATTAAGCGATCTTCTGATTTCGTCCGACAACAAGATAGATAATCGCTCCCAGAAATTGCAAAAGGATTACTACCAGCAACCAAACGATTTAGTCACTGTCGTTGCGAAAACGACTGCGTAGCACATCAATTAGAGCGTAGAGCCATAAAATCCCTCCCAATAAGAGGGCAGCTACAATAACCAAGATTTCCCAGCCGCCGAGGCCACCAAGAAACAAAAGCAGAGTATCCATAATTGCTAGGTTAGTAATGTTATAAATTTACGTCAATTTTGTCATTACTCGATACTGTCTAGACTCTTCTCAAGATCTTGTAATTTTTCTAGTACGCCTTCGTATCTAATAATCTGATTAGTCATTAGGTTACTGTAGGCAATGGCAATGTTCTCGAAGCGGTGATCGGTGATGAAGTCTTCGGGGTCTATCGGATAGTTGGTACTGTACCGTACCTTATTGAAAAAATAGGGACTGATAAAGTTTCTGATGTATTCTTCGGTGGCCCGTTCTGTAATCTCTGTTCCCTCCATAGATTCATACGTATCAACCAATTGCTTACGTAGTGTATAGTTTTTGATCAAATCAAAGTCACCTGATTCTTTGATATTTTCTATGGTGGTTGCCAGAGGCTGGTAGGCTATAAAACTGGTCATTTCGGGCGAAGTACTGCCCAATCGCGGATCCATGAACCTCTTTGAAGCAATCAGCACTTTTATAGTGTCTGCAACTTCTCTCTGGGAGCGGACAGCGTTCAGTACGCGCTGTAGGTTTTCAACATTTTCCTGGGTTTCCAGCCGAAAGCTCTCCAGGTAGTTGCTTAGCCGTTGTTTATCTTTCCGGGATTCGTTCCAGCTATTTAGTTGAAAGGCTAGACTGATGCCCAAGATGACAATAAAAAAGTCAATGAGCTTAGACTTCCAATCAATAGTAATCTTGATTTTTTGACGATAGGCTTTAATTTGCTTAATCATTTGGCAGGTACGTATTTATGCCAAAAATAATACGTTTTTCAGATCAAGCAAGCTTGTCAGAAATCTGTCAGCACAAGCTTAGTTCACATTCTCGTATTCACTCAAAATTCCTCCGGTCAAGCGAAGTAGCTCAGTTTCTGACTCAATCAGATCATACTTCGCTTGAATATTGGTGAGCGCGGTGTTGAGGTAGTTTACCTGAATATCGCGGTAGTCAAAGGAGTTAATGGTGCCATTGCGGAAGCGTTCTTCCGATAAATCTAAATTTAACTGGGCTGCCCGGATATTTTCTTCCGAAATTGATAGAAGCTTTTTACGAACATTGTACAGATCGTAAGTGGCCATCAAATTATTGCGGAGCGTTATTTTTTGCTGCTCAATCTGCACCTGACTGATGCGTTCTTGGGTGTAAGTATTTTCAATGGCTTGACGCACCCGCCCTCCATCAAATAATAAGTAGCTTAAAGTGAAGCCAGCGGCGTAGCTAAGTGTTCTCGGGCGGACGACTTCCGGACGATCGGGGTCGGGAAAGGCAAACCGGGCGTTAGAAATATCTTGTCTCTGCAAGGTATAAGCTGCCCCAGCGTTCAGCCGAAGTTGAGGGTAAAGTTCAGTTTTGGCTAGTCGGGTATCCAGTTTAGCAATTTCCAGATTCAAATACTGATTTTGCAGATTGCTGTTGCTAGCAATCATGCGCTCATACAAATCTTCTAAGGCATAGTCAGTAGGGGATACAGCTAAACTGTCGGTGAGGCTATATTCCAACGTTACATCTCGTCCCATCAACAGATTAAGGGTTCGACGCGTATTCAGATAGTTTATTTCTTGGGTCACTAGATTGGAAGAATCTGTCAGGAAGGCATTTTGCTCCTGCAAAATATCAAAGGTAACCGCGCTACCGAGCTCGCCTTTGAGGCGCACGTATTCGTAACGGTCTTTAGATAGTGAAAATACCGTTTTCTGCACGTCTAACCGCTCCTGTTCTAACTGAGCCAGATAGTACTGGTTGATGATGGCCTGAACAGCATTTTCGATCACGACTAGCGCATTACCCCGCGTTAGGTTTTCCAGCTCCTGTAGTCGCGATCGCTGGATTTGCACGCTAAATCCGTTAAATAGAGTCCAGTTTACATTTACTCCGGGCGTAATATCATTAGAGATCGTTAAACCTTGTTGAAAGCCCGCAGGATTATCTACGTCTCGAAAATTATTGTTTTGGGTAATATCAAAAGTGATGGTTGGCCATCGCCCCGCCGCGCCCCAATTGTTATTATTTTGGGCAACATCTATATTCAGTTCTTCAATCTGAATATCGAAGTTGTTTTCTAGCCCAATTTGAACGGCCTCAAAAAGTGAGAGGTCTTCTTGAGCTTGCGCTGAAAGCACAATAAAAAGACTTAGAAAAGTAAATGTTAGGTGTTTCATATATTAAGGTTGAAAACTATATTTCCAAAGGCTGTACAGTAAGTTGGTACCGATTTAAAATTTTATCTAATTCGGTAGCATACTTTTCTCTTAGGCGAATCTCCTGACGACATACCAGACTACGTTCGTCGTTACCTGCTTCTTTCAATTGAGACAGCATCAGGTTAGTGCCGCGTATTAGTTCTAATAAACGGGCAATGTCTGCTTGTAACCTATCTTGGTTTTCCACATTTTTTATTTCAGCGCAAATTTCACATTGCTCATTTCATATTCCACATTTCCATCAGGCTTGTTGCAAGCGGCGTTGTTCGCGAATGGCGGGTTCTACATCTTCGTGGTCAGGAGATTCGTAAGGCTCATCCGGACTCATGAAGTGTTTCACCTTTCGGAAGCCTTTGTTGATGTACAGCTTAACGTCGTTAAAAACCAGAATAATCACAGGGAAGAAAAGTAGAATCATGAGTGTACCGAGCATAACTCCGTAGGCTACCGAGATAGCCATCGGAACCAGGAATTGCGCCTGAAAACTCTTCTCCAGAATCAACGGATACAACCCGACTACGGTGGTAATTGATGTGAGTAAAATCGCCCTAAAACGAGCAATACCTGCTCCAAAAGCAGCTTCTTCCACTCGCATACCATCCCGAAGGTTCTGATTATACTTATCCAGCATTACTACCGCATCGTTGATAATTACTCCCGACAGGGCAATCATACCGTACATACTAAGCGTAGAAATAGGCTGCCCGTGAATACCGTGGCCAATAGCCGCACAAACCAAACCCAGGGGAATGAGTAATAGCACTAAAATAGCTTGGTAAAGTGAGCGAAACGAAAGGGTAATCACTAGAATCATCATAATGAAGGCCGTGGGAAATACCTTAATAAACGAGTCGAATGTGCGCGCCGAACGCCGAGATTGCCCCTCGAACGAATAGGTGACGCTAGGGTATTTCGCCAAAATAGGCGGAAGAATTTCGGTCTGCACCTTCTCAATAATGGGTGGAACCGGCTCGTAGGGATCAACCAAATCTGCCTCGAGACGAACTTCTCGCTTGCCGTTGAAGTGGTTAATATTCATTACACCTCGCTCAATGTTGTAGTCGGCCAGCTCTCGCAGAGGATATTCATTACCTTGACCGTCTTTAATCCGCATAGCTTCCATCTGGGATATAGTCAGGCGGTCTTCTTCCGGGTAGCGTACCCATACCCGCACTTCGTCGGTACCAATAATCAACCGCTGAGCTTCTTCACCAAAAAATGCCTGACGAATTTGGCTGGTAATATCTTGCTGAGAAAACCCTAAGAAGTACGCCTGTGGACGTAATTCTAGCTGGATTTCCCGCTGTCCAGTAGCAGTATTGTCTTTAATATCCTTTAGTGAGGCCAATGCCATAATTTCCGCTTTAGCCTCTTCTTTGGCCGCCATCAAACTTTCAAAATCGTTACCTAGTAGTGCCAATGAAAATGGCGTTCCGAAGCGGTTTTGTCCGCCTACGCTAAACTTCTGAGCTTCGGGTACGGCACCAATTTTCTGACGTACGCGGTTAGCAATCTCAAAGCTGGAGATGTCTTCTACCCGCTCTAAATTAGCTAAGTCTACTCGTAAATGACCGGCATGACTACCCCGCTCAGCTGCACCTCGTCCGCCACTACTGCCCACATTCAGACTTACAATCTCAATCAAAGATTGATCATCGCCCCGATCTTCTTTAATCTCTTCGTTTACTTCCCAGATAGCGTTTTCAAAGCGGCGCAGATAATCTTCGGTAATACTCTCCCGGGTTCCGGGGTTCAGCACCAGCGATACTTCAAAGTCATCGAAGGGAATAGAAGGAAAAATGGTATACATAATTAACCCACCCTTAATCATACCCCATACGACCATGATGATGAAGAGAGGAACAGCAAATGAAACCCATCGCCACTGAATTAGCAACCGAAGCACCCCACCGTAAATATTATCTCGCAGATACTTAATTCCCTTATCTAACCCACCCCGGATACGGTCTTTCTTGGGTTTGTGATCAGCATCTTCAGCTTTACCAGTTGCCAAGTGAGAAGGTAGTACAAAAAACGCTTCCACCAGCGAGAAGGCCAGACAAGCAATCACCACAATAGACATTTCGGTTGTAAAGCCTTGGTTATCTAGCAACATCAGTGGAATAAAGGCAATGATCGTCGTCATTACCGAAGTAAACACCGCGGGAAGCACTTCCATCGTACCATCTACTGCCGCCTGAACTGGGCCTTTGCCCATCTCCTTGTGTGTGTAGATATTTTCGGCAATCACAATACCATCATCTACTAGAATTCCAATCACCAATATCATACCGAAGAGCGACAGCATATTAACCGTTATGCCTACCAGTCCGCCGACGATGAACATGCCTAAAAACGACATCGGAATACCAATGGCTACCCAGAATGAAAGTCGTAAACTCAGGAATAAACCCAAGGCGACCAGCACCAAGCTCAGTCCTACCAGACCATTATTAGTAAGTAGGCTGATCCGCTGCTGAAGCAAAGTATTGAAATCGAAGCTGGCAATAAGTTCGAAGTTTTCGTTTTCAGCATCAAACTTTTCCATATAGTCTCCTATAAACGCTGAAATCTCCTGAAGATCTTCCTCCGGCAGCTTTCGCACATTAATGGATATTGCCATTTGCCCGTTAGAGAACGTTTTGTTAGGCGTATCGGCAAACTGGAATTTAATGTTAGCAATGTCTTTTAGCAGTAGGTTGCTACCGTCAGGGTTCGCTCGCAGAATAATCCGCCCAATTTCTTCGGGCGCATATTCCCGGGAGTTGGCCCGAATGCGAATTTCTTCTTCTGAGGTTTTAATTGAACCGCCCGAAATATCCCGATTATTGAAGCGCACCGCGTTGGCCACTTGAGCGAAGGTAAGATCGTAACGTTGTAAAGTGGCTTCGTTCACCTCAATAGAGATTTCTAACGGCGGATACCCAAAAATATCTACCTGCGAAATTTCTCCGGAATTGAGCATATCATCTTCAATCTGCTCAGCCTTTTGCTTGAGGGCTTTTAGATCAGCGGGACCTCGCAGGGTGAGAAAAGCAGCACTGGAACTGAAGCTACTCCGGTCTTTAACCACAATGGGTGGCTCCGCACCTACCGGATAGGAAGGGATTCCATCTACAGCATTTTTTACTTCAGCCAGTACTTCGTCAATATCGTAGCCATCGCGGGTTTCAATATTAACGGTTGCCGAGTTTTCGGATGAGGTAGAGGTTACTTCTTCAATCCCCGTAATTCCTTTCAGGGATTCTTCCACTTTAATGGTGATTCCTTCTTCCATTTCCTCCGGGGAAGCTCCCGGATAGGTTACCCGAACGGCGATACGGTTGGCGGGTAATTCGGGGAAAAAGGACTTGTTAATACTCAGGTACCCCAGTACGCCAAAGATGATGATAGTCACCAAAATGGCATTCGCCCAAATGGGATAACGGACAAAAAACTCTACGACCTTTCTCATGTTTCGCTGCGATTTTGATTATTCGCTGAATCAGATTGGCTTTCGGCTTTGCGCGGACGCTTGCCGCCGGGACGGTCACTCTTTACTTCGGTAGTTACCCGCATGTTTTCTACAGCGTTGGCAGGCAGGTCTACCACCAGACTATCTCCCACACTCAAACCGCTGCCTACTATTGGACTAATCAGCACTTGATCTTGCGTAATCTTTTCAATATTAACTTGGCGCGACTGGAGCATTCCATCCTTGACGACGTACACCTGATCTTCGTTGAAGAGCACCCGTCGGGGAATTTGCATGGCTTGTTCCAAACGTGAACCGGGAATAGTCGCCCGCAGGTACTGTCCATCGTACAACCCACTGTTAGGCTCAGGGGTTAGGCCTACGTAAACGTTAATAGACTGAGTAGTCGGATCAATGAAATCGGCAATACGAACTACTTTTCCGGGCCAGCTTTGCATTCCGTCTTCCGAAGAAACTTCTACCGCCGCGCCTTCTTCTACCCACCGAATTTCTTTAGGATCAACCGGAATTTCTAGTTCTAACTGGTCGGTACGAATAATGCTGGCAATGTTAGCTCCCGGATTTACGACAGTACCAGTTTCCAAGTTAACGTTAACAATGCTACCGTCGTAGGGAGCGTACTGATAATATTTTCGTAAATTCTCTTCTCCGCTTTTAATGCTGTAGTATTCGCCCAGAATATTTTTGGTTGCCAGAAAAGTCTTCACTTTGTTACTACTAATCTCCGGCAATGGTTTGAGTGGCTCATCAATCTCAATACTCTCAAAGTAAGTTTGCCAAGCTGGGTAGTCTTCGGTGAAATCAATTTTGAAATCAGGCAGGCTGGAGGCAATGAGGTTGAGAAACTGGCTTTTGCGCGCCTGTAAATTAAGGCTGGCCTCGGCATCGTTAACCCGATACAGCAATTGCCCCTTACGGAAGTTAATCCCAGGCTTTAGCTGCACCCGCCCCGAGAATAATCGTCCGCCTACCTCGGCAATTAAGTCCAGCGGTTGAGAGGAAGTAATACGCCCATATTCTACTACTTCTGTATCCACCTCTTCGTAGGCTACTTCATCTACCCGAACAAAATTGGTAGAAGCCCGACGAGGACGCTCAGGTGGCAGTTCTTTCATTCCGGCAAACTGCCGCATGGCCAGAACTCCGGCAGCAATAAGTACTACAAATAGTCCGAAGACTAGTAGTTTACGTTTATTCATAAGAATTGAGGTTGGTACTAAACGGTGTGTTCACCTTACTTTACTGAAGTAACGAGGATTTGATCCCTAAGGTAGCTGATATTCTACAAATTTGGGTAATTAATAGACTAACCTATTAATGCAGGGATTGGAAAGGAAGGATCACTGACCAGAATTTGCACTATTCCTGACAAGCTATGGCGAAATTCATTACCAGTTACAACCAAAAAAAGCCTAATGGGGTCTGTCTAAAAAAGCTTCTTCACAAATTTTTAGCATATGATAGCTTCATTCCGCCCCCCGTTTACACTGTTTCTATTTCTAGCCTCACTCTCACTCATTCAGTGCCGTGAAGGCCCGGTTGCTACGGAGCCTAATTTACCAGACTTACGCCCAATATCTGGCTCTGCTGAGACATTGGTAGAAACCTCCAATGCGTTTTCAGTTGATCTATTCAAGGCAATTCAACAGCAGGTACCGGATGAAAATATCTTTATCTCCCCATTGAGCGTGGATATTGCCTTGCACATGACCGCGAATGGTGCCAGCGGCGAAACCAAAGCGGTGATGAAGGAAACGTTGGGCGTAACTGATCTGACAGATGAAGAAGTGAACGAGGCAGCTAAAACGCTAACCGAACAGCTTATGAGCATGGATCAGCAGGTAGTATTAGCGATTGCTAATTCTATCTGGTTCAAAGATACGTATACTTTGCAATCGGGGTTTGATCAGCTTATTCGAGAGTACTACGATGGGCGCATTGAAGGACTAGATTTAGGAAGTCCGGCTTCTAAAGACATCATTAACGGCTGGGTGGAAAACCAAACGCAGGGCAAAATCAAAAACTTGATAGAAAACGTCAGCCCAACCGATGTAATGTTTTTAATCAATGCTATTTATTTTAAGGCTAACTGGCAGTATCAGTTCAATGCCGGTGCTACCAAAGACGAGCCGTTTTATCTAGCCGATGGCAGCACGGTTTCAGTACCGATGATGTCGAACGAAGGCACCAAGCTGCGCTTCAACTACCAAGAAGACGGTACGCAATTACTGGAAATTCCCTACGGCAATGGGCAGTTCAATATGGTCATATTGCTACCTTCCCCAGAAAGCACCGTAGCCGATCTGGCGAATAGTTTAACTACCGAAGAGCTAACCAAATGGATAGCAGAAGCCGACACGCTCACCACACACCTAATGCTACCTAAATTTAAAACCGAATTCAAATTAACTCTTAATGATGTTCTAAAGGGTATGGGAATGGAGCTTCCGTTTACTAATAGAGCTAGTTTCGGTGGCTTTTTCAATGAGGGTAATGGCGAGGGGCTGTACATTGACCGAGTAATTCATCAGGCTTTTATTGAGGTAAACGAAGAAGGTTCGGAAGCAGCGGCTGCTACTGCGGTAGTTATCTCTTTTAGAAGCTCAGGAGCTGAGGGGCAACCATCCGTCATTCGAGTGGACCGCCCGTTTGCCTACTTTATTCGGGAGAAGCATACGGGAGCTATGCTGTTTGCCGGAACCATGATGAATCCGGCTAATTAGTGGTGGAATAAACTTCGGAAATGTACATACGCTGATCGTTTGAAAAGTCTAGGGTAATTTACAAATTACCTCTTTCAATTTAACGCATCAGCTATGCTATTTCGTTTTCTACCACTTGGGCTGCTTATTTGCTTGGCTTGCGCTCAACCTAGTCCATCTACCCTGGTAGAAGTAGAACAAATTATTCAGGGGCGACTTAATGAAGTAGAAGGGGACTTTGCTGTAGCATTCCAGAGCTTAGATAATCCCGAAGAGCAGTTGCTGATGAATGCGCGAGAAGAGTTTCACGCGGCCAGTACCATGAAAACCCCGGTGATGCTGGAAGTTTATAAACAAGCCGAAGCGGGTGAGTTAAGTCTCGATGATTCCGTTCTAGTCAAAAACGAATTTTTCAGTATCGTTGACAGCAGCGCCTACTCTTTGTCGCCCGATGATGATTCATACAGCAAGCTCTACGAGCAAATTGGTACTAAGCAAAGTCTGCGCGATTTGGTCTATCACATGATTATCTCCAGCAGCAACTTAGCAACAAATATTGTCATTGAAGCTGTCGGAGCGGAGAACGCAACCCAAACGCTGCGCGGTTTAGGAGCTAACGATATTCAGGTGCGACGCGGAGTGGAAGACGGCAAAGCGTACCGACAAGGCTTAAACAACACAACTACCGCTCACGATCTGATGATTATGTTTAAAGCAATCGCCGAGCACAGAGTGGTGAGTGCCGAAGCCAGTCAAGCCATGATCGATATTCTCCTCGACCAGCGTTTCAATGAAATGATTCCCGCCCAACTACCCGACGATGTACGAGTAGCCCACAAAACGGGTTGGATTACCGGCTTGCACCACGATTCCGGCATTGTCTATTTACCTAACGGTCGCAGTTACGTATTGGTGTTACTTTCTAAAAACCTCACCGACGAAGATGCCGGAGTACAAGCCCTCGCCGACATTTCCAAAACAATCTACGACTATGTAGCCAAGTAGAAATCCCTACTGTGCCCTATGTGCCTATGTGGTAATCCCCGCCAATGCCCCCACCACCAGCAATCTTCCTTCCCACCAAAGAATTTCACAAAACCATTGCCAATCCATTGAAAAGTTAGCAATTTTGAGCGGTGATTCATCATATATCAACCCTCCCTAACCTAGTTCGCCAATTCGCCTTTTTAGCTACACTGCTATCGGTCACATTCGCCTGCAAAACCAATCTACCAATTACCCAGAGCAAACTTAGCGTACCCACCTTTGTCAATCGTGAAGCTTACTTAGCAGCCCGTCAGCAATACGTACAGCAAGATTCTGCCCAAGCCTTCGATGCTGATATTACCCTGAGCGAAAAAGAAAAGCTAGCCAATCAGAAGCTAAAAGCCATACAAAGGCAAATGCTGGATCACTATAAAGAAACCAATTTCTTTCCTCCGGCCCGCTACTTCTATCAATCTAAAGAGCATATTGAACAAACTGAGCTATTTCAGTTACTGCGGAAAATGCCCAAAGGCGGATTATTGCACTTGCACCCATCAGCCAGTGGCGATCTGCACTGGGTGGTCAATCGGGCGTTAACCGAACCGAATTGCTACGTGTTTTGGGACGAAAGTTCGGACAAACACCTCAAAGGAGAGTTGGCTTTCTTTCGAGAAGATGAAGTGCCCGATGGGTTCCGGGAAGTAGATAAGATTGCACAAGAAATTCCAAGCTTCACCGACTCGCTGTACGACCTGCTAACGTTCGACCAGAGCATGAGTGCGGATTCGGTGGATATTTGGGGAGCGTTCGAGGGGCATTTTACCCAGCTAGGCGAATTTTTTTACTATCAGCCTATCTTCCGCGATTACCTAACTGCCGTACTCGACACCCTCATTGCCGACGGGGTGCAGCATGTAGAATTCCGCGCAGGAATTTCCTCCCACCGACTGTACGACCTAGATCACCCCATTGGTTACTACACCGCCGATACGATGGTTCGGTATCACCGGGATGCGTTACAGCGAGTGCAGGAAACTGACCCGGATTTTACCCTTAAATTAATTAAAACGAATCTTCGGTTTTGGCCACTGGATACCATTCAGCGAGATGTAATTCAGGCGTTTCAGTTAAGGCGGCGCTACCCTGATTTTATTAAAGCCTACGACCTGGTAGCCGAAGAAGATGCCGGAAATTCTACGTTACACTTTCTGGATGCCTGGCTTATGTTTGACTCACTACGGCAGGTGTACGACGTAGATGTACCACTCTGTTTGCACGATGGCGAAAGCGACTGGGACTTAGGTAATTTGTACGATGCCGTCACTCTGCGAAGCGTTCGGGTGGGGCACGGATTCAACTTGTACCGTTATCCGGCAGTGCAGCAAGCCATCAAACAACAAAATATCTGCATTGAAGTAAACCCGCTCAGCAATCAGATTCTCGGCTACGTCCGCGACTTGCGGGTGCATCCGGCCGTAGGTTATTTAGCCGAAGGCATTCAGTGCAGCATCAGTTCCGACGACCCAGCCGTATTTGACTACACTGGAATAACCTACGACTACTGGACAATCTTTCTCGCCTGGGAGCTGGACCTTCGCTCCCTAAAAAAACTGGCGATGAACTCCATCACCTACAGCTTACTCAATGATGAAGAAAAGAAGAGGGCGATGCAGGTTTGGGAGAGTCGCTGGAATGGTTTTATTGAAGAGTGCTTAATGTACTAGAATGGACTATAAAAGCATTGCCGAAAGAATAATTGGATTGAAAAATGCGGACTTGGAACTTCGGGAAAGACTCATTCAAAGCGAGCAACTTGGAAACGGGTACAACGAAGAAATGGAGAAGCTGCACAACAGAAATGCGGAAATACTAAATAGTATAATAGACACCATCGGTTATCCGACAATTGATAAAGTAGGCAAAGAAGCTAGTGAAGCGGCTTGGTTGGTTATACAACACGCTATCAGCCGACCCAACTTTATGAGAAGATGTGTAAAACTATTGGCAGATGCCGTTAGCGAGGATAAAGCCAGCCCAAGAAACTTAGCGTACTTAACCGACCGAATAGCTGTGTTTGAAGACCGACCACAACGCTACGGAACTCAGTTTGATTGGGACGAAAACGGAAAATTAAGCCCACAAACTTTTGATGACCTAAATAAAGTGAATCAAAGAAGAAAATCTCTTGGCCTTAACACCATCGAAGAACAAACAGCGATTATAAGAGGACGGGCGAAGAGTGAAGATCAATCACCGCCAGCCGATCTCGACAAAAGGAGAGAGGATGTTGAAGAATGGAAAAAAGCAGTTGGTTGGACGAAATAAAAACTGACCCCTACGAAATACCACACTACATAGCTAGTACAGCCATCAGATTCATGAACACCCGAACACATTAACACTCCGCACTCTAACACTAAATAATATGCGTCTACTAACCTTCCTGTTATCACTAATTTTTTTCTCTTGTCAGCCGGAAAGTTCTGCTCCGACTGATGCTCCCTCCGAAGAACCTATGCCAATTAAAGTAGTCGTCGTTACCATGTTTGAGCGGGGTGAAGCGCAGGGCGATGAGCCGGGTGAGTTACAGTATTGGGTAGAACGTTTTCCGTTTTCTACTGCCATTGCGTTTCCCCAAGGCAATCAGGATTTGTACTATAATGCTGAGCAAGGCGTGCTGGCGATTACTACCGGAGTAGGAAGTATCAACTCCGCTGCTTCCATTATGGCGCTAGGTATGGACTCCCGCTTCGATCTTACTAAAGCTTATTGGGTAGTAGCCGGAATTGCGGGGGCTGATCCCGAAGATATGCCGTTGGGTTCCGCTGCCTGGGCGGAGTGGCTAGTAGACGGTGACCTGATGCACGAGATTGATGCCCGAGAAATTCCCGATGATTGGGAAACCGGAATTTTTCCCCTACGTGAAACTGAGCCGTTTCCGGAAGAAACTCCTAGCCCTGAGAGTGGAGCGGTGTTTCAACTCAACCCCGGCTTAACCGAGTGGGCTTATCAACTTACGAAAGATATTCAATTAGAGGATACCGAAGATTTGCAGCAGCTGCGTACTAGCTACGAGAACTACCCCGCTGCTCAACAATCACCCACGGTGATGAAGGGCGACCACTTAGCCGCCATGACTTTCTGGCACGGCAAAATGATGGATACTTGGGCTGACCGTTGGGTACGCTACTGGACGCGAGGAGAGGGGGAGTTTGTTACTTCAGCAATGGAAGACACCGGAACCGCCCAATCGCTACAGTTGCTGGATAACGCCGGAAAAGTAGATGCCAGCCGACTACTAGTACTGCGAACCGCTAGTAACTTCACCATGCCGCCCGATGAGATGACCGCAGCCGAAAGTATGCAGAACGAAAACCAGGGCTACTCAGGGTTCATCCCCTCACTAGAATCAGCCTACCTAGTCGGCAGTGAGGTAGTACGGAACTTAGTAGAAAACTGGGAGCAGTATCAAGAAAAATTACCAACCGTAGAAGATTTGCAATAAGGGTTATGGTGCAACACGAATTCTCAAAATATTTTAAAAAGAGCAGCTATATCAAAATAATGTTTTGCAAATAAGTAAATTTTTTGTTTTCACTAATTGGTGAAATGTAACTTTCCCGACGTTCCTTTTCAGTATTCTTTCCTCAAAGAGTATAATTTTCGTAATATTGCGGTTTACACCTAATCTGATTCTGATGAGAACAATTCTACTTTCCTTAATCTGTATTTTAGGACTTGGCCTCCAGCTTGCTTGGGCACAGGGAAGCACCACCGCTAGCATGAATGGTGAGGTGACCGACGAAAATGGGGGCCCTATTCCAGGAGCTAGTGTACAGGTGGTACACGAACCTACCGGCACCGAATACATCAATGCTACCAACGGAACCGGTTTCTTTCGAATTGCCAATATGCGGGTAGGGGGACCATACACTCTTACCGTTTCCTTCGTTGGCTACGACAATTTAGTACAAGAAGGAATATACTTGGACTTAGGGCAAACCTTCAACACTGACGTTGTATTGAGCGAATCAACCACACAGTTGCAAGATGTAGTTATATCCGCTGGTGGCCTGATTGATGGTAATCGCACTGGGGCAGAAACGAATATTGGTCGGGAGCAAATCATGAACCTCCCTACCGTAAACCGTAATTTGAATGACTTTACCCGCCTGACTCCTCAGGCTAATATTACCAATGGTGGAATTTCTATCGCGGGGGTCAACAATCGCTTTAATACGATTTATATTGACGGAGCCGTGAACAACGACGTATTCGGCCTAGCGAATTCAGGAACAAATGGTGGACAAGCCGGTATTTCACCGATTAGTTTGGATGCCTTAGAGCAAATTCAGGTAGTGGTCGCCCCTTACGATGTAACCCTAGGTGGATTTGCCGGAGGCGGAATCAACGCCGTAACCCGCAGTGGTAAAAACTTTTTTGAGGGTTCAGCCTATTACTACTTCCGCAACGAAAATTTAGCGGGTAAAACCCCTGGTGATATTCCTGATGACCAACGTACTCGTTTGGCACCTTTCTCAGTAAATACCTACGGTTTCCGTTTGGGTGGGCCGATTGTGAAGGATAAATTATTCTTCTTTACTAATGTAGAGTTACTTCGTGAAGAAGAACCATTTCCCTTCATTCCTCAGGAGTACGAAGGAAGTGCTACCGCTGCGGATATAAATCAGCTAGTAAACTATTTGGGTAATGAATACGGCTACAATCCGGGTGGCTACCTCAATAATATTCAAACCCGAAACAGCGATAAGGTAATCGCTAAACTTGATTGGAACATCAATCGGAACCATAAGCTAAGTGCTCGCCACAGTTACGTATTTGGAAATACCGATCGGATTAACCGCCCAACTAGTCGCGACATCTTTTTCTTCAATACCGGAAACGCCTTCCCGACTACGACGAACTCTACCGCTATTGAGCTAAAAAGTAATTTTGGCAACAGTTACTCCAACAACTTAATCCTGGGTTACACCCGAGTACGGGACGACCGGGAATTATTAGGTGATCCTTTTCCTAAGATTGAAATTCGTGACAATCCTGCCGTTATTCACGTGGGAAGCGATAACTTCTCGTACTCTAACGTAGTGTTCCAGGATGTTTTCACTTTAACCAATAACTTCAACTGGTACAAAGGTCGGCATACTTTCACCCTAGGAACCCACAATGAGTTCTTCCAGATAGAAAACTTGTTCACAGTTTTCTCTACCCCTCGCTATTTTTATGATTCACTAGAGGCCTTCACCAGCGGTGCACCCGGCTTTGCCCTGTTTGGTCATGAGCAGCTAGCTCCCGGTCAATCCGAAATCCGCTTGGGAGATGATGCCAGCAACTTAGGCCCAACATTTAACGCACTGCAAATGGCGTTTTACGTTCAGGATGAAATTCAGTTTAATAGCGATTTCAAGTTAACTGTAGGCTTACGTGCCGATATTCCGGTATTCTTAGAAGATCCTCCACTAAACAATACGCAGTTCAATGAAGTAACCGTTGATTTGATTGAAGATGCTGGGTATGACTTACAGGGAGCTCGGGCTAGTCAAACTCCTGCTACCCAAGTGCTCTGGAGTCCGCGTTTGGGATTTAATTGGGACGTAACTGGAACGAAAAGTACCCAACTTCGGGGTGGCCTCGGGATCTTTACCAGCCGGGTACCTTGGGTGTGGCCAGGAGGCATGTTTATTCGTAATGGACTCAACAGTTCATTTGTAGGTACGTTCGGTCCATTCTACGCTACTCCCGACGAATGGCGGGATAACCTTGCCAACCGAGATGCCGGGCCATCTGGTGACGTAGATTTGTTTGTGGAAGACTTTAAGTATCCGCAGGTATTTAGAACCAATATTGCGGTAGATCAGGCACTGCCTTGGGGCTTACTAGCCTCGGCTGAGTTTATGTACACCAAAACCCTAAATAATATTTCGGTTCAGAACGTTAATCTAGAGCCTAGCTTCTCTGGACGCTTAGAGGGCACTCCCGATGACCGACAAATATTTACCGGAAATCTTATTGATGATACCTACTCTTTCATCTCGCTGGTAGACAACACCAACGAAGGCTACACCTGGAATGCTACGGTACAACTTCAAAAGCCCGCAACGAATGGCTTTGGGGGTAGCATCGCTTACTCCTTCACTCGGGCGGAGTCGCTGCTGGATGGGCGGGGCTTCATTAATGCCACCAATTGGCGACAAGCCTACAGCTTAACCGGAAGGAACAATGCAATGGTGGGCCGCTCAGTCTTTGATGTTGGTTCACGGGTAACCGGTTCACTTTCGTACCGCAAGGAGTACGCGGGTTTTATGGCCACTACCGTTTCACTGTTTTATAATGGTCAGTCGGGTGAACCATTCTCTTATGTATACCGAGGGGGCGATGCACTACTTAACGAAGACGATCAGGAATTTGAACGAGCGTTGATTTATATTCCGGACGGACCTGAAGATATTATTTTGGGGCAGCGAGAGGTAGTGGACTTCGAGCGAGATCAAAACGGGGCATTCGTACTAGATGATGACGGTGAGCAAGTTCCGATTTTTGGAGGAGTTGCATTTGATGAAGCAGAAGAGCAAGCGATGTATTCTCAGCTCAATGCTTATATTGAAGGAGATGATTACCTGAGCGAGCGCCGTGGACAGTACGCTGAGCAGAACCGCTCCAGAGTTCCGTTTTCCAGCGTATTTGATTTAAAACTGCTACAAGATTTTTACATCACCTCCGCTAACGGACGACGGCATACCCTACAATTATCGTTAGATATATTTAACGTGAGCAACTTGATTAACCGAAATTGGGGGCGACGTTACTTCATGGGTAGTGGAGATAACCGCTACGTGTTTGAGTTACTGCAATTTGAAGGCTTTGAGTACCAAGATGGAGCGTTTACTAACCGTCCGGTATACTCATTCACTGATCCGGGCGATCCGTGGGATGTTAACCAATCTCCTACCATAGAAGGCTCGCGCTGGGCTGCTCAGTTTGGCGTGCGTTACACTTTCTAGAAATTTTCTAGCTCAGAGATATGTGATAGCGAAGCGGCTCAGTGCTGCTTCGCTATTTTATTTTAGTACAAGCTGTTTCTTCACATCGTCGGGAGAGTAAAACTTATACACTACCCGCAAGTAAGGCTCTCGCTCTTCTTCCCGGATACGATAATACCCACTACTCACCTGCTTTCCTTCAGCATCATACGTGGGTACTTGCTCAATCACGTCTCCATCCGGAAGGGTGATATGTTTTTTCATGAGAGAACCGAAGGTATCGTAGGTAAATTGAATAGACGATTCCTCTCGGCTCGACAAGTCTTTAATACGAACCAGGCTTGGACGTACTGCATCGTAGGTAAACCACACTCGCAGATGAGGTGTTCCCGAAGCGTGGGTACGAACCCGCATCCGAGGCCGCCCGTATTCATCTGTTGCGTAGCGCCACCGTCGATTTTCTTCGTACAGTAAATAATCTAGCGAATACCTTTCAATAAATGTTGCGTAATCTTTTTGACCCTCTATACCAGTGGGGGTTCTATCAAAATCGAACCACACTTTTGTGTTCCAGTTGCCTGCCTGTTTACTACTATCGTTATCATGAAGCGCATAGATTTCTTTCGCTTTAAGATATTCACTCAGATAGTCTAAGTTCTTGGTAAACTTTAGCCCTACGGCTGATAGTATAGTAGTTACTTCATCCCAGCAGCCGTCGCATTCATCAATATAGTGCTGTTTGTCAAGAATTTGGATGGCATCAACTCCCTGCTCTTGCGCTCGCCTCTGCATTCGTCGAATCAGTTCGTTGTAAGTGGTAAATTCGCCGCCTCTTACTTCTAGCACCCCAACCCGAATGTAGGCTTCCGCAGGCAGCGAATCACCAGGAAGGTACGTGCCTATCTCTTCAGAGTGGGGCAGAAGGGGGAAATCTACCAGCATGTTCTGGCTGTTACGATCTGGAAAATAACCAACCGTGCAGCTTGTCAGTACTGTGCTGAGCAAAAACCAGAAGAAGTATTTCAAGGAGATCATCGTAAAATCAGATTGATAAGTGTATCTAATCTTACGTTCAAATTACGCTCCAGTTTTTACTAGAGGGTAGATTGTGCTACAGTTTGAAGAGCTAAAATTTTTTATTAGCGTGTAATCTGCAACCTTGAAACTTCCCTACCGTCCGTACAACTGCTTGCCCGCTTCTTCGTACTTATCACCTTCTTGCCAAGTAGGTGCTTTCTTTAGATTGGCAATGTTCTCAGCAGCTTGTACGAAGGCTTCGCAGTACTGCTCGGCGTAGCTAAAGTTTAGGCTTCCAACCTCATCGGTCACCTGATGGTAGTACTTCATAATTTCAGCATCAAATGCAGTTATTCCCGGTGAGAAGGTTACCGATGGCACCCCCAATTTGGCGAAGTTTACATTGTCGGAGCGGTCGTACAGATTTTGCTCCGGCACCGGATCGCCAATAGCTGCTAGCCCTACCGACTGAGCCGCCGATGCAATCGCTTCCTGAGCAGACGTTCGTTCCAGCCCAATTGCCGTTACTTTTGTGGTGTCGTTGTAGCCCGCGCCATCGGTGTTTAAATTGAATACTATTTGTTCCATCGGTACTAGTGGGTTTTTAGTGTAGTACTGACTACCCAGCAGCCCTTTTTCTTCGGCAGTAAAGGCCAAAAATACTACCGAACGCTGAGGTGGATTTTCCGAGAAGTACTTAGCAGCACTTAATAAAGCAGTAGTGCCCAGAGCATTGTCCCGCGCTCCGTTGTAAATGGAGTCTTCTGCGCCAGTTGCTTGTGGGTTTGCACCAATGTGATCGTAGTGTGCTGATAGAACAACATATTCATTACGGAGATCAGGATTAGTGCCTTCTAAAACCCCCACTACGTTTTTAGTGTTCACGGGCTGGCGTATTTTACTTCCAATATTGAGCGAAGCTATTTCGCCAGACTTTTCTTCAAACAACCCCTTGAGCGTACTTTGCCCGTCGTTCAACCAAACGATTGGCAGTTCTTCTTCAGCATCACCCCCTACCTTCATCTGATCGCTATTAAGATAACGTACCAGCAGCGACCAGGGAACTTGGGCGGATCGGTACAATTCTACCAGTGCTACTCCGCCCATCTCAGCAACCTGAGCTTGCTTTTGTGGGCTAGCGAAGAATGCGCTTTGGGGATTAGTATCACCAGGACGGCCTAATAAAGCTACTGCAATTTTCCCTTCTAAATCTACCCCTTCCAAATCTTCAGGCATACCATAGTTTACAAACACTGTTGGTGACTCTTTACTAAGGCTATCGCCGGCCAATAACAGCATATCCTTAACCAACTGGAATTCTTCTCCCTGAAAAGAGAGCGTAGCTGCCGTAGGCGGACTCTCATTAAACAAAGAGACTGGTTGAAAATAGCTATTAGCACTATCTAAAGGTTGCACACCGTACCCCTGAAAGTAGGAAGCGATATATTGAGCCGCAATATCCAGTTCGGGCGATCCGGTATCTCGCCCCTTCAGCTCATCGGATGCCAGAAACCGAACGTGCGCCTCTACTTGTGATTGATTGACTATATTAGGAATTGAATTTTTTGAAGTTACCTGAGAGAAAGCAAGAAGCCCCGTAAAGAATCCAATAATAGTGAGCGTAAATTTCTGCATTAGAGTGCGAGTTAATGATGCTAAATTACATAAAATCTAGTAAATCGCTTTAATACAAAACCTATCGTTACCGACCCTTTGAATGTAGGGTAGAATTGTTAGTTTTGTATACAGTATACAAAAATTAGAATATTAAAACTTCTTACAACGGCTATAAATAGAATAATTACACCGTGAAAAAAATAACCTCAGATGGGCTAGAAAGGGCTGCCTACCAAAAGGTAAAGCAAATGATTCTGTCGCACAAGCTTACCCCGGGTCAAAAGATTGTACAAAATAAATTAGCCGATGAACTAGGTATTAGCCGAACGCCCTTGCGCAGTGCTTTACAAATGCTGGAAGCTGAGCATCTGGTTGAGTCTATCCCCCGCCGGGGAGTAATTGTACGGCAATTTTCCAACGAAGAAATCATTGAGATTTACGATTGCCGAATTGCCTTAGAATGCACGGCAGTTCGCCTGTTTACGCAACGGGCGAGTCCGGCTGTTGTCAAAAAATTATACGATCTGTTCGCCCCTTTTGTCGGCTGTACTGAACCTATTGACTATCAGGAATACCGTACTGCTGATATAAAGTTTCACGATACTATCATCCGCCAGTGTGGAAATAATTTTTTGCGGAAGCTTTTTCAGCAGAGTAATCTGCTTATTTACATCGACCGCATTGGCTTGGTGCGCCCTCCGGAAGAAACATTACCCGAACACATAGCGATTATTGAGTCCATGACTAACCGCAATCCAGACGAAGCTAAGCTACATATGAAAAAACACCTTATCCATTCCCAGAAACTTATCGCCGAACAGCCTTAGCATGTCTCGCAAACCAACCTTTCCGGTACGATACCAAATGGTCGGGGCAACGTTCATTCTGGCAATGATTGTGTTGTTTGACCGCATTCTTATTTCGGTAGCGAAAGACCCGGTAAGTGCCGACCTTTCCCTCAACGACAAACAGATGGGCTGGGTACTATCTATTTTTGCTTTGGGCTACGCGCTATTCCAGACTCCTGCCGGACTGCTAGCGGATCGTTTTGGAGCTCGCCGAATTCTGACACTGGTTGTTAGTGTGTGGTCAGTATTTACAGCCTTGACTGGTGCCATTTGGAATTTCTTTTTACTGTTAGTTGTACGATTCCTTTTTGGAGTAGGCGAAGCCGGAGCTTTTCCGGGTATTGCTCGGGCGGTGTTCCGCTGGGTGCCAGTAGGAGAGCGGGGCATCGTAAACGGGATCAATTTTTCAGGTGGACGGATTGGAGCAGCCATTGCCCTGCCGGGAGCTGCGTGGCTCATTGGTCAGGTAGGCTGGCGAATGAGTTTCGTTATTCTAGGGGTGATTGGTGTATTGTGGGCGATAATCTGGTACGCTTGGTTTCGCGACGATCCGGCGGAGCATAACGCAGTATCAGAAGAGGAACAGAAGTTTATTGCGGAGCATACTGCTTCGGAAAATGCGGAGAAGACCGCTATTTCCTTCAGTAAGTTATTTAAATCCAAAGGAATGTGGCTGCTGATGGGCCAATACTTCAGCAGTAATTTTACATTCTTTTTCTGCCTAACCTGGCTATTTCCCCACCTGAAGGTGAAGTATAATCTGGAAGCTATTGAGGCCGGATTTTATTCATCGGCCCCGTTAATTTTCGGAGCACTAGGCAATTGGGTGTCCGGCTGGATGGTGGATGCTATCTACCGCCGGGGAAAGTGGTCGCTATCACGTAAACTCCCCGCTATCATTGGCTTCACACTGGCGGCAGTCGGCGTACTAGCCAGTGTATATATGGACGATGTGCTGGGCGCGATTATCTTTATTTCACTGGCGGTGTTTGGCGCAGATATGACGCTCAGCCCATCCTGGTCGGCTTGCGTAGATGTAGGACGTGAACATTCGGGAGCGGTGAGCGGTACCATGAATATGGCGGGTAATCTAGGCTCGTTCGTAACGGCACTAGCCTTTCCGTACCTGATGTCACTGACTGGTTCGGATGTCACCTTCTTTTACGTAACCGCGATTTTGAACCTACTGGCGATTCCTCTGTGGTGGTCTATCCGCTCTGACAAACCCTTAGAACTACATGACAAGTAAGAACACGATTAATTGTGTTCCCACAACACCCACTAATATAAATCAATATGTCTATCACAAAGAAAGAATTAGCCACCGCACAAGAGCGAGCCACCGATCTTATCAAACAAGCTGGACTGTTCATTACCGACGAAGAGGGGCAAAGTATTGCCGCGGCTGACTTTGGATTGAGCCGACTCGAGCAGGAGGGTATACAAATACTAACCATGTTTGAAACCGACCGCATCGCTGGAAAAATTCTGGTACTGTTTCCTAACCAGACCGAACCCGAGCATTGGCACCCATCGGTAGGAGATGATCCAGGTAAAGAAGAAGTGATCCGCGCTCTGTGGGGCGATCTGTACTTCTATATTCCCGGCGATAACACTTTGCAGCAAGGATTTATTGTAGAGGGAAAAGACGAGTACTACACTATGCGCCACGAGGTAGATATGAAACCGGGCGATCAGTTGATTTTACCTCCCGGCACCAAACACTGGTTTCAAGCCGGAGCGAAGGGAGCCATCATGTACTCCTTCTCTACCAAAGTACGCGACACCCTAGATCAGTTCTCTGACCCCAATATTGTGCGTGAGACAAAGATTGTTGATTGATCTAATTTATTGAGCATTAAGGGGAAACCTTGCTGTCTGAGCGTAGCGATCCACCGTGGACGTGGCGGGTTGCCGGTGCAATTTCAAGGTTTCCTAGATTTTTTGCTTACTTTTTCATCGATAGAAAAAGCCGACGCGGCGCGGTAAAAGCCTGCCCGGGTCTCGCCAGACCGGCTCAAGGGCGAGACACTGAAAAACAAGCACTTATAATCTGCAACCACTAAATCTTAATTTGTAAATCACCTTAGATACTATTTAAACTCATCGCCATGTCAACCATGAAACAAAGCATTATCACCGCCTTTTTGGGGAAAACTCAGGATCGCTTTTCCGAATACCAGCAACCTACCAACCTGGAAGAACGTCTTCGGATGGTACAGAAAATTCCAGGAGTAACCGGAGTAGAAGTAGTGTATCCTTACGAAACCGGCGACCCGCAGGAAACCAAAGCCCTGATGGACGAACTGGGATTATCCTTCGCCGCCATCAACGCTAATATTAAAAAAGAAACCCAATGGGTGCCGGGGGCACTTTCCCGTCCGCAGGCTGAGCTACGAAAGGGTGCAGTGGAAGTAATTAAAAAAGCGAAAGATTACGCAAAGGTGGTAGGTGCCCCACTGGTAACCTGCTGCCCATTGTCCGATGGCTTCGACAATCTCTTTCAGGTAGATTACCCCAAAGCTTGGCGCAACATGATTGAGTCAGTAGCCGAAGCAGCCGATTACCTACCGGAGATTCCACTGTTTATTGAGTACAAAATCAATGAGACGCGGGTAAACTGCCACGTGGATTCTTGTGCCAAAACCATTGTGCTACTTAAGGAAGTGCAGAACGCAGCTACCGGAGTGACCATTGACTTCGGACATTCACTACTAGCCAAAGAAAACCCCGCTCAGGTACTGGGTCTCTGCGCCGAATCAGGCATTGACTTCTACCTCCACACCAACGATAACGACTGGAACTTCGACTGGGATTTGGTAGGCGGCTCGCGTAACTTCTTACATACTGTAGAATTTCTGTTCTACGCGAAAGAATACGAGTACGACAAATACTTCACCGCCGATGCCTCGCCCCGTATCTTCGATATGGTCGGTTTCTTCACCCAGCACGCCGAAATGAACCAGGCCATCTGGAACCTAGTAGAAAAACTCGACCGCAGTAAGTACCGCCGCCTCATGGCCGAAGAAAAATACATAGACCTCATGCAACTCGTAAAAGACGAGATTTACCGGCTGTAGCGCTTAAAGAGGGGGAAGTAGTTATATACGATTATATTAAGTAATGGGAACAATTATACTAACATCGAATACGTCATAGCGAGAAGCGAAGCGACGAAGCTATCTCCCCCACGATGAGGAGATTACTTCACTCGTACCTCGTTCGTAATGACGTCAAGATAAAAATGTTTGAGTACTTAATAATAATCGTTTAGCGAATTTAAGAAATCTCCCAGCACTTTCTTACACCGTAGCTCGTACCCGAATACCGTAAGCTTCCAGTGCCTGCGGTTGACTACGGAATGCCATACGGGCAATGGTATGAAAATACTTCACCCACATGCGTAGCGTTGCCTGCGCTTCTCGTTTATCCTGGGTACTTTGCTCAGCAGCACTTTTCTTGTCGGCCCGAACTTCTTTTAGTTGTAGCAGTTCATTCGCCGCACTACAGTTTTGCTGTATCTCTTTACTACTAATGCCATAAGCTTCTAGCGATACTTTTTGATCCTGAAGCTGGCCGTAGAAATTTCCCGCCTGCCGAACAAACTCCCAACGGCGCTGAGCCAATCGGTCTATCTCTAGCGAATGCAGCAAGGTAGTATCATTACGAAGAGCTACCTGTACAATACGGACGTGCTCCTTAAACTGCTCGGCCAATGCCTGCAAACCAGAGTTGATTTGCTGAGAAAGTGCCCACTGCTCGTTCTGCAATTGGGTTTGTGCCGTTCCTCTTTGCTCGTAAATCTTCAACAGATTTTTTCCGGTAGTAAACTGAGGCTCGCCCCAGCCGAAGGTGTCTAACTGCTGCTGCCGACCCGGATTGTTCAAGGTATTGTTGATAGCCAGATTAGTGGCTTCTACCAAATCGTCGTTCTTGTATAAGTTCATAACTATGCCATTTAGGGTGAATAAACTAATAACAAAGAACGCATGACTTAACTGATGTTACTACGCAAGAGAAAACGCATCTGTACTTCCGTAATTTTTGTGGGCAAATTGGCAAATACTTTCTTCTCCGTTAAGTGAGCGATTCACATCTCCTCAAAAGCAGTTTCCTCCATCCAGAAACCCTACATATTCATTACATCCATAATTTGTTCCGGGAAGAAACATTACATTGACTGGGGAAAAACGGTTTTCTTTGGGTGGAAAAGGTTATTCACTACCCTACAAATATTCTCTGTTATAAGAAAACTGTGAACAATAGGTATTTTTGGAGTTTCTTTGCATAGAAGATTGTTAGCTTGTACAGGTCATATTTTTGCAAGGTATATATGGATATCTCAAAGCAGTGGGTGTATAGAATCATCCCAATCAATAACTTAGAAAAAGATATAACCAATGGGCTTTTTTCTAAAAATTCCGCTCCTATTGATGAAAATCGCGTAGTAATTGGAAATTCAGAGATCATCAATGAGCGAGATAATAGAACTGTTAGATGCTTCCCTGAAACTGTAGTTAACGACTATGTACCTTTCTATTTTTCCGTTCGCACGCCAATGCTTTACAATATAATTACTGGATACGGTGTGCCAACAAAACCGCAAGAAGATATAATATACCTGTGCTGTAAGCTTCAGGATCTTGCGAACGGCAATTTTCAGTGGTGTTTTACAGACGGAAATGCAGCCAAAATAATTACAAAGTTCTATGATGCTATTGACCAGCTTGATGAATTAGACTGGAAGTCCATAAATACCGAAGATTTCAGAACGGATAATTCTGATGGTAATGAGGATCGTATAAGACAAAAACACTCAGAATTCTTAATACTGAATCATGTTCCAGCAAGTAAAATAAAAGCCGTTGTTGTTCTCAACTCCAATGCTGAAAAGCGCGTAAAAGCTATTCTTGATACTTGTCAAGTAAGTTTAAATGTCTATATTAATCCAAAAAAGAAATTCTATTTCTTATGAAATTTATAAAGGGTAATCTACTTGAGTCTGAAGCCGAAGCACTCGTAAATACGGTTAATACGATGGGCGTCATGGGCAAAGGTATTGCTTTACAGTTTAAGGAAAGGTTTCCTGAGAATTTCAGAGCTTATGCAAAAGCCTGTAAGAGTGGTGAAGTTAGGGTCGGAAGAATGTTTGTCTATGATGAGCTAACAACGAAAGGAAAAAAGACGATCGTTAACTTTCCAACTAAAGAGCATTGGTACAGAAAATCTCAGTACAGATTCATTGAGGAAGGTTTAGAAGACCTAGTCAAAGTAATTCAAACTAAAAATATTAAATCTATTGCTTTACCACCATTAGGAGCAGGAAATGGCGGCTTAAAATGGAATAAGGTAAAAGAGCTCATGACTCAGTACTTATCTAGTTTAGATAGTGTTGAAATCATCATTTACGAACCCAACAAAGAGATAAAAAAGCTATTGCAAAAAGAGAGCGCAAAAAAAAATGTTAAGCTGACTCCGGCCAGAGCAATGCTGCTGTATGCTTTATTCAAATATGAGAAGTTCGGAGAGTATTCTACAGTTTTTACAGCTAACAAAATAATGTACTTTTTACAACAATCCGGAGAGAATCTCAGGCTCAAATTTGAACCATATACTTATGGGCCATATGCACAAGCTGTTGAGAAAGTCTTGTATGCATTAAATGGAAATTATTTGACTGGGTTAGAACAAATGCAGGCTGGCCCGTTCGAGCAGTTGAAGCTTAACTACAGTAAATTAGATGAAGTCAAAGAGTACGTAAATAAAAATCTAGAAGCAAGCCAAAGACAAAGGCTCGATGATCTTTTCAGAGTAATAGATGGATTCGAGTCTACGTTTTCGTTAGAAATACTTTCCTCTGTCCATTATCTCAAAAAGAATACTCCAAAGTTGACGAGAGAAGAGGTTCTAAACAAAATACGTGAATGGAATGATAGAAAAAAAGCCCTCATTAATGAATATCATGTAGATCTCGCCTATGAGCAGCTCGAGAATTACGGAAGGCAGCTTCAAATCTATTAGGTTAAGCTTAGATATATACGATAATATACTTGTTGTATAAAATTAACCCTTCTGAAGCTATGGGAAAAGCAGATATACATCCATCATTAAGTAACATACAGCTAGAGTTGCTAAACCTCTATACCCAAGATATTTCTGACCAAGATTTAGAGAACATCAAGAATCTTATTGCCCAATACTTTGCCGAGAAAGCAATGGATGTAGCCGATAAAGCATGGGAAGAAAAGGGCTGGACCGAAAAAGACAGTAAAAAGTTAGCCAATACTCGAGTGAGAACGCCCTATGATTCTCAGAATAAATGAGGGTTAGTTATTGATACCAATCTGCTGCTCACCTGTATATCCCGGAAGTAGCACCTTCACTGGGTGTTGCGGACCTTTTAAGTAGAACTTTTCAGCTATGTGTCACTACTGATATTCTCAACGAATACACGGAGATTATTGAGCGGCATATGGGAGCCGAACTAGCTGATGCCACGCTGAGGGTAATTGTCAATCTTCCTACTACATTGCGAATAGAAACTTACTACAAATGGAACCTGATAAAAGATGCCGACGATAATAAATTCGTCGATTGTGCTCTTGCAGCTAATGCCAGGTTCATCGTAAGCCACGATAAGCATTTTGATATTTTAAAGAGAATAGATTTCCCTAAAGTGTATCCCTACGGTGAACTAGACAGCGATGGTGCTTAGCCTCTCTTCTTGCTTGGTTAGCCGGGGTTTCCATCGGTGGGGTAGCAGTTCGTCTATCTGACTGATAGGATGATCAGGCAACCGTTCCAGAATATCTTTCAGATAGCTATAGGGTTCGATGTTGTGAAGCTTACAACTACCCAACAGACTATAGAATACCGCGATACGTTGAGCGGCCGCATGGCTACCGGCGAACAGGTAGTTTTTCCGGCCCAAAGCAATGGGGCGGATAGTGTTTTCTATGAGGTTATTATCGATCTCCAACCGCCCATCGCTGGTATATAACGATAAGGTTTTGATACGACGCAGCGAGTAGGTGGCGGCTTTACCGATCAGGCTTTTAGGCAATACACTGGTTGCTTGTTCCAGTAGCCAGGCGTGTAACTCTTCCAGTACAGGTACAGCCTGCTGTTGGCGTAGTACATAGCGTTGCTGGTCGGACAAGTCGGCTTGCCGGGCATGACGTTCTACGGCATAGAGCTTCTGTATTTGGGATAGGGCATGTCCCGCCCGTTCGGCATCGCTGTCCAGGGCTTTTTCAAAATACCGTCGGGCATGGGCCATACAGTGCAGCAGGGTAATATCATCGCGCTGGGCATTCAACCACTCATAGGCTTCATAACCATCGGTTTGCAAATAGCCTTGAAAGTTTTTCAAGCATTCTTTAGGCCCTTCCCTGCCTCGTCCGGGCTGATAATCAAAGAAGACCAGCCGGTCTTTCACACTATGATACGCCCATTGATACCCCCGGTGGGTTTTCCCTTTCTTTTTCTTGTCCAATACTGGAATTGGCGTCTCGTCCGCTTGTAAGTACGTCTGGCTGAGCACACACTGGCGCAAGGCATCATAGAGGGGGGTAAGTAGCTGGCAGGTACTACTCAACCAGCCACCTAGTGTGCTTTCTGAGAGCTTGATGCCTAACCGCTCGTAGCGCTGTACCTGCCGATAGACGGGAAGATGATCCACGAACTTATCCATCAGGATTTGCGCCAGTAGCCCCGAGCCCGGTATGCCCTTATCAATCGGGCGGTTGGGTAAAGCAGTCATATGAAACGTTTCCTCATTACTCACGTAACGAGGTCGGACGTAACGTCGCACAAACAGTTTAGCTGGTTCATAATCTAGTTCCTCGCTCACTTGTTCTCCGATTTTCTTCATATTGGACGTGTCTTCTTCGGGTTCTAGTACGACTTCTACACGGGGCAGGTGAGCCGGTAGCAGTTTCCGCGATGGGGGCGTAACCGTAGTTGATTTAGGGACTTTTTGTGAGTAGGTCTGTTTTTCAGGGGTTGCTCTTTTTATATCTGGTTCCTCGGCTAGTAAACTGAGTTGCCCTTCCCCAGATGACCCTATGAAGCGTTCGCTACCGAAAACCAGCCGCTTCAGTTCGGCCAACTCTTGGCGTAACACTTCGTTCTGTTCACGCAAAGCTTGGTTCTCAGCCCGTAAAGCAGCATCCATTGGGACAAACTTAAGTGCACGCACTGAAAATCCAAACACTTAAGCCGATAATTTGTAACGTTTGCGCCGCTGTTTTACTTCTACATCCAAGCCTTCTAATAGTGCCCACAGTTCGGCTGAAGATAAGGCTACTGCCGCCTGCTTGCCAGCCGGCAAACGAAACGTTCCGGCTTCTAATCGTTTGTAATACAGCACAAAACCCGATGACTCCCAGATCAACAGCTTCAAGCGGTCTTTCCGGCGACCCACAAACACGTAGGCATCCCCCGACAGTACATCCGCACCCATCTGTTGAGATACGATGCCCGATAGCCCATCAAACCCTTTGCGCATGTCCACGCTGTGCGAATACAAGAATATTCGCTTGGCTAAGCTCATCAACATCTACAGTAACGCTTTCAGATACCCCACCGGTACTACTTGTGCAAAACGCAACACCGCCCCCGAAGGTAAACTCACTTCCAGGGCTGCCGGACCGGATACATCCATACGGACGGGAACAAAACCAACGGACTCATCGCTCTCATCAACGTGGTGATCGCGGTAACGCCGTAGCCAGTAGGCCAACACCGAAACGGAAATATTATGCGCAGCGCAGAACGCTTTTTGCGTTTGTCCACTGCTCTGCCAAGCTTCCACTACAGGAAACATCTTTTGCTCAGTACGAAAATGTGCCATAACCTTTTTTCTTCAAAGATAATGGCGCACTCGGCTGTTTATCAAGTCCGTTTCACCGTAGGGATACACTGAATCCGACACAGCAGTACGGATTGGAACAAAGCCTGGGACTTGATCACCGGAACCACCTTGCTGATCGCGATAGCGACGTAGCCAGTAAGCAAAAACAGAAACCGGAATGCTACGTTGAATACAGAAGGCCTTCTGCGTTTCACCGCTCTCTTGCCATTGGGCAACGAGCGGAAACATGTCTTCTTCAGTACGAAAATGTGCCATAACCTTTTTTTCCAAAGGTAGCAGACGAGCTAGCGTTAAATCAAGGCTACTTCACCGTAGGGATACCCTAAAGTGGACGTAGTTTCGGCTGATGAATTTAAATCTATCCTAGAAAAAAGCTAAAAAGAATTACTTTAGCTCTCCTCAGCAGCAAACTAACCTTTTTATGCTTTATAACTCAATTCGTTGGATAGTACTTTGTCTAATTGGTCTTTATCTAGCTAGTTGCACCAATCCACCTGCCCAGTACGACATTATCATTCAAAACGGCACTGTCTATGACGGAACGGGCAATGCCCCACAGGTAGCTGATATTGGTATCATCGGTCGGCGGATTGATACCGTTGGTGACCTATCCCAAGCCGAAGCGGCAACGGTAATTGATGCCAGTGGGCTGGCGGTAGCCCCCGGCTTCATCAATATGCTCAGTTGGGCGGCGTATCCGCTGCTGGAAGACGGTCGGTCTATGAGCGGCATCAAACAGGGCGTTACGCTGGAAGTATTCGGCGAAGGCTCATCGCTCGGCCCGGTCAGTGAGGCGGCTAAGGAGCGAGCTTTGGAAGACGGGGATACCATCGCCTGGACTACCTTCGGCGAAGGGCTACAACATCTGGTCGATCAGGGAGTGGCTACCAACGTAGCTTCCTTCGTAGGGGCGACCACCATTCGGGTGCACGAATTAGGCTACGAAGACCGGGCACCAAATGAAACCGAATTGACGCGGATGCAGGAGTTAGTACGTCAGGCAATGGAAGAAGGAGCACTGGGTTTAGGATCATCCCTTATTTACGCCCCAGCTTTCTACGCCAGCACTGAGGAATTGATTGCCCTGGCGAAAGTAGCTGCCGAGTACGACGGCAAATACATCTCGCACCTGCGTAGCGAGGGCGATAATTTTGAGCAAGCTGTAAACGAATTATTCACTATCGCTCAGGAAGCTGACATCGCCGCCGAAATCTACCACCTCAAGGCTGCCGGAGAGCGCAACTGGCCTAAGCTGGATCGGGTATTGGCTAAGATTGATTCAGCCCGCCAGGCCGGAATGGGCATCAGCACTAATATGTACAACTACGTAGCCGCCTCTACCGGACTAGACGCCACCATGCCACCCTGGGTGCAGGAAGGCGGCACCCAGGCCTGGGTAGAACGACTGCAAGAACCGACCATCCGCCAGCAGGTAATTGCTGAGATGGAATCGGATACCAACGAATGGGAGAACTTTTTGCAACTGGCCGGAGATGCTGATAACATCTTACTAGTAGAGTTTGATCAGAATTCACTCAAGCAGTATGTTGGGCAAACCGTAGCTGAGATTGCCAAGAAACGTGGCATGTCCCCCGCCGAAACGATCATCGATCTGGTGGTGCAAAACGAAGGCGACATTGGCACCGTCTACTTCCTGATGAACGAAGACAATGTGAAAAAGCAGATTAAACTGCCCTACATGACCTTCGGTTCCGATGCCCGCTCTATTGCTGCCGAAGGCAAGAATCTGGAAAGCAGCACTCATCCCCGAACCTACGGCAACTTCGCCCGACTGCTAGGCAAATACGTTCGCGAAGAACAGGTGATCTCGCTAGAAGAAGCCATCCATCGGCTCACCGGGTTATCTGCTCAGAAACTTAACATTCAGGAACGGGGAAAACTAGCTCCCGGCTTCTACGCCGATGTTGTTATCTTCAATCCAGCTACCATCCAGGACAAAGCCACTTTTGAAGAACCCCATCAGTACTCCGAAGGGATGGTACACGCCATCGTAAACGGTACTCCGGTACTCAAGAATAGCGAACATACCGGAGCCACTCCCGGTATGTTTGTGAAGGGGCCGGGGTACCAAGAAAAAGAGGCTATCTAAGCAGGTTTACGCTGAATTATTCATTTATTTAGCCTGTTCTAAAGTCAAGCAGAATACGAGATTATGATTATTGTTGGAGATGCCGTGCTAAGCGATGATGTGAAGGAGCAATTCTTCGTGTGCAATCTAAAGAAATGCCAGGGAGCTTGCTGCGTGGAGGGCGATGCGGGCGCACCCCTAGAGAAAGAGGAACTGGCGATACTGGATAAAATCTACGATGACGTAAAACCTTTTCTCACCAAAGAAGGAATTCGCCAAATAGAAAAGCAGGGGAAATACACTACCGACCGCGATAACGACTACGTAACGCCAATCATCAACGGTCGCGAGTGCGTGTACGCTATCCGCGACAAAAAGGGCACGCTCAAGTGCGGGATTGAACAAGCCTATCAGGCCGGGAAAACTTCATTCCACAAGCCTATTTCTTGTCACCTCTACCCCCTCCGGATTGATACCTACGATAATTATGACGCGGTTAATTACCACCGCTGGCACATCTGTCACCCCGCCTGCGATCTAGGCCGAGAACTAGGCGTTCCGCTCTACCGTTTCCTGAAAGAACCCCTCATCCGCAAATACGGCGAAGACTGGTACGATGAACTGGTAGATAAGATTGAGCGGGGATAATAGTATTCCCCCTACATTTTCCACAAAAGTGTAAGTTTTTAATAGGTACGGTATTGATGAAAATTAGTACATAGTAAATACGCTTTAACAAGTGAGCTGCTTATTTAATATTTTCGTCATTTTCTTAATTAAGCCTTTCTATAAGGAACGATGAGATAATAAAGTATCTAAGTTAAACGCCGGGATTTTGGTGCGGGACGAGGAACGGAAACCGAGCATAGCCGAGCTATGAGAGGCTTTTCGTGACGAAGTACCGCGCCGAAAGAACAAGTACAAATAGGTACTTTATTGTGTTATCGTTCCTAAGTTAATCCTGACCATCTGATTTCGTTCTATTCATCCCGGTCAAAAACTTAACACTCAGGTAACCTAGCTCTGATAATATCTCCCTACCTTTCATGAAAACCTATACTATGCGAACATTTACCTACCTGACTGTTCTTTTCTGGGTTGTAGCTTTATCCATCGCCCAAGCCCAAGAGAATAACTCGCCCAAGATTGTTATAGAATCTATTGAGGGGGCTAAACCTTTCACCAGTTTGGAGGTAAACAATGGCGCGAAAAACTTTCAGTTTGCTATTGTGAGCGACCGAACCGGAGGGCACCGACCGGGTATATTTCTGGATGGGGTTCGTAAGCTGAACCTGCTTCAGCCTGAGTTTGTCATGAGCGTAGGTGACCTGATTGAAGGCTATACTACCGATAAAGCAGAAATTGATCGACAGTGGACGGAATTCAACGGATTTATTGATGAGTTGACTGTTCCTTTCTTCTACGTACCCGGCAACCACGACTATACCAACGAAGTGTTGGCTGAAGAATGGCAAGAACGCTTTGGTAAAGATTACTATCACTTTCAGTACAACGACGTGCTCTTTCTGTGCCTGAATAGCGAAGATAATGCCCGAGGGGCGGGGCGAGGAACCATTGACGATGAGCAATACGAATACATCAAACAAACCTTGGAAGAAAATGCCGATGTAAAGTGGACACTGGTATTTATGCACCAGCCGCTGTGGGATCAAGAAGAAGACCCTAAACGCTGGGCGGATGTAGAAACTCTGCTGGCTGACCGGGAGCATTCAGTATTTGTTGGTCACCGGCACCGCTACGTAAAGTACGAACGCAACAATGGCAATTACTACATCTTGGCAACTACTGGGGGAGGTAGCCCGCTGCGAGGCCCTGAATTGGGTGAGTTTGACCACGTAGCCTGGATTACCATGACCAACGAAGGGCCAATTATTGCCAACTTAGCCCTGGATGGCATCTGGAGCGATGAGGTATTTACCGAAGAAACCGCCCAACTAATGCAACCTCTGTTGCAATCGCAAGCTATTAGCATAGAGCCGTTGCTAGTACAGGATAATACGTTTGAAGCTTACGAAACCGAACTTAAGCTGACCAACAATAGTGATGTGCCAATGCAGATTGACTTGACGGTACAAGCAAATCCTAAATTGATTACTAGCTTCGGTGCACTCTCCCGTGAAATTAGCCCTAATTCAGTGGAGGTAGTTAAACTAGGCTTGCAAGCTACCGAACCAGTTGCGCTGGATAGTATTTCACCTTTGGTCTTGAACAGTACTATTGCTTACCAGAGTGAAGATATGCCAGAGGTGTCCTTTGAGTCTACCTACCGTCTTCGTCCCGAAAAAGTGGCGGTAATCTCACCTACCGAGTCAGTAGTTCAGCTCGATGGCTCGCTGGATGAATGGTCAGAGTTTACCTATTCAGTTGGTGAAAATGGCTACGTAGATAGTGACCCGTTTTCCCACCAAGGCGAAGGTGATGCCTCATTTCAATTTGACGTCACTTACGATGATGAGTATCTGTACGTGGCAGCAGCAGTAACCGACGATCAGCTAGAGACGACTCCGGGCAAAAACCCTTTTGATCAGGACGGAATCAGCCTATTGATTGACGCCCGCTCAGAAAATATTAGTGCTCTGGAAACGGGTGAGCAAATATTCCGCGAAGTGCTGTATCTGGGCATTAGTCCGTTGGAAGAAGCTGATAGCAGTAAGCTATTTCTTGCCGACCGTCTGCCAGAAGGTACTCAAGCTACTGCTAAGCGAACTGATGAAGGATACGTAGCAGAGTTCACGGTTCCTGTTTCTTATCTGAATGAATTACAAAGTGGCAACTGGGAAAGCCTTCGGGTGAATGTTGGAGTGCGCGATTTTGATAACGACGGTCAGCATCAAACCACGCTATTTTGGAAACCTGACTGGCGAGGCAAGGAAAACTACGTAGGTTCCGGTACCTTCCGTAAATCAGTGGATGTAGCCGCTACGAGCGAAGAAGAGGATCAATAGTTTTATTCTATTGTAAGCTGATGCTCAAAGGGAGTAAAACCAGTGAGATACACACTCTGAGCATCTAATTTATCCAACGCTCCCCGAAGCTGCGTCCACTGATGTTCGGCTCGCCCGGGGCCAAAACGTATTTTTTGCTTTCCGCTTTGAAACGTACCAAAGCCTTCTGTCAGTAAGTAAGCTTCCGGGATGTTTTCTACTGGCTGTGCTTTTTCTAATGTTCCACCGGAGCGAAAGGCTAATTCCAGAGCTACAGGTACCCGATCAGTCCCTAGTACGCTCACATCTATCTGAAAACCTTTTTCCGTTTCGCGAATGCGTACTTCGGTGAGTAATTTCTGGATTTCGCTTTGCGGACGTTCGTCGCGAGGGAGCTTTTCCCAGTCACCATCAGTAGTTTTTAGTTCTTCTTTAGCGAACGGCTGATAGTAGGGGCCTTCCAGCCACTGACGAACGACAAATTTATCACCATCTTGCTCCAGCGACTCTCCTTCAAATTGCCCTTTTCCGAAGAAGGCTGAGGCCAATCGTATTCCTTCCAGAGCAGCTTCGCCATTGAAAAAGGTAAAGAATACGGGGTTCTTCGCCAAAATGGTCGCATCCCGTTCGCCCCGCCGAATCCGTACCAAATCTGATCCGGTAAATATTTTGGTGTAGTTAGTTGGAAGTGAAGAGGCTGAAGGCAGTGGACTTTTTAGATCAGTATCTTCCAGCAGATACGCTAAATTATAATTCAGTAGGTTAATATCCTGATTTTCTAGAAACTGAGCCATCGCCGCAAAACGAGGGTTCCGATCGTGCAGTGCGAGGTAACGGTAAGAATAGTAGTAGCGATGCAATGTCCCTTTCTGGTATTTATCTTGTCGCCCCGAGCCTTCGGTTACGCCCTCGCCATTCGCGTGAATGTAATATAAGCTCATCTCCAGATTTCTTCGCACCGGATCAAGTAATTCTGGCTTATTCGCAAGACGAGCTATAGTAATCAATGAACGATTAACAATGGGACTGTAGACCAGCGTGCTTTGCTCGGTATACTGCCCATCTTCATCAATATCAATTTTCTCCCGGAGCCATTCGTTAATCCGGGCTTCATAAGCTGGGTCGGGAAATAAATGATGAACTCGAGCCAATGCCATACAGACTACCCAGCGATGGTTAGGAGTGTGGATACCCCCGATACTAAGCGCTTGTCCGGCACTTTCTAGGTACGTCTGTAAATTATCTTGAATAGCTTGAGTAGATGAAGGGACGTAGGTATGGAGCAATGTGTAGGCTAAACTAGCGGGTTCTACCGAAAATGCCAGATCGGGCGTAGAGTGAAAGTTGGTGGTGTGCAGATCAATAGTACCATCGGGGTGCTGCGCTTGCAGTAAATATTCGCTGGCCCGAAGCATTGGTTCGAGTAAGGATTCATCTTGATAAAATTCTGAATATTCGGATACTAGCCCACCGCTCAGCCGCTGAAGAAAGCTGCTAGTATTCTGTGGATTATGAATTCCGTAGCCATTAACGATTCCTCCGTACTCCGGATGTTTGGTATCTTTTTCCTGTCGCTCAAGCAAGCTTTTTATACTTACATCATTTCCATTAGAGAATGCTTTTAGTAGTAAGGCTATCTCTTCATAAGGTGGATGAGCGAGCGTAAGAGCAGGATATGGTAAAAAGGGAAGTGAACTAGCAGTGGCTCCTAAATGGCATAGAAACGATCTTCTTTTCATTAGCGACGCAGGTTATTGTAGCATGTAGTGGGGAAACAATCTTCAAAATAGACAAAGCCTGACCGCTTCGCAAGTCATTGATTACTACAAAAACAAAAAAACACCTTGCTAATTAAGCCTAATACTTAATTATCTTTTGAGTGAGAACACTTTCCGCTGTTTCTACCTGGAGATAATAAATACCGTTGGATCGACCGTAAATATTAAACGAAAGTTCTTTACTAAGCGAAGCTGTCGCTAAATACTTCTCTAGTAATTGCCCTTCCAGATTGTATACTCGCACTTCTCTTATCGTCTCTTTGCTTTTCACTTGATAGTAACCTGTGCTCGGGTTCGGATAAAGCAATACTCGTGTTTCTTGTTTAGGATTATCTAATGCTGTAACTCGAGCCACAGTCAATTTAAAGGAGGTCTCACCGAGACAAGCATTCGGGGATGATATCGTAATTTCTGTGCTTCCTTCGGTCTGTGGTAGTGATGTAATTTTCAAAATACCCTCTGAGACAGATACATTTTCATTTGATATAACATCTTGGTTGTTGGAGGTTGCTTCATAAGTAGCGCTTCTAATATCTGAGTTATCTAGTTCAATAGGAATTTCTAGCGACTCGCCTTCTACTACTGTTGTATCGGCAAGTGAAATTACACTTCCAGCACTACAGATTACTATGTTATCAATCGCAATCCCTTCATAACCTTCGGTACTACTAGATTCTATACCTACTCTAAGTAGCACCGACTCTTGACCAGCGGCTCCTTCTAAAACTTGTGAAACGCTTACCCAACCATTGGTAGAATTTTCATCAGTAAGATCGTATGACTTCCAGGTGATGCCTTGATCGGTAGTAACACTTAAATAGATGCTATCGTCGGGAGAAATATCTGCCCACACATCATAGCGAACCGTTGGGTCATTGTCTAATTTACTAAAATCAAACACCGGACTTAGTAAGAACGAAGACTCCTCAGCTTGATATTCTCCAGTTAGGTTTGTAGCCCAGACCTGATTTTCGTCCGAAGCTTCATCAATTACACTACCAGTTGGTTGACCTTGTGCCCAAGAGTTATCAGTACCGTAACCTTGCCAAAATATTTCATTAGCTTCTTCAAAGCTGTCATTGTACGGTATATTTTGTATAACCTCTGAAGACTTCGATATTACCGTAAGATTTATAGATTGAGCGCCTGTGCTATCGTACTCATCAGTGGCACTTAGTTCGAGGATATATTCTCCTTCACTTAGATTTTTCACTACTACTCGAGCACTATCTGACTGAACGCTGCTGAATTGCAATACTGCACCTTCCGGACCTTTCTGTTGTTTCCAACTTATAGAAAACGCATCTCCTTCCGGGTCATTTATCGCTCCAACTAATGTAACTCTATCAACCGGTAGAACTACTATTCTGTCGCTGACCGCATTTATGAAGGGAGCTTCATTCGGAGGTCTCACCCAAACTTTTACAGTATCGGTAGCCGTTTCCTTAATATCGTTTTCTGCTGTAACAGTAAAGGTGTACCGCCCCTCTGGCATATCTTTTACAAACAGGGTTGCAGAGGTAGAATTTTGTAGCTCAACCTCTGCTCCATCTACCTTCTTCCAAAAGTAAGTGTGGTGCTCGTAGCCCGAGGTGGCGGAGGCTTCGATTTCCAATGAAGCCTGCGGTTGGAAAATCACTCTGTCTTTTCCCGCATCAACGGTTATTTTATCTTTTGTAAACTGGAGCAACCAATCGTAAATATTGCTGTCAAAAGCATCGTAAGCTGGATTTTCGGTACCCATACCACTACTATCGTACGTTTTTGTCCAGGCATCATGCCCCCCTTCAGGATATACCGTAATTTTTGCCTTATACTCTGAACCACACGCATTTAGCGTTTTAACGGTGCTTATTGAATATTGAGAATTAACTACTTGATCGTTTTTATTAGCAAAAGCCCAAACAGGCACGCCATTCATATTGCACAAATCAAGATGATCTCCTCTACTTGAAATAGGAATTATTGCGGTAGTATTTTCTGGATAATTTACGGCATATTCGTAAGCTCCTATTCCTCCAGAACTAAATCCTGTGATGTAAATCTTGTTCGTATCTACTCGGTAATTCTTTATAATAAACTTGATGTAGTCATCCAGATCGACGCTTCTCCACCAACCACTCCACGATTGAGGACTCATTATTAAGAAAGGCAAATCAGTCCCTTGGTTTAATTGTTTAGCTATGCCCTCTTGCAGTATAATATTTAGGTTGTCTACTCCATCGCCTCTAGACTCTAACCCCGACAAGTAAACCAATAAAGGGAAATTAGCAGTGCTATCTTGGGCATATCCGAGCGGTAAATATTCATAATAGCCAAATATCGCCGTTTCACCCTTCACATAGGGCTGTCTTGGCTTAGGAGTCAAGACTCCCTGAGCATACGCAAGGCTATTTCCGAGCCAGAAAATAATAGTGAAGAGCCGCAATAGGGCCTTTATTGAGATAAGCGACATAAGTTAGGTAAATTGCAGGTGGTACCATAGAGAGTACACCTAAATAATGATTAACTACTTAGCACGTGGCAGGGAAATGGCGCATGGTTATAATACTTCTGCTTTGGGAGCACCATTATTTTGACTAAAGTAAGAAATTACTTTAAAATAAGACACTTACCGTCAAAATTTTACACGAAATTAGTGTAAAAACCTGATAAGTATCGAGAGGTTGGTTATGGAAGGAACAAATGCTGGATTGAGTACTATTTCAAATAGCAATCTGTACCTGTAGAGTCCACTGGCCCTTGGTGTCGGTTTGAGTACGCTGATCGTTTTGTTCAATAAAAATGGGGCGAGTACCATATTGCAGTGTGAGTTTAGCGACTTGCCCCTCAATAAACCAGTTGAAGCCGGCATCTAGGTTAGTGAAAGTATCATCTAGGTAGTCCAGGTTTTTGTACTCGGTCTGCACAAAAGGTTGAAATCTTCCTAAGGTGGCTAACCAATTTGCGGGCAACAGCAAGCCAAGCTGGCTCATCCAAATTTGCCCTGTTCCGAGCAGAGGTTCAGTATTGCCGTATCCGGCTAAAGAAACTGACGGGTCGGCCGGACGGCTATCCAGGTTCATAATGCCTACGGTGCGAAAGTAGTTAGGCCCATAATCGTAATTGAATAGTACCGAGTAAGCGGTCACTGCCATCCCTTGCTCACCGAGCGGATGATCTAGAAAGGCATCAACGGCCCAAACTGTCTGGTTGTGGCGATTAAAATCAGTGATAGAACCAGGGTTACCCAACGTGCCACTGGCTTTGGGGTGGTGATAAAATCCCGCCCCGATGTTAAATACGCGTTTAGTACCCAGATAAGAACCTATGCGGAAGGGCGATAGTATTCCTTCCTTTTCCAGAAATTGGTGAGCAGCGTATCCACCTACTGACCAGTTTTCCGTAGCCACGTTACTGGCTCGCTCGGTAGTGATTTCCCCCAAACGCTGGTCGACAAACGGCTTATTCAAATGCAAGCGATAATGGATGGGTCCGGCCATACCTTTCGCATAAATCCCGTACTGACGGCCAAACTGATCGGTACGTTCTACATTAACGAAATTAAACACTGGTAAATCTAACGTTAGAAAACTGCCGATGCTGGGTGATCCCAAGCGGGAAACACCATTCCAGAAATGTAAGCCTGCTCCTAATGATAGAGAAAACAAGTTGGCTTTGTTCGTTGAATAATTCCGTTCGGGCACTACCGTAAACTCGGTCCAGGCATCATGAAAAAAGAGCTGGGGTTTCTTAGCACCTTGTCCGGGAGCACCACCGTTAATAAATGTCTGGTTGTTGATACCAAACTGAGCAAATACTAAAAAGCGGGGCGAAATCTGCGAATACATGGTCACTCGCGTCCGGCGACTACCAATATCTGACGAACGTTCTGCCAGATCACCGCTCGCGTCTATCGTACCCGGATTATTTTCAATAGAACGTAGCCAAAACTGTTGCACCAAGGCAATACGAATGTACTTGCTACTATCGTGCCCGACCGGAATACGGATACCGCCCCGATAAATATCAGACCCTTGAGAAAAAACACAAAAATGGAATAAGTAAAGAGAAAGAAAAATAAGTAGAAATCTAATCATATGCTAAAATTTAGCGCAAGATATAAATATCTTTGCACCAAACAATTAGCAAAAATCATCCGCCGATAGTAGACATTGATTCACTTACTGAGTGCTGTCGATGCTGCTGCTCAGCTTCAAAACCATCTTTCGCCCGATTACGAAAGGCCTGAGCAAATGTCTGACGAACCGTTTTATCCGAAGCTCCCTTGCGAATTATTTGTTTAATATCCAGCACACCTTGATCGTACAAACACGTTTTTAGTGTTCCCTGAGCGGTGAGACGAATACGATTGCACGTACCGCAGAAGGTGCGGCTGAACGCTGCGATGATCCCTACTGTGCCTTGGTGACCTGGAACCTGATAGTTGTAGGAAGTGGACGTGGGCGAATCAGGAATTTTTTCTATGGCTGGGTAGTGCTGCTTGAGTACCTCCAGAATTTTACGATGTGTCCAGACTAGTATCGGATAATGACTACCTTCCCCGTTAAAGGGCATTTCTTCAATAAACCGTACCGATACCGGATACTGCCGAGTAAGCTCAGTCAACGGAATAATATCTTGGGTATTCTTTCCTTCCATTACTACCGCATTGATTTTGGTAGAAATGTCATGTTCCAGTAAGGAGTGAAAGCAGTTTAGTACCCGGTCGAATTCATCGCGCCGGGTAATTTCTCGAAAACGCTGGCGGTCAAAGGTATCTAAACTCAGGTTCACTGAGGCTACTCCCATTGCCTTGAGTTCGGCAACATAGGGGGTGGTGAGTACACCATTTGTTGTAATATGGACTTCTTCTATTCCGGAAATATCAGTCAACTTTCGGAGGAAACTGACTAAATCGCGCCGGACGAAGGGCTCGCCCCCGGTGATCCGAACTTTATTGATACCCATTTCAGCCAGAACGCGTACCAATCGGATCATTTCCTCGTAGGACAATAGCTCTTTTTTAGGCACGTACGATATGCCTTCAGCGGGCATACAATAAAAACAGCGCAGATTACAGCGATCTGTCACCGCCAGACGCAGATAGTTGATAGGCCGACCATGATTATCAAACAAAGGCATTGGCTGCAATTTTACCTTGGGGGATAACAAAGATACAAAGGTTTTATCGGAAACCGGAGTTCACACTTTATATGTTTTCTGATTTCAGCTTTCGTATTTTAATTGCCCATTACCCACTGAAATACCTATCTTGCCCACTATGGAACTGAATATTTTGCTTTTCGGAATCACGAAAGATATTGTGGGGCAACAGAAGCTTCGTTACGAACTGCCCGAAGGGGCTACCGTACCTGATTTAGTAGCGCATTTGAAGAAAAGCTACCCTAAACTGCACGATTTAAATTCGGTAATGATAGCCGTGAATAATGAATACGGACAGGAAGATCAAACATTACACGAAAGCGATGAGGTTGCCCTTATTCCTCCGGTAAGCGGAGGGTGATATACGGAGACCGGAAACAAGGAGAAGGGAAACTGGATAGTGCAGAATAGATATGATCTTTATAAAGATAAACTCCGGACGCCAGCTTCCTGATTCCGGTTCCCGATAAATGAGCCTATGAACTTGAGCCAAAAAATTTCAATTTCACTGACAGATGATCCACTTCAGGTTGATAAGGTACTAAGTTTAGTACAGTCGGATGGGGCAGGGGCGGTAGATGTGTTTATCGGCACGGTGCGTAATAATACGCAGCAGCGAACAGTTAAGCGATTAGATTTTGAGGCCTATGACCCGATGGCGGCAAAGGAAATGGAAAAGTTAGCTCAACGGGCTTGTGAGCAGTGGCCGGTGGAGAAAATCGCGATTCATCATCGTAAAGGCACGTTATACATTGGCGATATTGCGGTGATTATTGCCGTGGCTACTCCTCACCGCCAAGCAGCCTTTGAAGCTTGCAAATTTACAATTGATACCCTAAAACAAACGGTTCCCATCTGGAAAAAAGAAATTTTCGATGATGGTGAAGTATGGGTGTCGGCTCATCCCTAATTTGCTATGAAACGAGTTCACCTAATTTCCAACCCGCGCAATTTGTCTACCGCGCTAATGTATTCCTTCGCTCAGCGATTAGATACCCGCGTGGTTGATGAACCTTTCTACGGTCACTATCTAACTCAAAGACCGGAGGTAGATCATCCGGGAAAAGAGCAGATACTTTCTAGTATGGATACTAACGCTCAGGAAGTTTTAGATAAAGTAATATTTAGCGACTACGACCGCTCGGTGTTATTTATCAAGAATATGGCGCACCATTTTGTGGAGTTAGATCACCAATTCATCATTCAACTCACGAACCTTTTTCTCATTCGTAACCCCAAACAGCTGATCAGCTCTATTGCCCAGCAAATACCAACTCCTACTATGGACGATATTGGCTGCTATCAGCAGTATAAGCTTTACCAATTCTTGCGAGATTTGAGGCTCCCTGCCGTAGTGTTAGATTCGGGTGAGCTATTGAAAGATCCGCCTGGAGTGCTAAGAAAGTTGTGTGAAAAGCTGGACGTTCCCTTTGAAGAACAAATGCTATCATGGGAAGCCAAACCTTTGCCGGAAGATGGCATCTGGGCAAAATATTGGTATCGCAATATTCATCAATCTACCGGATTTTCCCGTCAGCCAACCAGCAGTAGGCCTTTACCTACTCATCTGGAAGAACTGTACGAAGCAGCCCTTCCCTTTTATAATAAACTATACGAAAACACTATTCAAGCCTGATATGCTACAGAAATTTAATCCTCACAATCAAGACATTCACGTTTATGTCGGCGATCGTCTCTATCCACGAGCCGAGGCTAAAGTATCGGTTTTTGATAGTTCGGTACAAGGAGGCGATGCCGTGTGGGAAGGGTTACGGGTATACGAAGGTGGAATATTTTGTCTGGATCGGCATTTACAACGATTAATAGACTCAGCAAAAGCTCTTTGTTTTGCAAAAATACCTACGAAAGATTTTGTCAAGCAAGCAATATTTAAAACGCTAGAAGCCAACAAAATGCGGAGTGATACCCACATTCGGCTCACCCTAACCCGAGGGGAGAAAATTACTTCAGGGATGGATCCCCGACTCAATCAGGCAGGATGCTGCCTAATTGTTTTAGCCGAGTGGAAACCTCCGGTATACGATAATGACCGGGGAATTCGGGTTATCACATCGAGCATCGCCCGCAACTCTCCTCAACACCTGGATTCTAAAATTCATCATAATAATTTACTCAACAACATTCTGGCTAAGATTCAGGCGAACGTGGCAGGAGTAGATGCCGCAGTAATGCTAGATGCCTACGGTTTTGTGGCGGAGCTAAACGATACCAATTTATTTATGGTGAAAGAAGGAAAATTATTCACCCCACATACCGATGCTTGTTTGCCCGGTATTACTCGAGGCTTGGTACTAGAAATTGCTAACGAATTAAATATTCCCGCTCAGGAGAAAAACCTCTCGCTCACCGAATTTTACACCGCTGATGAAGTCTTTGCCACGGGTACCATGGGAGAATTAACCTCGGTAAAAGAAATTGATGGTCGGGAGATAGCGAATAACTCTCAGCATCAACTTCTACTTAAAATTGCAGAAAGATTTCGACAACTTAATAAAGAGTTGATTGAGCCACTGCCGTTCTAATTCTCAATTAGTTGCTGCTGGTAAGCTGCTATTGCTCGTCTTACACTCTCCTCTGTCACTGGTTTGGAAATATACCCTTGTACTCCTTGGTATCCTCGCACCCGATCAATATCGAATTGATCCACTGAAGAAGATAGCACATAAATAAGAGCTCCCTTGTTGTCAATTGTTTGGTACTCTTCCAAGAATTTCCATCCGCTAAACTTGGGCATAAACAAATCCAGAAAAATAAAATGAGGCGGTTCTACTCCAGGCTGATTTAGTCGGGTAAGGACTTCTCTTCCATCAGTAAATTCCTCAATGGATAGAGAGGGCTCCCAAGTTTGCATCAGTTTACGGGTAATAAGCAAGTCAATCTCGTTGTCATCAATAAGCCAACATATCATCATACGGTAGTAAGTGGTTACGTTAATATATGCAGAAAATAATTTACCGCTGAATTATTTTTTAGACGTAAAACCTTTCTAATTAGTAGCTAAAGCTCAGTTTAGTTACAGATGAAAGCAAAAGCGAAAAAGGATTACGCTGTATTTTAATCTATTGTAAGCTACACCTCCAATGATAGATTGTTTTCTGATAGTTTGCAAGTAAATTTATGTTTAATCTGCACTAAAGTCAGTTTTCCCGCCAGTCTTGCTTTTTAGGCAAGTGTTTTTAATAATAATTGTAGGGGAGAGAGCTTTGCACATATCGTATACCGTGAGAGCCGCTACACTGGCTCCGGTGAGAGCCTCCATCTCCACGCCGGTTTTACCGCTTACGGTAACTGTACATTCAATATGTATTTCGTAATTTTCTTTGGGCTGAATGCGAAAGTTACACTTCTCAATAGCCAATGGATGACAGAAGGGAATAAGGTCACTAGTCTTTTTAACCGCCATAGTTCCAGCAATAATTGCGGTATGAAATACTGGACCTTTCTTAGTATAGATATCGGTACTAGCTGCGTTCTCTAAGCCAAGTTGCTTCCACAGGGCATTATTCAGCCCCACCACACTTTGGGCGGTAGCCGTTCGCTGGGTCACAGTTTTCTGGCTAACATCTACCATTGTGGGATTATTCTGATCATCTACGTGAGAGAGCTTGTTTTCTTTCATAACAGGGGAGGGGTTGCAATGTAAATTTACTCAAGATACTTTTTTCAGCGTAAAGAGTCTTGCCTGAAACTGCTAAAAACAAAAAAGCCCGGAGTATTCCGAGCTTTACGTTTTTTGCGTGTAGATGCACAATACTATCCTGCCTCAAGGTCGCCGCGTTCGGCAGCTTTTACCATTTTATCGTTAGCATAAATAGCTACTTCCACCCGACGATTTTGCTGACGTCCGGCTTCAGTATCGTTCTCAGCAATAGGCTGTTCTTCACCGTACCCTTCGGTAATCAGACGCCCACTATCTACTCCAATAGTTTGCAGATAACTAGCTACCGAAGAGGCTCGCTCTTCTGATAAATCTTGATTATAATCATCAGAACCTGTGGCATCAGTATGCCCCTCAATCAAGATATTGGTATCATTATATTTTTCTAAAGTTTCAGCCATTTCCGATAAATCTTCTTTAGTATTGGGTCGTAGCTGATCTGAGTCAATATCAAATAGCAAACCAGAGTCGAACGTAATCTTGATTCCTTCGCCTACTCGCTCTACAGTTGCTCCCTCTAGATCTTTCTCTAGTTCTTCAGCTTGCTTGTCCATCTGTCGGCCAATAACCGCCCCGGCTGCTCCCCCTACTGTAGCCCCGATAATGGCTCCTACCGCCGTGTTGCCCGAAGCATTACCGATAATTGCCCCGGCTGCTCCTCCAGCCCCAGCCCCAATGGCTCCTCCTTTGGTAGTATTATTCATGGAGGTGCAACCACTCAGTAGCTGCATGTTTGTTAAAACACCAATAATAATTACCCACTGGGTAAGTTTGTATGGTCGTTTATACGTTAAATTCTTCATGTTCTTTAGATTAGGATTGATTAAATATTTGATTAATAGGCAAAAGTGATACCACTCAAGTAAATAGACTTAAATCATATTTACCTTTACTATACTTGTAAAATAAATGGAAAAGTACACAAATAATTTACTTTATAATTCTACAGTCTATGTAATTTTTTCCACACTCCCGGAAGAGTTAAATCACTGCTAAAACTGGAAAAATGCCGTTTACAGGCACTATTGGGTGATAGCGGATGATGTGGCATGGATTTTTCGCTTTTTGTATCCGAATATGTTTCACAAACTTTTTGAACTTATGAAACCGAGATACAAGAAAATTATTATTGGATTTATTGCCCTACTGCTTTGCGCGTTGGTTATTCCCATCAGTTTAATGGCTCAAGATGCCCGCACTGGAATTAAGGGTGGGTTTAACGTGAGTAATCTATACATCGATAATGTTTCGGATGAAAATCTTCGTCCTGGCTTTCATATTGGCGTATTTACTCAATTGCCGGTCAGCGAATTTTTTGCTATTCAACCTGAGATAATGTACTCTACCAAAGGAGCAAGTGCTACTTACAATGATGACCTTATTGACTTGGAAGGTGAGTATAGTTTTAATCTTAACTACGTTGATGTACCCATATTAGCTACTTTTCGGTTAGGCGAATCAGCCGAGATTCATATTGGACCCTACGTAAGTTATCTGACTAACGCTAATATCTCCTCTGAAGGGTCAATTGATGAAAGTGCTAACTTAGACCGCGACAATTTTTCTACTATTGATTATGGACTAAGTGCTGGATTTCAGCTAAACTTCAATGCAATATCTGTCGGAACCCGATATAATTATGGTCTTAATCAAGTAGCTGATTCAGATGCTGCCGAAGCTATTCTGGGTGATGCCAGAAATTCACTGGCTCAAATTTACATGACCTTCAATCTTACTAATTAAAAGATATAACTATCGACTATTAAACAAAGGGTGCTTTCGGCACCTTTTTTTTTTGCCTGGTCTTTCGTAACATGCTGACTTATCCTAACCCTATGATAAGTTCTCAGGAAGCCACCCAGATTATTAACAACCATCTTTGCTCATTTCCTACCGAAACCGTTAATCTAGCCGAAGCTCAGGGGAAAATATTACAAGAAACTATACAGGCTGACCGGGACTTCCCGCCTTTTCATCGTGTAACAATGGACGGAATTGCGTACGATTTCAATCAGCTTCAAGGCGATAATCCTACAGTAGTAATAGAAGGTATGCAGTTGGCCGGAGAGCCTCAAAAGATTCTGTCTCAACCAAACCAAGGTTTTGAAGTTATGACTGGCTCAGTGCTGCCCCAAGGCACTAACACAGTGACTCCCTACGAAGATATCGATATACAGAAAGAGTCGGGAGAGACAATCGCTACGCTAAAAAAGCTCCCTAGTGAAAAGGGAAAGAATGTACACCCTCAAGGCTATGACCGCTCCCAAAACGATGGGCTAATAAGTGCTGGAACCTACTTAGGTGCAACCCAAATTGCGGTAGCTGCCTCCGTGGGAAGAGCGAAGGTTCAAGTAACCCAGTCGCCAAACGTAGCAATTGTTTCTACGGGTGATGAACTGGTAGATGTTGACCAACAACTTGAACCTTATCAGATTCGGCAATCTAATAATTATGCACTACGAGCTGCTCTCGCTAATCATCAGGTATCAGCTAGCTTCTATCATCTGTCCGATTCTCTGGAAAAGACGACTGCCGGAATGGCTGAAATAATGGAAAAGCACTCAGTCATTATTTTAAGTGGTGGGGTTTCTCGCGGGAAGCGCGACTATGTGCCAGACGCTTTGAAAGCATTGGGTGTCAAAAAGCTATTCCATAGAGTAAAGCAGCGACCAGGCAAGCCGTTTTGGTTTGGGATGAAAGATAATCAGAATGCAGTGTTCGCCCTGCCCGGCAATCCGGTTTCTACGTTTATGTGTTTTCACCGCTACTTTGTACCCTGGCTGGAACAAAGCTTAGGATTACCGGAAAAGCCTATCCGTTGGGCCATGTTAAGCAATCACATAAAATTTGAGCCGGAACTTATTTATTTTCCTACCGTACTTGCTCAAACTAACAACGATGGGCAATTTTTAGCTGAACCGATAGAAGGCCATGGCTCCGGTGACTTTGCTAATTTGCTGCGGTGCAACGGATTTTTAGAACTTCCTGCTGACCGCTCTCACTTCCGGCAGGGCGAGGTGTTTCCATTCATTCCTTTTACATGATAGTCGGATAATTGATAGACAGAACTTTTGCACATCCATTTTCAGCTAGTATTAGTTCACCTCTCCAACCAGCGTAGCATCTTCTAATATGTACATGAGCTGGTAAGTATCGTGGGTATTTAGTGTTAGCGTACCTTTTATCTTGATGGGTGTGTCGGTGTATTTCATAGGTTCCTTTAGATAAACTTCGACTACCGTTTCAGGACCACCCATACCACAGAAAAAACAGGCTGCCAGCGGTAGTGAAGATAAAACGAAATGATCAGGCTCAAATACGGCATCCAACCCTCCCGCCGGAATAATATAGCCGGGAACAGTAATCTCAGTACCTTCCATCTCTTCAATTTCGCTGGAAAAAATAGGGAGATTAATCATACCGAATTCATCTTCCGTGCTCCTGTAAATCACCTTAGACAGCGTGTTCCAAACATTATCATTGGAATATTTGGGGCTTTCTTCTTGAGCGTGAGAAGGCTCGCTTAATGCTACGATCAATGCGAAAATAGTGACTATAGTTCTCATGAGCTTTTTCTTTTAGGCAGAAGATGGTATTGTTCTATTTCCCCCCTGATTCTGAACCTACTGACGCTGCATCTGACCTAAGAGTAGGGTAGGTAATGCCTAATTGCTCTAAGTAGTTATCGTACTTGGTTTCGTCAAAGTAGTATTTCTCCAACTCAGGTCGGAAGGTACTCATAATCTCAGTATTAAGCTCGATGGCAGGTTTATCGTCCGGGTTGAGCAATGGCTCATACGCTACATTTTTGGTCTGCTCATTTTTATAGTAATCCCAGGCCTGCTCAATAAGTTCGGGGTTGAGAAACAAATCGAGCAATGTCATAGCCTCAGCTTTGGCTCCGGCAGTAGCTCCTTTGTGCGCGATGGGAGTGGCCATCGTAATAGCATTCGACCAGTGGTGGCCTTGCAAACCCGGCATGTTAGAAGGAAAGCGCAAAACGATGGTCGGTACCGCCCACGATATGTCCGCAATATCGTCAGAACCACCGCCTAATGAGAACTTCACGGGTAGCCCTAGCTCTTCCAGTTCAGTTGCTAATCCCTCAGGATCAGAGCCTACTTCTTCTTGCACAGCTTTGGCCAGGGTTTGGTCTTTCTCTGACCACTCGGGCAAGCCGACTTTCTCAATATTTCTGTGCGCTGTTTCAGCAATTACTTTATTAAAGTGTCCGGGCCAGGCACTTCCTAGGTAGCGGTAGCTCATCTCAGTATCGGTCATCAGTGCCGCCCCTTTCGCGATATTGATGGCAATGTCGTACATCTTTTTAATATCGGCGTACGTCCTATCGCGCAGGTAGTACCAAACCGAAGCTTTAGCGGGAACTACGTTGGGTTGGTCGCCCCCATCGGTAATTACGTAGTGGGAGCGTTGGGTAGGTTGCAAGTGCTCCCGGCGGAAGTTCCAGCCTACGTTCATCAGCTCCACGGCATCTAGTGAGCTTCTTCCGCGCCAGGGTGACCCAGCTCCGTGGGCGGCTTCGCCATCGAAAGTAAATTCTACTGAAATCATCCCGTTCCCACGGGGACTACCGTAGGAGGTTTCCAAATTATTACCCACGTGGGTGAATATGCAAGCGTCCACATCGTCGAAGTAACCATCGCGTACGAAGAAGGCTTTGGTGGCCACTTGTTCTTCAGCTACTCCCGGCCACAGCATCAATGTTCCCGAAAAACCTTCTCTTTCCATAATTTCTTTTACCGCCAATACGGCAGTTACATTCACGGCCTGCCCAGAATTGTGTCCTTCACCGTGGCCGGGGGCACCTTCAATAATAGGATCGTGATAGGCCACACCCGGCTTTTGGGAAGCTTTGGGAATGCAATCCAGATCGCTACCGATAGCAATCACCGGTTTACCTGAACCCCAGGTGGCCGTCCAGGCGGTAGGCACTCCTGATATTCCCCGTTCTATGGTAAAGCCATTTTCTTCCAAAATACCGGTGATGTATTTTGAGGTTTCAACTTCCTGAAAGCCTAGCTCACTAAAGCTAAATATCTTATCGACCATTACCTGGGTCAGCTTACTATTTTTTTCTACTGCCAATGCTGCCTCCTCCTTCAGTTTCTCAATTTGCTTACCCGACATTTTTTTCTGGGCAACTGCTTCAACGTAAAACAAAAAGCAAATAGTCAGAACGAGAAGGTTGAAATAACTTTTAGATAAAGGGTAAGAGCGAAGAGACAGATTCATGATTGTGATCAGTTAGGTAATGGAAGTATAGAGAGCGACTTTCTAGCTGGGCTAGCTTGTTGACTATTTCCTGCCTTAAAGAGGAATAATATCAACAGTGTTGCGTTAACAAAATTAAATTCTTCTTTTTCGGCAAAGTACAAAATATTACATTAACTCATTTACCAATGAGCCATAAGTTAACGTTATTAGGAATTTGGAACGCTAGCTACGATAATAATCTTCATCCAGCTCACCCTCTGGAATTTGCTGTACCGAAATCAGTATCTTTAGGCTTTTCTACCACTTACTAACACTACCATGCCGACCCGGTTTATCCATAATGTATTTTTCTGGCTGAAGAACCCAACTGATGCTGACGAAGCTCAGGCACTGAAAGCGGGCATCCGCACTCTTTTTTCAATAGCCACCGTTCGCGATGCTCATCTGGGAAAACCCGCTCCCACTGACCGGGCGGTAATTGACAATACCTACTCCTATCATCTAATGTTGATGTTTGATAATCTGGAAGATCAGACCACGTACCAAGGCGACCCAATTCATCTAAAATTTGTTGATGACTGCGCGCATCTGTGGGAAAAAGTGCAGGTGTACGATTCGGATGCCAGTTTGCTAAGCAATGCGTAGCCTCTGTTTGAGAATTAGTCGGCAACCGGACTATTTATGTTCGGCGTATCGCTTACCTTTCAGTATGCGTACGAAAATACTCGTTCTGTCCCTGCTGGCTTTAACCTTTCTGGGGTGCGAACAACAAGAGGTAGCGACGCTAGACGAAAGCATTTTAGCTGATTACATTCAACTCAACCGAGCGTTAGATCGTACTGACCTTATTGCCTGTGCCGGAGGCAGGCCCGAAGGCTTACTAGGAGATACTGCTTCTTACATTTCCGTATTTTTCTATCCTATTGAAGGGGCGTATGACTTTCGGTACTTTGAGTCGGAGCAGGTTGATGATATTCTCAACTTCAGTCATTACCGAGCCAAAGAGCTTCCCGATAGTCCCATACTTAATGGGTACTTGCGCCAGTTTGAGAATCCGATTTTTGAAGGAAATCGAGTAGGCATCGTCACTTACAAAACGCCGGGGAAGCTACACGTTTGCAATCCCATTCGCTTGAAATTCAATACTACTCCCACTGAGGTTAATGAAGCTTTATTAACTATTGAGGAACAAGGAGTAAATCCTACTTTTTCCTGGGCTGATGGGCAAATTCCGGACAACGCAATCTACTTTCAAATCGTTTCCGATCTGGAAGACAACCTAATCTCAGGCACCTACACGTTTGAGCGAAATTTTACCTTCTACGATCTTGAAAATGTGGTGCTAAACATCACCGACCCTAACGCAATGCCCGCGCTTACCCCCAACCAAAACTACCGATTTACGATGATGGGAGTTAGTGAAGATAATTGGATTAACCTCTGGCTTGAGCAAGAGTTTCGTACCCAATAAAGCTCATTTTGAAAATAGTGTGAAGGAGGTTTGTCCCACCAGATCAGACGGTTGATTGTTGTTAGATACTGCCCCACTATCAATTGGATATTTCTTCTACAGACATTTGCTCTTCCCAAGTGAGAATATCTGCTTCATGCTGCCGATATAGGTCTAAAAATAGTGGTACAACCCGACTCACGAGGCTGGAGGAGCCGTTGGCCAAAATACAGATTCCTACTTTCTTGTTCCGGTCTAGTGCAATTGCCGTGCGGTAGCCATTAGCGTAACCTCCGTGAAAAGCTACTGTATCTCCGGCCTGATGCACAATTCGCCAACCCAATCCGTAGTAAGCTGCCTCGAGCTGCTCCCATCGGCTGAAGTAGCGATTCTCAATCGGGGTCTTAATTTGAGGGGTAAACAGGCTATCTAGCACTTCGGACGGAAGAACGTGAGGGCGATTTCCCAGCAGGGCAATCAGCCACTGCGCCATATCAAGCGAGCTGGCGTTTACTCCCCCTGCTGAGGGCACATTGTAGTAGTTCTCAGAAATGGGAACAGTTGCCCAACCGCGTCCGGTAGGCACATGGGGCAGAGCTTTGTTAGTTGTTTCCATCATATCTTGGTACCAGACCGAAGCATCACTCATCTGTAAAGGTTCCAGAATTCGCTCTTGTAGCAGTCTTTGGTACGATTCTACGGTAGCAGCTTCCACTACTGGTTCAATAATTCCGTAGGCCACATTCTGATAGCTGTACCACTCTCCGGCTTTACCAATCAGGTTTACTCCAGAAAGTAATGCAATCATATCATCGCGCAACTGTCCCGCCTCTACTAAATTGGTGTACGCATGGTAGGGAAGCCCAGTGGTATGTGATAAAACATGTTTTACAGTTACTTCCTGAGTCTGCTCAGGCGAGATAAGGGCAAAAGAGGGCAGATAATCTATCACCGGGTCGCTCCACGCCAACAGCGTATCTCTCACTAGCGTAGCGGCCAAGCCCGAAGCAAATCCCTTAGAAACCGAAGCCAAGCGAAACACCGTATGAATATCTACCGAATCTTCCTCCTTGATGTTCCGAAGTCCATAGCCTTTCACCAGAATAGGAGTACTGTCTTTCACTACCGCGATACCTACTCCTGGCACCCGACTGTCATCAATCAAGTATTGCAAAGTATCTTCCAGCGCTTCAATAAACTGTTGCTCGTAAGGATTGTACTGTTGGGCAGTTTCTTCAGAGGTAAGTTCTGGCGATTGCCATACGGGAAAACAGGCTATAACTAGCAATAACGACCCCAGAAAATAATATCTTCCGTAGCGTGATAAAAATTTGGTTAGGCGTAGAATTAATTTTTTAGGTTGCATACCTACTATTTACTGCGGTAGTTCTTCGTCGGGGTCAAATATTGCATTCATCCGAGCGGCATTTTCTTCTACGGTTAAATCAAACCCAACCTCAGTGCTCATTACTATAATTAACTGGTAATGATAGCTTTATATTGCTACGGGTTAAGTGCTTTTCGGACGGAATGGCTTGATGATAGATTCATCACACTCCAGAAATGGCCCGCCGATTAAGTCAATACAGTAGGGAATTGCCGGAAATACCGCATCCAAACACTGTCGAATAGCCCGGGGCTTACCCGGCAGGTTAACAATTAACGTTTGGTGGCGAGTACCGGCCGTTTGTCGGGATAAAATAGCGGTAGGTACGTATTGTAAACTCGTTTGCCGCATAAGTTCACCAAAACCCGGCATCATTTTGTGGCAAACGGCTTCCGTCGCTTCGGGAGTTACATCACGCGGAGCCGGACCAGTGCCCCCCGAAGTTACAATTAAGCAACAACCATCTTCATCGGCCATCTTTTTCATAGTAGCTTCTAGTTGGTCTTGCTCATCAGGAATGACGGCGTATACTTTTTCCCAGGAGGAAGTTAGATATTCAGTTAACGTTTCAACAATCGCTTTGCCCGGAATATCTTCGTAGATTCCTTGGCTGGCTCGATCTGATACGTTGATAATGCCTATTTTTATCATGTGTTAGGGTGTTAGGGTGTTAGGGTGTTAAAGTTATTCACTAATACTATAACACTCAAACACTACGAACCATAACACTATCCCCCCCTGTTATCTACGAGCTAACTACTGAAGACTTGGCCGGTATCTATATTCATATTCCTTTTTGTAAGCAAGCGTGCCACTATTGTGATTTTCACTTTAGCACCAATCAGCAGCGCAAGACCGATATGGTTCGGGCTATTGCTCGGGAACTGGAGTTACAGCAACCGTATCTTACCGAACAAATCATCACTTCTATTTATTTTGGCGGTGGTACACCTTCTCTGTTGGATGAGGCTGAGTTACAAATGTTATTAAACACGGTTTATAAACTCTATCCAATTTCTTCCGACCCAGAGATTACGCTAGAAGCTAATCCGGACGACCTCTCACCGGAAAAATTAAAAATACTAAAGCAGTTAGGTTTCAATCGTCTCAGCATTGGAATTCAGTCGTTTCACGAGCCACACCTTCGTTACCTGAACCGGGTACATTCGGCAAAAGAAGCAGAGCAATGTGTGCAACAGGCGCAAGAGGCTGGCTTTAATAATTTAAGTATTGATCTGATCTACGCTGTTCCACACCCGGATCATTCAGTTTGGCAAGCTGATTTAGCTAACGTAGTTGCGTTGAACCCCGAGCATATTTCGGCCTACTGTCTGACCATTGAAGAAAAAACCGTATTTGGCCAGTGGTTGCGCCATCAGAAAATTCCACCGATTGATGAAACTTTTGCAGCTGAGCAATTTGGGCAGCTAGTTGATACGTTGACGGCCAACGGATACGAACAGTACGAGGTTTCCAGCTTCTGCCAACCCAGCTGGGAATCTAAACATAACAGCAACTACTGGAAGGATGTACGCTACTTAGGAGTGGGACCAGGCGCTCATTCGTTTAACGGAAATTCGCGGCAGTATAACGTAGCTAATAATGGCAAGTATCTACGGGCATTAGCTAAAGATCAAGTACCCTATGAGCAGGAAGAATTAAATAAAGCTGATCGGATTAATGAGTATCTGATGACTGGGCTGCGTACCAAATGGGGATGCGACCTGGCTTGGCTCAAACAAAAGCTGGACTACGACCTGCTGGCAACACAAGGAAGTTATATTGAGCACCTAATTCATGAGAAGAAAGCCACGTTAGAAAATCAGCAATTAGTGCTTACTCGAGCCGGAAAATTACTCGCTGATGGTATTACTGCTGCGCTTTTTGTAGGTTCAGAATAGAAATTATCTAGCTTAACATTCTAATATTCAGACTATTATAATTTCCTCATAGCAAAAATCATGCATTTTTTTATTTACCATTCATTTTCTGCACAGAAATTGCCTACGTAAGGTTGTAATTATTATTGACCACTATATCAACCAATCGTATGAAAAAGATATTATTCACTATACTCGCACTGGTTACGTTGCACTCGGTTTCTCAAGCTCAATTTTCATTGGGAGTAACCGGGGGGCCAGCTCTTTCTACCGGAAATTCATCTAACTTCATTGACAATGGTTTTGGCTTAGGCATTGATGCTCGCTACCAAATTAGTCCCAACGTAATGGCCGGATTAGGTTTTCAGCGATTCTCTTATGATGCCAACGCATTAGGCATCAATATTCCCGGAGTTGACTTCACAATCAATCCAATTACCGCTTCAGTAGCATTTACTCCCATGACCGAAGGTATTACGCCTTACGTAGGAATTAAAGGGGGCATTTACGATACGCGAGTAGGCATCGGTTCACTTATCAATGTTTCCCGAACCTACTTTGGCTTCGCTCCTACCGCCGGAGTGCTGGTTCCAATTAGTAAATTCATCGATATACACGCTAATGTAGAGTACCATACGCTGTTCGTCAATGAGTCAATCCCTCTCACTGAAATTTCGTTAAGCGAAAACATCAATTTTGTACCCATCAACATTGGTATCTCGTTTAAACTGGGGCAATAAAACTTTAGTTAGGTAGCTGTTATAACGGAAGAAAAGCTGTTCGTATGAGTCGGACAGCTTTTTGTTTTGAAGGTTGGGGGTTTACTGTATCTTTGAGTAAAGACGGTACGTTATGAAATCTATTCTTCTTTTAGTAATACTGGTAATAGTGGTGAGTACGTCAGCCTCGGCTCAGTTTGCCCTAGGCGGACATGTAAACGCTCTCTTCCCGATAGGCGATTTCAGCAACCGAACGCAGAGCGGGTTTGGGTTTGACGTAGAAGGGCGGTTTGGAGTTGACAAACCCTTAATGACTAGTGCCAGTATTGGCTACCACTCTTTCAGGTTACAAAATGGTGGCGACACTCGCTTTAATTTTACCCCCATCACGCTTTCTTTACTGTACGCCTTAGGTACTGCCGAAGCTCAGCCTTACTTAGGGTTTGGAGTAGGGGTAAACCGGGTATCGTCTGGCCCACAGGGATTTCGAGTCACTGATTCTTATTTTGGTGTTTCGCCTATTGTTGGTCTTCAGTATCGTAGCAGCGAACAGATTCGCTTTGATCTGAACATGCGCTATCACCTAACCTTCGCCGATAGTAACGATGCTCTAACTGGTTTGCTATTTCGTAATGCTGCTTACTTAGTATTTAACCTCGGGGTATTCTACACTTTTGGACAATAACTAACTGGTCACTGTACCTTCGTCTTCCTGCGACACTGCGTGCGTTTCCTTTTGTTCGTCGTTTCGGTGTTCTTCTAATTCTTCTTTTTGTTCGTTTACAGTTCTACGATAATTGAAGGGGCGAATAATAAGCCGGGTTCCCCGATCGTAGGTAAAGTAGTTCCAAACCCAGTTACCTAGCGTAATAAGCTTTTGCCGAAAACTCACTAGGAACATTAAATGAACGAACATCCAGGAAAGCCAGGCTAAAAGGCCACTCATTTTAATATTTCCCGGTAAATCGGCTACGGCTCGGTTACGACCAATGGTTGCCATTGAGCCTTTATCAAAATACGAAAATGGTTTGGTTTCTTTTCCCTTTAACAATCGGTTTAGGTTTTTGCCCAATTGTTCACCCTGTTGCATAGCAACCGGAGCTACCTGCGGGTGCCCTTTGGGATAATCCTCATCAGTATACATAACCGATACATCGCCGACAGCGAACACATTGTCGTAGCCCTTCACCCGGTTTATTTCATTTACCTCGTAGCGGCCTTTTTCCACCGTAGCTTTATCCAATCCCGGAATAATAACTCCCTGCACTCCTGCCGCCCAAATGAGTGTCTCACTAATCAGTTTTTCGCCAGTGCTGAGGGTCACTTCGTAACCACTGTAGTCTTTTACCATCGTTTCCAGCTTCACAATGGTTTCAAAGCGCTGCGTTAGGTCTCGTTCGGCTCGCTGACCCGCTTTCTCCGACATGGAAGGTAATAATCGGTCAACTCCCTCCACTAAGTACACCTTCATTATTTTAAAGTCGAGTTCGGGATAGTCGCGGGGCAGTACGTATTTTTTTAATTCACCTAATGCCCCAGCTAGCTCTACCCCAGTAGGGCCACCGCCCACAATCACGAAGTTGGTGAGCCGATCAATTTCTTCTTCTGAATTGGAAGTAACTGCTTTTTCAAAGTTTTGTAAGATGTGGCTACGTAAGTTCAGGGCCTGCGGTACCTGCTTTAATGGAAAGGCTAGTTTCTGAATTTTCTCATTACCAAAGTAGTTTGTTTGCGTACCAGCGGCTACTACCAGATAATCGTAGTGAATTTCGCCGATGTTTGTATGTACTTGCTGCCGTTCTGGATCAATACGTTCTACCCGCGCCATACGAAAGAAGAAATTCTTTTCGTTGTCAAATACTTTACGTAGAGGACCAGCAATAGAATCAGGCTCTAACCCCGCCGTAGCTACCTGATACAACAGTGGCTGAAAAGTATGGTAATTGTGCCGATCGAGCATCACTACTTGTACATCCTTCATGCGTAAATGCTTCACCATTTGAATGCCCGCGAAGCCACCCCCAATGATGATAACCCGTGGCTTACCAATATCGGGTAATTGCTCAGTTAAGTTGCGTTGAGAAATAGTATAATCAGTTGGATGTTTAACAATAGCCATAAGCGTAAAAAATTAGTTTTTCTATTACTATTGAAGTAACGTAAGCTAACAAACCATGTTTAAAAAGTTAAAAAGGCTTCAGAAGTTTTTCATCCGATCGGTTTTTAACTTGACTCTATATTTTTGAAAATTACAGTGATGAAAACGAAGAAACTTCTCCTGAAAGAAGGTTTTTCTCGTGTTGTACAAACGTTATTGGATCTGAGCCTATTGAACTAGCAAATTTGTACCTTTGATCAAAAGACAACCTATGGAAGAGCCAAGAGAAAAGTATATCAACCCCTTCACAGATTATGGTTTTAAACGGCTGTTTGGCGAGGAACCCAATAATGACTTACTGCTAGATTTTCTCAACGAGCTTCTTAAAGAAGAACAAGGCAGAATTACAGAGCTTACTTATTTAAAATCGGATAAATTAGGCAGCAGTGAAGATGACCGTAAAGCCGTTTTCGATCTGTACTGTGAAAACGAACGAGGTGAAAAATTCATAGTGGAGTTACAAAAAACAAAACAAAAATTTTTCAAAGACCGCACGGTTTATTATTCAACCTTTCCTATCCGGGAACAAGCCCAACGCGGGAGTGATTGGACTTTTGAGCTAAATGCCGTGTATACTATCGCTATTTTGGATTTTATCTTCGATGAGGATAAGAGTGAGCCTGATAAGTTTAGGTACGATGTAAAGTTAACTGATATAGACACTTTCCAAGTGTTCTACGATAAACTTACGTTTGTTTACCTGGAGATGCCTAAGTTCAGTAAGACCACAGCAGAGTTGAAAACCCGGTTTGATAAGTGGATGTACGTAATCCGTAATCTGAACAAATTAGATAGAATCCCCGATGAGTTGAGAGAAAGTATTTTTGAGAGATTATTTGAAGTAGCTGAAATCGCTAAATTCAGTCCCCAAGAGGTGCAAGCCTACGAGGACAGTTTAAAATCATACCGAGACTTGAAAAACTCACTGAATACTGCATTTGAAGAAGGTAAAAAAGAAGGAATAGAGAAGGGAATAGAGCAAGGAATAGAAAAGGGAATAGAGCAAGGAATAGAAAAAGTAGCGATAGGCTTGCTAAACCAGCACGTTTCGGACGAAATCATATTATCTACGACGGGGCTTACTAAAATTGAGTTACAGGCATTAAAAGAGAAATATGAAAACAGAAGATAAAGAGCTAAACCAGCCATGTTTAGAAAGTTGGGGAGACTTCGTTAGTTTTGATACTATTAGATAGCTTTTATCTTTATTCGGCAGAAACTTATCAAATGTTAACTCGAATAAAAAAAGCCCTCCCGAAGGAAGGCTTTTTGTTTCTAAGTACTGATTAATCGTCAATTAACTAGTTAGTCACGCTTACCAGTGCCATAGTTGAAGTTTTTGTTAATGCCGGCTGAGCCTGGCTTAACGTTAGCTACCGAAGGTACACCTGAATCACTAGCATTCTGACTAGCAGAACCAGATGGGCCATCTATATCATTGATATTCTCAACATAACCAGAACCACCGTTAGTGATTACGATTCCGCTTACTTCGCCACTAGCATCAATAGTTGCGATACCAGTTGCACCAGTACCCATTCCACCTAAGGCATTAATGGTTACTGTAGGAGCCGAGGTGTATCCAGCACCATTATCATCAAAGCTAATGCTGGTAATCTCACCATTGTTGTTGATACCAATACCAGTTACATCAATTACTGCCTTGCGTACTTCGGGTGCCATTACAGTTAATGTAGGAGCACTAGCTAAAGCACCAGTAGTAGCAATTGTATCAGCATTGCTGTTAGACGGCACAATTCTGTTATCAACTACAATTGTTCTTCCAGCTAAAGAGGCTATTGGATTAGAGCCAGAAGCCATATCCGCGTCCGCCACGTTTACCAGAGTGGAGCCGTTATAATCCATCGCTGATGCAGTCACAATTGGAGTAGTGAAGTACCCTTCTCCCCGATTAGTCACAAATATATTGTAAGTGGTTTGAAAGCGAAGATCAAAGACTGCACCCGTACCACTACCATCTGTGCCATCAAAACCTGGCTCAGTACTATATGTAGCGTTAGTACCAGTTGCATCAACATCATTATCAATTCCATTAAGAGTTATTATACTTCCATTGGCGTCTACACTACCTACAGTAAAGCCAGCTTTATTTCCGTCAGCATCCTCTCCAAAGTAGAGAATATCACCTGAAGCATAATCTTGACCACCATTAAGCAAAGCTACCGCTGAGAAACTTGATAGTAAAGTACGATTCGCTTTAGTACCTAACTCAAAGCCACTAGCACTGTTCACTGGGGCAGCAATATCTACTGATACACTAGGAAGAAAATCAACATCGAAGGCTGTTCCATCGCCAAAAATAGCTTCACGAGTTACTACGGCTAGTGAGTCGCCTTGCTCCACTACCAGAGTTTGATTAGCAGTAAAGGGCAAAAAGTCTAGAGTAAGAGCACTACCAAGCAACCCATTACCATCCGTAGCATTACCATTGGGAACTACTAGTGTATAATTACCCTCCGCGTCAACGGTATCTGTAATAACGAAATTAGAGTAAGTGAGGGTCTGTACATCGGCTAGACCCCGATTAAGATTGCCATACAGGCTCATAACTGATTGTACGTTGAGTGTTGCTCTCACTACAGCTCCAGTGGCAGCTTCACGAGTATCATTAGTCAAATCAGTCTCAGCCCATACTTTGCCACTGATTTCAGAAGCCCCAGCCGCTACAGTAGTAGGAAAGATAGGGACAGTAGTTCCAACAGTACTCTCTAGATCTCCTGTAAAATCTTGAAGTCTTGTTGTATACGTCGCTGTAGTATGATCGGCAGCTTCAATCGTTACTGCCACTTCACCTTCTTTTAGATTAGTAAAAGCAGCTACGCCTGACTCATTCGTGGTCACCTCAATAGGTTCTCCACCTTGCACTAAAGTAACCGTTACCCCGCTAGCAAAGCTCTCGCCTTCAGTTCGGGCTCGGGTATTATCACTACCGCCATTTATTACAGTTACATTGTAGTTGATGATTGCTCCAACTCGGTCTAATGAGTCCTGTTGCAGATTTTCAGCTAATGCTTGCTCATTTTCCAAACGCTTTAGGGCAGTCAGGGTTGAGTCCTGAGCGGCAATGGCGTCGGCTTCGGTAAATTCATCCTCACACGATGAGAGGGCTAGTCCACTGACAACAACGCCAGCTCCTAGCAGGGTGGTGAACCAATTCTTAGTGTTCATCTTTTGGGTTTGATTTAAAGTTAAATAATAGAATTTGTTATTACTTTGATTAAAGGGTCAATCCTACTGAGAATATAAAGCTATTGGAGCGTAAGTCCGTAGCGTCGCGCAGTAGATCGTTCGGGTCAAATCCGTTGTTAATTGGATTGAGACCATAACGGTAACGCACATCAAATAAGAAAGTACTAGATCCAGTTGGGATTTCGGCTCCCAATCCAATATTGAGTCCGTATTGCATTGATCGGTACTCCGAACGCACATCCTCCGAGCCACTATCGGTTACGGAAAACTGAGCCCGCCCAGTACGGTCGTCGCTAATTACTCCATCCTCTATAAAGTAGGTAATATCTTGCGACTGGGTCGCAGCAAAATTGAATCCAATAGAAGGCCCCACGATCAACTGTGGGCGAATACCCATTACCGGATTAGGCAGACTAGCACGCAGCAGTACCGGAAATTCTATATTATGCAACTTCACGTTGCCCGTAATAGCAATATTAGAACTAGATTCGTCTACAATGGACTCTTTCAATTCTACTCGGGTACCTCCCTGTTGCATGTACAGCAGCTCAGCGGATACATCCAAAAAGTCTAGTAACGAGTAGGTGGCAAAACCACCAATAGCAACTCCAGTGACACTGCCGGTATGTTCGCGTCCGGTCATAAAGCCTTGGTAAAATCCACTGGAGGTAAGACCAATCTTAGGCCCATATTCCAGAGGGAGGCTAAAGCTCGAGCCAGACTCTGAACTACCGTCAGAACTGGTGCTGCTGCTTTCATCTTGTGCGAAAACAGGAGATGCGATAAAGCAAACTGCCAGAGGGAGTACTAACATCATCCGGCGCACCTTACGCCGTGTTTGGTTGATAAGTTTCGTCATACATTTTTGGGTTTAAAGGGTTACTACTTTAGCACTTGAATCCGGAAAGGTGAAGATGCACGTTGACAGTTAAATCCTTTTCTTTCGCGGCTTGTCACAAAACAACAGCTTTATTACGTAATCAAAACCCCTAAAAATGCTGATTCACTACTTGCGTAGCAGATGGGGCGAAAGCCCGGTTTTTTCACTAATTTTGAAAAAAAATGCTCAGTAAAGTGAAATTTTGGCGAGAAGAAGAGATCACTAGATTACCACAATAGCGGATTATTATTCTCTATAATCTAGATATAATTATAATTCAACTGATATTTTAGTATTTTTTTACGTTAATTCAAGAAAGGTATTATTCAATCAATTAGTCGAATTATTCAGATTATTCAAGATTTAATAGATGTAGTATTCTTTATTATTTTGGCCATTTTTCGAAAAAACCTACTGTGTTAGTGGTATAATCGCACAAAGTTACTTTTTCAGGTAAATTTTTACCAAAACGACTATCGAGAATAATCAGACTATTTAATAAAATTATTTTTAGAAACGTATTACTTTTCTAATAGACAATACTTTCAGGAACGAATAAGTACTTTGCTTATTTGGTAGAGCTTTTGGTCAGCTTGACGGAGCTAATTCTTCTCGTAAAAATTGAGCGGTATATCCAGTTGCACATTTAGCCACCACTTCGGGGGTACCCTCGCAAATAATCTGACCGCCATTGCTGCCGCCTTCGGGGCCAAGATCGATAACATGATCGGCTACTTTCACCACATCTAGGTTATGCTCAATAATAAGTACAGTATTGCCCTTATCCACTAGCTTATTGAGTACATCTAGCAAATGCTGAATATCCTGAAAATGTAAGCCGGTGGTGGGCTCATCCAGAATGTAGAGCGTTTGCCCAGTGTCTTTCTTAGAGAGTTCAGTGGCTAGTTTCACCCGTTGTGCTTCCCCGCCCGAAAGAGTGGTGGCATGCTGCCCCAGCGTGATGTACCCTAGGCCAACATCTTGCAGGGTTTGAATTTTCCGCAGAATGCGGGGTTGGTTTTCAAAAAACTCTACCGCTTGCTCTACCGTCATATCCAGCACATCCGAAATAGACTTTCCTTTAAAACGAATTTCTAAGGTTTCCCGGTTATAGCGACGGCTTTTACAGGTAGGGCAGGGCACATGTACATCCGGCAGAAAGTCCATCTCAATAAGTTGCATCCCTCCGCCCTGGCAGGTTTCGCAGCGCCCCCCTTTCACATTAAAGGAAAACCGCCCCGGTTTATAACCCCGAATTTTTGCTTCCGGTAGTTCAGAAAATAACGCCCGAATATCCGTAAATACTCCGGTGTAAGTAGCCGGGTTAGAACGCGGGGTACGCCCAATAGGAGCTTGGTCTACTTCAATCACTTTATCCAGATGTTCTACTCCTTTAATGGTATTGAAGGGACAAGGCTCAGCGTAAGAGCGGTAGAAGTGCTTGCTCAGCAACGGGAACAAGGTTTCGTGAATCAGAGTGGATTTTCCACTGCCGGATACTCCGGTTACGCAGATCATTTTTCCTAGGGGCAACGTAAGCTTTACCTTTTTTAGATTATGACCTCTCGCTCCGGTTAGTACCAGCTTCTTTCCACTTCCCTTTCGCCGTGTGGCAGGAGTTTCAATGGCGCGGCTGCCTTTCAAATAATCAGCAGTGATACCGCCTTGCTTCAAGAATTCTTCGGGACTACCCGCCGCAATTACCCGACCACCGTGCCGCCCGGCCCCGGGGCCAATATCGATGATGTAGTCAGCTTGCAGCATCATATCTTTGTCGTGCTCTACGACAATGACCGTGTTACCCAAGTCGCGCAAATCTTGCAGAGCCTTAATCAGTTTCACATTATCGCGCTGGTGCAGGCCAATGCTAGGTTCGTCCAGAATATAAAGTACGCCTACGAGTTGGGTTCCAATTTGCGTAGCTAGCCGAATGCGCTGGGCTTCTCCGCCCGAGAGCGTTCGCAGTGGCCGATCTAGCATAAGATAGGTTAAGCCTACGTCAACCAAAAAGCCAATACGCTTCCGGATTTCTTTCAGTACTTCGCCCCCAATGAGCCGCTGCCGATCGGTTAAGCGTTCTTCCAGGTTTTCAAACCAAGCTTGCAGATCGTCAATATTTAGCTGGGCTAGCTCAGCGATATTTTTACCAGCAATTTTAAAGTAGCGAGATTCTTTCTTTAATCGGGTGCCTTCACAATCAGGGCAGGTGGTGCTAGTCATAAATTGTTTGACCCACTTTTGCGTTTTATCGGTTCCGGTTTCCTCCTGCTTTTCCAGATAGCCCGTGATACCTTCAAACACAGTGTCGTACGTAGAACCTGCGTACTTGACTGATTTAACCGAAACCGGTTTAGTATCGCCGTGCATAATGATCTCCCGAACTTTCTCCGGTAATTCTTCAATTTTAGTGGTTAGTTTTACTTTATGTCGCTTCAGTACTGCTTCTAATTTCTTAAAAATCCAGATGTCGCGGTACTCTCCTAATGGAGCAATCCCTCCCTGGCGAATGCTAAGTTTTTCGTTGGGGAAAATAGCCTCTTCCGAAAATTTTTGAATAGCTCCTATTCCACTACAGGTGGGGCACATGCCGTAGGGCGAGTTGAAGGAGAACGTATTGGGGGCAGGTTCGTCATAAGCTAGCCCGGTTTCTGGGTCCATCAGATACTTAGAAAGGTGCTGTACATTACCCTTAGTATCGTCGATCATAATAATTCCTTTCCCGTGCATCAGCGCGGTCTTGATTGATTCGGCAATGCGGTAGCGATCATCGTCGCGCACGATCACCCGATCAACCACAATCTCAATATCGTGAGTTTTGTAGCGGTCTACCTGCATTTTAGGTGTCAAATCCACAATTGCACCGTCAACCCGCACCTTAGCGAAACCCATTTTCCGCACCTGCTGAAAGAGTTCACGGTAGTGGCCTTTGCGACCTTTCACAATGGGAGCCAGAATAATGAGCTTGCTCCCCGCAAAATCATCCATAATCCGGTCAATAATCTGCTCCTCGCTCTGTCGCTCCATTTTCTTACCCGTTTCGTAAGAGTAGGCTTCTGATGCCCGGGCGTAGAGCAGTCGCATAAAATCGTAGATTTCAGTAACGGTGCCTACGGTAGAGCGCGGATTTTTAGAAGTAGTCTTCTGCTCAATGGAGATAACGGGACTCAGTCCATTAATTTTATCCACTTCAGGCCGTTGTAAGTTACCGATAAAGGAACGGGCGTAGGCCGAAAAGCTCTCCATGTAGCGGCGCTGCCCTTCGGCGTAGATAGTATCAAAAGCTAAGGATGATTTTCCGCTACCGCTAATTCCGGTAATTACAATGAGCTTATTGCGCGGTAGCGTTACATCAATAGTTTTAAGGTTATGCTCGCGTGCCCCAAAGATCTCGATGGTTTCTTGGTCGTACTCAGGGGGTACTATCGCCAAATCTGCGGCAGTATCGGTTCTTTCTACGGTTAGGTTTTCGGTAGCCATAAATTCAATCGGAATTAAGCGAAGCTGTGGGCGGAAACCGGAAAAAGACGACCGGAAACCGAACAGCAATTTTCTTTCTACTACTTAGAATAAGTATTAAAGAGAAAGGGTTCCGAAGGTACAAAAAACAGTGCTAGGATTACAAGCGGCAGAAATGAAATTTTACTATGCTTGAGCGGGGTGGTAGGCTGCATTCAGGCATTTATGCCCGCGTAGTTTTCTCAAACATACAAATGCCCAAATGCAGAGAGGGAAAAATACCTCAGGCAGCTACTAATCCTAACCGCCCTGACTGTTTAGAAATCGTACTCTGTTTTTCTTCCGGATAACCCTCACCCACCTTTTCTAAATAAGCAAAAAAATTAGCAGCTTCTTTAAGAGTTGGGGTTCGGGTAAGCCAAGCAATAAACTTTGCTATGCCGTAGGGCAAATTTGTTACCTTTTTAATCTGCGGATGGTGCTGAGTACAATATTCTTCTAGAGCCTTATTTAAGGTGACCGATTGCTTACCAAAAATCTTCTGGTAAAAATTCTCTTCTTTCAAAAGCTCCTGCGAAACTAGTCGGGCAAACTCTTGTCCCGAAACTAAATGATAGGGCCGAGTTTGTTTTCCCAAAACGGAAGCCCGTCCGTTATTCACAAAATTAGCCAGTGCTTCCCGAAAAATAGTAGGTTTAAAAATCTGATAGGGCACTCCCGAACCTTGAATTAACTGCTCCGCCTCAAGCTTATCCTTTATCATAGGGAAAAAGTTATTTTCTTCCGAAACGGTAGAGCCCGATACGTAGGATATTTTTTGCAGTGAAAGTTCGGTTGTTAGCGAAACTACGTGCCGCACAGCAACTAGCTCCGCCGGTTGGCTCAAACTGATGTGAACCTGCTCGCAATCTGTCAGTGCTGCTTTCAGGTTCTCACGGTTAATAGCATCACCCGAAATAATTTCAACTTGGTTGCCAAACATCTTTTCAGCTTTCGCTGGATTACGAGCCAAGACTTTTACCAAAAAATCATCCGTAACTAACTGCTGAGTGACGATACGACCAATAAGACCAGTGCTGCCGAGAACTAATACCTTGCTTTTCATGATAGTGTGCTTTAAAGTGAATAATTAATCAACACTTCAAAGGTAGTGCGCTCAATTCTCCTAAAAATTGATGTATGTTACATTAAACGGAGACCGGAAAAGGGAAAACGGAGGAGGGAGAACGGAATATATTTTTCTTTTTCCATCCTCCCTTCTCCGAGGCTATCGGGCTAATTCTTTGCGGATGCGGCTGAGGCTTTCACGCTCGATGCCAAGGTAAGAGGCCAAGTGGTAAAGCGGAATGCGTTGAATAAAGCGAGGGTAATCGTCTAGCATCTGCAAGTACCGCTCTTTGGCAGATAGGAAGAGGAAGGACTCAAATCGGTTGGTAGCGGTGGCGTATACGCTTTCGGAAATCAGTCGCCCGAAGCGTTCCCAGTTTTTAGACTGATCGTAAGCGTGTTGAAGGGCCCTGGCACTAAAGGTTAATAGCTCACAATCTTCCAGTGCTTGAATGTAGTAGCGGCTGGCCCGCTGTTTAAGAAAATCTAGGTAGGATACGGCATAGTCATTTTCCAGAAAAAAGTGGTTATTGATTTCCTTACCGTCTTGAAGATAAAATAGTCGTAGTACTCCTGTTTGCACAAACCCGATTTCGCTTACCAACTGTCCCGGTTCTAGAAAATAACTGTTCTTAGCAATAGTACGGCGATTGAGGTGCGGAATGAACTGATTACACTCGTCTTCGCTAAAATCAGTGACCTTCCGTATTTGTATTTTGAAGTTGCTGAGGTTCATAAGTAGCGCATCTTTTTAACAGCCTAAATAGTTATTTATTTTGACAAAATGCGCTACTATTTGTTTCTAGAGGATCAGTCGGGATTATTAATTATCAGTAGTAACTGCTAGGGAAATCGCTCCACTTTCCACACCATCTATTTCCATAAAGCCATATACTATATAGCTAGTGTTAGGGGTTAGTCCTTGAAAGTTTCCGAATGTGAACCCACCACCCTTCATAGCCACACTCTGCGAGGTTTGAGAACTCTTTAACTCAGCAGCAGCGGGAACTGGGTCAGAAGGGTCAAAAATGCTAAAGTAAACCATTCCCTCCCCAGCTTCTTCTTTAATGCGAAGGCTTAATGAAACGAGAGTAGGTTGAACTACTCGTTCTTCCAAAGTTAAAAAAGAATTTTTTGTTGTGACTTGTAAGCTAACTAATTCCCCTTCTGCTCCATCTACTTCTATAAAAGCGTATACAGTGTAGGTGGTGTTAGGAGATAACTCACGAAATGTTTCAGATACAGGGTCAACACCAGATGAAGCTACACTTTGAGTACCAGGGGCATTCTTTAAAGCACTAGTAGTGGGAACAGAATCAGATTCATCAGCTAAACTATAATAAATAATTCCACCACTAGCTTCCTCTGTGACTTGTAAGTTAAAGGAGAAATAATCTGCCTCGACTACATTTTCTTCCAATGTCAATGTAAAAGGAGATGGAGATGGTTCTTCAGCAGCGTCATCTTCTGAGCAAGCCGAAAATAGAGCAATAATAATAAAGGAAATAAAGTACCATGCACGCTTCATAGCATTCAGATTTTTGGTTTAAACTGCAATGATACCATCTCATGTAGCTGAATGCTGATCTATTCTTGTGGAAATAATACGTATGTGGGAATGAGGTTAAGAAGCTGCTTTTTAGAAAGACATCCGAAGTTTCGAAAAACTTCGGATGTCTGAGAATAAGATAGATTAAAATGGTAATTCATCTCCCGCTGTGGCGGTTTCCCGCTTGCCGAGCATCAGTAGATCATTGGCCACAATCTCGGTTACGTAACGTTTAATACCGTCTTTGTCTTCGTAGTTACGGTGAGTGAGTTTTCCGGCGAGGGCTACTTGCTTACCTTTGTGCAAGTATTTCTCGGCAATTCCGGCTAAACTATCCCAAGCTACAATTGAGTGCCACTGGGTGTCGTTTACAATTTCACCATTTTTATTTTTGTACGATTCAGTAGTGGCAATAGAGAATTTAGCTAATTTCTTACCACTTTCTAGTTCTTTAATTTCAGGATCTTGACCTAAGTTACCAATAAGTTGTACGTGATTTTTAAGTGCGTTCATAACTCGTAATATTTTGCGTTGAACATTGAATTGATGTCAGCAAAGTAACGGCGAGGTGAGCGCAACAGTCGGGAGTTACCCGTTTACTTTCGTATGTAAATGTTTGTAACCGTTTGTAAATGGATAAGAAATTGGGTAGATTTATCAATTATACGACGCGAGAAGTAAATTTATACAGACCAAACAATACTGAATTTGATTTCTTGGATTAGAAAGTACGCATTCTTGAGGAAAGCGTGTCCAGGCTAAAGGAAACTCCGTTTAAAACGGGTTTTGATAGCTTCAATCAAACCTTGACCAATATTCTTTCTGTCACAATTAACAGAGATGATAAAAAGTTTAAAGGCTTTTAACAAATGAGTTATTCGGTGGTTCTAGCGATCTTTGGGAAATTTGGATTAGTGATGAAAATAGCAGCATGAATTTGAGGAGAGATTTGTAGACTTCGTTAATAATTTAGAAAATATGGGGTTGAGAAGCAGACGGATAAATTAGGTCTTAGAGGGATTTGAAAAAAGGAAAAGATAAACATTACTACAAAACTATGCAGAAACCTGGATAAAAGTAATTACGTTGTAACTACAAAAGAGGGAAATATCATGGAAACTTCTATCATAAAAATAGGCAACTCGAGGGGCTTGCGGCTCAATAAATTGATTTTGGAAAAGTATCAGTTTCAGGATAAAGTGGAATTAGAGTTAAAGGATGATCACATTGTAATTAGGCCTGTTCAAAAACCTCGGCAGAATTGGGAAGCAGCTTTTCAGGAAATGCATGAAGCGGGGGATGACGAACTGCTCATTGACGATATGTTTGAAGACGATATCTGGGATTAATGAAGTTTGAGCAATATCGTATCGCTATTGTCAATCTGGATCCTACTGTTGGCAGTGAAATTAAGAAGACACGACCTTGTGTCATCATTTCACCCGATGAAATGAATAAGCATTTAAAAACAATAACGATTGCTCCTATTACTCCTCAATCTAAAGCTTACCCAACCCGGGTGGAGGTAACTATCCGAAATAAGCCAAACTGGGTAGTGATTGATCAGATACGAACTATAGACAAAAGCAGCATCACTCGAGCCGTAGGTAAGCTGAGTGATGCTGAGATCGCCAAAGTAAAAGAAGTCATTCGAGAGATGTTTGTTGATTAATAGAGGAAAAATACAATCACTAAAGATTAGCAGTACCTTTCCGAGCCCCATTCCATACTAAATGAACCCAGAAATCCCAAACCGAAAAGGAGCTAGAAAGGTAGATGACATTCCTGATGAGGTGTTAGAGCTACTGAATAAAGGTGAAATAGAAACCGCGAACCTGACGGAATGGCTAGCGATTGACCAAGTTGCGCTTATTACTGAAACATTTCCCTCGATAGGACTGGAAGAAATGGTGCAACCGTTACAAGAAAAATTAGCTCGTCAGAAAAAGCCCTCTACCATGAATTCGGTGAAACTAGTTGGGGAAGAGGTATACGAGGTATCTGCTAAGACCAATCAGACCGAAGTGATCTTCCAAAATTTATTGCAGCACCCATCCGACACCGTGCGCTGTTACGCTCCCTACTTAATCACGCTGAACAATGCTTACTCGATAGAAGAAAAACTCAAGCGAATAAAACCGCTGGTGGCTGATAAGCACTTTGGGGTGAGAGAAGTGGTGTGGATAGCAGCTCGGCCTTTTGTAGACCAGGAGTTAGCGAAATCTATCCAAGTGCTGAGTGGTTGGACGAGTAGTGGAGACGAAAATGTGAGAAGGTTTACTTCGGAAGCAACTCGTCCTCGGGGAGTTTGGTGCAAGCATATTGAGAGCTTAAAAGAAAACCACAAGCAAGGATTACCGATTCTGGAACCATTAAAATCTGACCCGGCTAAGTATGTGCAAGATAGCGTAGGCAATTGGCTGAACGATGCCAGTAAATCGAGGCCCGCATTTGTCGCCCAGCTTTGCGACCGATGGAAGGCAGAATCGCCTACTCAGGCAACGCAGAAAATTATAAAGCGAGCCAGAAGAACCATTGACAAGAAGTAAGCACGCTTTACGTAGCCACAAGAAGCTAATATGATCGTATATTTCATTAGTGGACTAGGAGCCGACGAGCAGGCATTCCGGTATATTAAGCTGCCGAATGTAGAGAAGCGATTTATCCGTTGGATACCTCCTCAGAAAAGAGAAACACTCAAAGAGTATACTACTCGTTTATTAGATCAAATTGATACCACTCAGCCCGTCACGTTAATTGGTTTATCATTTGGTGGTATTGTAGCTCAAGAATTAGCCAGTATGATCCACTGCGAACGACTGATTTTGATTTCTAGTGTGAAGCAACCTGAGGAGCTAAGTCCGGTATTACGCTTTATTCGGAGTACGCGTCTCTATCGCTTGTTTCCCTTCCGCTGGGTAAAGCCAGTGTTTAGTAAAGTAGCTCCTTACTGGTTCAGCGCGCTATCGGATCGTCACCGGGCGTTGCTTAAAGTTACTATTGATGAAACTGATGACACCTTCGCTGAGTGGGCCATTGAAGCGATTATGCTTTGGAAAGGCAGTTCGGTCGAACGACCAGTAATTCATTTGCACGGCACCCACGACCGTATTTTCCCAGTAAGGCACTTGCACAATTATGTGCCCGTAAAGAGGGGCGGACATTTTATGATTGTTACCCATGCCAAACCGATAAGCCAACTACTGCAAAAGTACGTAAAACCAGCGTTGATATGAGTACCGAAGAAAGACACTGCCTAGAGTGTGAAACTCTATTACGAGGCCGAATGGATCAGAAATTTTGCACCGACCAGTGCCGGAATAGCTACCACAATCGCCAAAATAGCGATGCCAACAAACTGATGCGAAATATTAACAATGCGTTGCGGAAAAATCGTCGGATTCTGGCTGAACTTAATCCTAACGGAAAAGCCCGGGTTCGTCGCGATGTGCTAGCTCGAAAAGGATTCAATTTTAATTACTATACCAATATCTACCAAACTAAAAGTGGCACTACCTACTACTTCTGCTACGATCAGGGATACATCATCTCCGACGAAAAGTATTTCACACTAGTGAAGAAAGAAGAATATATAAATTGAGAGGATTTGAGTAACGCCATTATCCAGAAATTAGTTGATTGTTAATGACTCTAATTGTCTGTTTTTTAGCTACATTTATAAATGTAAGACTTAAGAGTATTTTTAATTGCACAATTTTATTTTATTTTTTAAAGAAATAGTACTAAATTAGGAGAAAAATAATTTAGTGGTGTGATTATTCATGTTTATTGAATGAGCGTGCTTCTTTTCTGGAAAAAGTACAGAAATAGTACCATCTACTGGAATTAATTTCAGCTTCTACAACGTTGTTATAATAAAGTGGGACTGTCGCTAACCCACATTCAAGTAAGGGAATGAGCTTTTTCAACTCCTCCCTCCATTTTCAGCAGACGATTTTCGTAAATGCTGGTGTACAATTTACAGGTTACTCTGTGCTATCTGTTTCAATAGCATGACTAACGCACATTATTTAAGACATACCAAAAATGTAAATAAACACACAATAGTTAATATATTTTTAAGTTTTATTCTTAGTAGAGTTTATCCGCAAAAATATCATGCACTTAATCTTATTTTTCCGTTTTATGAGAAAATCCATCCAGGGTCTGCTAATTGCGGTAGTATCAGTTGCGCTAGCTTCTACTAGCTGTACCGAAAAAGCTCAAATCATCACGACTGAAGAGATTCAAAATCTGCCTGTCACCCAAATTTTGATGCGAGATACTACGCTACATCGGGAGTACGTAGCTGATATCCAAGCTATTCAGAATGTTGAGCTACGAGCGCGAGTTCCCGGATTTTTAGAAAGAATCTACGTAGATGAAGGGCAAGAGGTGAAGAAAGGGCAATTACTTTTTAAAATTAATGATGAAGAGTACAAAGCTGAGCTGGCGAAGGCGAAGGCGAACATGCAAAATACCATTGCTGAAGCCAAAGCCGTAGAGCTAGAAGTTGATCGGCTACGTGTGTTAGTTGATAAAAATGTAATCTCTAAAACCGAACTTGATGTGGCTCAGGCTCGGCTAGAAGCCGTAAATGCGCGTATTGCCGAGGCTCGCTCAGCCGAAACTAACGCTACCATGCGAGTATCCTACACCAGTATTCGGGCACCCTTCGACGGCATTATTGACCGCATACCACTCAAAACGGGGAGCTTAATCGAACACGGCACACTGCTCACTACGGCATCAGATATTAGTAATGTGTTTGCTTACTTTTACGTATCGGAGAGTGAGTACCTCCAGTATATGAAAATGCGCGGTAATGCTGAAGCTAACTCTAACGAAGTACATCTCATTTTGGCCGACGGATCACCCTATCCGCACATGGGAAAAATAGAAACAATGGAAGGAGAGTTTAAAGCCAGCACAGGTTCTATTGCGTTCCGGGCGCGCTTCCCTAATCCTGAAAAAATTCTGAAGCACCGAGCTACCGGACGTATTAGTCTTTCCAGCACCATTGAAAATGCAGTAATCGTTCCGCAAAAATCAGTCTTCGAGATTCAGGATAAAAATTACGTGTTTTTAGTAGATTCACTCAATCAGGTAAAAATGAAAAACTTCGTTCCTAAGACGCGGTTTTCTCACTACTACATTGTGGAATCAGGGTTGAAGCCGGGTGACCGGATTGTGTTTGAAGGCATTCAAAATTTACAGGAGGGCATGCAAATTGAACCCCAGCACGTTGGGCTGGATAGCATTATTGCCATGACCCGACAAGAAGCAGAAGTATTATAATTCAAAAGTGTTATAGTGTTTGTATACTAAGGTGTTATAGTAACCTATATGCTAGTTTAGAAAATCATACTGTAACACTCACCTAGCGCAATAACACTCTAACACCAAAACACTAGGTACTCTATCATATGTTCAACATCTTCATTCGTCGGCCGGTACTCTCACTGGTTATCTCTCTGTTCATTACCTTATTGGGAGCTCTCTCATTTTTCACCCTACCGGTTGAACTTTTTCCTGAAATTGCGCCACCTTCAGTGAAGGTACGGGCTAAGTTTCGGGGAGCCAATGCTGAAGTGGTTTCCAACACCGTGGCTACTCCGCTAGAGAAAGTAATTAATGGAGTGCCGGGCATGACCTATATGACCTCCGTTTCCAGTAATCGAGGCACCAACATCGTTAAAATATTCTTTGAGGAAGGTATTGATCCTGACTTGGCCGCCGTAGAGGTACAAAATCGGGTATCTACTGTGGTAAACGACTTGCCCGATGATGTAATCAAAGCTGGAGTTACTACCGAGAAGTCAGTAGAAGGCCTCCTAATGTACATCAATATTTTGAGTGATGATGAGACGCTAGATGAAAAGTTTATCTACAACTTTGCCGACCTGAATGTACTGCAAGAGCTAAGGCGGGTAGAAGGAGTAGGCTTTGCCGAGATTATGAGTACGAAGGATTACTCCATGCGTATCTGGCTGAAACCTGACCGGATGACGGCCTACGAAGTATCTACCGAAGAAATTGTTACCGCTATTCAGAGCCAAAATATTGAAGCAGCCCCCGGCCTCACTGGAATTAGTAATGATAAAGCTCCGCAAGTGCTCCAGTACGTACTGCGCTATACCGGAAAGTTCTCAGAACCTAAGCAGTATGAGCAACTTGTAATCCGCGCGGGAGACGATGGTTCCATTCTGCGTCTGAAAGATGTAGCCGATGTAGAGCTCGGAAATCTAAATTACGGCAGAATTGCTCGTACCGATGGTCAGCCCTCCGCCTCTATTATGATTATTCAGCAGCCGGGTTCTAACGCGCGCGAGGTTATTCAATTGGTAAAAGACAAGCTAGCCAGCCTTGAGGGTAGCACATTCCCGCCAGGGATGAAGTATAAAATTACCTACGACGTATCTCGCTTCCTGGATGCATCCATTAACGAGGTAGTTCGTACGCTGGTAGAAGCATTTATTCTGGTATTCTTAGTGGTGTTTATCTTCCTTCAAGATTTTCGCTCTACGCTAATTCCAGCTCTGGCTGTGCCAGTAGCACTAATCGGAACACTTTTCTTTATTGAACAGCTAGGCTTCTCTATTAATCTGCTAACACTGTTCGCCCTAGTGCTGGCTATCGGTATTGTGGTGGATAATGCTATTGTGGTGGTAGAGGCGGTTCACGCTAAAATGGAGGAGGAAGATATGGGGCCGCGCGAAGCTACCTTCGCGGCTATGAAAGAAATTAGTGGGGCTATCATTTCCATTACACTCGTAATGTCGGCAGTGTTTGTGCCAGTTGCTTTTATGTCGGGACCAGTAGGTATTTTCTATCGTCAGTTTTCACTTACACTGGCTATTGCTATCGTAATTTCCGGTATCAATGCAGTCACCCTAACCCCGGCACTCTGTGCAATTATGCTCAGAAATAATCATGGCAAGGTGAAGAAGGGGCCAATACAGTGGTTTTTCCGAAAGTTTAATAAGGGCTACAACTCCTTTGCCAATGGCTACCGAAACAGTATAACTTTTCTGGCCGGACGACGGATGATTACTGTAGTGGTGATGCTCGGCTTTTTTGCTGCTACCTGGGGAGTGAGTAAAGTACTACCTACGGGTTTCATTCCGACTGAAGATCAGAGTATGATCTACGTAAACGTAACCACCCCAGCCGGAGCTACCGTAGAACGTACGAAAACCGTGCTGGAAGATGTACAGCACACCGCTAACAGCATCAGTGCCATAAGTTCTGTATCTACGCTGGCTGGCTACAGTCTCACCAACGGCCTATCGGGAGCTTCCTACGGAATGGGAATGGTCAACCTAAAATCTTGGGAAGAGCGGGAAGAAACCATTCAGGAAATAGTAGCGCAACTAGAAGAAAAAACCAAATTCATCACCGATGCCAAGGTTGATTTCTTTCTTCCACCTACGGTACCGGGCTTTGGTAACTCCAGCGGATTTCAGATGAAGGTACTGGACCGCACGGGTGGGGGAAACTTACCCCGTATGGAGCAGGTCACGCTAAGCTTCATTGATAAACTAATTGCTGCCCCAGAAATTGCGAATGCCTATACTGATTTTGACCCTAACTTTCCTCAGTATCTGGTGCGAGTAGATCAGGATATGGCTGCCAAGAAAGGAATTACCATTGACCGAGCCATGCGAACCATGCAGACACTTATTGGTGGAATCTATGTTTCGGACTTTGTGCGCTTCGGGCAAATGTATGATGTGATGATTCAGGCTTCACCCGAATACCGAACTAAGCCGGAGGACTTACTGAAGCTCAACATCAAGAATAATAAGGGGGAGATGGTACCCTACTCTACATTCATTTCTATGGAAAGAGTGTACGGGCCCGAGCAACTTACTCGCTTCAACATGTATACTTCAGCTACCGTAAAGGGCGGGGCTGCACCCGGCTACAGTAGCGGCGATGTGGTTGCCGCTATTAATCGGATAGCCGCTGAAGAACTACCCAGGGGTTATGTGCACGACTGGTACGGCATGACCCGGGAGGAAGTAGGAGCTGGCGATCAATCACTGTATATCTTTGCCATTTGTTTACTCTTTGTCTACCTGCTACTAGCAGCTCAGTACGAGAGCTTTTTGCTACCGCTACCCGTGATCTTATCATTGCCTCTGGGTGTTTTCGGAGCATTTATTTCGCTCTATTTGCTTGACTTGCAAAACAATATCTACGCTCAAGTAGCCCTTATTATGCTAATCGGCCTGCTGGGCAAAAATGCTATTCTAATTATTGAATTTGCTATCCAGCGTCGTGATGCCGGATACTCAGTACTACGAGCCGCCGTAGAAGGTTCTGTAGCGCGTTTACGCCCCATTCTGATGACCTCATTTGCCTTTATCTGTGGTCTGATTCCGCTCTGTTTGGCTACAGGTGCCGGTGCATTAGGCAACCGCTCTATTGGTACCGCTGCGGCCGGAGGTATGCTGATCGGTACAATTTTTGGCGTATTTATTATCCCCGGTCTCTACGTACTGTTTGCTTCATTTATTTCTGACAAGAAGAAAGAGAAAACTCACCAACCGGAGTCTAAATCTCAGCCTGAGCCTGAGATGGATATGACTCTATCCAGCAATTAAAATTTTATGCCTTTTAGATCATTACTGTATCACTCTGTTTGTGTAATATGCCTTTTAACTTTAGTAGCTAGTTGTAAAATTACTGAACCTCAAATTCCTGCATTGGCTCTCATGCCTACTGCCTTTGAAGGCGAAGGCGACTCGGTGAGTATTGGCGATATAGTCTGGCGAGATTTCTTTGCTGACCCTAAGCTAGTAGCACTCATCGATACCGGAATTAATCGTAACCTAAATTTACTCTCAGCAGTACAGCGCATTGAAATTGCTCGGGCCAACTACGACATACGCCGGGGTGCCTTGCTCCCTTCGTTAGACGGTCGTTATCGCTTACGTTCGGGAAACATTCGCAACAATGCCCTTCGGGGTACAATTAATGGTGATGATAATGTAGACGCGCAAACAGCTCAGTGGTTTGTTGGCCTGCAAAGCACCTGGGAGGCTGACCTCTGGGGAAAACTTAGAAGTAAGCGAGAGGCATCTTATGCCCGCTTCCTAGCCACCGAACGAGGAGTGCATCTAGTAACAACTTCTATAGTTGCCGAAGTAGCTCGCTTGTACTACGAATTGCTCGGGTTGGATTACGAACTAAATGCTATCCGACGAAACATTGAATTACAGGAAGTGGGGCAGGAAGTAATTCAAATTCAGAAGATTGGGGGACGGGCTACAGAGTTGGCGGTTCAACAATTTCAAGCGCAACTGTTACGTACCCGTAGTTTAGAGTACGAACGGCGGCAGCGAATGGTAGAAGTTGAAAACCAACTTAATTTACTATTGGGACGCTACCCTCAACCAATTGAGCGAGGCGATTCCTTAGCTGCTCAACAACTACCGGAATTTATAGATGCGGGAGTACCATCCGACCTACTCCGTCGCCGTCCCGATGTACAACAGGCTGAGCTGGTCTTGATCGCGGCCAAAGCTGATGTAGCCGCCGCCAAAGCAGCCTTTCTTCCCTCACTTACTTTCACTCCCTACATGGGATTTCAATCGGATAACCTTCCGTCACTATTTACCACCCCAGAGTCGCTAGTACTAGGTTTGCTCAATGGAATCACTGCACCAATCTTTCAGCAAAATCGGCTTGAGGCCGAATACGCGCAAATGGTTGCTCAAAACTGGCAGTCGTTTTACGACTACCAACAATCTATTCTTAGCGGTTATCAGGAAGTGCTAACCAGCCTGCAACGAGTAGAAAATTTCCGGCAAGCCTACGAGCTGCGACAGCAAGAAGCCGATGTGTTACTCGCTGCTGTAAGCACCTCTAGTGACTTATTTGCTGCCGGTTACGCTACCTACCTAGAAGTAATTACCGCCCAGGAACGGGTGTTAGAAGCTGAACTGGGCATGATTAACACTCGTAAAGAGATATTCCTTGCCCTTACCTCTCTCTATCAATCCTTGGGTGGTGGCTGGCAGTAATGTCGTTTACACTCTTTAAGTTGGCTATAATTTTAGTATCAAATTTATATTTACCTGCCCTGATTTCACATCTTTAGGAAAGGGAAGTATCTTGCTCAGCGTACTTAACCTTTCCCTATGAAACTACTATTAACTAGGCTATTCTCGTTAGCGGTAGCTGTGCTTTTTACAAGTCAAGCACTAGCCCAATCTACTCATACCGTTACTTCGCCAGATGGAAAAATTCAGGTAGAAATTACCCTTAACAATCAGATTACTTTTGCAGTAAACCATGAGTCCGATCCGATAATTGCGCCTTCCCCAATTTCTATGGAGCTGGCAAATGATGAAACGCTAGGAGCTAATTCCCACTTGAGAAACAAAAAGACTGACGAGGTAGATCAAACTATTGAATCACCATTTTATAAGCGTAGCGAGATTCGCGACCACTACAACGAGTTACGATTGAACTTTCGAGGTAACTACCACCTTATCTTCCGGGCGTACAATGAAGGAGTGGCCTACCGCTTTGCGACCGACCGCCGAGACAGCCTGACGGTGATGAATGAAAATGCAGCTTTTAACTTCGCTCAAGACGCCCCGGTCTGGGCACCCTATGCCAACGTAGATGACCATACCAGCTACGAACCGCAGTTTGAGAGTTCCTTCGAGAATACCTACGACAAAGCCCTCATCTCCCAATTGGACGATAAGCGACTGATTATTCTTCCGGCGCTAGTAGATGTGGGCAATGGAAAAAAGGTGTGCATCACCGAGTCCGATTTGGAAGACTATCCGGGTATGTACCTCAACTCCGGTGGCGAAGAAAAGTCACTAGATGCCGTATTCGCTGCTTATCCTAAACGAGAAGAACAGGGTGGGCATAATAACTTGCAGATGCGCGTAACCGAACGGAAAGACTATATCGCCCGCGTACCAGGTCGTCGCGCTTTTCCCTGGCGGGTGATGGTGATCTCAGAGGAAGATAAGCAACTGGCCGATAGTGATCTGGTGTATTTATTGGCTTCACCCTCGCGGGTAGAGGATATTTCTTGGATCAAGCCTGGCAAAGTGGCCTGGGACTGGTGGAATGCCTGGAACCTGTACGGAGTAGACTTTGAAGCAGGAATTAATAATGAAACCTACAAGTACTACATTGATTTTGCTGCCGAGCAGGGCATTGAGTACGTTATTCTGGATGAAGGCTGGTCCGTCAATAGCGAGGCCGACCTAATGCAAGTTATTCCCGAAATCGATCTGCCCGAATTGGTAAACTACGGCCAGCAGAAAGGAGTAGATATTGTACTGTGGGCTGGTTACCACGCTTTTGAGCGCGATATGGAAAATGTCTGTAAACACTATTCTAATATGGGAGTAAAGGGTTTCAAGGTAGACTTTATGGATCGGGACGACCAAGAAGCGGTGAATTTTTACTACCGGGCTGCTGAGTTAGCTGCCAAGCACCAACTCTTTCTGGATTTTCACGGAGCGTACAAACCCACTGGCTTGAATCGAACCTATCCCAATGTGCTCAACTTTGAAGGAGTACACGGACTGGAGCAAATGAAGTGGGACACTCCCGATGTAGACCAAGTAACCTACGATGTAGAAATTCCCTTCATTCGCATGGTCGCTGGCTCAATGGACTACACTCAGGGAGCCATGCGTAATGCCATTAAAGAAAATTACTATCCGGCGTTTACCGAACCCATGAGCCAAGGTACCCGCTGCCGGCAGTTGGCTCAGTACGTAATTTTTGAGTCCCCCTTCAACATGCTCTGCGACGACCCTACTGCCTACGAAGAAGAATCGGAATGCACTGATTTTATTGCCACGGTACCTACTATCTGGGACGAAACCATAGTATTGGATGGAAAAGTAGGTGACTACGTAGCCATTGCCCGTCGTAGCGGAGATGAATGGTACTTAGGTGTTTTAACCGACTGGGATGCCCGCGAAATAACGCTAGACTTATCTTTTCTAGCTGATGGAAAGTATCAGGCAGAAGTCTTTCAAGATGGCATCAACGCCCACAAAACCGCTCAGGATTACCGAAAAGTATCTACAGAAGTACCCAAAAATCACCAGATTACTGCAAAAATGGCACCCGGCGGTGGCTACGTAGCCCGAATTTATCAGGAATAAAATTCATGTTTTCTGTCTCCCTCTTTTTTAAAGGGGGTTGGGAGGATTTAAGAAAATAACAAATTCAAATGATAGACATTAACGACTGAGCGATAATTAGAGAGTCTCTTAACGAAGAAGGAGAAGATAAAAAGTGGTTGGAAACTGCTAGCTCAACAAACTATAATTATACATTTTAAATGTCATTGCGAGTTTGGGTATATCTTTTAAGAACCGAATAATATCTTATCTTTACATTACTACTCAAAAGTAAATGTAATACAAATTCATAGTTACCATTTCTTGTTACACTGACCTTCCGTAATCAAAATAGCCTTATCCTGATCAGGCTCGCAAAACTCAGTTGATCCTGATATAATTTTCACAAACACTACAAACCTTGTTATGAAAAGATTTTTCCCTTCCCTTCTAGCAATCGGACTATTGCTGGTGATTATCTACGATAATTACGCTCAAAGAAGAAACCGCAGTAGCGAAAACAGCCCATCCAGTACGATGGCTGATTCTACTTTTGCCGGACTTGCATTCCGCAGTCTTGGTCCGGGTTTTATGTCGGGGCGAATCGCCGATGTAGCCATTCACCCCGAAGATCAGAACACCTGGTATGTGGCTGTTGGCTCGGGAGGTGTCTGGAAAACGACTAACGCTGGGGTCACTTTTAAGCCTATTTTTGACGATCAGAGCTCTTACTCCATCGGCTGTGTAACCGTTGATCCAATGAACCCGCACGTTGTTTGGGTAGGGACTGGCGAGAATGTGGGAGGCCGTCACGTAGGTTACGGCGATGGAATTTATCGTAGTGCCGACGGTGGTCAGACCTGGAAGAATATGGGGCTACAAGCGTCAGAGCACATCTCTAAAATCATTGTTCACCCTGAAAACTCGGATGTAATCTGGGTAGCAGCTCAGGGACCGCTCTGGAACAAAGGTGGCGAGCGAGGGCTCTACAAATCTACCGATGGCGGTAAAAACTGGAATAAAACCCTGGGTGACGATGAGTGGATTGGTGTAACCGATATTATGGTTGATCCGCGTAACCCCGATTGGATGTACGCCGCTACCTGGCAGCGCCACCGGAACGTAGCCAATTACCTGGGTGGTGGTCCGGGTTCGGGTATTCACCGCAGTCAGGATGGTGGGGAAACTTGGGAAGAACTAACTACCGGCTTACCTGAAGGTAATATGGGTAAAATTGGTTTAGCAATCTCACCTCAGCAGCCCGATATTGTGTATGCGGCAATTGAATTAGACCGTCGTACCGGGGGCGTGTATCGTTCGGCTGATCGAGGTGGCACCTGGGAAAAACGATCTGATGCCGTAGCTGGGGCTACTGGGCCTCATTACTACCAAGAATTGTACGCTTCGCCTCATCAATTTGAACGACTCTACTTGGTTGATTCTCACATGCAATACTCAGAAGACGGCGGAAAGACCTTTAAGCGACTGAACAATGCCCACAAGCACGGTGATAACCACGCCGTTGCCTTTCGAGAAGATGATCCGGAATACTTATTAGTCGGTACCGACGGTGGACTATACGAAAGTTTTGATCTGGGAGCCAACTGGCGATTTATGGAAAATTTACCAGTTACGCAGTACTACAAAATTGCGTTGGACGATGCGGAACCATTTTACAATATCTACGGCGGTACGCAGGACAACAGTACGCAAGGCGGACCATCTCAAACCGACAACGTACACGGCATTCAGAATTCGGACTGGCGAGTGGTACTCAATTGGGACGGGCACCAACCTGCTACCGAACCCGGTAACCCTGACATTGTGTACGCGGAACGGCAAGAAGGAACACTATCGCGCATTGATATGACTACCGGTGAAGTAGTAGATATTCAACCTCAGCCCGATGCCGACGAAGACTACGAACGCTTCAACTGGGACTCACCTATTCTGGTAAGCCCGCACAACCCAACTAAAATTTATTTTGCTTCTCAGCGGGTCTGGCAGTCTGATAACCGGGGCGATGCCTGGACGGCTATTTCCGGTGATCTAACCAAAAATCAAGATCGCTTTACATTACCGATTATGGAACGAGTGCAAAGCTACGATGGAGCCTGGGATGTGGGTGCTATGTCTAACTATAATACCATCACTTCTTTAGCGGAATCACCGCAGCAGGAAGGGTTGATCTACGCCGGAACCGACGATGGTATTGTGCAGGTAACCGAAGATGGAGGTGCCAACTGGCGCAAGATTGACGTAGGCAGTATGCCCAGCGTTCCGGCCACTGCTTTTGTAAACGATATTAAAGCTGACTTACACGATGCTAATACCGTTTACATAGTACTGGATAATCATAAATACGGCGATTTTCAACCGTATTTGGTGAAGAGTACTGACCGAGGACGTACCTGGCAGCCGATGGCCAGTGACCTTCCTGACCGCACGCTGCTATGGCGTATTGTGCAAGATCACGTAGATAAAAACCTCATGTTTCTGGCGACGGAATTCGGAATTTACTTCACTAATGATAGTGGGGCGCAGTGGACAGAACTGACCGGAGGCTTGCCTACTATTTCTTTCCGCGATTTGGCGATTCAGAAGCGGGAAGATGACCTGGTGGTAGCTTCTTTCGGTCGTGGAATCTTCATTTTGGATGATTACAGTGCATTACGAAACTTATCCGAAGAGCAACTACTAGCCGAAGCTACATTATTCGAACCTCAAGATGCTGATTGGTACGTGCCTCGCTCGCATTTAAGTTTTGACGATGAAAAAGGTTCGCAGGGTGCTTCTCATTTCGTAGCACCCAATCCTCCCTTTGGTGCTGTTTTTACTTACTACCTGAAAGACGGGCTGACGACTCAGGAAGAGCAGCGCATGAAGCAGGAAGAAACCTTGACCGCCCAGAATCAAAATGTACCTTTCCCCGGTTGGGATAAATTAGCTACCGAAATGACTCAGGCGGAGCCGAAAATCTGGATTGCAGTTAAAGACAATCAGGGTAACGCCATCCGCCGAGTAGATGGTTCTACCGAAAGTGGTTTTCATCGCATTGCCTGGGATTTACGCTATCCATCACCCTATCCTATTCATTTAGACAAAGAACCTGCTGAGGATGAACTTCCGCAGGGTTTTATGGTCACACCTGGCACTTATACCGCTACGCTGTACAAGCAGGTAGATGGTGAGGTAACCAAGCTCTCTGAGTCAGTCAGCTTTGAAGTAGTACCACTGCGCGACGGAGCATTGGAAGGAGCTACGGCTCAGGAGACGGCTCAGTTCTGGCGATCTTATGAGGATGCTTTACGTTCGGCTACCGCTCTAGAAGTTTCGTTAAATAACGCTTTAACCAAAGCTGACCGAATGCAAACCGCTTTAGCCCAAGCTCCGGTAGTTCCCGGGGCGCTAGATCAGCGATTATACAAAGTAAAGCAGAACCTATTGGGAATGGAAGAAACGCTAAGTGGCAATCCTGCTAAGCTCGCGGTAGGTGAGAAGACCAAACCAACCGTAGGGCAGCGGCTGTTCTCACTAGAAATTGGCATCGGCCACTCTACTTACGGCCCTACCGAAACCCACCAAAAAACACTAGCTATTGTGAAAAATCAGGTTCAGGAGATTCATACCGAACTGGAGTCTACCCAGAACGAGATGTCTGAAATAGCCAAAGCTCTGATGGAAGCGGGTGCCCCCTGGGTAGAAGGCGAGCCTGTTCCACCTATTGGTCCGAACAGGTAAGTTAACAACTAAATTATCCCCGGATGAGCAGCGCAAATTCCGGGGTCTCTTTTCTTATATGTAAGAGACCCCGGTACTCACTTTGTTCAACCAAGGTTCTCTTCGTATTTCTGAACAACTTCTTCGTAAGAACGAGAAGCCCTCTCAGCTTTCCGAAGTTGAGCGGGTGATTAACTAGGCAGACGAGCAGTTTCGGCATTGGATTTAATCAGATGCAATAGCTCCTGGGCAATTGTCTACCGATGATCGGGCGGCTGGTGAAGGTAAACTTCCGAAGTATCTAGGTAATCGCCTTGATCTGATCCATTACATTTTCCCACTCAAATACATCTTTCCAATCATCTTTAAAAATGCGCGGAATTCCGTAGATGATAGCTTTCTGAGCAGCATCGGAGAATACCCCACCGGGTAATTGATCAAATAGCAGTGCCAACTCGATATTGATGTGACCCAAGAAGAAATCATAAGCGGCTTCCTTCGGTACACCTTTCGCCACTACCGTATCTACGGCTTCTTTCATCACGGTAACCACAGCAGCCCCGAAGGTTTCGGATAAAGCCGGTTCCAGAATGCCCATTTGCTCAATAGTAACACGATGGGATTTGGTCACGGGCTTGTACATTTCCTTAGCCAATGCTTCGCCAACGGCATAATCTTCCTCCGGTCCCTGAATCAAAGCGCACACAATGGTTTGCTTGGCCGCAATTCCACCAAAATAGTCGTAGTGAGCTTCTTCATTGGGTTCCCAGTTAAATACTGAAGGGTGGGAGGGGTGAGCCGCAAAATAGGTTACATCTTCACGCTCAGGCAAATGTCCGGCGCAAGGGGCAGCCGGGTCTAGCGTAACCGCCATTGCCCCCGACTTCATCTGAGGAACGATACTCGAGGCTACGCTCTTAATCGCTACATCGGGCACCGCCAGAATCACGATGTCAGCTTCAGGTAGTACATCTTCAGGCTGAGAAACGTGAACGCCTTTTTCCTGCAAACGAGCAATACCCACCTCGCTTACTTCCAAGTAAAAAACTTCATAATTTGCATTTCCCTTCAGGTTAGCGGTAGTTCGCATCCCCATCTTTCCTCCTGCTCCGACTAAAACGACATTTTTCATAATTAAATAGTTTTAGGGTGTTATGGTTCTTTGGTGTTACAGTACGATAGTGTTTCGGTGTTTCGGTGTTACAGTGTTTGGTGTAGTGTGTTGTAGACCTTATAAGTGGCATGAACTGACTACTTAATACAATAACACTAAAATACTAAGCACTACCTTGTACAATAGAAGCAAAGTAATCGGTTTTTCCGTTTTGTCCTCCTTTCATGGCAATTTGTAGTCCATCGAAACGAGCATCGTGAGCGTGAGCGGTGCACAGTGGCACTCCGGGGGCAATCGGCATGAGTGTTTCCAGAGCGTAAATTCCTAGTTCCTGGGCAATGTAGCCCGAGGTGTCCCCTCCGGCACTTACTACTCGTTTTACTGAGGTTTTTTCTAATAATGATTTTAGTATCTTCCCCTGTGCCCCAGCTAGTAAGGCACTAGTAGGCGTTTTATCTAATCCAAGTATTTGCTTCCGCTGGTTGGTAGTAGCAATACTCCGATCGTCGGGACCTAGAGCGGTATACATAGCAACGGGCTGTTTTCTGCCTAATGCTTCTAACGCTAGCGTTTCTACTCGCTGTATCTCAGCATCACGTTTATCCGGGTGAACTAATTTTTCACTCCGAATTCGGATATCAGCGAACCCTTGCTGAATAATCCACCTTAGTTGCTCGGCGGTAGTAGGAGAGCAACTACCCGCCATCACAATAACCGGTTCAGCTTTTCCAGGTGAACTAGGTGGCGAAGGTTTTTCTAGCAACCCCTGCTGCTGTAAGTAGTTGCAAATAGCGTATTCCGTGCCTGAAGCCCCTACAAGCAATTGCCGACATTTAGCTCGCTTATTCCATAGAATTTGCCCTACGGCTAATAAATGTTCTTCGTTATAGGTATCAAAAAGCAGATAATCGCCCGACTGCTTCGTTAGTTCATTTAATTTGTCTTGTTGAGTAGCTTCATCGGATTCTAGTGTAAATAAATCCATCAATTGTACCGGGCGATTAGTTTGCTTGGCTAGGTGCTGGCGTAAATCACTTTCGTGCATGGGTGTTACCGGATGGCGCGACATGGTTGGGTGACGGTCGAGCCGATAGGTTGCTCCGTCTACCCGGGCGAACAGATTTCCAAAGATACAAAAGCGATTAAGCGAGGGAGCACCAACTAGTAGCGGAATGTAGTCCGAAGAAAAATAAGGATAGGCTAAATCAGTAGCGTGCCCAATGCTGCCCACCTGGGGAGATGAGTCAAAAGTAGAGCAGATTTTATAGTGAAAAAACGCACTATCGATCTGGCTAAGTTGCTCAAAAATAGGCGGAAGATAATCATCCATTTCTGCTGGGGAAAGACTACGGCTAATGCCCGCTACACCTACGGCTGCCAGTTTTCTTTCAGAGCCACTTACGGTATTTTTCAGGTAGAATTTCTCAATTTCTTCGGGACTGGGTGGAGCTAGAAATAGGGCCGTAGGAATGCCGTTGAGTGCTAGAGCTTCCATCACATCGGTAGATCCGGTGAAATCATCGCCGTAGAAGCTCAAAAAAATAGGGTGTTGATCAGTAATAGATGAATGAAGTGGCATAGGCTATTGGCTTGCTTGGTCTAATTTAAACCGCTTGCGTGAGATTGAAACTAGAAAGTGCATTTTTTGATACCAACCGCATCCAAACTTATTCATTTTCCCCTCAGCTCAAAGGCTAGTATTGAAATCAGTAACAGCATACACCAGAACAACATTTTTTCTGATTGGGTGGTGACAAAGCCACTCCGGTAAAATCCGAGTGGTAGATATTATCATTGTACTTCAGTATCAGCTCGAGCGGTTGAAAAACCTGAAGTAAATCGACTTTTTAAACTAACACGAATAAATAATGAAAACACGATTGAACCTATTATCTATTATAAGTGGCATTGTGGTGCTTGCAAGCTGTGGTGAAATAAGAGAGCAGGCCAGTGAGAAATGGAATCTACTAGATGATAAAGTTGAAAAACTAGATTCTGTCATCAATTACGAAATAGAAAAAGTAGAGCAACTGGATTCTATAATTAACTATGAAATGGAGAAAGTGAATAAGTTGGACTCTCTGATTGAAGATAAATCCGCAAGGGTAGATTCTCTTTTGCAAAGAAATTGACAGTCTCTTGAAAGAGTATCAGCGAAATCCCTCTATCACACGATAGTCAATCTGAACCTATGAAGACTGTAACTAAATCAATACTTCTTTTTAGTATCGCCACCTGTATTATTGCCTGTAATAATCAAAGCAATCAGACCAAAGAACCAGCAGATGAGGTAGTATCAGATACGTCGCTAGAAGAGGTGCTTACCGCCGAAGAGCAAGCAGCACTCATTCCTGACGAAGTAATTAGCCTCTTCCGAGAGGGAAACCAACGGTTTATAAGCAATGATTTAACTGCCCGGAACCATTCTAAGCAAGTGAGAAAAAGCACTTATGCCCAGTATCCCAAAGCGATAGTTTTATCTTGTGTAGACAATGGATACGGGAAAGGTCTCATTTCTAGAAGACTAGCCGTACTCTTATTCATAAAGACTATCAGTGTGAAAGTAATAAGCTAAGCATGGCTATTTTCGCACTCATGATATCTTCATCATGGTAACTCCGTCTCTACACTGCTCGCTTGTTTAGTAATGGTTTCTTCTTAAAACCTAGAAAAAGCTTTCCTTCCTCCTCGTATACGTAAGAGCGACTAGTGTGACAATATCTAACGGGAGCTGACAACACGCTCCGCATAATATCCATGTACTCGTAAACTGTGCTGGGTGAAACCCTCAGTCGCTTGGCCAATTCGTGAGGTTGTCCGGTTGCCTTCATACGGATAAGCTGGTCAATCCTATAAAACTTGTCTATCATTTTTGAAAATAGCTTGCTCATTCTAGTAGTATTTGAGGTTCTTTATTGGTTGTGCATTCTCTCGTATGCTTTTCTCGATCTAGAGATTACAGATGCATAAATCAAAAGATTATTAGTAGTAATACTTTTTTATTTAGTTGTTATACTATTATACGTAAAAATCATCTGACTGGTTTAGTCTTGCCTAGTGGTTGGAATATCTAACCAATATGGTTACAATGGGCTTGGAAGACTTAGTTGATTCGTTACCAGGGTAGTCGCCGAACTTTTGTCTCTCTGGCCAATGAAGATGGCTTCATGCATGCGTTACAGAAAATCAATAGTCGGCTTAAAATATTACCCGAAAGCCTTCAGGGCGGTTAAACAGAAGTAGCGATAGCAAGTTCTTTAACCGGAAAGAATATTAATACTATGAACGCTACTGTACTTATCTCGGGTGGAACCGGCTTGGTTGGCACTCGTCTTACCCAACTACTACAAGAAAAAGGCTACACCGTTACTCACCTTAGTCGTTCAGTTTCGGGCGATGAAAAAGTGAAAACCTACCAGTGGAATATCAAGAAAAAAGAGATAGACCCCGAAGCCCTCATCGGAGTAGATTATATCATTCATCTGGCGGGAGCGGGTATCGCCGACAAACGCTGGACTGATAAACGCAAAGAACTAATTCTGAAAAGTCGTACTGAATCTACTGAACTGCTGCGAGATTCTATTGCTAAGCTAAACAACCATGCTATTAAAGCCTTTGTATCGGCTTCGGCAGTAGGCTACTACGGTATTGATACAGGCAAAACTTGGGTAGATGAAGAAAGCCCTTCAGGCGATGGATTTGCAGCAGAAGTTACGCACCAGTGGGAAGCAGCCGTAGATAAAATAAATCCGTTAAATCTTCGGGTAGTGAAAATTCGAATCGGTATTGTGCTTAGTGAAAAGGGGGGAGCACTGGTCAAAATTATGCAACCTATTAAATTTGGAGTAGGGGCACCACTAGGGCGAGGTAATCAGTACATGAGTTGGGTTCACCTGGATGACCTTTGCCGATTATTCATTTTTGCCTTAGAGCAGCGTGAGATTCAAGGTGTATACAACGGAGTAGCTCCGAACCCAGCTACGAACCATGAACTTACCAAAAAGACCGCCGATGTACTAAATAAGCCGCTATTTTTGCCGAACATACCCGCATTTGCCTTAAAATTGCTACTGGGAGAAATGGCTCAAGTGGTAACTGGAGGAAACCGGGTGAAGAGCGACAAAATTGAGAAGGCAGGATTTGAGTTTAAGTACACAGATTTGCGCCCGGCTTTGGTGGATTTGTTGAAGTAAATATTCTAGTGCTGGAGTGTTAAGGTGTTATAGTTTTGGTATGGCGAAAGTAGAGAGGTTTGAGGATTTGCGGTGTTGGCAATCGGCTCGCTCGGTAGTACGGTTAGTTTACCGATTAAGTCAAAAGGGAGAACTCCGCAAGTACTACGATACTCAGAGACAATTTAGAAGAGCAGCTTTATCTATCATGAACAATATTGCTGAGGGTTTTGCTCGTTATCACCCCAAAGAATTTTCTCAATTTTTAAATGTAGCTCAAAGTTCAGTAGCAGAAGTGAAAAGTATATTGTACGTACTAGAAGGTTTAAGCTATTTTCCTGAACCCGAGTTAAGACAGATACATCTGTCTGTAGATGACACTCGTAAAAGCATATTAGCTTTAATTAAATATATTCAAAATAGGCAGAATGGCGTATCCGAACCAAGCGTAGGCTACACAAAGCAAGAAGTACCGAATCATCATTATATCTTATCACTCCCGAAAAAACACCTTTAGGCTTAACGAACAATAGCACTAAGAACTATAACACCCTAACACCGCGCGATAGTCGCTTAGTACAATAATAACAAAATAGAACTCACATGAACACAACAGACAACAACGGAACCCCCAAAAAGCTACCCGAAAGCACTGTTAGCGGTGAAGAAGAATCGCGCATTAAAAAAGCCTTTATGAACCGCGACTGGAACGAGATCAAAACCAATGATTCCTGGGCGGTCTTCAAAATTATGGCCGAGTTTGTGGAAGGCTTTGAGAAGCTAGCGAAGATCGGTCCCTGCGTAACGATTTTTGGTTCGGCCCGAACGCCCGATAACCACCCGTACTACAAAATGGCCGAAGAAATTGCCGCTAAAATCGTACGCCACGGTTACGGAGTAATTACGGGGGGCGGTCCCGGTATTATGGAGGCAGGAAACAAAGGAGCCAAAAGTGAGAATGGTAAATCCGTAGGGGTGAACATTATTCTTCCGTTTGAACAGAGCAGCAATATCTATATTGACCCTGACAAGATCATCACCTTCGATTACTTCTTCGTCCGTAAGGTAATGTTCATGAAGTACTCCCAAGGGTTTATCGTAATGCCCGGTGGCTTCGGCACGTTAGACGAACTCTTTGAGGCACTCACGCTCATTCAAACCAAGAAAGTGGGCCGTTTCCCCATTGTGCTGGTGGGTAGCGACTACTGGAAAGGGCTACTGCAATGGATTGAAGAAATTATGCTGAAGCAGGAAAAAAACATTAATGAGCAAGACCTAGATTTAATAAATATAGTAGATTCGGCTACCGATGCCGTAGCGGTTATTGACGAGTTTTATTCTAAGTACCTTCTTTCGCCCAACTTCTAATGCTCAACAACATTAAAACACAAGTAGCTATTCAATCCGTGCTTATTATTGGATTGCTCATTTACATTGGCTGGCAAGAATTTGCTGGTAGCCAACGAGAGAACGTAAAATTAGGCAACGTGGGCGAAGACGAACCTTCGGTAACTACCGCCCCCAAAAACTTAGAAGGTACTCCCGAAGTAATTATGACCCCCGCGGGGTACAAAGCATTTACCGTTCCTATTCCGCAACAAGTGAACTTTGTAGGCGAAACCATTTCTTTGCAAGAACCCGACCTGCGCGAGCGTCTCGACCGGGAGATTCACGTAAACGCCAACTGGCACTCCAACACCATTCTGATGATTAAGCGAGCCCAGCGCTGGTTACCGACTATTGAGAAAATTTTGGAGGAAAATGATGTGCCTACTGATTTTAAGTACTTACCAATAATTGAGAGTGGGTTGGTAGAACACGCCCGATCACCCAAAGATGCCGTCGGCTTTTGGCAATTACTAAAAGGAACAGCCAAAGATTTTGGCTTAGAAGTTAATAAAGAGGTAGACGAACGCTACGATCCGGTAAAATCAACCGAAGCTGCCTGCAAATATCTTAAAAAAGCCCACGCCAAGTTTGGTAACTGGGTAAATGTAGCCGCCTCGTACAATATTGGAATGCGGGGATTTGAACGCCGACTAGAAGAACAAAAGATTAACTCTTACTTCGATATGCTACTCAATGAAGAAACGGCTCGTTACTTTTTTCGGCTGGTGGCGATGAAAATGATAATGGAAAATCCCGAAGCCTACGGGTTTTACATCGATCCCCAAGAACGCTACTATCAGCCTGAATTTAAAGTAGTCACGGTTACCGAAACCATCGACGATTTAGTAGAATTTGCTCATACGCACGGAGTAAGCTATAAAATTCTGAAACGCTACAACCCTTGGCTGCGGAAACCCGAGCTTACTGTGAAGCGAAACACCTACCAAATTTTAATTTCGCAAGACCCTACTGAGCAGTACAATCCCACCGTTCAGGTGAGTGATTAACTGGGTTAGAGGACTATCGCACTTAGTATTATAGCACTTAACGAAAAGACTGAGTGCTCTTCGTCACTACGCTCTAACAAAAAGCGTGGCACACTTCAACACGTTGCCTTCTCCTCTTTCCTTTCTCCCTTCTTCTGCGTATATTCATTTCCTCTCCTGTTCAGAAACGTCTGAGCTTCGCTACTTTTTGTTCCACTCCAAACCCAATCATGTCCTATGAAAGTGTACGACAATCACCACATCAAAAACATTGTGCTGCTGGGCGGCGCAAAATCCGGCAAGACAACATTAGCGGAAACCATGTTGTTCGAGGCCGGCATCATCAACCGACGGGGCACCGTAGAAAGCAAAAACACCGTATCGGATTTCCACGAAATTGAGCACGAACGCGGAAATTCGGTCTACGCTACCACTTTGCACACCGAGTGGCGCGGCTACAAAATCAATATTATTGACACTCCGGGTTTGGATGATTTTATGGGCGAGGTCGTATCGTCGGTGCGGGTAGCCGATACCTGCGTACTGGTACTGAATGCTCAACACGGAGTGGAAGTTGGTTCCGAACTAATCTGGAACTACATTGACCAATTTCAGAAACCTACCATTCTAGCGATCAATCAGCTAGATCATCCCAAAGCTAATTTTGACGAATCCATAGAATCGGCTAAGCAAAGCTTTGGCGATGCGGTAGCCCTAATGCAGTACCCGGTTAATCCCGGTGAGGGCTTTAATGCCATTATTGACCTGCTGAAGATGACTATGTATAAATTCCCATCCGAAGGAGGTAAGCCCGAAAAACTTCCTATCCCCGATAGTGAAAAAGCCAAAGCCGAAGAATTACACAACGAACTGGTGGAAAAAGCCGCCGTTAACGACGATAGCTTGATGGAACTGTACTTCGAGAAAGGTAATCTGGATGAAGATGAACTGCGGCAGGGCCTAAAAATCGGAATGCAGAAGCACGAAATATTTCCGGTGTTCTGCTTATCGGCCAAGCAAAATATGGGCAGTGGCCGTATGATGGGCTTTATTGATAACGTAGCTCCCGGTGCCTGCGATATGGCTCCCGAACCTACCGTTGCTGGAAAAGAAATTAACTGTGACCCCAGCAAGCCCACCAGCTTGTTCGTCTTCAAAACCCTGATTGAGCCGTATTTGGGTAAAGTGAGTTACTTTAAAGTAATGTCGGGCGAGGTAACTGCCAGCATGGATTTGTACAATCCGCAGTCGCAAGCAACGGAGCGCATGAACCAACTGTACATTATGGACGGTAGCCAACGACATCCGGTAGACAAACTGGTAGCCGGAGATATTGGAGCCACTGTAAAACTCAAAGACACCCAAACCAACCATACCCTGCGCGATGCCAACGCCAGCATGGAATACCCGATGATGGAATTTCCTGAACCCCGGGTTCGCACCGCCATTGTCGCTGATAGTAAGAATGATGAAGAAAAAATAGGCGAAGCCATTCGGGAGCTACACGCCGAAGATCCTACGCTAAACATTGAGTTCTCTCGCGAACTAAAGCAACTCATTCTCACCGCCCAAGGTGAGCTACACCTAACAGTTACTCAGTGGCGGCTAGAGCATGTGTACAATGTAAAAGTTCACTACGAAGAACCGCGCATTGCATATCGCGAGACTATTCAAAAAGAAGCTACCACTTCGTATCGGCATAAGAAGCAGTCGGGCGGATCGGGGCAATTTGGGGAGGTACATATGACGATCATGCCCTACACTGAAGGTATGGCTGATCCCGAAGGTTACAACATCCGTAACAAAGAAGTGATTGATCTGGATTGGGGCGGAAAACTGGTGTTTTACAACTGCATTGTTGGTGGAGTAATCGACGCTCGCTTCATGCCGTCTATTCTCAAGGGCGTGATGGAAAAGATGGAAGATGGTCCAGTAACCGGCTCCTACGCTCGCGATATTTGCGTACTGGTTTTTGATGGTAAAATGCACGCGGTAGACTCTAACGATATTTCGTTTAAGATTGCCGGAATGCAAGCCTTCAAACAAGCTTTTATGCAAGCTGATCCCAAAATTCTGGAACCGATCAACCACCTGGAAGTGCTGGTGCCCGAAGAGATGATGGGCGATGTAATGACCGAACTACAAACCCGCCGTTCGCTAGTCATCGGCATTGACACTAAAAACCAGTACCAAGTTATCCGAGCAAAAATTCCCCTAGCGGAGATGATGAATTTTAGTAGTGCCCTAAAGTCGCTCACTCACGGTCGAGCCAGTTTCAAAACATCCTTCGCTGAATACTCTCCTGTTCCTTACGATACTCAGAAGCAACTGATTGCCAACAGTGAGCTAGAGATGGCCTAATTCAATTAGCAATGGGCAGGGAACAGTGTGCAATTGTTCCCTCAAACACCTGAGGTTTTGGAAACTTCGGATGTTCTTCCTCAAATAGTAGGTAATTAACTTAAAAAATAAACTATGAAATTAGGAGCATTTTCTATCAGCCTTAGCGTGAAAGACTTTAGCGTGTCAAAAGTGTTTTATGAGAATTTGGGTTTTGAAGTCTTCGGCGGAGATATGGAGCAGAACTACTTGATTATGAAAGATGGAAACGCCCTTGTTGGCTTATTTCAAGGGATGTTTGAGGGTAATGTCTTGACTTTTAATCCGGGCTGGGACGAGAACGCTAATACGCTGGCGGGCTACGATGATGTTCGAGATATTCAGAAGAAGCTAAAGAAAAAGGGAGTTAAACTGGAAAGTGAGGCTGATGAAAGTACCAGCGGCCCTGCCGGTTTTATGGTAGTTGACCCGGATGGAAACTCCGTTCTGATTGATCAGCACGTTTAAACATGGCTTATTGACCATTTAGCGTATAAAACTCATACGCGATATCCCAGCTAAAGTCTTCACCAGAAGCTGCATCTAGCTTAACCCGACTTAATATAGGTAACTATTCTTCTACGAAAGTACCTTGATCGTATTTAAACAGGATACGGTACTGACGCTCAAGGTGGTCTAGAAAATCAACGAAGTAGTTAGGTGGGTCAATTTGCTCCCCATGCTGACTTTGATAGCATTGCCAAAATCTTTTACTAAGCTCCCGAAACGCGTGCTGAATGTCACGTTGAAAGATAAAGAAGTCAGAAGTATGGATATGACCACTATACTCGAAACAAATGGAATCGTAATTAAAGACATATCCCACTTCTTTCAAATAATCTAACACAGCTACAAAGTAAGGTGGATCAGGCAGTTTTCTAGGCTCAACCTGATTCTCAGTAGAATCTTCGCGACGTTGTTCGTAGAATTGAGTAGTGTAGATACTATAATAAGAACTCATCAAATCTAAGAGTGATTTGAGCGCTATTTTCTGCATTAGAAAGAACAGTTAAATCGAATATAAATATTATCATAGGATTATTTACCGTTCTATCGCGAATTTTTTTAATGGATTTTCGCATTATGCGAAAACCCGACAAACAGCTTCGCAAATTAATTGGTGAAAAGATTCGATCTGCCAGAAAAGAAAGAGGAATGACTCAATATGAAGTTGTAGAGCGGATAGATATTGATGTTTCACACTATCAGCGTATTGAACGAGGAGAAACTAACCCATCTTTAATAATTGCCTACCGCATCTGCCGGGCACTTCGGATATCACTAGATGATCTATTTCGTACAAGTCACGAGAGCCTACAATAGGGAATAATAATTATAGAAACAGTATATAAACTTAAAGACTTTCCTACCTATTTTATCCGTAAGTTGCCAGTAGACTACAGCGGGCGAACGTTAGTCTCACATTTACTCTGAAGGATAAAGTATCAATTTAGTAAGTGGTTCTATCTGACTGTGTACTACCTCTGCGATTACTTTTCAGTTACCATAAGGTGGGCTTTTCCTCAGCTTTTTTTTATTTTTCTACCACAAGTACACAACAAACTTACACATAAAGTGAAATAATAGCAAATATTTTTTCACAAAATGTAAAAATATTGAAATGGATGATCGGAAAAAGGTAACCCGTAGGTTTATTGAAGTGTATGAGCACCTGAAAGATAGTCATTTAGTTAAGGACAAGAATTCTTTTGCTAAGACTCTAGGGATTAGTAATTCGGCTATAACCAATGTTTTTTCCGGAGCTAGAGATGTTCCTTTGGGTCATTTAATTCAATTATTCAAGTTCTTTCCAGTTGATGCACGTTTTGTGTTTCAGGACGTGATGAAAGCTTCACAAAATGAAAGTTACGGTGGTGTAATTAGTGGTCTTTATGGTGATATAATATTAAAAGAGCCAGAAAAGCTTATCTATCCTACCAATAGTGAAGAAAGGCAACAGATAAGTGACTTAAGGAAGGAGTTAGCTGACTGTAAACAGCAAAAAGAGGTGCTATTAGGTAAAATAGAAGCCTATAGGGACTCTATTAGATTACGTACAGAACCGCCCGATATGAAGGAAGGTGCGTAATGCAGATTTTCGCTGGAAATTAGTAAGTAAGGTGTTGAGCGATTGCTTTGAAAACTAGATCTTTTGACCATTTAGAAATACTTTGCGTAGATAAAGCCTATCAAGGTGAGTTTATTGCTACCACAGAACGCACGATATGAGAAAACAGTAGCTTCAACTGTCGATTTCATACAATCTCTTGGTGATCCGGCAGCGTTTGGTAATATTATTTTAGCAAGATCCAGCAGGTCAATTCCTCAAATATACTCTAATCCAGCACATAAAACTCGTACCCAATATCCCAAGTAAACTCTTCGCCGGGGGCAGCATCAATCTGGATGTAAGGCTCAGGGCAAGCGGTAGTATGCGAGGCCCAGTAAATCATCTTCAGGAGGGGTCGATCAGCGGTGATGTGTACGCCTGCTCCCGACTTTACGTTTTCAATACGGATGTCATAATCGTCAGCCGTAGAGCCGTAGCCCTTTAGATTAGGGGTGAATACGTATTCTCCTTTCTGCAAAGCAGTTTTATAAACTAGCCTATTTCCGTGAGCTACTATCTTTTCACCAAAACCTTTTCCGTCTTTCACCTCCAAATCATAACTAAAAGCAGTCGTAATATTGGGATCGGTAGTTTCACCATCAATAATGAAAAAGTTGTGATTGTAGACTGTGGTTTCCAATGGTTTCTCACCGATGTTTTTTAGCTGGTGTTCCAGTATCATCTTGGGTTCTCCGTCCGCCAGACGAATAGTTTTAGTGTACTCGTAGGCGTAGCCACTTTCGTGATTAAGCGTGTGGATCATCCTAACCTGATAGTCACCTGACTGCACCTCCCACTGCCCGCCGTCTACAATCTCGTATTGATCCATAAAATGATAAGGCTTGTTACTCAGCTTCCGTAGCATCCCAATACCAATTACCAGAAAAGTGTCGCCATCCTCGTAGCCGACAGGATAAAATGCTTCTACTGGGCCACTGATGGATTCAGGATTAAGCGGGTTGTGTTCTGGTAACCAGTTCCCGAAGTACTCGTGCCCTTTAAACTGCAAACTACCAATTACTCCGGCCCAGTCGAAACGGGTACTGCGGTAGTAACCGTTCTTGGCATCCGGTAGATACACCTTCGCCTCAAGTTGCTCATTGCTAATCGTTGTGCTGGGGAAATCGGATTGGGCAGTAGTCATAGTATTCAGTAGTAGAAGGCTAAGAAAAGGTAGAAAGAGTTTCATAGGTACAAGGGTGTATCCTAATATACTTACTACCGTGGATAATGTACAGCTAGCCAAAGATTATCAGGCCAGCAGTAAAATAGTTAAGTATAATAGTGTACCTGATGAGTGAGCACTATCTTAGCGCAAATACTCGAGCTAAAAATACTTCCCACGCATGAAAGTATATAGATTTGGTAGCGGACTAATATTACTTCTTATGCTTCTAACCGCCTGCGAATCTACCCAAACCGATTTGGGGATGGCTGTCGAGTACCTACCCTCGACCGACCGATTGAGAGAAGGCGTAGTCAATAAGTACTACTACCACGTCAACCCCGGGCCTACTAGAGGTACTCGCACAGATGTTCGCTACCAGTTATACCAATTAACGGCTTCCGACGAGCTAACTATCAGCAGTTACAATCCTGGGTTTGAGAAGTATCGCACCAGCGTATACACTCTTCAGGACAACAAAATGCTGCTCGCCCAGAATGAACACTACTACGGAAGCGATACTTTTCGTGCTGAGATCATTCAGCCAGTAGCAATAAGCTGGAACAGTAGTGACAGTGCTTCGGTGTTGGAGCTGAAGATGGAATATGCGGAAGATAACACCTGGTGGAACATACAAACTCAGCAGAATGCAGAAGATACCACGGTAGCGGGACGAGTAGCCCGACGGTTTACTCTGAAAAATCGCTATCAAAGAATCTATCAGGGTGATACTACCGTAGAGGGATCAAGTTATCAAACTACTTACGCTGCGGGCTTAGGCTTCTTTGAGGATCAAGGCGTATCATCAGCCGGTGAAGAACACTGGGAGCTGGTAGAGCAAATGCCTCTGAGTCAGTTTGAACAACTGGCTGACCACAGACGGAAACATGTAGGCTACATTAATCCTGAAGAGGCAATAGATCAGCCAACCGATTTCGCTATATGCAATTCGCCCGAAAGTATAGTTCAGTACTATCATTCCAGTCCCGACGGTAGTTATGCTGAAGGAAAACGAGTGATGCTCAACATTATTTACTCCGAACTGGATAGTAGTTTACTGTTTGATGAATCGGGCTATCTAACATTTCGGTTTGTGGTAAATTGCGAGGGCAAGGCGGGATGGTTTATTACCGAACAAGCCGATTTAGACTTTGGTAAGAAGGAATTCAATTCGCAAACAATTGCCCATTTGTACAATATTGTTTACAACCTGCGAACCTGGAGTCCGAGTGTGATTGACGGTGAGACTCGAGATACTTATTTTTACCTAATATTTCGTTTGAAAGATGGAAAGTTGGTGGATGTATTGCCATAAAAGAAGTGCTCTTCTGGGAGATAAAATCCCCCCAGCCCCCTTTAAAAAAGGGGGAATAGGTATATCTGGCGAGCCTCTGCTTAACTGGAGGCTTTTCATTTGTTTATTGTGCTTAAGCTTGGTAGTGGCTTGTCAATCCGATCCAGAAAACTGGTATCAGAAAGAATTTACGGATGATGAAAAGCTACAGCTATCAAAACAACTGGCTTTTATGGTGGGCAGTGGCTACTACTACAATCAAGGCACCGTTCCCGACCAGTTCTTAATTGACGAAGCATTGAAGTATAACGCTGAGAATGCGGTAGCTTGGCGCGAACGCGGTATTCCCTACTTGAAGCGAGGGTTTCCGTACGAGATGCATACCTATTACCAAAAAGTGATAGAATACGACCCGGTGCAGTGGCAGGGCTGGCGCGGCTACTTGTATCTCTACTTTTACCGCGACTACGAGCGGGCCATTGCCGATTTTAATGCCACCGATACGCTTACCCCCGACTTTACCGATTATCCACAAGCCCAAAGTGTGGACTATATGCGTGGCCTCTGTTACTACGGCCTGGAGGATTATTCAATGGCTCTTCAGTTTTTTACCCGTTACGTTGATGAGGTCACCCAAGAAAAAGACGAAAGCTTCGTAGATACCTACGCTTTTCTGTATCGTGGCCTTACCCACGAAAAACTCAATCAACCCGACGATGCCCTCGCCGATTTTGACCGCGCCCTGAAGTACTATCCCCAATTATCAGATTGCTACTACCACAAAAGTCGTATTCATTACCAGCGAGGTGAAAATGCTCAGGCACTTCAACTGGTTCAGGAAGCGGAAAAATACTTTCAGCAGGGCTATTTTCATCTACGCCCCTACGTAGAAGTACAGGAGCAAATCTACCAGTACGATATTGACCAGCTTATACGAAAAATTGATTCCCGCATTTTCTTTACTGATCGGTAGTAGAAGGCACGCATCGGTAATGGTATAGGGCAAATGAGTGAGCGTGAGGTAGCATAATGGGAAGCTGCCCCTGTGCATCGGTACGCACCTGAGCTTCTGTCCTCTGGCCAAGTATGGGTTTTAAGGTTACTAATTGGTTCGGTAGCAGACGGGTTGCTAAATCAACTTTTTCGTGGGCGTTATTCTCCCGAAACACCATCAGATAACCTTCTGATTTGCTAATAACTGACTGAAAACCCGTCCAACTAAACCCATTGGGTTCTTGCCCAATAGGAAAAATAGCTCCCTGATGCAGTGCTTCAGACGTTTCTTGGTACTTGGTGAGCATTCCCGATACAGCGAAGGCTTCTTCGGGTAGGCCGGTTCCCTCCAACCACGCCAAAGGTTGAGCCATAAGCGTTATAGCTACTTGATAGTCAAAAGGAACGTTAATTGGAGCCAGCGGATCAGCAGCAGCATACTTAGATGCGTTCCGCCACTTGTTCAGAAATTCTACTTGCAGTCGCTGGGGTGGTATGTAATGGCTGAGCATCCACAGGTTACGTAGTGTCCAGTGCGGATAGTAATTTCCCCAGTCGGTATAGCGGTTTTCTAAGAAAATATTACCATAGCGGTTCAGGTAGAAGTATCCGCCGCGTCTTCCGGCAGTAGCATCCAGGTTGAAGACAATTTGCCCATCACTAGCTGTAAGCACTTTCTCGAACATTTGACAAAGGTTACGCTCCGCCCGAGCACTTTCAATGTGCAACCCATCGATTTTGAATACCTTGATGCCGTGTTTTTGATAAAGGTCAATCAGAATATCTGCATCTTGCTCCCAAGTAGCGTACTCCCCGGCGTTGCTAGGGTGAAACCATAGTCCCAGTTGAATATCTAACGAAGCGGCTCGCTGTACGATCGGGGAAAGCCCACGCGGAAAGCGATCATTGTGCGGTTGCCAATCATCCTTGGACCACTGATCCCAAAGATCTCCGCTTGCCGACTTTGAATTTTTAGATAACCCTTGCTGCCAACCGTCGTCAATCTGAAAGTGCGTTACACCCAGACGAGCACCACTGGTCAGTTCCCGTAGTACAAAAGCTTCATTAATTTTTCCATCCTTACCCCGATCCCCCCAAGTATTCATCATAATCATGGCATCTCGCTTCGGCTGGTAGCTTCGCACTTGATGCTGGTAGGAACGTAAAGCCGCCAGTTTGTCCTGCTCTGAGCCGTATACTCCGGTTACAACCCGATAAGCAGAATGCCAAATGCTATCAGTTCCCATTTGGTTGGGGACAGGTCCTGTTACCGCTATTTCCCCAGTTTTCACTTCAAAATCGTACCCCACGTAGGCGAGCTGATTTTCTCCCAAAGGGGCTTCCTTCAACCAGAAAATCCCGTGCTCAGAAGCTGACTCTTCAGCAAATAGCAGGTTGCCTGGCAAATGCGTTGGCTTGGTAAAGAGCAATTGATCCTGCGAGTAGACTAACGTATTATTATGGTCGGTGGCATCGCGAAAACGGACGTTCGTAACCTGCCAGTGCGAACCTGGTAGCGATAATCGATCAAGCGTAACTGCCTGCGCTTCCTGCGAGGTTGCTCGTTCCACCCCATCGCTGGCAGGTTGCACGGAGGTTGAGTTTACCAAAGCCTCAGGCGATTGAAAAAACACCGCGCAAGCAATAGCGGGAGTACGAGGATAGATTCTGAATACCTTTTTGATGTACTGCGTAGTTACGGTTGCTTCCAGATAAGCAGGCTCCAGCGCAGTAGTATCGTGCCAGTGTACGCTAAGTTGTTGCGCTGCTGCCTCTTCCGGATTATTCGGTAGTTGGGTATCCACTCGGTTGTTCGTCATTCTCCAAGAATGACCGCTACCCTTATCCGTTAACTTCGCAGTGATTAGGTTTCCATCGTTCCAAGCAAAAATCCGCTCAATAGTAGCATTACCCAATACCAAGCTGTCACCCGAAAATTGTACGTAGCAGTCCGCTTTAGTAACACTAAAAGGTTCGGGAGTTTGCTGGTCAACCAGTAGCTCTACCGGAGTGCCTATTTGAGCCTGACTGGGTAGGTAGCATAAAACCACTGTCGTAATGACTGCTAAGCGCGTGAAAAGAATCCATAACTTCATAACGATAGATTTTCTGAAAACAATAAAAGCAGTCCAATCGTAAAAATAGACGAACCCACCGAATAAGCAATGCGTACGATCACCATTCAATTATCCAATACTGTTGACCTATGCAAGAAGAAACCATAAAACTAAATCTGATCAAGCAGATTATGGAAATGCATGATACTAGCAAACTAAAGAAGGTTGACTCGGCTATTCATAAGATTGTAGCAGAAGAAGAGGTGTTACATGCCTTGGCGAGGCCGATGCGAAAAAAAATGAATATTGAGGAATTAAAAGAAGAGCAAAATTTCAAACCTATTAACAAGAAGGACTTCTTTGAGAAGATTGACGAATTAAATGTAGAAGAATCAATCGATAAGTTGTTAGAAATGATCTAGTTATGAATTATCTACTAGATACCAATATCGTATTGGTTTATCTTCGGGATGAAAAAACTCGGCAATACGTAGAAAAGGAATATGACCCATTCGGAGTAGAAAATAATCCGGTAATTTCGGTAGTTACTGTTGGTGAAATTAAATCTCTTGCTCGCCGGAACTATTGGGGAAAGAAGAGGCTGAAACTACTCACCGATATACTGTTACGAATTCAAGACTGCTAACAACAGATCAAGATTTTAATCACTTGGATGGTGAATACCTGAAGCTGATTCAAGTAAAGCGTTATCAGGCTTAAAGGTAATATTAACCTTTACTGTACTGAGTCTTCCGCCCACTCCACCAAATCCGAAGCGTAGTAATCTATCTCTAGCGCCTTCAAATAAGGGGCGTGCTGGCCGAGACGGGTGCGGTAGTCTTCCCACTGACGGTCAGCGGCGGGTGTCCAGGCGATTTCGGCGATGCCAATCAGGCGGGGAAAGGCCATGTACTCAATTTCATCCATATTAGTCACCGTTTCCGACCAAAGGGGAGCTTCAATGCCCAGAATATGCTCCCGGTCTACGCCCGCTACCATTTCGGTAGGTTCCCAGATGTAGGCACTGTCTACCTCAATATAGGCCGCCCAATGTAAACCAAGTTCAGTGGTAGAATCGTACTGCATGTCCAGGTAGGTTTTGGTGGCGGGCGACATAATTACTTTCCCGCCTTGCTTGATGGCTTTAGTAGCGTTTTCAGCCTCAGCCCAGTATTGCACTACTGCATTATCTACCAAATCGGCGTTGGCAATTTCGTCCCAGCCAAATACTTGCTTGCCGTGCTTTAGCACAATCTCCTGCGCCCGGTTCACGAAGGGAATATAATCTTCCATCGGCGTGGCGTGCGACTCATCGCCGCCAATATGAATGTAAGGACCAGGCGTAAGCGCGGCTAGCTCTCCAATTACATCATCCACAAACTGATAAGTCACTTCGCTATCAGTACAAAGCGTACTAAAACCTACTTCAATACCCGTGTACAGCTCAGCAGCTTTACCGCTGCAATTTAGTTCAGGATAAGAAGTAAGCGCGGCGTTGGTATGACCGGGCATGTCAATTTCAGGAACAATGGTGATAAACCTAGCCTGAGCATACTGCACAATGTCTGTGTATTGCTCTTGGGTGTAGTGTCCACCGGCTCCGCCACCAACCTGGGTACTCCCTCCGTATTCAGCCAACTTAGGCCACGACTTAATCTCAATACGCCAGCCCTGATCGTCGGTGAGGTGCAGATGAAGATGGTTCAGCTTGTAGTAAGCCATCAGATCAATGTAGTGCTTCACATCATCCACCTGAAAAAAGTGACGAGCTACGTCTAACATAGCACCCCGGTATTCGTAGGTGGGATAATCACGGATAGTGCCCGTAGCAATTTCCCAACTCAGCTCTTGAGGAGAACCTTTTTCAATCTCGGGCGGTAGTAGTTGGCGAATGGTTTGGAGTCCTCGAAAGAGTCCAGCGGGTTCCGAAGCGATGAGTGTTAACGCATCCTCAGCAATATTAAGCTCGTAGCCCTCCTCCTCCAGTTCAGTATCAGAATTGTCTAATTGTAGTAAAATATGTCCGTCATCAGCTTCGCCTTCGGTAGATTCTACTGGTAGATTAAATCCGGTAGCGGGAGATAGATAGTCAGAAAGCTGACGGGCTATTTGATTTAATTCTTCGCCATTGCCCTGCGTATAAATTCTAGTGGTTTCGGTCAGTGTAAACGCACCACCACTAGTGGTTACTGAAACAGGTTTTGGAATAATTACTTCCTGGGTAAGGTCAGTCGGTTCGGCGGGTGGCTCGGCGGTGCAACTTGCATAAAGTGAGAAAACGGTTAGGATTAGGAGCTTACTAAGTATTTTCATGTGATACATTTGGTGCAAAGACTGATAATTCATTGCTAATAGGTAGCAAGATGCTCCGTTCATTTTTGTCTTGAAACAAAAACGAACAAAAAATTCACGCCAACGCGGCGCGGAAAGTTCAAAGCTTCCTCCCACACCCCTTGCGCGCACCCCGCTGAACTTTCAGGCTAACGCACTCAAATTTAAATATTTACATCAAATTTTTTCAAGGTTCTACGATGCTTCTATTCTGATGAGGAAAAATGACTTAGGAAAATTCACTATAGCGGGTGACATTACCATTTTGATTGCTACTAATGCATGTAAATTAACCAAACCAGACACTACATTAAACCACAAAGAGGCAATTAACCAACTCTCAATTTTGCCCCCACTTAAAGTCCCGTTGGCGATGTTCCGAATCTCGGACACCTGGCGGGGCTTTTTTTTATGCAATCATCCCCGTACTTTCGTTAGCTGTTTGGCACGAAATTTTAGCAAACTTGCGTAAATAATTCTCGCACGTATGGATATTAGAAAATTAGTAGGGGTTTTTCTTCTTCTCAGCTTATTGTACGGCACTTTGTTCGCTCAGACCAGCGAACCACCTTTTCTCCAACACACTCAGAGTGCTTGGGTAGATTCAGTAATGCAAACCCTCTCACCCGACGAACGGATTGCCCAGCTTATTGCCGTGGCGGCGTATTCTAACCGCGACGAAGCACATAAGCAGGCTCTGATACAAATGATCAACAAGCACAAAGTAGGCGGATTGGTCTTCTTTCAGGGTGGACCTGGGCGACAGGCGCGGATGCTGAATGACTTTCAGGAAGCTTCTGAGGTACCGCTACTGGTATCAATGGATGCAGAGTGGGGCATTGGGATGCGGCTGGACAGTACGATTAGCTATCCGTTTCAGATGACGTTGGGAGCCATTCAGGACGATAATATGCTCTACCAAATGGGGCTAGAAGTAGCCCGGCAGATGAAACGAGCCGGAATGCACATGAACTTTGCCCCGGTGGTCGACGTGAATAACAATCCAGCGAACCCAGTCATTAATTTCCGTTCGTTTGGCGAAGATAAGGAGAATGTAGCTCGTAAGGGAATCGCCTACATGCGCGGAATGCAAGATGAGCAAATCCTGACCACGGCCAAGCATTTTCCCGGCCACGGCGATACCGATACTGATTCGCACTACGCGCTACCGCAAATCAATCACCCACGTGCCCGGCTAGATTCATTGGAAATGTACCCTTTTCGTAAAATTATTGATGCAGGAGTAGGCGGAGTAATGGTCGCTCATCTGAACATTCCCGCGCTAGATCCTACCCAAGGTTTGCCTTCTACCTTATCTAAATCTATTGTCACTGATATTTTAAAGGATGAGCTAGGCTTCACTGGACTAATTGTAACCGACGCCATGAATATGAAGGGCGTGACTGCTGGGAACGAACCGGGTGTAGTTGATAAAGATGCGATCCTGGCGGGAAATGACCTACTGGAATTTACCGAAGATGTACCACGCGCCATTGCCGAAATCCGTAAAGCCATTAAGCAAGGAATTATCACCCAGGAACAAATTGATGAGCGTTGTCGCAAAATACTCGCAGTAAAGCAATGGGTTGGGCTGGATAATTATCAACCCGTAGTGGTCAAAAATATTGCTAGCGATATGACGACTCCCGCAGGAGAGCTGCTTAACCGCAAATTGATTGAAGCGGCATTAACCGTACTGGAAAATGAAAACGACTTGTTACCTATTCGCCAGTTAGATACACTGAGCATCGCTTCGGTAGCTATTGGCGCCAAAAGCAGTATTACTTCTTTTCAGAAGACACTAAGTTTGTATAGTGAAGTTGACCATATGAAAATAGCGGCTAACGCTGGTTCAAGTGCTACTGAAACCATTCGTAAAAAAATAGCCAATCATGATGTAGTTTTGGTAAGTGTACATGATAACAGTAAGTATCCCCGCAATAAGTTAAAGTTATCAGCTTCGGTAAAAAGCTTGTTAAGTGAACTTACGCAACGGGAAAATACGGTACTGTCCGTCTTTAAAAATCCTTATGTGCTAGATAAGCTTCCTAATCCGCAAGAAGCAGATGGGTTGATTGTGGCGTATCAGGATAATCGTCATACCGAAGAACTGGCAGCTCAGCTTATCTTCGGAGGCATTGGTGCGAGTGGAACATTACCGGTGAGTATCGGAAATAAGTATCAGGCGGGCGATGGATTAACGATACAAGGCGACCTACGTTTCGGCTACACTATGCCGGAAGATGTAGGGTTGGACTCTCGAATTCTTTGCTCTCAGATTGATTCGCTGGTAAAAGAAGCCATCGATGCCAAAGCTATTCCCGGCTGCCAGGTATTGGTGGCTAAAGATCGTAAAGTGGTGATGCACAAAGCTTATGGTTTACAGCAGTACAGTGATACAGTGAAGGTCAAGCTGGATGACTTATACGATCTGGCTTCAATCACCAAAATCTCATCGGCTTTACCGGCTCTGATGAAACTACACGGCGAAGGAAAGTTTGACCTGTCAGCAAGTCTAGGAGACTATCTGCCGTACTTCAAAAACTCTAATAAAGACGAGGCTACTTTTCGGGAGATTTTGGCGCATCAGGCTAAGTTCAAACCCTGGATTCCTTACTGGCAAAGCACGCTGCGCGACAATGGCAGTCATAAATGGTTTACGATTAAATCAGATTCGTCCCGCCGTTTTCCTATTAAGCTTACCGATAATATGTGGCTGCACCGTAACTACCAAAAGAAAATTTACAAAGCCATCAAAAAATCACCCCTGGAAGACGAAGCTAAGTATAAATATTCGGGTTTAGCGTTTTATCTGTTCCCTAAAATGGTGGAAGGATTATCTGGGGAAGATTACGTGAAATATGTCAACAATAATTTTTATAAGCCCCTGGGGGCTACTACGCTAGGTTTTCGCCCGTTTGAAAAATTTCCCCTGGAGCGCATTGTCCCTACCGAAAGCGATTATGCCTTTCGTGGCGAAGCGATTCATGGTCCGGTACACGACGAGGGTGCGATTATGATGGGTGGTGTTTCGGCCAATGCTGGATTATTTGCCAATGCTAACGATTTAGCCAAACTAATACAAATGTATCTGGATGAAGGCGAGTACGGCGGAAAGCAATACATTAATCCCGAATCGATTCAAGAGTTTACCCGCTACCAATTTCCTGAAAATGACAACCGCCGGGGCTTGGGCTTTGACAAACCTAACTTAGAGCGTTCGCCTACCGGAAATGCTGCCGTAAGTAGTAGTGATGCCAGCTTCGGTCATTCTGGTTTCACCGGAACTTTCACTTGGGCCGATCCTGAACATAACTTGGTCTACGTCTTCCTCTCTAATCGTGTGCATCCCACCCGCGACAACACTCGCCTCTACAAACTCAACACCCGCACCAACATCCAGCAAGTAATCTACAACTCGTTAGTAGATGGAATTACGTATTCGGTCGGGCGAGAATAATATTAATTTTTTACGATAGGATTATTCGTTAGTAGAAGCAGTTTCTGTTAGAACTTGTTCTTAAACAAGTACGTATATTCGTACATAAACAAGAATAAATAGATTTATGATTGCTGCTAATTTCTCCGAATTCCGAGCCGGGCTAAAAAAGTACTTAGATAGCGTTGAAGAAGATAACGAAACCCTTTAAATATGATTTGGCTGGATACTGGTTAAGACGAATAGACCAAGAGCACCGATTGGTTTATCAAGTAGCTGAAGACGAATTACTCATCTATGCTTGTCGCTATCTCTACGACTCATAATTCGCAAAATTGCGGCAGCCGCGCTGTCGTACACCCCTTTTCAACTCATTTGGGTGCTAATCCGTATACCTCAATAGAACCTAAAAGCAAGAAATCGTATGATTAGACCACTTACCTTTCATAGAAACCTTGTTACGTTCGGACTTCCTCTAAGCCTTTTTGGAGCACTTATTTTCTTAATGAAATCACCTTTATCGGGGAATAGTAATTTATTCACTCTCGCCATTACTGTTGATCTGTTGCTGACCGTTCCGCTGGTGTATCTGTTGCTTATCCGCCAAACGGAAATCCCGAAGACAACGGCGGTTCCGGTCATGGTTGTTGGGCTGCTGATCGGGACGTATTTTCTGCCGAAAGAAAGTCAAACATATTTAGCCTGGTTCAAAACCTGGGGTTTACCAATTGTCGAGCTTTCTGTGCTGACGTTTGTCATTCTAAAAGTTCGTAGCACAATTGGTAAGTATAAACGATTGAAAGGGGCTAACCCTGATTTCTTCTCAGCCTTAAAAAGTACCTGTCGCGAGATCCTTCCTAAAGCAGTAATTATGCCCGTTGTCACTGAAGTTTCCGTGATTTACTACGGATTTCTCAACTGGCGAACCAGAACGTTACAGAAAAACGAATTTACCTACCATAAAGAAAGCGGAACGCCCGCACTACTCGGAGCTTTTATCTTTATTATCATCATTGAAACATTCGTTCTTCACCTTTTGCTAGCTAAGTGGAGCATTATTGCTGCTTGGGTATTATCTGGTTTAAGTATCTACACCGCTCTTCAAGTTTTTGGCTTTGCCCGCTCACTCGCCAAACGCCCTATCTCAATCAATGAGAATAGTTTGACTTTACGATACGGTATTCTGAACGAAGTTGAAATTCCTTTTTCAGCTATTCAATCAGTGGAACTAACGAGTCATTCAGTAGAGAGGCCCCATTTTGCAAAACTTTCACCGCTGGGAGAGATGGAAAATCATAATGTAGTTATCAGCCTGAAGAAAGAAAATAGGCTGATAGGGCTTTACGGAATGAAGAAGCGGTTTAAAGTAATTGGCTTGCACATTGACAAGCCAAAGGAATTTAAGGAGCAAATAGATCAGCTATTATGATTAACACCGGAGCAGATAGTCCGCCAATACAGCCTTCAGCGTAAATAGCTTAGCCCCTCCTCAGATTGGATACCAGCTATTTTCTGTAAAGTTTGGCTCTGACCTGGACTATTTGGGCTACAGTTACTTCAGCTACCTCAGCAATTTGCTCATCAGTAAGCAGCCCTTGTCTAATAAGCCGAGTAATCATAGCTTGCGTCTTTTGCTCGATACCTTGCTCAACACCACGGTTATATAAACGATCTTTAGTTATATCGTAAGTAATAGGCATACTCTTTACTTGTTTTTCTATCTCACCATCTAATTTACGCAAACGCGATAACACGAGCAATTGTCGTATGTAGCGATTTAGGTCAGCAGGGCTTTGGGCAGCATTCTGTAGTTTGAAAATAATACGGGAAATAATCTGACTAGCATCAGCTCGGGGATAATCCGTGAGAATAGAAAGTATAATTTCCTCGGGAATGTCGAAATTGAGTACTTCAGTAGTCGGTAAGTTATGAATACTTTTTAGCTCAAAGCCCGTAATCTCTTCCTCTTGGTTAAGCTTGGTTCTCATTTTTGAAGGATTAACACCAAGATGAATGACAAATTGCTTAACTGGTATTTCGTACTTGCGCTGTAAAATGGCTTTATACTCCACCATACGATAAACCATTTTAGGGTCGTCGGCAGTTTGAAATTCTAGCTATAGAATAAAAGTAGCCCCAGTAGAATCCGTAATACGCTTCAGGTAATCGGGTTCTCGCTCAATAGTCCGCTGTATTTTATCTTTTAGTTCGCTCGACTGGGCAATCCGTATTCCCAGAAGCTTTTCTAACAGCGGAATGAAAATAGCCTCGATATTCTCTTTGATAATTTTATCAAACTCGCACATATCAAGTGCCAGCTATCAGGAAATAACAACCTCGCAACTCGCCAAAGAAACATAATCAGGACGATCGGAGGCAAGTTGATGCTTGTAGCTTTTGAGCAATTCGCCCTGGTAGATGAGGAAAACCCCCGGCATTCGGAAGCCATCGCCTACTAACTTGCCAATTCCATGACTATGCAGTACGCCCGCTTTAAATCCACGTAACCAAACCCGCAAACCAAACACCTGCGAAAACCGGGCTCGTTGCAAGCGAAACAAGTTATATAATTGACAGCTAGGATCGCTAATATGGGATAATCCACTCAGATTATTCTTAGCAAAGTATGCTTCCCCTTGCGCCACACTTCCCATATGAACGAGCACTATTTTTACTTCCTGATTTTCTATGGCTGTACGCTTTTCGGCAATTTCTTGTAGTGCCTCACGGCAAAATGTGCAGCCAAAATGCCGTAAAAAGACCAGCAACAAAGGCTGTTCATACGAAAGTGATGAGAGGTTATGCTCCTGATTTGTAGAAAATTTTGCTAAGGTTTCAGGAAGTGATTCTTCTGGATTTATATTCTGAGCATCGTGCGGTGCCTGCCATTCGCGAAATACAAAATAAAGGGTAGCGCCTAGCGGGCCCAGCCAGATCAAATCTTTCACGGCAAAGTACAGCACTAGTTGGTGAGTGATAACCTCAGAAGCCCAGCCGGCAATGATCGCTACGGTTTCTGTAAGCTTAATTAAAAAACCTAATAACAGTACCAGTAACCCCTTTACCGGGTTAAATGAGGTGAAGTAATACGCCACTCCTAAGAGCATAGCAATTGCTCCAATCATATACCAGGGTAGCAATACCACCGGTACATCTATTTGTGCCCACCGAAGTAACCCTTCAGTAGCGAACACCAGTATTAGCCCCCACAGTAGGTTGGTGAACCCAATGAAGCGCAACAGCATACCGATCCACTCAGGCAGTCGCTTCATGAGAACGTTGTTTTCGTACTTGAATCATTCGGATAAAAATAATAGTCAGCGGTATTAGCCACAGCAAATCGTTCATAATCAGATGGAACAAGTAGGAGTCTGTTAGCGTAGGCTGAATAAATAAAAGGTAGAAGCCAATGGCTCCAAATATCTTCGATAAGATTCCTAGCGGAACTACCCACCAAAATCGCTGCGGATATAAAGCTACTACAATGTAAGCTGCTCCAAACAATAGCACTCCCGCTCCCTGCCATTTAATTAATCCGGGAGGGACTACTGAAGTTTCGGTAATCCACTGGTAAAAGGAAGCTGGAAAGTAATAGATAAAAGCTCCCCAACCCACATTGTAAGCTCCCGCAAGTAATAATACACCTCTCATCCAAGGCTCTACCCCCAATGGTAATTGCCGTAATGGTTTTTCCATACTGAAATTAACCGACTATTTCTGATTTTAGTTTTTCATTTTTATGCTTAATGAACGTAACTGCCCGCATTGATGTCTATGGTGGCTCCGGTAGCATGATCGGCCAACCCACTTAGTAGAAAGGCAATGGTAGGCGCAATATCCTGCGGTTGCGTGAGCGATGCAAGGGCAATATCATTCTTGACGTATTCTTCGCCGTACTTCTCAATGAAATCTTCGGCCATATCAGTGCAGGTAAAGCCAGGAGCCACTGTAAAGGCTTTGATGTTCTGTTTACCGTACGCTCGGGCAATAGATCGGGTAAGCGCGACTACTCCCCCTTTAGAGGCAGCGTAAGCCAAAAAGTCGCTGGTATCGCCCCGAAAGGCGGCTCGAGAAGAAATAGTTACAATGCGTCCGCCACCAGTTTTCTGAAAATGGTTAACGGCTTTTTTACATAGTAACCCAGTGGCATCTAAATTGACGCGCATTGTTCTAGACCAAGTATTTACGAAAGCCTCATCAGTGGCTTCTACCTCCGCACCAATGGCAATTCCGGCATTGTTCACTAGTGCGTCTATCCAATCAAATTTGTGAAGTACGCTGCTAAATAATTGCAGCACTTCTTCCGAATCTTCTAAATCAGCCTGAAATGATACTGCTCCATTTTCCAGATTTGCTGCCAATTGCTCAGCAAGCTCTTGACTTTGACGATAATGGATAGCTACTCTAGCTCCAGCTTTAGCCAATTGCTCGGCAATTGTCCGCCCAATACCTCGGGTAGCTCCGGTAACCAAAATATTCTGACCCGATAAATCAATTTGTAGACTCATGAACAACTGGATATTTAGACCTAATCATACGAATAATTTAACGAAGGTGCTATATTCAAAAGTGTTATTGTGTTAAGGTGTTAATGAGACCACCGCGCAGTGTTTAAGTGCGTACTTACCTGAACACATGAATACATCAATACGTTAACACGTACTAAAATACTTTAGCACTCTAACACCCAAAACCCATGAATATCACCCCTGAGCAAGCAACCGAATTAATTCAAAATCGCCGATCACTATATCCGGCCGTATTCAATAAAGAAACCATAGATGATACGGTAATACAAGCAATATTAGAAAATGCTAACTGGGCACCCACCCACCGATTAACGCAACCCTGGCGATTTACTGTGTTTTCGGGTGGGGGGCTACAAAAACTCGCCAATTTCCAGGCTGATTTGTATAAAAAAGTAACAGAAGTTCAAGGCTCTTTCGATCAGAAAAAGTACGAAAAGCTTCAGAAAAAACCGCTACTATGCTCGCACATTATAGCCATTGGCATGAAGCGCGACCCAAAGGCGCGAGTACCCGAAATTGAGGAAGTGATGGCGACGGCTTGCGCGGTGCAAAATATGTACCTGACCGCTTCGGCTTACGAAGTAGGCGGTTATTGGGGAACCGGAGGAGTCACCTATTACGAGGAAGCCAAATCTTTTTTTGGGCTAGAAGCTGAAGATAAGCTACTCGGCTTTTTCTACCTAGGTATGCCTAAAACCGATAAGTGGCCCGAAGGAAGGCGAGACGCTATTAGCGAGAAGGTGAGTTGGGTTAGAGAGTGAAAAATTACTATCACTGTCCGAAAGCTTCTTAACATTCACTACACTGGCATACTTAACGACTCATAACCCTACTCATGGCTACTTTTACCCATAAGCTGTTCTTCGGTTTCTTGCTTGTAGCTCTCGGAATATTAACACTGGGAGTGCGTAATTCGCCGAAACCGGAGGAGCCCCTTAACATTCTTATTCTGCATACCGACCAGTGGCGAGCGCAAGCATTTGGCTACCGGGGCGACCCTAACGTAAAAACCCCGCATATTGACCAGTTAGCTGCGGAGAGTGCCAACCTATTTAATGCCGTTTCGGGAATGCCCGTATGTACGCCTCACCGAGCCTCACTTCTTACTGGGCAACACCCACTGACCCACGGGCTGTTTATGAACGATGTGCAGCTGGATACTACTGCTATCACTATTGCGGAAGTATTGGCCGACGCTGGCTATCAGACCGGCTACATTGGCAAGTGGCATTTAGATGGCCGAGGTCGTCATAGCTTCACTCCACCGGGTGGTCGGCGGCAGGGGTTTCAGTACTGGAAAGCCTTGGAATGCTCGCATAACTATAATAATTCAGCTTACTATACTGCCAATTCGCCCGAGAAAAAATTTTGGGAGGGCTACGATGCCATTGCTCAGGCGGAAGATGCTCAGCAGTATATCCGCGATCACGCGCAAGATGAGCAACCGTTTTTTCTGTTCGTAAGCTGGGGCACGCCCCACGCTCCGTATCGAACTGCTCCACAGGAGTATCTGAATATGTACGCCCCTAAAGAGATGCAACTGCATCCGAATGTACCGCCGGAGATGGATTCTATGGTACGAGCCGACCTAGCGGGTTACTACGCTCACTGCACTGCGCTAGATGACCAGATTGCTAATATTCTGCAAACACTGGAGGACACCGGAACCAGCGATAACACCATTATTCTCTTTACTTCCGACCACGGCGACCTGCTCGGTTCACATCGGGCGTACAAAAAACAGCAACCCTACGAAGAATCTATCCGGGTACCGATGCTAATTCGCCATCCGCAGATTTTACCCGGTGAGTACGCTGCTCTTATGAACTCTTACGACATTATGCCCACCTTACTTGGGTTGAGTGACGCTCAAATCCCATCATCAGTAGAAGGTTATGATTTTAGTGAGTATCTGATTGAGCAACTTCCATTGCCCGACACTACCACACTAATTAGCTGCGTACAACCGTTTGGCCAGTGGAACCGCTTCGACCGAGGGGGTAAAGAATATCGGGGCATCGTCACATTGCGCTACACCTACACGCGCGACTTGAACGGATCCTGGCTGTTTTTCGATAATCAGCGCGACCCTTACCAGATGAATAATCTCATCAATAATCCAGCGTACTCCGAGTTGCAGCAAGAGCTGGACAAGTTGCTCACCAAAAAACTTAAAAAGCAAGGAGACGAATTTCGTCCGGGTATGGAATACATCCGGGAGTGGGGCTACCCGGTAGATGCTAAAGAAACCGTGCCTTACACTCCTTAAATCGTTTGCTCAGGCAAAAAATGCTTCCTAAATTGCTAATCACAAAACTTAACCTTTTACCTATGAGATTGATCTTGTTTTTTGCTACTAGCCTATTTATAGCCGCTTGCGGTAGTTCAGGAAATCAAACTGAGGAAACAACTGCTGAGACCACCCTACCAGAAGAGCCATCGTTGAGTGTTGATTTTCAGGAACAGTGGGCAACTGATACTGTACTCCGCACTCCCGAATCGGTGCTGTACGACGAAGTAACTGATATGATTTTTGTAGCCAATATTGGCGCGTTCAATAAAGATAGTAAAGACGGTGACGGATTTATTTCCGTGCTTGCTCCCGATGGAATAGTAGACGAACTAAATTGGGTGGAAGGCTTAAACGACCCCAAAGGAATGGGTGTATTTGATGGCAAACTTTACGTATCAGATCTTGATGAGGTGGTGGAAATCAGCATTGCCGACGCTGAAATTTTGAACAAGTACCCCATTGAAGGCGCTACCTTTCTGAACGACATTACAATCAACGGCCAGGGACAAGTGTACGTTTCTGACTCCGATAATGATAAAATCCACATGATAGAGGGTGGGCAGCCGATGGTCTGGCTAGAGGACTCGACCTTGCAGCGACCCAACGGATTACTGGCTGATGGTAATCAAATGCTATTAGCTTCAGCCGGAGGTGGTTTTCTGGCTCCCATAGATTTGGATAGCAAACAAGTGCAAGATACGTGGTTAGAAGGTATTCCCTCGGCCGATGGGATTATAAAAACTCCGAACGGTGATTATATTGTCTCTACCTGGCAAGGCGAAGTACACTACGTAGCTGCTGAGAGCGGACAAACCATAAAACTACTGGATACTAAAGCGGAAGAAATTAATGCCGCCGATATCGGTTATATTCCGCAACAAAACCTGCTTTTGGTTCCAACCTTTCGGGATCATCGGGTAGTGGCTTATAAGGTTACGGCAAACTGATGGAGTGGCTTGCTATTTGCTGCTTGCTCAGCTATCATCCATCCGGGATGGCTACCGATACGCTTTACGGAACCTACATTATTCCGGAAGAACAAATTAGCCTGAACCTTAGTCCACCCAACAACTACACTATGTTTATGATGGAGTACAATGAGCGTAGTGAGTCGGTGAATAGCCAGGAGCTTTCGCGGGGGCAATTTTCTTTGGTAGCCGATACCGTAGTTCTGGAAGAAGCTACCACCGGAAAAGCGATGAAACTACTAGCCACCAACGAAGAAACACTGCACCCCCTGAATGTGCCTAGTTTAGATAAAAACGCCAAGTTTTTAGGTCAAAACCAGTATCACGCTAATGGTGAATTAAAGTGGGAAGGCGAGTGGCGCCGAGGAAAAAAGCACGGCACTTGGGTTTACTACAATGAATCAGGCGATGTTGTAAAATCGGTTCGCTACAAGCGGGGGAAGAAGATGGAGTGAGTGAATGATTAATGACTGATGAGTAGTGAATGATGATGATTTGACAATCAACAATTAATCATCTATCTGCCAATAGCCGAGGTCTGACAATATTGCCTACCGGCAGGCAGTAGCGACTCCTTGCCGGAGCAGGTTGAACCGTCAGCCTAACTTCAAGTATCGAACGAATTGCTGACAGCCCTTAAAACCCACTATCAATTCGCATATAGGACGATTGCAGCAATGCTCCGGCACCTTCGATGGCGGCCATCGCAGTTTTTTCTACCTCAGCTAATTGCCCATCGGGGGTTTGCCGCACTTTGGTAATCTCCCGGCTAATATCATCTACGTAGGTTTTCAGTTGCCCTAAGTCGCCCGCTGGGGGAGTAGTACCGCCTGGGTGACTCTGTATTTCCCGGATTCGGTATTCCAAATCGGTTTTTTGCCGTATGAGCGAAGCCATAAGCACGCGCTTTTCTACGCTTTCAAACTCAGTCTTCATTTCTAAACCTGCCTCTTCCGAAACTTCAGTTTCCTCTGATTCACCTCCGCCACAAGCGAGTAGACCTAAAGCAAAAATAACGGCAAACAATAATGAGTATGTTTTCATGATAATTGAATTACAGTACAATGATTTTCCTCAGAAGAGAACCAAATTTTCAAGACAGTGTTTGAAGTTGGTACAGTTAATACCTGCCTCTGTTATAAAAATTTATCTATTCGTTCACGATAATTACTATTATCTGCGTTCTATGTATTGCATCTCCACCCCCAATAGTATGAAATACGTTTTTGTATTGATTTTCGGTTGCTCTTTTGTAGCAGCTATCAGCAGCTTTCGGTCAGTTGAAGATACATTCGTTCGAGTAGATATTTCTGAAGAGATCAGTGTAAGCTTACCCGAATCGTTTAAAGTAATGACGGCCGATCAGATGCAGCAAAAATTTCTTTCGGCCCGTCCACCCTTAGCAGCGTATACCAGTGCGAACCAAGTGGCTGACTTTAGCGTGAGTGCGGCCAACACTCGCTGGCGAGCCGATGATTTACCGATGCTAAAAGATTTTTACCGCTCCAGCTTACTGGAATTGTACGATGAAGTTGATTTTATAGAAGAAGGTATTCGGGAGGTGGATAAAACGCAGGTTGCTTTTTTTGAATTTACCTCCGTAGTGAAGCAAGACGAAGATGCCATTACGCCCAAGCCTCCGGTGCATCGCTATACCTACGCTCAATATACCATCCGCCAGAACAAAGCCCTCGTATTTACCTTTAGTTGCCCTCGCCAACGTCAATCCCAATGGCAACCTATCGCCCAAAAAGTGATGGAAAGCGTGAAGTTAAAGTAACCCCTTGGTGTTACGGTGTTTGTACATTCATAGACGATTTTATTATCTGAACGCATTTGTTTTTCTAGTTAGTCATGATCCTAAAAATCGCTGATGAGAATAATCGGAAACATAGAAGATAACGTAAACTTTGTACTTCATAAATCTTTCAGTAGCAGACTGTTCTCGCCAATAGGGAAATATGTGAACTGGAAACTAGAAAACAATTGGGACGACTACAATGAGCTTTATCACGCAATCAATTATATCGAAACCTCAAAAGATATTGACGGAATCTGGTACGAAATACATACAATAGAAAAGAATCAAGAAATTAAAGGTGTATTAACGATTGTTGGTGGAGCTGTTGATCAACTTGCAATTGATACTATTTTAGATACTGAAAGCACAATACTTCTGAAGTACTTCCACGTTGTCGAGAAAGGAAAAGGATACGGAAGCTATTGGTTGAAATCTATTATCTCACCTTACTATTTTGACAAAGGGTTTCGTGAAATTTATATAAGCAGTAGCCATACTAAATCCTTTAATTTCTACAATAAGATTGGAGAAGAAATCAAAACATATACAAAGAGAAGTGATAATCAGCTTTACGAGAGGACGTGTAAGACCTTTATAATTCCACTTGGTAGAGGAGAAAAGCCGCTGACTAAGACCACATAATAAATCATAGCTACCTGTAGCAAGTTATACCTGCTATCGCCTCAAGATAAAAGAACCCCTTGTTCAAGTACTGTCTAACTGAAACCTATAATATCCATTGTTCACTGCGCTATCCGTCGCCGTTATTTTGATGATCAGCGGTTCTTCTGACTTCCAAGTTCCACTCAACGACAGATTGCCGGTATCAAACTTTATCCATTCGGGTAACTCAGCATCGTCTGCCAAGGATGCTTGGTAAGACAATTTAGTATCGTCCACATCTCGGAATAAATCCTTCGGCAAATCCAACTGAAATGGTTCGCCGTGCTCTATGTCAACGTCAATATTATCGTTATAAAGATAGGGTTTGAAAATGGATTTGGTGCTTACCCAGTATATATCCGAATCATAGTTTTCTGCACTGTCTACTTGAGTGACGCTCATTCTGCTGAAAAATAAGAACTTGTTGTCGGGTGAGACAAACGGTCGCTGCTCTATTTCTTTACTGTTTATACGGGAGTTTAATCGCTCCAGCGTAGTCCATGCGCCCGCTTTTGTTTTGAAACTGATGTAGAGATCGTGCTTAGATTCAAATTCATTTCGCCAAGATTGAATAATGATGTAATCACCCTCAGGAGATAGAAACAGGCTCTCTTCATCTTCAACCGAGCTTAATTCATCTACCTTCTGAACGGTATCGTAACCTTCTGAACCAGCTTCCGCGTGATACACATCACCACAACACTGGTACTGATCATCCCGATTGGAAGTAAAGTAAAAAGCCCCACTGGCTGATACCCCATGTCCCGCTTCTCGGGAGGTAGAGTTAAATATTGAATCCAGAGGCTGAGGATTGGTGACTTGATTGTTAGAATAGTCAGCTACCCACAAATCGGTTGGTGAGCCATCCGTTGACTTGGCGAAATAGAGCTTGTTTCCGGTAGGGCTAAACATCGGGAAAAACGTATTGATGTTGTCAGGAAGAAAGTTTTTGCGCGGGGCGATCCACTCACCGCTTACAAAATGCATAAGATAGATAGCGGTTTCGGTTGAGTCATTTTCGTGAAATACTCCAAAGGCAATACTTTTACCATCCGGCGACATAGTGAATCCCATATCGAATCTCTCTTTGACGGAAACAATTTCACTACCGAAAACTCCAGGAACATCGCCGGGTGCTTCCTGTCCTAAATAATCAATCTCTTGATTATCTGGTTTTTGTCCGGAAGAGCAAGCGATGATAAATATTAGTATCGCCAAATAGAGATTTTTCGTCTTACTTTGAGATTCCATCACTTCAACTTTTTTTCAAGTACTGGGTAAGATCCTTGTCCAACTCGGCAAAGCGATGATCAATAGGATAGGGGTAACTTTTGGTCAATTGTACTTCTCGAAACAAGGGGTGGGTAGTATTAATCAAATAACTGGTACCCGTAGGAGCCGGAGCGGAAGGCACCTGCAACAATAAATACGCACACTTCTGATACCATGATGAACCAAGGATATTAGTCTGGCTATAAGGAGAAGCACTACTCCAATCTGAAGGCAGGTCGCTCTTGTCTATCACCTGTATTGATGTGTCCGGAATTTCTATTTCCATACAGGCAGACTCATTTCTCATAAAACCTCCTTGTCCCATACGGTGAGCCACGTTCCCCAATAAAGCGATTTCAGCGGAGGCTGCCGTATAAATAACCAACTCACCCCGCTTATTCCATCGGCCGGGAAACCCAGAGGCGTGTAAGCTGTTAGCGTACTTGTTGCTAACAATTCGGTAAACCAGCATACTCAGGCAGCGTACCCCTGTTCTATTCGTTCCAGGCACTCTTCTATTAGTCGAATGCCGGTAACGCTAAAGAGAAACTTGTTAGGTGATTGCATTTCCAGAGCCGGTTGCGGAAAACCTAACCAATCCTTAAATTCATCAACACTACCAAACAATTGTTCTCCTCGCGAAAAAAGCCGGATGAGACTCAACAGAATTTCAGCTTGTACAACCCCCACTTTTTTATGTTTGGCCTTCATATTATCAATAGTTTTTGGCGTGATATGGAGTAGTCCCGCCATCACCTCTTTACTAAACTGGGCATGTTCACGAAAATTAGTAATCGCTTGAGCATCTAACCCATCTTGTGCTTGTGCTACCAAAGAAAGGTCGTCCATATGCAACGCCTCTGAATTAAATGAAGAAATCATAATGTGCGTAATATTACATTTGATATACGTAAATATACGCAACTTGTGGAAAAATGTTGATTTACTCTAGCGAGGGAAGATTTGACAGAAGTGCAACTGCTAAAAAAAGTGACTCAAGATTCATACTTCACTCCAACTCCGTGGTAGGTTTCTGGCTCCTGGTAGTCTTTGCGGAGGGGATGACCAGGCCAGTCGGTGGGCAGCAAAATACGGCGGAGGTCGGGATGATCGGTAAAGCGGATGCCCAGTAAGTCGTACACTTCTCGCTCATGCCAATCAGCAGATTTCCAAATGGATACAACCGACAGTACTTCCGGCAGCGGTTCTTCGGCTTGGTTACGATTGACGACTACTTTGAGCGATAGCTGGTGTTCGTAAGGAATGGAATTCAGCGTGTAGATTACCTCCATCGTTCCCGCCTCCAAACCATTATCGATTCCCGTGAGGCAGGATAGATAATCGAAGTATAGCCCTTCGGTTTGCTGGAGAAAGCGGCATATTTCCAGTAACTGTGGAGATGCTATTTGCAGTACAACCGGAGAAGCGTTTTCTATCACTTCTACGATGCTCTCTGCACCAAACTTTCCCCTGACCTTCTCAGCGATTTCTTCCCAACTCATGCGGTTTCAGAATTAGTTTCTACTTTTTTCCTATCCATAATTTTTTCCAATGCCGTAGGAGCCATTAGCGATTCATTACGAATTTTCTCCTGTAGTTTGATTATTCCTCCAATCAGTGCTTCCGGGCGAGGGGGACAGCCCGGCACGTACACATCTACCGGAATAATTTTATCTACTCCTTTTACCACATGGTAACCGTGTTCCCAGTAGGGACCACCGCAATTAGAGCAGGAACCCATCGAGATCACGTAGCGAGGTTCGGCCATCTGCTCGTATAATCGTCGTACCCGGTCGCCCATTTTGAAGGTAACCGTACCCGACACAATCAGCACATCGGACTGACGAGGGGAGGGGCGAGGAAAGACTCCGAAGCGATCCAGATCAAAGTTAGAAGCGTAGGTCGACATCATCTCGATAGCGCAACAAGCTAGCCCAAAGCCCATCGGCCACAACGACGACAGCCGTGCCCAGTTAATCAAGTCATCCACTTTGGTAACGATAATACCGCCCTGCCCAAACTGTTGGTCTAGTAGTCCTTTCATAGTCTATATCTTATTTGAGATCCGGGCTTCGTATTTTTGATTGATCTGCTGGTATAATTCATCGGGCACTACTGATTTGTACTGGCAAGGAGTGGTTTGTGGTTTTACCCAATCTAAAAAACCCTTTGCCCAAGCGTAGGCTAATCCTAGTGCCAGAATTAGTACGAAGATTGCCATTTCGGCCAGGGCAAACCAGCCCCAAACACCGTCAGTTTGCTCAATCAATTCAGCCTGCCCCATCACCGTAGCCCAAGGAAACAGAAAGACGATCTCCACATCGAACAAGATAAAGATTAGCGCGACTACGTAAAAGCGGGGATTAAACTGCCCCCAGGCCGAACCCAGTGGATCTTCCCCCGATTCGTAAGTCGTCAATTTCTCTTCATTAGGTCGGTTGGGTCGGATAAGCCGAGCGACCACCAGTGTAACCAGCACAAAGGAAATCGCCCCGATAATGAAAAGTAGAATGGTTCCAAAACCCGACAGCTCAGTGTTTTGCATGGTATAAATCAGATAATCAGTAAAGATACAAATTCCGAGTAGGGAAGCGAGTGCCAGATTAAGTTTACACGATCTTTTCGCAGAAAATCAATTATCTCCGTTTATAAGGAAAAAATGAAGAGCTGAAGGATTGAATAAAAGAAAGAATATTGCTTATTCAACCCTTCAAGGGTGTACGACAGCGCGGCTGCCGCAATTTTGCAAAAACAATAAAAAAGTAGGTATCCCCGGACCTGTTCCGCAGTGGCGACTGCCGGGGTCTCCCACCTACTATGAGGGAGATGCCGGAATTCGCAAAGCCTCATCCGGTAAGACAGTATGCAAAATTGTCGTACACTACTCCTCACCCCCTACCCCTCATTTTATCATAATTTACTAGATTATTTTTGACATAATATTGCCAATATTGCATCAACACAGCCTTATTTTTTTATCTTTGCTACCTGCTTATCAACCTAACTGCTTATGTTTTTACACCTACGATTTTATTATCTGCTTACCGGAATTACGCTGTTACCATTTTTGGTTTCAGGGCAATCTTCTTACGAAACCATCGGTATTATCGGTAGTGCTACTCCGCAGGGCTGGGATGCTTCTACCCCCATGATGCAAGCCGCTGATAATCCTGACCAATGGGCATTAACAGTCCAGCTAAGCGAAGGCGAGTTAAAGTTTAGAGCCAACGATGCTTGGGATATTAACTGGGGCGCAGCCGACTTTCCCAGTGGAACGGCTACGCAGGATGGGGCAAATATTCAGATTCCTGCTACGGCTTACTACACGCTAGATTTTAATAGCCAGAGCGGAGCCTACACTTTCACCCAACTTGACCCGCCTACTTACGAAACCATCGGCATTATTGGCGACGCCACGCCCAGCGGCTGGGATGCTTCCACTCCGCTCAATCAGAGTGCGGACGACATTCACGTCTGGACATTGGATAACCTAACGCTCACCGATGGTGAGGCAAAATTTCGGGCGAATAATGACTGGGCCGTCAACTGGGGCAGCACTGATTTTCCCACTGGAACTGGAACGCAAGATGGCTCGAATATTCCCGTTATTGCCGGACCCTACCAAATAACCTTTAATGACGTAACGGGGCAGTACAGCTTCGAGGCAGATGCTCCACCCAGCAGCGAAATCGTCACTATCACCCCGACTATGCCTACGGCTGACGAAGAAATTACCATAACCTACGACGCTACGCAGGGCGTATCCGGACTAAGCGGAGCCGATAAAGTATACCTGCACTCCGGCGTCATTCTTTCTGGCCCGGATGGATTTACCTGGACAAACGTGGTAGGCAACTGGGGGCAAGACGACGGTATCGGTGAAATGACTCCGGTACCGGATCAGCCCAACCAGTGGCAAATCACCTTGCCCAGCATTCGTGAATACTACGGTGTGCCAAACGGAACGCCAATTTTTAAACTGGGAATGGTTTTTCGCAACGCTAACGGTACCCAAACCGGAAAGTCTGACGAAGACGGAGACATTTTTATCACGCTTGATCCGGGTAATTACGTGCGGTTTACCCAACCAGCAAACGATCAAAATTTTGTAGTCGCCGGAGGTAGCCTCACCATCGGTGCCGAAGCTTCTGGTACGGCCTCCGCTTTAGAAATGTTGATTGACAATGGCAGAGGTTTTCAGTCGGTAGCCTCTTCAGCCAACGCTGCAGAAATTTCTTATGATTATCCCATTTCGGCTTCTCAAACCATTCAGGTAAAAGTAACTGCTACGATTGAGGGTGAGATGGTAGAGAGCAACCGTGAATTACAACTGGCGGTTCGCCCGGAAGACATCATCGCTGAACTTCCTGCCGGAGTAACCCAGGGCATCAACTATGATTCAACTGATCAGACCCGGGCTACTTTGGTACTACTGGCTCCCCAGAAAGACTTTGTGTACGTAGTGGGTGATTTCACCAACTGGCAAATCGATCCAGCCTACCAAATGAACCAAACGCCCAACGGCGAATACTTCTGGCTTACCGTTACCGACCTCACTCCCCAGCAAGCCTACGTGTACCAGTACTGGGTAGACGGCACCATCAGAGTGGGCGACCCTTACGCCGATCAGGTAGCTGATCCGTTTAACGACAGTGGTATTCCTGAGTCGCTGTATCCTAATCTGCCGGAGTACGATCGCACCGAATTCGGGATAGCCACCGTATTACAAACTGGACAAACCGCCTACGAGTGGCAATATCCCGAGGTGGTGGGTGGTCGTCCGGCTAACGAAGAACTAGTAGTGTATGAGCTACTGATCCGCGATTTTCTGGAATCGCATAGCTACAATGACCTGACGGATACACTAAGCTACCTGAAACGCATGGGCGTGAACGCCATTGAGTTGATGCCTATTATGGAGTTTGAGGGCAACGAAAGTTGGGGCTATAATCCGTCGTACGCATTAGCTCCTGACAAATACTACGGTACTGAAACCGATCTGCGGGAATTTATTGACCAAGCCCATGCCGAAGGCTTCGTAGTCATTCTGGACATGGTGCTCAACCATCATTTCGGACAAAGCCCAATGGTACGAATGTACTGGGATGAAGCCAATAATCGTCCCGCCGAGAACAGTCCCTGGTTTAATCCAGAGGCGACCCACCCCTTCAATGTAGGGTACGATTTTAACCACGAGAGTGCGTATACTAAGGCGTACATGGATGACGTAAACCGCTTCTGGATTGAAGAATACGAGTTTGATGGCTACCGCTTCGATCTTTCCAAAGGGTTCACCCAAAACGAAGGAAAAGACCCTACCGACGTAGGTGCCTGGAGCAGCTACGATCAGTCGCGGGTGGATATTTTAAAGCGAATGGCCGATCAGATTTGGGCGGTTGATTCTAACACCTATATTATTCTGGAGCACCTGGGTGACAACGACGAAGAAAAAGTACTAGCCGACTACGGCATGATGCTGTGGGGCAATCTGAATCATCCCTACAACGATGTAATCAACGGCAAAACTGGCACCGATCTGAACTGGGCGTTATCCAGCACTCGAGGTTGGAATGATAAAAACCTGATGGTCTACATGGAAAGCCACGATGAGGAACGACTCATGGTGCGGGCTCTTAACGAAGGCTTGTCCAGTGGCGAATACGACATTCAGAATTTTGATATTGCTCTGGAGCGAATAAAGATGGCTTCGGCTTTCTTCTACACCTTACCGGGGCCGAAGATGTTCTGGCAGTTCGGTGAACTAGGTTACGATTTCCCGATTAACTTCAATGGCCGGGTGGGTAATAAACCTATTCCCTGGGGCGACTCCGACAATCTGAATTATTATTCTGACGAAGACCGCCGACGGCTCTACGATGTAAAAGCCGCGATTATTAACCTGGTGAATGACTACAACGAGGTATTTGAGGGCGGAGAGTTCTCCTGGACTCCCAGCGGTCAGCTTCGTGAAATCAATATCAGTCACGAAAGCATGAACGTAACTATTGTCGGTAATTTCGGGATAAGTAGCGGCACTATAGCACCTTCGTTTCAGCGTACCGGCACCTGGTACGATTTCTTTTCGGGTTCTGAGTACGAGGTGAGCAGCACTAGTCAAGCGATAGAATTAGCTCCCGGTGAGTTTCATATCTATCTAGACCAGCCCGTGGATTTTCCCCCACCCGGCTTGATTGATATTTTTACCCCAATCATCACGGTCAATCCGGGAACCTTCACGGTAGATGATCGCATCCAGATTATTCTCGACGCGGCAGCCGCTAATCCGGCAGGAACCGAGGGGTTAGTTGGAGTCGAAAAAGTATACTTGTATTCTGGAGTAGTTACCGATAGCACCGGGGGTACTACGCTTACCAATATTGTGGGTTCTACCAATGCTGATGATGGAGTAGGGCTGATGACCAAGCTTCCCGGTGATAACGAAAAGTGGCTGATTTCTTTTCGCCCGCGCGAATACTATCAGCTAGCATCCAACCAGACGGCCTACCGCATCGGTATGTACTTCCGCGATGCTTCGGGCAAAAACGTTGGTAAAGGACGGGAAAGCGATCTGATCTACGTAGATATTACGCCTAGCCAATCGGTAGTAACCGTTGAACCGGCTGCATTTACGGCTGACGATGAAATTCGGATTGTATTTAATGCTGCTACGGCAAGCCCTACTGATCTAGTCGGTGCTAATAAAGTATACATGCACTCGGGCGTAGTGCTTATCGATACGGACACACCCGGTGGGGGCGATTGGCAAAATATTGTAGGCAACTGGGGGCAAGACGATGGTATTGGTGAAATGACTCCTGTGTCTGGCTCCGATGATCTCTGGGAAATCACACTTACTCCCCGCGATTATTACAGCGTAGATAGCAGTGCTTCAGTGTACTATCTGGCAATGGTTTTCCGCAATGCCGACGGTACGGCCGAGGGAAAAGGCTCCAATGGTAGTGATATTTTCATTCGGGTATCCCAAAGTGCTCCCGCAGCTCCGGCAGAGCTAATGGCTGAAGTAATTTCTCCTACGCAAGTAACTCTTAGCTGGAGCGATTCCGCAGATAACGAATTAGGCTACGTCGTAGCTCGTGCCGAATCGGCTGATGGTCCGTTCGTAACTATTGCTTCGCTGAATGAAAATAGCACATCTTACTCTGACACCGAACTGAAGGACGGTATCACCTACTACTACCGCGTACAAGCCACCAATGCCTACGATCCTGACTCAGACTTTAGTAACGTGGCTTCAGCAGAATTACCGCTGGCCGCGCCTACTAACTTAAGTGCCACGGTGCAGGGAAAGCGAGGGATTGCTTTATCATGGATTGATAACTCGGTGAGTGAAACCGGTTACGTAGTAGAGCGCACCCGCCGGGGTTGGTGGCGAAAGCTCCGCTACCGAACCATTGACACCCTGGATGCCGATGTAAATGCGTATGCTGACCAACGAGCCATTCCCGGAATCAAATACTACTATCGGGTAAAAGCCATCCAGAACGAACGTTCTTCCGAACGCAGTAATGAAGTAACGGTGAGGATCAATCCTCGAGACTACATTGACGAGATCATTAAAGAAATTATTTCTACGGTAGTTGTATACCCGAACCCGGCCTCTCAGTGGTTGAGAGTTAGTTGGTATCAACGTGACTCTCGCATGGTTTACATTAAAATCCGAAATCTAGCTGGTAATGTCCTGGACTCGCGGTCAGTGCAAGCAAGTGGTTTCACTTCGCGAGAATTTGACGTGTCAAGCCTAGAAGAAGGTATTTACCTAGTAGAATTAGCTAGCGGAGAAGAGCGAAAAGTAGTTCGCTTTACAGTACATCACTAATGATAATGAGCCTGCTCCTTGTAAAGAAGCAGGCTCATGTTATCATCAAACTTTTAAAAATCTAACGGATCAAACTTCCGGAAGTGTCCATTCATACGAATGCGCTCCCGGGCACTTTCCATGTCCCGAACTACTGGAATAGACTCTTTCAGATGATCGATCACAAACTGTTGCCGACTACTTTCCTGTTCTATTTGGAGTAATTCATATTTTTTCTGATTCGATAGGCCAATTTTATGACCAATATCAAAAGCCGATAGCTGATCGCCTACGGTAAAGCTGTCGGATAGACTTAGTATATCAAACAACTCTAACGTAAGCTCTACCATTTGTTGCTGCTTGGCAAAGTCTTGGTCAGCAATATTATCTAAAAAAACAACATCACCCCCAGCGTACAGCTTACCCGGAGCCACCCGATAAAATTCAATCACCCTAAACACCCGATGGGCTATTGTTACAATATCCATTTGACCATCAGCGTAGGCTTTGCCTACACGCTCTACGCTGATCTCAGTACCATATTCTATTTGATTATTAAGATAAGCTGGGATTCCAAACCGCTTACTTTCGTTTATGCACTCGTTAATTAGCTGTTTGTAACGCTCCTCAAATATATGTAAGTTAAGTTGCTCACCCGGAAAGGCTACCAGCTTCAGGGGAAATAAGGGCAGAAAGGTATTCATAGCGTGTTATATGAATTCATAACTACTACCAAAGCCAATGGTTAACTAAAAATATAATAAATAACTATTTTAAGAAATTGTATGAGAATATTGGCACAACATTTGTATTAAACTAAACGCGCAAGGATTTTTTTCTTAGCGTTTGTTTAAGGTTGATAGTTGGCCCCGAGTGCTTAATTGCATTCGGGGTTTTTCTATTTTAAACCCTGCAAACAATCTACTAGACGGCTTAAATCATCTTCTCCGTTGTACATATTAGGTGATACCCGCATTGATCTCCCTCGCACAGAAACAACTATTTTAGCCTGTTCAAGGGTGTTTTGCAGCCTTTCTAGCGATATTTCGCCGGGAATACGTATTCCAAAAAGGTGATGCCCACGGTAGGTTTCCTCTTCTATCCAAAAGCCTAATTTTCTTATCTTTTCAATAGCGGTTGCTGAAATACTGTGACAATACTCTTGAATTCGCTCGGGTTGCCATTCCAAAACTTGTTCCAGGGCTTTTCCCATCATGGGAATAAGAATAAAGTTACTGCGTTCGCCCATATCATAGCGTATTGCTTTGGGCTGATACTGATCCTGATAATTGACTAAATTAGTAAAATCTTCACTTTTATGGCGCGTTACCCATCCTTCTTCTAAGGGTTCTCCGCCATCAAAGTATTCGCTAAAATAGGCAAGTGTAACGCCATAAGGACCCATCAAGCATTTGTATCCAGCGCAGATAAGCGCATCTGGCTGAATATCAACTACATCAAAGGGCATTGCCCCAACTGACTGGGTGCCATCTACCACCAGTAAAGCTCCCACATCACGAGTTCTCTGCCGAATTGCTTTCAAATCGAACCGGGTACCATCTGCCCAGTGCGTGTGCGCTACTGCTACCATACACGTCTGATTGTCAATGGATTCTAGTAGATGTTCATTCCAACGTTGCCCCCGTCTTTCAAAATTAGTTGGAGCAGCTACGGTACGCAACTCGGCTCCGGCTTTCGCTACCAATTTACGCCAGGGGTACACATTACTCGGGAACTGCTCACCCGCTACTACGATATTATCGCCTCGCTGAACAGACAGATTTTTAGCAATTATTGCCATACCGTAAGATACCGAAGGGAGAATAGCAACTCGCTGATAATCAGCATTATTAACTAGTTGAGAGAATTGTTTTCTGACGTGATCTACTTCATGAAAAAACTCGTAATGACCATACTGAGTGGGTAGCTGCTTCTTTCGCAAACCTTCAATACCTGCTTCTTCCACTGATTTTAACAAAGGAGCCATGTATGAGCAATTCAGATACGTAATATCAGGCGGAAGAGAGAACAAGCTTTTTTGATTAGCAATAGTGGTGGTAGCAGATTGCATAGTCCGTTTTTTTTGTAATAAATTAGAAACGATTAGACTAATAAACCAATAAATCTGGGTAGCAACCTACTCACTTTCCAATATTTAGAAAATTTTCCCAAAATGGGACGAATCTGACGATATATGAAGCGTAGCACTGTTGAACAGAGTACCAGAACTGCCCCCCGAATCACTCTTCACTATCTTTGGCAAGAAATACTCAGTACTCTGAGCTGGGACAAAGGATTGTTTTTCACTTGTAAGCAGCTCTTAATCAATCCGGGTGCTGCTATCCGAGAGTATATAGCTGGTGAGCGAAAGCGGTATTCTAACCCGATTCGTTTCCTGGTGTTTGCTACAGCACTCGCCAGCTTCGTTGTAATCAAGCTCGATCTAATAGGGCGTGCCCTCAGAGAAGATATATTAGCGAGCGGTGATGAACGTGCCCAGCAAGCGCAACAAGAAGCTATAGCGTTTGTCTATCAGTATTACAATATCATTGGTTTTTTAACGGTTCCCCTACTAGCACTCATAACTCACGCATTTTTCCGCCGCAGAGGCTACAATTACGCTGAACACCTAACACTCGCAGCGTTTGTAACAGCCGAGTATACTCTGCTGTATCTGTTAGCCACTTTTGGGTTGTACTATTATCCTGCTCTATTCAATAGCATGGTTCAACTTGTATGGTTTGTTTACTTTACTTGGGCAATCGTATCTTTTTTTCCCGAGAAAAAATGGAAAGCCATGGGTATTTCGGTAATGATCAATATCCTTTACTTTCTGGCTATCATGCTGGTGGCAGGAGTTGTTGGTATCGCTTTCAAAGCATTATCTGGTACAGAAGGATGATTACAACAATTGTACTCGCAGCGGGTGAAGCGAGCCGTATGGGCCAACCCAAGCAACTGATGCAGCTTGACGGAAAATCGCTGGTGCAGCGAGCCGTACAAACTGCCCAAACGGTTAGCGATGAGATCATTGTGGTCACCGGAGCTTACGCTGACCAGATTCAGGAAAACCTCTCTTCAGAGAAGGTTCATTTCGTTCATAACCCTCAATGGCAAACGGGGATGGGTTCGTCTATCCGAGCAGGTATTCAGCAAATAATGTCGGTCACTCCTTTGCCCAATGCTATCATCGTTATGTTGTGCGATCAACCGCTAGCTAGTCCGTCATTGTTAGAACAATTGGTTACTGCTTATCGGCACCTTGGCAAAACTTTGGTTGCTTCGGTCTACCACAATACCGCAGGGGTTCCAGCACTGTTTGGTGAGGCATTGTTTCCCGAACTGCTTCAACTCGATGGGCGGGCGGGAGCCAAATCCATCATCACCCGCTACGCTTCACAGATTGCTTCAGTTGACTTTCCTGAAGGTATTTATGATGTAGATACCCCCAATGATTTTGCCCGGATAAAGGAAAGGCTGAAGGGATTGTAGGATGTTGCATGATTTCTGTCGTAGGAACGTGACGGTTTGTCGCGCGATTAATCACGTTCCTACGAATCAATTTCCCACGAAATCCGGTATTCCGAATAATCCAACGGAATTACCTCAAAACACCATCGGTAAAATAATACGCTGGTACAAGGGTCGGGTATCTTATGAATGTCGCAAACAAAAAATAGATTTTGGTTGGCAGGCACGATTCTACGATCATATCATCCGTAACAGACGTTCTTTAGAAAATATCCGCCAGTATATTCGAGATAACCCTTTAAAGTGGCATCAAGATATGTTCTCCCCCAAAACCAAGAGTTGATAACAATGGTAATTTCCGCGGAGATTCGCCTATCGCAGCAAAGTAGGTTAATCTTTAGTATCTTTGCAAGCTTCACACAATCAGTAATTACGACAATGACCTATTCTTACGTAGCCTTAAGCGCTGCTATTTACATCTCTTCCATTTTTTCCATCCGCTCTGATTTCAGAGAAGCCAACCGCCCTCAGCAGACTGAACCGGATCTGGAAGAAAGTATCAAGCTCGGAGAGGAAATTTACCAAGGCTACTGTCTGGCTTGTCATATGAGTGAAGGTGAAGGACTGCCGGGAGCATTTCCTCCGTTGGCTAAATCTGATTATTTGATGGCCGATAAAATCCGCTCTATTCAGCAAGTGATGCACGGTTCGGAAGGGGAGATGGTGGTAAACGGGGAAACCTATAATGGCATGATGCCACCCCAGCCACTATCCGATGAAGAAGTTGCCCACGTACTCAATTACGTCCGCAATAGTTGGGGCAATGAAGGTGAGGCAGTCACTTTCGCTGAGGTGAAAGCCGTACGGGATGAGACAGAGTAGCTTATGAAACTTCTACCATTGATAATTTCCCTAATAGTTTCCGGAGTTTTCTTATACTCGGCACTGACTTCGCCTAATGCGTTTAATCTGGTTCCCACTTCCTTGTATAATTCTTTCCTTCAAGATGTTATGAAAGAGAGCACCTTCATCAAACTATTTGATGTTTTATTTGCGCTGGCTCTGATGCGGTTTACCTACAATTTAGTAAGTAGAATTGCGAGAGTTTGAGAAAAACATAACTCAATAAAAAAGCGATGAACAGTCCGCTCATCGCTTTTTTAGAAGGAAAATATAAAACATTATTCGCTAGCCGACTCTCTTCTTGCTCGACGTTTATCGCGCCGTTCGCGGGAATTCTTTCTAAATTCTTCTTTCTTCTCGTGGTACAGTTGCATCTGCTCTTCACTAAGTATAGCTGACAGCTTTTCTTCCTTCTCTTGATTGAGGGCTACCATCATTTCGCGCATCGCTTCCCGATCACCTTGGATTTCCTTTCGGTTTTCCTGCATTTTCATGGCATACTCTAAGTTTAAGTCGCCTACCTGATCTTGCTGGCTGTCATCTAGGTTCAGTAATTCAGTCATAGAGGCTGTTAGCCTTTCAGCCCGCTCAGTTGGGTCTCCACCTCTGTTTCCTCTACCAGATTGAGCCCAAACCATGGTTCCAAACATTAAAATAAGTGCTAGGCTGAGATTTACTATTTTCTTCATCATGTCACATAATTTATTTGTTACAGGTTTTAGACCGTAGTGCCAGTCAAAGGTTTAATCAGATAAAAAATTAGCTTGAAGTGAGATTTATACCACTGATGCACTCTGGTTAACTATTAGATTTTTATTTTGACGTTGAGGCACTTTCTATCTTATTATCTATTCTTCTATCCTGTACCAATCCTAAGCCGGACACGGAATCCGCAGAAAGTTAAATTGAAGTTGTACTGCGAGAAGGTACTAATCTAGCAATTGCCTTATCACCCGATCACTCAGTGCCTTTGCTAGAATCTCGTGTTTGATAGCATACCGATACATTTGACAAACACTTTATCATGGGTCGCTATCCTAACGTACCTAATATCTGAATACTAGAAAGTGGTTCCGGTCATGCCTTTAAGCACACCCCGGCTTTGGGTGAACTAACTACTAAGCTAATTACTAATCAGAAATATATTCCTTCAATTTTTTTACTTTTCACTATTTTCTTCTAATTCTACTCTCACCAAAAATCATCATTAATTTTTCAAAAATATACTTCATCGGACGGTGTATTTTGTGAAAATCAAAATATAAAACCGTCATCAAGAATAATTGCAGAAAATTATTTGTTAGAGTTGCTTTGTATTTATATCACTTTTATTTTGCAATTTCTTATGTAAGTAAAATTTAATTTTTTCTTACCTCTTCCTCGCAACAATCCCAGATAATTATCGCTTCTCCGCCATCTATTATTTCAGGCTGATTCAATTCATTTACAACGTAAATAATCTACCTATGAGAAACCTATTTACTTATTTATCCATCAACATTCGTCGGCGCGACAAATTGCTGGCGGTGCTCGTCATTTTGGGATTTACCTCTACGTTAGCACTAGCCCAAGAGAGGACACTTTCCGGTAAAATTACTTCAGTAGATCAGGGCGAACCGCTACCGGGAGTCAACGTAGTGGTGAAGGGCACTACCAACGGAACAATCTCTGACATCGACGGTAACTACCGTCTCTCCGTAGGCGAAGATGCCGAAACACTGGTATTTTCCTTCATCGGCCTAGTAACCAAAGAGGTAGCCATTGGTAACCAGTCTACCCTGAACGTAGAACTCTCCGATGATACCAAGCAACTATCCGAAGTAGTGGTAACCGCACTAGGTTTTGAAGAAGACGCGGATAGCCGAGGGATTGCCTTCTCTAAAGTGGAAGGTGAATCTATCGCCCGTTCGGGAGAAAATACCCTAATTAACAGCCTGAGCGGAAAAGCAGCCGGAGTACAAATATCCCGCTCTAGCGGTGATCCCGGTGCAGCAGCCTATATTCAGATTCGGGGTCAGAATACGATTACTGGCGAATCGCAACCACTGATCGTAGTAGATGGTATTCCAGTCAGTAATACCGTGGGTGCCCCCAATGCCGACTTGGCCAATAGTGGGGAAGGTACCGGCGGAGTTCGTCAGCAGTCGCGGATGAACGATATTAACCCCTCGGATATTAAAGACCTGCAAATTTTGAAGGGTGCTTCTGCCGCCGCATTGTGGGGTTCCCGCGCGGCCAATGGGGTAATTTTAATTACCACTAAGAAGGGGCGCGATGCCGATAAACTGGATGTTACCTTTCGTTCTACCGTATCACTCGACCAAGTAAATGTGCTACACCCGTTACAAAACAAGTTTGGACAGGGACGAGGGGGAATATATAGCCCGACGGATTCCCGCTCTTTTGGCGATAGAATTGCTGACCGACCCGATGGAGCTGATGAACAAATTACTGACCCTGCTGATCCACGTTATGCTGGCTTCTTTGAAGCTCGGGACGGTAACCGTTACTACGCCATTCCGGCTGGTAGTGCTGATGACCCCAACGGGGGAAAAAACTCCCGGGAAACATTTAATGATAACCGGGAAGATCAAGTATTTCAGACCGGATATTTTGTTGATAATTACTTGAGCCTAAGTGGTGGTAACGAAAACGGGAATTTTATGCTTAGTATGGGGCATATGACCCAGGAAGGAATCTACCGGGGCGTAAGCGACTACGATCGTAGTACTATTCGCCTGAATGCTAATCGTAAGTTCAGTGACATTGTTCGGGTATCGAGTAACGCTACGTTTGCCCGGACTACCTCTAACCGAATTCAGACCGGATCAAACGTAAATGGCCTATACCTTGGTATGCTACGGGCTGCCCCCGATTTTAATAGCGAGGATTACATCGGTAGCTACTTTGCCTCGCCCGAAGCGGCTCCTATTTTAAACCGACACCGATCGTACCGTCGCTATCTAGGTAACACCTCCCAACCAACCTACAACAATCCGCTGTGGACAATCAACGAGCTACAGAATTCAACCATTGTGAACCGCTTTATCATGAGTGCCGAGATTGGTATTAAACCAGTAAATTGGTTCGAGTTTATTGCTCGCGGTGGAGCTGATACCTACGAAGATCAGCGCCAGACCTATTTCCCGGTATTTTCGGCAGGAGCCAACAATGCCGGACGGTACGAGGAGTTTGTCTTCGGTGAAACCCAACTAAACTTTGATGCGATTGGTCGCTTCTCATTTGCACTTTCCCCCGATATTTCCAGCAGTGTGAATCTAGGTTGGAATATTAACCAACGTAACTACAATCGGGTAGGCGGAGTAATGCAGAACTTTCTAATCCCCGATGGGCCACTCGATTTTTCTAACGCAGTAGGGGCTAATCGCTTTCCAGATGATACGGAAACTATCGTTAGAAGTACGCGAACCTACGCCACGGCTAATTTTGGTTTTTTTGACCAACTGTACATTAACGCCACTAGTGCATTAGAGTCAGCCTCTTCCTTCGGAGAAGACAAGACATTCTTCTATCCCTCAGCGGACGTGGCTTGGCAGTTCACTGAAGTGCTGGATGGCGGTTCACTGTTGAGTTTTGGTAAGCTCCGGGCTGGATACGGACAAGTAGGGGTTCAGCCTGATCCGCACCGCACTACTACTGATTTTGTAGCAGTAGATGATGTATTATTCACAAGTTGGGGAGCTGCTCTTTCGGGAGTAGGTTATGGCAATGGAGCCGTTGTACAAGGAGAACAGAGAGGGGAACCGGAATTAAGGCCAGAAATAAAGACCGAATGGGAAGTAGGCACCGACTTACGATTCTTCAACGATCGCTTGCGAGCTGGTTTCACCTATTACCAGAACGAAATTAACGATCTGTTACTAGAATTAGCGGTGGCACCCTCAGTAGGCTTTGAGACCGTCTATACCAATGCGGGAGCTATGGAGAACAAAGGTTGGGAGGTTGACCTGGGTCTCACCGTTTTCTCTAACCAAAACTGGAATATCGACCTTTTTGCCAACGCTAACCAAAACATTAACGAAGTAACTGACATTGGCAGAAGCGATAGAATTCCGTTAGGAGGGTTTAGTACACTCACTAGTTCCGTAGCTACGGTAGGCGAACCCTTATCCGCACTATTCGGCGGAGTATATCTTCGTAATGAAAATGGTTCGCTAGAGTTAGATGAAAATAATTTCCCTAGAGTAGCTTCTGATTTCGGAGTGATTGGCGACCCTAACCCTCTTTGGCGTGGTGGTATCGGCGGTACCATATCCTGGAAAAACCTTTCACTCTACGCTCTATTTGAAACCTTCCAGGGTAGCGACTTTGCCCCTAACACTAAGTCAGTACTGTACAACTTTGGAAAGCACGCTGATACTGGCAACGAAGTAGTAGTACCCGCTGGGGGGTTAGTAAACTACGCCGGAGAAACTGTTGCGGCTGGAACTACTGTTCGGGGTAACATTCGAGACTTCGGAGGCGGTTCGGTATTACTAGATGAGGCTTGGTACACTACATTGGGACAGGGCTTTAGCAACTTGCAGGAGCAATTTATTGTAGACGGTAGTTGGACTCGTCTGCGCGAAGTATCCCTTTCGTATAGCCTCACTTCCCAAAAATTCCGCGAAAGGACTAAGCTGCAAAGCATTGATTTCTCACTACGCGGTCGAAACCTCATTTTATGGACGGATGTAGTTGGTATTGATCCCGAAACCTCACTAGACGGAGCTACCAACGCTAGAGGACAGGACTACTTCAATAATCCGGGTACTAAATCCTACATTTTCTCAATCGCCATTAATTACTAATTCAAGTATCATGAAAATAGTATTGAACTATAGCTTACTAACGCTATTCATCTTTTCGCTATCTGCTTGCGAAGGTTTAGTAGAAGATTTAAACGATGATCCTAATAACGCCTCCGATTCTCCGGCAGAATTGATTTTTACCGGAATGCAACTAGCCAATGCCACCACCCATACCGGATTAACCGCTCGGTTAACCGCTATGTGGACCGGACAAATGAAGGGCGTTGATCGCCAGTGGGGCGATTTTCAGGTATATAACGTAGGCACCTCTAACTTTACCACCATGTGGGATCAGGTGTACTACGGCACGTTGCGTAATTCTCGCATTGTGTTAGACAAAGTAGAGCCCCAAGGTTTTAGAGTTGTTGCCGGTATGACGAAAGTAACCCAGGCCCATTGCATCGGTAATGCTACTTCGTTGTGGGGCGACATTCCGTTCACGGAAGCCGCTCAAATCGAGCAATTTGAGTTTCCCCTATTTGATAATCAGATGGATATCTACGCTTCACTACAAAGCCTATTGGATGAAGGCATTGCCGATTTGGCGGAAGGAACAGATATACCCATCAGCGGTACTGACATTTACTATAATGCCGATAAAGCTTCTTGGACAGCCGCCGCTTACACGTTGAAAGCCCGGTATTATCTGGATACTAAGCAGTATGACCTCGCCCTTCAGGCAGCAGAAGATGGTATTTCTAGCTTTGACGGCTCAATGTATTTAGAGCATGGAACTACCAACGATGTTGATCAGAACTTCTATTGGGACTTCCTCACAACCTCACGGGCGGGTGATATTGCAGCAGCCGATGCTCAAGGCGAAGCTTATTTAGTTACGTTGCTAGACCCAGCTAATGAAAATTACCGGGGAAATGCTAAAACTGATGAAGCAGCTCGCTTCAACTACTACTATCTGGGGGCGGATCAGGCTTTAAATACTCCAGGTACTATTGAACCTAATACGCTTTCCTTATCGCAGGGAGATACACTAAATGGCATGTTTGCTCAAAATGCATCTTTCCCACTTATTACTTATCAGGAAAACATCTTAACCTTAGCTGAAACTTCGGTTCGGATGGGAGATTTTGACGCAGGACTGATGCACCTCAATGAATACCGGGCGTTTTTAAGCGAAGGAGGGTATATTGATGATACTTATCAGGAGCATTTTACATTAGTCTATGAGCCTTACATCGCGGAAGATTTTGCGGCGGGGGGCATGGAAAATATGGATAACATTTTCGACAATGATGCCCTGCTAAGAGAAATTGTGGAAGAACGCTACGTAACGTTTTACGGGCAAACCATTGCTTGGAACGACGAGCGGCGCACCCGGGGTAGCGTAGAAGGAATTCCACTCACTCCTAACGCAGGCACCGAATTGCCTTGGCGTTTTGTATATTCCCTAGACGAAATTAACGGTAACCCAAACGCCCCTGACCCTGTACCTGGCCCGTTAGAGAACATGACTATTTATCAATAATGTGTAGGCACATGATTAATCACGTGCCTACACATACAGAATGCATCGGTGAAATTCCATCGGTGCATTTTTTATTTCAAGACATTCAAATCGAAGGTAAAACGTCTTCTCCAGATAAAGTACGGCTGTAACTACTAATTTCCTCTACAGGTTTATCAGAGCGATAGATAAACACCTTCTCATCATTGGGGAAGAATAGCCAACCTAATCGCGCACCGTTTTCCACTTACTCTTCCATTTTTCTTTGAGCAGGCACTAGCGAATCTGTTTCTGACATTAGTTCAATCACAAAATCCGGACACAAGGGTGGAAACTGTTTCTCTTCGGCTTCAGATAGCGCGTCCCAGCGATTCCCTCTTTGGTAAGTTCAAGCCTTAATTCGCCGTTTACCTGACATAATTCAAAAAATTCTTCACGAACCCGCTGTTGAAGTTTTGGAGTAAGTTTTAACTCATACATTTCTATTGTTTTACGGATACAATTAAACCTTTCCGGCGACTACGTATCTAAATAGAAAACGAAAAGATTTGCTAGTTTGGTTGCAGTAGTATCGCCGAATATACGTTTGAAAGATCAGGATCAGTACATACTTCGTAGGTTTAAAGAGGCAGACGGGCAGCAGGAAGCGTTTCAGCTACTGGTGCATACCTACCAGGAGCGAATGTACGCTATTATCCGAAAGATGGTCATTGACCATGATGATGCCGACGATGTGATGCAGGAAACTTTTGTGAAGGTCTGGCGTAATCTGGGAAAATTTCAGGGCGACTCGCAGTTATATACCTGGCTGTACCGGATTGCAACCAACGAATGTTTACGCTTTTTGGAAAAGAAAAAACGACGCTTCTTTCTACCAATGGGTGACGCTAATCAAGAATTAGCTGATAAAATTGATCACTCGCCATCGTTAGACGGTGATGAGATTCAACGGCGACTACAAAAAGCGTTGCTTCAACTGCCGGATAAGCAACGGTTAGTCTTCAATCTGAAATATTTTGAAGACCTAAAGTACGAAGCAATTGCCGAAATTACGGGTACTAGTATAGGAGGACTTAAGGCTAGTTACCACTTGGCAGTAAAGAAGATAGAAGCAATTTTACAATTGGAAACTATTTAGCGATATGGCTAACAAGATAAATTTAGACGAACTGAAGAAGAGGGGATTGAACCAAGACCCGTTCCCCGCTCCTAAAGGCTACTTCAACGATTTCTCACAGCGTATGCAGCAACGTATTGAGGATACTAAAACTGAAGAAGGTAAAGTAGTCTCAATTTCTTCTCGCTGGTATTATGCGGCGGCAGCCATAGCCGTTTTAGTAGTAGCCGTTTGGCTTACCAACCCTTTCCAGACAAGCACTACGCCAGTAGCTGAAGTCGAGCAGGAGGAAGTACAAACCTTATTAGCTGACGTGAGTGAGCAGGAATTGATTGATTTTATTCAATTGGGTTCAGTAGACGTAATCTCTACCGTATTGCTTACTGAAGATGAGCAGGAAGACCTGCTGGAAGCAGAATTAGAATCTTATGATCTTCCGGAAGAATACTACCTCGATACTGATTATTTACTGGAAGAATACTTATAGCACATTATGAAAAACCGCATCATTAAATATCATTTTGATTTCCGTTTAAGGAATATATTGGAGACCGGAGACCGGAGCCGCCGGGACTGGAGTCCGAAGTCTAAAGCAAAATTAACTGATTATCAGCATAATTTTCGGTTTCCGGTCTCCAGGCTACCATGGACGCGGTTCCGGACTCCGCATCCTAGAATTATTAGAACAGGTTTTGTGGTGCTATTGCTTTGCTTGGGTATCTTCGTAAACGCCTCAGCCCAACGCCCCTCGGAGAAAATTGAAACTGCCCGGATTGCCTTCTTAACCGAACGTTTGTCGCTTACACCCGAAACAGCTCAGCAGTTTTGGCCAGTCTACAATCAGTTTGATAAAGAACGGCGAGAACTAAAAAAAGAGGAATTTAGAATGCGCCGCTCAACAAGAACTGATGAACTAAACGATGAAGTGGCTCAACAGCATATTGATGAATACTTCTCACTCAAAGAACGGCAGCTAGATTTAGAAAAAACGATGGCAGAAGAGTTATCTGAAGTGCTTTCTTCCACCCAAATGCTACAACTCATCCGAGCGGAAGCCGACTTTCAGCGGATGGTGCTACGCAAGCTGGGTGAACGACGGCGTGGCGAAGGTCGTCGGGGTATACAACGATAGCCTAAACTTTTTATCTTTACGGCGAACTTCCCGAGAAAAAAGTACTTCGGGATAATGAACCAACGCCCTGCTGCGTTGCACTACTAGCCCAACGGTTCGTCTACTTCATGAAGCATACTACCCTTACGGTTCTCTTCGCGCTCATCGTAGGTTCGGTCTACAGTCAGGACACTTCCGTCTTTCCTGCCCCGTTCCGCGATCTTACTCCGGTAAATGAATTGCCCGAAACGGCAATGTACACCAAAACGATGGTCTTAGTAGATGCCCCCATGGTGATTAGCCCCGATGAAACCTGGCAAACCTTTGCCGAAACGGCTCACCGAGCCTTTCAGGAAGTAGGGATTGATGCCGTAGCCTACTATCATCTGCAAGATGCCCGCGCCGGTCGCGATGTTTCCAAGTTACTTACCGGACAATTAGTCGGTAGGAACATTAAAAATGTGATACTGCTAACTTACAACCCCCAACAGAGTAACTCACGTTGTGGTCTACTGATTACTACTTTTAACGAGAAAGCATCCTTTGTTGGAACTGACCAGTCAGCCTACATAATGACAGGTAATGATTGGCAAGCTATGATGGATCAGTTTCAGAAGTATATGCTACTGAACCAGTACGAAACCCGAAACTTCCTCATCAGTGATTTGCCCGAGTTTTTCACTGGAGCCGGTAACGTAATAAAAGGCCGCCGAGCGGAAGGTTTTGCCCAAGATTTGAAACTGGATAAATTAGCCCTTCCGCGTCATGAGGAATATTTTTCTACCTCACCCATTGCCAGTAATGATACTGCCCAAATGTTAGCGGATAGCAGCACCGTCATCGCCCAAATTATGCGAGGCTATCCCTTTGAATACGGCTTGGTTGACCCCGCCCAGGAAGAAGACGAAATTCGCCAGGGTGGCTACCCCTTTATTCTCATGCGCTTGCAATCTTCCGAAGAAAATCTACGTACTATGCTGGGCTACGAAGAGTCTACCAGCGAAGCCACCAATAACGGCTCTTCCGTTTACAAATACTACATAAAACACATCTACACCGGCGATGTCTACCTCGGCAATACCTGGGATGCCGCTCCCCGCTGGCAAGATGCCCTCCGTAACCACCTCCAGCACCTTCGGGCAGATTTTGGGCTTTAGCTGGGTATTAGTGTCAATTCGTGCGTGTCCTGATTAAACTTACTCGCCCCTTCTTAGTCTTCGTTGAAGTATCACATTCATCTTGATAACGTAATGACCAAAAGTAAACCGCTGCCGGGGCCTTTCCACCACCCCAGCTATCGCTCGGATCGTTACTTTGGTAGAGCAGCTTCCCGTGGCGATCAAAAATGGTTAAGTGATATTGGGTAACGTTGGAGAGGGGAATGCCAAATGTATCGTTTACACCGTCTCCGTTGGGCGTAAATACATTAGGTAATTCTTCTAGGTACACTGGCTCATGGAATTTCAGGTACTTGGGGGGTGAATGCCATTCGCATTGCGCGTAGCGAATCACCAATTGGTAATACCCCGTTTTAGTAGCGGCAAAATTGGTCTCAGTACTTATCAAACTCGGAACCTGCCCGGACTCGTAAAAGTACCACGCATATTGGGCACCTTCCAACAGCGGCCCCATTAGGTTTTGCTCTGAAGAACATACAAAAAGCGTGGGAGGCTCTGGTAGTACCTTCCAGTTTTTAGTAGGAATTTGAATATCGAGCGTATCGGATAGCCATTGGCAAGTAGGACTAACCATCCGCATCTGATACTTACCCGCCTGTTTAATCACTATTGGCGTAGTTTCGATGGAAGCGAGCGAAGTAGTGTCCCCAAGTTCACCTATCTTGATTAGAGAATATTGGTTGGACGCTTGGTAGTTGTGGATTTGTACTTCTGCAAAAGAGGAGCAAGTTGATAAATAGTCGTATACCGTAATGTCAGCATCCTGGCATTGATAAACCCAGACCGTATCGGAAGTACGATGGCAGCTTTTCATACTAACTGTTACCCAGTATTGCCCGGGTGAGCTTGCTTCTATCTGAGAAGAATTTTGCCCTACCACAATTGGTGACAATTCTTCGTCAGATTGATAAAACCATTCGTACTGCCCCCCATCGATCTCATTAGCAGAGAGAGTAACAGATTCATCAGGGCTGTGAATGTACTCTCCTTCTTCGTTCTTTACGCGAATCTCAGCAATACCCACAACCTCAATGAGCTGGGGGGTCAATAATGAGCATCCTGACTTTTGGTAGTGCAGTAGATGATTACCTATACCCGCCAACGCAGGACTGAATGTTCCGGCCTGCTCGTCTACGACTCCTGGTCCCATCCACTTACCTCCTTCCTCTTCCACCGAGAGTTGGTAGCTTGAGTCACTGACACATACTGCTAAACTGCTTGCTGTCAACAATTCCGAAATTGGCTTAGTGTACACCGCTCCGCTCCACCGTCCATTTTGGTGGTCGTCAGCGGGAGCACCTACTATCAGCTCGCCCTCTTCAACTACCAAAGAGGTTCCGTACAAATCACCTGGAGTATTTTTATCGCCCTGGATTTCAGCTACTTCCGTGAAGTATTCTGCACTAGTGTCTGTCGCCTGAAACACATAAACCGAGCCGGGGGCTAATTCCTGACCATTATCAAGCCAGGTTCTATAGCGGGGCGCACCAACAAACAATGTATTTTCTACTACCGCCAATGAGGATCCAAAGCTGGGAAGGTATGAAGGGGTACTGGCGAGCAGCCGCTGATGCTCCCCGGTGTCTTGCCATGAGGAATCAGTACGATGGAAGATATAAACTTCCCCCTCGCTCTTAAAATATGGCCTAGGTACATAAGGGTAACCAATAATTGCCCGGTCTTCTAACAGTACTGCCGACTTCCCCTGAAATACGGATGGATTTAGATTATCACTTCCGGTCAGGGTGGCTACGATTCCCCAATTACCGATGCTGCTTTTCTCGATAATATGACTACGCGCTCCGGTTACCAGAATGGTCTGTTCGTAGATGTCAACTGGCTGGGAAAAAGTATTTAGTAACGCACTTATTCCCAAAGGGATAACTGACTGGTATTGCCAAGTATCCCCCAATTTCTCGTACACAAAGAGGGCAACTTCATTCCCTTCATCAGTTTTAAGATAGCTCATTACCACCATAATTGAATCTCTAATCAGAAAATGACTACCAAAACCACTAGCGGTAAGCTCGTTCGGGGGAGAAATGGCTGGCATTGGCTCCCAATCTTGATCAGTCGTCCCTCGTTTGAAGCGCAGTATTTTGGCGTTGTTGGCACCAACATAAAGGATATCCCCTTGAAGCTGTATTTCGCGACCGAAGTTAACTACGGTGTCATCTGCTACCAGCTCATGCACCTTTTGCCAGCCCTCGTCTCTTCTTCGGTATATCTGCACTGAGCCAGAGGTAACCGACGAGCCTCCTCCAGAATGACTAGGCATGTTTGCAAACGCACTTAGTGAGGGAGTTGTCGAGTTACGCCGATCGAAGGGGGCTCCGACAAACAAATATTCACCCGATCGGTGCACTTCTAGCCCAAAGAAGTCGTTCGAGGTATTGTAGTAGCCACGGAATACTTTCTTACGTTGCGACAGAACCCAGCGATTAGCGGAGTGTGGTACGATCCAAACCGCCCCTCCCTGTTGCCGATGATGAGCATCCTGATACACCCCAATGGCTAGTGTGCCATCCGTGCCTACTGCTGCACTGCCAGGAAGATACGGGAAGTTTTCCAGGGAATATAAGGTGTCGGTAGGATGCTGAACTAAGGAGTCTTGCGAATTTAGGGTGTAAGAATAGGCGTAGGCTAAATTATTTGACCCACTGCCTACCGTAATTAGCGAACTATCGTAGGTTGTTATTATACTGGTATATCCTCGATGGCTGGAGCCATCTACGTCGTACACTACATCTTCGGTAGTATCGCTCCAGGTGCTTCGCGGTTTATACTGAAAAATATGATCGACCTCAGTGTAATGCGACTGCGCTAAAACGTTGCCGTACATTAAACGGACTCTTCCTCCAAAACCACTACCACGCATGGAAACTAACGAGGGATGAAGCTGAGCCGGCAAACCCCAGCTACTCAAGTTCCCACCACTCTGGTCGCGATACACATACACCGACCCACTGCCACCGTCAGAACCGGGGGCACCTACTGCTAACAAATCTTCCTCTAACGCCAACGCTCGTCCAAATTCCTGCGAATTACCAGATGGTACCACTGGTGGTTCTAATGTTAGGAAAGATGGAGAATCAGCCGTCCAGCCAGTGGGGGGCTTGGAGTAAATGTAAACCACCCCGTCCCGCGTCGATATATCGCTAATTAGTAATTTCTCCTCGTCAGGCCGAACTTCCATTGCCCAACCGAAATTGGGTGAAGCATCTGGAGCAGTAATGCGCTGGCCTTCTGTACCACTTTCCCATTGGGAGCCCCGCGCGTATACGTAAACGTGTGGTTTGAGCCGGGAGCTGACAAACAAATAATTTTCAGTAAGGGATACTACTTCACCAAAGCGGGCTTGTTCTACCGGATCAGATGGCAAAAAGGTAGCAATATGCTTCCACTCGGTAGACTGCCGCTGGTATAGAAAAACCGCACCACCGTCGTATGCTAAGGTATCGTGTATAGGATCACCCACCGCCATAAAATCTCCCGACAGCGATACCGATCCACCAAAACCTTGATCTTGCGAAAAATGACGATCTGGGATGATCTTACTAGATCGATCTTCACACTGCGCGAATAAAGAGAGAGGAAAGTGATATAGTAAAGCAAACGCTAATAGAACATGCCTCATAATCAACATCGTTACGAGGCAACATTAGTTACAATTGGCCTTTTTTACTGAAGTATTTTAGCAGAAAAAGTACGACGTAATAACCTTCAGTGATACGTACTACTCGCCTTAGAACGCTATTGTGTTTACTTTTATTAAATACCTACCTTTTAATTGACCTATGATTTCATCTGTAAATGTGACATCTGTTTTTTGCCATTGATTGCTGGGGCTTATTACAGCTTCGTTGATTTTTATTGGCATAGTAAATTCAGATGAGGTATCACTCCACCGATTCTCAAACCCTTCTGCGCTTTTCTTAACCTCCAGAACAGGAATTTTAGTGGTACGCAAATACTGATTAAAAAATGACGAGTAATCTGTACCGAGTTTGGTGTTGAAGTAGTTTAGGAGTGTCTTGGTATCAATGAAGGAATGTCGGAAATTAGTTTGAATATCTTTCAGTACAGAAAACCATAGCGGATCATCATTCACCGCGTGACGCAATGTGTTGAGCATGAGTGCCCCTTTGAAGTATTTGTCTTCAATTCGATAGTGGAAGTGATTTACGCCTTCTGCGCCAACAATGGGATGATCGTTGAGTATTTCGCTTTTGCGGGCGTTCAGGTGTTCCTGCCCCAATTTGTAGCCTAGCACTTCTTCAATGTACAGCGATTCGGCGTAGGTAGCGAAGGCTTCGTGAATCCAGACGTCAGCATTGTCGGTTATGCTAACGCTGTTCCCCCACCATTCGTGAGCGGTTTCGTGTAGAATCAATTGCTCATCAAAATATTGCCCAACGGCTACGCAGCTCTGATGTTCCATCGGATAAGGAGACTGGACTATTTTGAAACCATCGTTGCCGAAAGGGTACGGGCCGAAATACTTTTCGTAAACCGCCAGCATTTTGGGCACCATTGGTAGCTTCTTTTCCGCCAATTCTTGATCTTGCGGAAGAAAGTAGTAGTCCAGTGTCAGTGTATCCCTGCTCTGATTCACGTATTCACTACGCACGTTTTCGTAATTCCCAATGTGTACGGCAAGGTTGTAATTATTAATCGGATGCTGCACTTTCCAGTGGTAGGTACTCTTCCCGTCTGATGTCTCGGTTTCAGCCAAATTTCCGTTAGAAACAGCAACTAATTCTTCAGGAACGGTAACGTGAACCGAAGCACTATCGGGTTCATCGGACAAATGGTTTTTTACCGGCCACCAGGCTTTGGCTCCGTAGCCTTGGCATAGCGACTGAGCAAATGGTTGACCTTCACTATCCTCTTGCCACAGAAAGCCACTCGCCCAAATATCAAAATCAGCATCCAGTGGGTGTCCTTCGTAGCTTACCAGAATTTTAGCATCTGTTCCAGTTTTCAGTGTGTCAGGTAACGAAATGTACACCGCATCCAAATCTCGCTCAAACGCTAAACCTGTTCCTCCAAATTGGATAGAATTGATTTTTAAATACTCGAGCAGGTCAATTCTGATTCTGTTCGTCGCTTCCACTACTGTAAAGTGAGTGGCTGAACTGCCTTTTACCCATTCTTCGCCGGGATCAATGTCTAGTGTGAGATCGTAGTAATTGACATCGTAGCAAGCCAACTCAGGAGTTAATGTACCGTAGAGCGTGTCAGCTCGAGTGAACTCCCGGGTAGTATGATTACCAATTCTTAACGTTCGGTCGTACTCCTTCACCTGCTTCGTCGGTAGCGTAGAATTAGTAGTTGCTACGTATTCCAGTTTCTCATCAATCAACTTCTTCTCAAAGTCAACCTCCTGAATGTCGTTGAAGTACTGCCAAAAAGCCGAGTCATAGGGTTCATTACGGTTAATTAGCCCTTTCTTTCTTCTTAGCTTATCCACCGAGGTAGCTACTACACTCTCTTCCACTTGATTGATTAACAGCTCGGTAGAAAAAGCAGATTTCGCCGAAATAGTGTCAGTTTTCAGATCGTAGCAGCGGTAATCAAACCTTCGGAAGAAGTAGTAGGGAAACAGTTTTCCGTTCATTTCTCGGTACTCATACCCTTGATGATCCAGCATCGCCCCACATTTTTCTCCCTGTGGATTCACCGTTCGCCAAGCATAATTTTCGTGATCGGTCTCATCCACTTGCATAATCAGTTCATTCTTATACACCGAATAATTTTCCGTATCCACCAGCAGTCTCAATTCCCGTCCGTAGGATTTATTGGATAGCACGTAGACCAAACGATCATTAAAATAGGTAACCTTCTCAATTTCTAGCGATAATTTCCAGATAGACCTCTTGTATTGGCTGCCTATTGGTATCAGATTAATGCCACCGTTCAGTAGCAACAAAAGATGGTTGTGCCCTTCTTTCGCTTTAATAAACTGATCGGTATTTTGCTGGCGATTGTAGATTTTTCGGAAATTGGTAATGTCTATTTCCTTAAAGTCGCGAGTTAGCCGATCATCAAAAATATTGATAGCACATTCTAGCACTCCGGTTTGCTGGCTCTCACTAGAATGAATTTCTCGGTAAAAACCGCTCAGCTTAAAATCGCTGGTCGGGTAGCCCACTTCCTGATGAACTTTTTCCAGCACCCGCTCAAAAATTTCGTCGGCAGAAATACGCTTAGTTTCCACCGCTACCTCCTCCAAATTCACTATTGCTTCTTCCAATTCTATGGTTATGGCTTCTGGAAGATCACTGACCGGCTGATAGAAATTCTTGAATCCTACGTAGGTTACCGCCAGCGTATCTTCGCGCAAACTTTCGGGAATATTCAGTTTGAACGCTCCTTCCACATTGGTTATCGTGCCAACCGATTTTCCTTTGATAAAAACTGAGCAGAAGGGAAGCGGTTGTGCTGAGTTGGCATTGGTGATTTTACCGCTTATCGTTATAAAATTCTGAGCAGCTAGACTGATAGAGATAAGGGCGAAGCAAATTGTGAGGAGAGGTTTCATACCGTATCAACATTTCAGTCAAGTAATTATTGTTGATGCGATTACTGGGGTCGGGAGCTAGAAATTTATTTTATGCTTCTACTCTTGATCTGCTTCAAATAGCAGTAAAAGATCATTAGCTCTAGCCTCGATCATAGATAGGCTAGCATCATCTACTTTTTCCCTTTGCTCGTTAAGCAGCCTTTGCCTTGTAGCTTTTTCTTCAGCTTCTATTTCATCTGCCTGCTCCTCCATTTCTTTCTCCAAATGAATTACCCCGAAGCCCGTAATTATCGTTCGCATTTTCTCGTAATACTGCTCGTCCCAACCGTATTTATCGAGAATTGCCTTTACTTCTGGTTTATCATACAACTCCTGCCACTCGCTCATATCGCCCGTTTCACTGTACGCTGCTTTCATCTCGTCCAGCTCACCATTTTCATTGAGCTTATCTTCCAGTGCCTCAAGATCATCAGTCATAGGCTTAAATGTTTCTAAAAATTTATCCACGTCGCCAGGTGCCAATGCAGTATATTGTTCTCCACCCGACTGCGCCGATGCTTGAAGAGTAACTCCTAGTGCTAATACGGTAAACAGTAGTTTGATTACTTTCATGTTGGTAAGGTACCCAAAAGCCGGTATTAGGTTTTCTCAGCCGAAAAACGTCCTGCCACGTTTGTCAAATCAACGAAAATCGTATATTGAGGGGGTCATGACGAAGATTTCTGCTTCCATCATCACCCAAATCGGCCAAGCGGTGCGCCGGGCCGAACCCAACGCCGAGATTATCCTATTTGGCTCCCGCGCCCGCGGCGACGCCCGCCCCGACTCCGACTGGGACGTGCTGGTGTTACTGGATGGGAAGGTTACATTAGCTCGTGAGCAGAAAATATACCGTTTGATAGGTAAAGTGGAGTTAGCTACTGAAGAAGTATTATCTGTAATAATTTACGAGAAAGACTACTGGCAACAAATTCTAAAAGACACACCACTCTACGATGATATTGAGCGAGAAGGACTAACATTATGATAAAAGAAGAGCAGATAAAGTATCGTCTACAAAGGGCCGAAGAAAGCTACCAAGCTGCCCAGTTAATGGCTGACAATAAGTACTGGAACTTCTGTATTAATCGGCTGTACTACACTTGCTTTTATGCTGCCATCGCGCTACTACTCAAGCATAATATTACTCCAAAGACTCACGAAGGTGCCAAACGGCAATTTGGTTTGCACTTTGTCAAAACCGGAAAGATAAACGAAACTCATAATGCCCTCTACTTACAGCTTTTTGGCTAGCGGCAGAAGGGTGATTACGGCGATATGTTCGACTTCACCGAAGAACAAGTACTACCTCTCCTTAAACCAGTCCGTAATTTTCTGGATGCTATCCAACAACAAATTTAATCCACTTAACACTAATCATCACTCACTGACTATTCCGCTCACTTACCGTTCGCAGCGGGCAACGGTATCCGCAACAATACTTTCTTTGAGAAAGCTGAAATAAGCCCTATTTTAGTGCCTCATCGAATTTTTTGACAAACTTTACAACCTGACAATTTATGAAAACAATGAAAGGCCCCGCTATATTTTTAGCGCAGTTTATGAGCGATGACGCTCCCTTCAATACCCTAGAAAGTGCCTGTAAGTGGATGGCTTCGGTTGGATACAAAGGCGTACAGATTCCTACGTTTGATCCCCGCTGCATTGATCTGGCCAAAGCTGCCGAAAGCAAAGATTATTGCGACGAAATTAAGGGCATCTGCCAGGAAGCTGGAGTAGAAGTCACCGAGCTTTCTACGCATTTGCAAGGACAGTTGGTAGCGGTTCATCCCGCTTACGATGCCATGTTCGATGGTTTCGCCCCGGCAGAAGTTCACGGTAATCCGAAAGCTCGCACCGAGTGGGCGGTGAACCAAATGAAACTGGCGGCTAAAGCCAGCCGTAATTTCGGGATCGATGTTCACGCTACCTTTTCGGGAGCATTGGCTTGGCCGTTTATGTACCCCTGGCCCCAACGCCCAGCGGGGTTGGTAGAAATGGCTTTTAAAGAACTAGCTGATCGTTGGACACCCATTCTGAACGAATTTGATGAGCAAGGCGTAGACGTTTGCTACGAAATTCATCCCGGTGAAGATTTGCACGACGGAATTACGTTTGAAAAATTCCTGGAAGCTACGGGCAATCATAAGCGGGTAAAAATTCTGTACGATCCCAGCCACTTTGTTCTGCAACAACTGGATTATCTGGATTACATTGATATTTATCACGAGCATATCAATATGTTCCACGTGAAGGATGCCGAGTTTAATCCCACTGGTCGTTCGGGCGTGTACGGTGGTTACCAAGGTTGGGTTGATCGCCCGGGACGGTTCCGTTCGCTAGGTGATGGTCAGGTAGATTTTAGTGCCGTGTTCAGCAAACTGGCGCAGTACGATTACGATGGTTGGGCCGTCGTAGAATGGGAATGTGCTCTGAAGCATCCTGAACAAGGAGCCGCCGAAGGAGCACCTTTCGTCAGTGACCACATCATCCGCGTAACCGAAAAAGCCTTTGATGATTTCGCTGACAGCGGTGCCGATGATGAAGCCAACAAAAAGATTTTAGGAATAAAGAATTAGTATTACAGCGTTGTAGTTGGTAGCAACAAGCATCACACTACTGTAACACTTCAACACAATATCACCTGAACACTATAACACACTTAACTATGAACCAACGTATTTTATTAATTCTTAGCGGATTAGCGTTCGCAGTATTTACCGCTTGCTCTTCCGGGGAGTCATCTTCAGAAGAAGCCACCACTGAAGCTGAACCGGAAGTGGTTGAGACAGAAACTATGGCCAATGAATGGCAAGATTTATCATCGCTAGAAGCTTGGCGCAACTACAAAGCTGATACGCTGTCCGAAAAATGGAAGATGGAGGGCGAAGCCATTACTCTGGTAGAGAAGGGTGGCGGAACCATTGTTACTAAAGAGGAGTACGACAACTTTGAACTGGAAATGGAGTGGAAAATATCCGAAGGTGGCAACAGCGGTTTATTCTTTAATGTCATTGAGACTGACGAAGTTGGCCCAGCCTGGCACTCAGGTCCGGAGTATCAATTACTAGACAACGAACGCCATCAGGATGCCCAAATTCGCAAGCACCGAGCTGGTGATAACTACGATGTTCAACAGTCGACCGTAGAAACCGTAAAGCCCGCCGGAGAGTGGAATACCACTCGCTTAGTCGTTAACGGCGATCAGGTGGAGCACTATCTGAACGGTGAGAAAGTCGTTGAATACGAGTTGGGTTCTCCTGCGTGGCAAGATTCGGTTGCTGCCAGTAAATTTGGCGAACTACCCATGTACGGTAAAGCTGATCAAGGGCACATTGCTTTGCAAGACCACGGCGACAAGGTCTGGTTCCGTAATATTCGTATTCGGGAGATATAGCCATTTCTTTTTGTTCCCCCTTTTAAAAAGGGGGTTAGGGGGATCTCCTCTTATGATCTTAAAGCACTGGCGTTCGCTGGTGCTTTTTTTACGAAGACCAACTTGGAATTTTACTATTTTCGTAAGCAGAACTTCAGCAGGAAACTTATTCTTAGTTGATTCTAGTTATTTATCCGTATCACTTGTAATTTTCACACTGCCTGCAATAAGGTAGGTTCAAATCAATCAATATGCGAGTTTTTCTACAGCTACTTTGTGTCTCTGTCTTTGGCCTTTTTTTTCTGAACGGATGCAGCGAATCCCGCGATCGTCAGATTTTAGTACTATTTGAGCAAACGAATCCCCAAGCTTCTCAGGGTATCAGTATTCTTCGCCAACTGGGCGAAAATCAAAACTTTAAGGTAGATACCACCAGTCAATTCAATCAGATATCCGAAGAGCAGCTCCAGCAGTACAGTGCGGTTTTGTTGCTTGGTCTTCCTACCGATACCCTATCGGTACAAGTTCAAACAAATGTTGAACGACTAGTACAGGCCGGAGGTGGATTAGTGGCTATCAATGCGCCTATTCAAGCCAAATATACCTGGCCTTGGTACGAAAGCGTACTTAAAAGTCAGCCCGAAGTTATCGAGAATCCTGAGTATCAACAGACTCCGGTAGAGCTTACCTCAGTGTCTGATAAAGCTGAAAATCAATCTGCATCAAAGCAAATTAAACGCCCTTACGATGGGGGTCAGTTTTTTTACTTAGGGGGTCAGGATATTTCTACCGGATTGGAAAGTGATCAATTACAAGCTACTGTGCTGGAAGGTATCGAGTTTGCTATTGGCGATAATCAATTGAATTACGCGGTTGCTCGCTCATTACCCGTGCCGGAAGATAATCGTTTCGTCAAAAAAGTACTCATTCCCGGCCCACTGAATGAGCCTACCGAACTCACTATCTTACCTGATGGTAAAGTGGTATTCACCGAGCGAAAGGGAGCCGTTAAAATGTATTTCCCCGAAACAGAGAGCTATAAAACCATTGCTCAGCTAGATGTACATACTAAGTTTGAAGATGGACTGATGGGTATCGCCAAAGATCCCGATTTTTACCATAACAACTGGATTTATCTGTATTATTCTCCAGTAGGAGATAAGCCAGTTCAGCATCTTTCCCGATTTTTATTGCTAGGCGATAGTCTGATTATGTCATCGGAAAAGCTCATTATGGAAGTAGACGTACAGCGCGATGAATGCTGCCATACGGGTGGTTCTATTGCTTTTGGCCCCAACGGTTTATTGTATCTTTCCACCGGAGACGATACCAACCCCTTCCAGTCTGATGGTTATGCACCGATTGACGAGCGGCCGGGGCGGGCACCGTTTGATGCCCAAGGTTCATCCGGAAACTCTAACGATCTGCGCGGGAAAGTACTTCGTATCCGAGTGAATGATGACGCTACTTACTCCATTCCTGACAATAATTTATTTCCTAAAGATGGTTCGGTCGGGCGACCCGAGATTTATACGATGGGAACGCGGAACTCTTACCGCATCAGTATAGACCAGAAAACGGGTTGGCTTTACTGGGGCGATGTAGGTAACGATGCCCGAGTTGATAGTGAACGAGGACCGAAAGGATACGATGAAATTAATCAGGCCAAAGAAGCCGGTAACCACGGCTGGCCTCATTTCCGGGGAAACCGAGCTTACCCCGACTACGATTTTGCTACCGGAGAAATTGGCGAGTACTTTGATTTTAACGCTCCGGTCAATAATTCACCTAACAATACGGGAACTAAGGTTTTACCACCTTTCAAGAAGGCACTAATCTGGTACCCTTACGACGACTCTCCTGAGTTTCCTATTTTGGGTAAAGGTGGCCGGAATGCTATGGCTGGCCCGGTGTATCACTACGATCATTTCCCCCACAGCGACACTAAGCTTCCTAAGTACTACGACGAGAAGTTGTTTATCTACGACTGGATGCGGAACTGGATTATTGCAGTCACGCTAGACAATAACGGCGACCTGGTACGTTTAGAACCTTTCTTGGATTCTACAAAATTCGTGAAAATTATTGATATGGAAATGGGCCCCGACGGTAGCATCTACCTGCTAGAATACGGTACCGACTGGTTTGCCAAGAACCCTGATGCTTCCCTTTCCAAAATAGATTACTTCGAGGGAAACCGGGCCCCGGTGGTGCAAATCGCCGCCGATGAGACCGTAGGTGCTGCTCCGCTCACTGTCAATTTTTCTAGTGAGGGTTCTTTCGATTATGATGAAGAAGATCAACTATCGTATCAATGGCACTTCACCGATGCCGATAATGTGCAATCCGAAGAGGCAAATCCTAGTTTTACTTTTGATGCGCCAGGTATTTATTCGGTCAAACTGACTACTCTAGACGATAAAGGCGAGTCAACCAGTAAAGACATTGAAATACAGGTGGGCAATCAACCGCCAGCAGTTGATATTCAGCTCGCTTCTAATCAGACTTTTTACTGGGATAACGCTCCCATAGCGTATCAAGTAGTGGTAGAAGATCAGGAAGACGGTAGCCTTCAGAGTGGTATTGATCCTCAAAACGTCAACTTTGCGTTCAACTTTGTTCCGGGTGCCGCGACGGGTAGTGAAGATGATATGGGGCACAAAATGGTAGTAGACGGATTATCGCTGATTGAAAATAGTGGTTGCAAAGCCTGCCACGGTTTTGAAAAGCAATCGGTTGGCCCCGCTTACAACGCCGTAGCCGAACGCTACGAACGTAGTGAAGAAGTAACTACTATGCTAGTTAACAAAATTCTTCAAGGTGGAATGGGTAACTGGGGCGACCGAGCCATGCCTGCTCAGGCCGTTTCTCGCGAAGAAGCCGAAAACATCGTCGATTATATCTTGTCTATTGATGAAGCCTCATTATTACCGTTGCAAGGCAGTTTCGTAGCCGATCAGCACTTGGTGACCGGAAGCGGTACCTACGAGCTAACCGTGAAGTATAAAGACCAAGGTGGTGATCCGGTGGGTTCGCTGACTCGGGAAAAGACGATTATGTTACGTAACCCAAAAGTAGAAGCAGAATTGCACGATGAACGGTACCAGTGTCGCCCTCGGCAGCCCAGCCAGACTAATTATGCCTTTATGACTGATATGCGCGATGGTAGCTACTTTACCTTCGAGAACTTTAATCTACAAGGAATCGATATGCTGCAAACCAGAGTAGCAGCCAACCAAGCAGGAATCACGTTGGAAGTTCGGTTAGATGCTGTCGATGGCGATGTGGTTGCTGAAACAGCTATTCCCGCTACAGGCGGAGCTACCGAATGGACAACAATTGATTTACCCATTCAGCGTAACCCAAAAGAAACGCACACGCTTTACTTCGTAACCCGTGCTTCTGATGATAACTCGGCCAAAGCCTCCGTTGACTGGATTTATTTTCAGAACAGTGAGGTCGACTCGCGGGTTGCTAGTCGCTAAGCGAGCAACTATCTTTATATCTTTAGCCGAGGTCATTAAATTGGTCTCGGCTTTTTTCTAAACTTGCATTTACCAATTTCCTTAGCCTAATTTCATCTCATGCAACCTCTATTTTTTCTATTTGCTTTTTTTCTGTCAGCGCAAGGCATCGCTCAAACTGTTTTCCCACTATCTATTAGCGAAAATCAACGCTATTTGGTTAATGCCGAAGAAACCCCGTTTCTGTATCAGGCCGATACTCCCTGGTTTCTGTTTTTTAAACTTACTATGCCCGAGGTGAAGGAATACATGCTAGCCCGAAAAGCGCAGGGTTTTAATACGCTACAGATCATGCTGACTGGCGGGAAGGATTTAGAAAACATCTACGGTGAGCTGCCTTTTGATAACAATTATGACTTAGCTCAGCCTAACGAAAAATTCTTTCAGCGAGTAGACAGTATCGTAGTAGAAGCTCAACAGCAAAACCTGTTATTAGCCATAGTACCACTGTGGTCGGGTTGCTGTCGCGAAGATTATGCTGGGCAAGACAGCGAAGGCAATCCGTTACCGCTCAACCGGAACGGAGTAGAAAAAGCCCGAGCCTACGGCGAGTGGGTCGGGAACCGCTACGGCAATTACGATCATATTATGTGGGTACTGGGTGGCGACAACGACCCATTCAATGCACTGGAAGAAATTGAGGCGATGGCCGAGGGTTTACACCAAACTTCTAATAACCAGCTATTTACCTACCACGCTTCCTCCACCCACAGTAGTACCGATGTCTTTCCTGATGCCGATTGGCTAGACGTATCTATGGTATATACCTACTTCCGAGGGTTTAACAAGGCCTGGAATAAAATTCAGCCGGATGTATACGAGGTATGCTACGACGAATACCAAAAAACTCCCGCCCTCCCGTTTTTTCTGGGCGAATCCACCTACGAAGGAGAACACGATAACTGGGGTTCGGCACTTCAGGCTAGAAAGCAAGCCTATTGGGCCGTACTTTCGGGTGCTACTGGTCACGCCTACGGTTCACCCAACTGGCACCTTCGGGATGATTGGCGCGAGGTGCTGCAATTCCCGGGAGCGGAAAGTTTAAAGCATTTACCACCACTCATGCAATCATTCGGCTGGCCTCATTTACAACCCGATTGGCTAGGAACATTTATCATACGGGAAGACGGCGGTTATGCTACTAACGACTATGCCGTTACTGCCTTTTCAACTGATTCTTCCCAGGCTATTACCTACGTTCCCTCCGGTCGAGAACTGCAAGTTGATTTATCAATACTTTCTAGTGAAGCGATAGAACTCTCTTGGTTCAACCCACGCAGTGGCGAGACTACGATTATTGAAACTTCTTCTTTACCCGCCAAACCAACTATTGCTACGCCCGATCAGCAGGATTGGATTTTGCTGAGTAATGCCCAATAATTTCTCCAAGCTCAGTTACGCTGATTTGATTATCAGCTATCATACAGCAACTGAATATCTACGTCATTTATTCTAGCTACTTTCATTTCAGGGTCTAGTTGTTTAATTAGTTCGCCTAGTCGCTTCAAATCATCCATGAATTCCAAGTGATAATCTTCATGAAGTTTTTCTATCATACCAATAATTTTCCCCGCTCTTTTCACTACATACGGAGTGAACTTCAGCATTTTTCTGGGTGGGGCACTTGTCAGTTTCTTCATGTTAGGTTTGAGTAGCGAAATGAGCATATCGAGCTGAAGCTCAATTTCGCCAATCTTATCTTTGGTAATACTGCGGTACTCATTAATTGTTCCGCTACAATCTCGCATCTCCATCATCAAATACCCTGGGCTGTAATAGTACGCAGGATAGTACTCTGCCTTCCGCTGAATATAGTCTTTTACCTCTTCTTTACGTTCTTGCGTAGCTCCTTCACCTTCCAGCAGCTTAAACTGTAGCTGGTTGAGTAGATTTAAATCTTTAGCAATTAGCCGAAGCAGTAATTTATCTTTCTCCTTTTCGGGCATTTCAATAATTGCCTGCCTCAGTTCTTTTTCAATTTTTACCATAGGTTAAAAAAGTTGCATGTAGTTCTTAAACAAAAAAGCCAGAACCAACTAAATGATTCCAGCTTCTTAGTCTTTTTTAATAGGAGTGACGCAAAATCATCAATGAAGTCTTGTTAAGCTTCCAGAAATAAGACCGGTGTCTTTGTCTAAATTCTGCTATAGTTCTTTGATCCTGATGTTTCGGTAATACACTTTCTGTCCTACTTGTTCTTCTCTTCCAGCACCGTGTAGTTGCAATGCGATGAACCCTTTACTATGCTGTTCGTCGGTAGTTTGTACTGCCTCTACATCGTTAATCCAGGTTTTGAAGGTGTTACCTTCTGCTCGTATCTTAAAGCGATTCCAGTCACCTGCCCTAAATGCTTCTTGGGCTTTCGGCTGACCTGTTAGAGGAACTAGCCATCCCCGACCACCTTCTTCGTAGAAACCACCCGTCCAAGCTCGCTCAGAAGGATCGATCTCAACCTGGTAACCATAGACACGACCGGCCTCCCAATCTCGCGAGCCTTCTTCCAGTTTACCATTAATATAGGCAATAGTAGTATCCCTCTCATAGGTAGCACTCCTAATCTGAACGCCTGAATTTATAGCCGAATCAATTTTGAATTCTACCTCAAGAACGAAGTCATCGTATTCGCCCTGGGTAGCTAAAAAGCAGTTGGGTAGACCTTTTTCAGTTAGCCCTACAATCATGCCGTCTTCCACGTAAAAGTTGGCGTCGCCTCCCAACACTTCCCATCCAGAAAGGTCATCCCCGTTGAACAGAAACTGCCACTCTTCTGAAGAGGTGGTCGCTTGTTTTTCTTTGGTAACTTCTTCCGAGTTATTGGAGGGCGGGGAACATCCCAACAAGCATACTACGATGGCAACAGTGATCCTCAATATCATATTTTAAAGTTGAGTTTGATTAAAGTATCAATAAGCATTATCATCCATTGTTTCGTATTTCCTCCTCCAAATGCCTATGATATTATGGTCATAAACACCGTGCCATCCGTGTCATATGCAATCGCACCCTAGCCACAGGTTAGCAGAAAAAGTTAGATAATCATTCCAGCACCAACGGTTTCGTTGGTAAATTCGTCTATCAGAATTACACTTCCCGTGGCACGGTTCAATTTGTAACTGTCGTATAACAGAGGCGTGGTGGTGCGAATGCTGATTCGCCCAATGTCATTTAGCCCAATTTCCAGGTCATCTTCTAAGCGGTGCAGCGTATTGATGTTCACTTTGTACTTTACTTCTTTCACAATGCAGCGGGCATCTTTGGTGGTATGCTTTATGGCGTATTTTCCGCGGGGGGTTAGCTTCTTTTCATTGAGCCAGCAGATCATTAAATCAATATCTTGCCCTACTTTAGGTTGGTTATCCGGCTTAGCAATCATATCTCCGCGAGTGGTGTCAATATCATCTTCTAAGGTCATGGAAACCGACATGGGTGGGAAGGCTTCTTCTAACTCTCCGTCAATGGTAGCAATGGACGTTATCTTAGATGTAAGCCCGGATGGAAGCACAATTACTTCATCGCCCGGCTTGAACACTCCACCTGCTACTCTTCCGGCGTAGCCTCGGTAATCGTGATAGGTATCCGACTGCGGACGAATTACCCGTTGCACTGGGAACCGACTGTCTACAAAATTATAGTCGCTAGAAATCTGTACTGTTTCTAGTGTGTAGAGTAAACTCCCACCTTCGTACCAAGGCGTGCTTTCTGATTTATGGACTACATTATCGCCCTTCAGCGCACTAATCGGAATGTAGCGAATATCCGGAATGTCTAGTTTAGAGCTAAACGCCTTAAATTCTTGCTGGATTTTTTCAAACTGATCCTGTGCGTAGTCCACTAAGTCCATCTTATTTACACACAAAATTAGGTGCTGAATCCGTAGGAGGGAAGCAATGAAAGCATGACGACAGGTTTGTTCTACTACTCCGTGGCGCGCATCCACCAAAATAATGGCGAGATTAGCGGTAGAAGCTCCGGTCACCATATTACGAGTGTACTGAATATGGCCAGGAGTATCCGCTATTATGAATTTACGCTTAGGTGTAGCAAAATAACGATAGGCTACATCAATTGTAATCCCCTGTTCCCGCTCATCGCGCAACCCATCGGTGAGCAACGCCAAGTTTACGTTTTCGTCACCGGCATTGGTGCTCGCTTGCTCTACCGCATCGAGCTGATCTTCAAAAATGGCTTTACTGTCGTAGAGCAGACGACCAATCAGGGTACTTTTGCCATCGTCTACACTGCCGGCCGTAGTGAACCGCAGCAAGTCCATGCTCAAATACTGCTCACTGGTTTGTATGTCTGGTAATTGAGAATCCATAGAAAATATGAGATGTGAGATGTAAAATGAGAAATTTAGAAAATATGAGATGTGAAATTTGAAATACGAAACCTGTTCTAGTATGTGGAAGCTAGGTTTTGTAACGCTGTTTGATTGAAACAAAAATAGCTGTGAGTTCTGCGGGTTCTTTCATTAGTGCTTCAACTGTATCGTTTTTGCTCATCATGTTTCCTTCAATTAACAACTCTAGCCAGTATCAACTTTCGTCAGCCTCTTCAATGACTATTCCTAGCTTAGCAACAAATTCTTTTCGGCTTCTACTCCGGAATGCTGCTCGGGTATTTGCGCCAACTGAAGTTGCCGATCTCAACAATTGTCTTTTAATAATTCTTCCTGCTTCATTTTTAGCTATACTATTGCTCAATTTAATAATGCTTGATGCAAAATCTTTCGTCCTCTGCTTCAAATCCCCTCCTTCATACTCCTCTTTTTCTATTTTTCGCTTTTGTGATTTTTCATATCGCCCAGCGACCCGGCTCACATTTCATATTTCACATCTTAAAAGTAACCTTGCTTCTTCCGATCTTCCATAGCGGCTTCGGAGCGTTTATCATCGGCTCGGCCACCGCGTTCGGTAACTTTAGCAGCAGCCACTTCCTGAATGATTGCCTCCAGTGTATTGGCTGGAGATTCTACCGATCCGGTACAAGTCATGTCGCCTACGGTGCGGAAGCGGATTTGGCGTTCTTCGTAAGACTCTCCTTCTAATAAGGTGATAAATTCCGATTTGGCTAACAAAACTCCATCGCGCTTCACTACTTCGCGCTGGTGAGAGAAGTAGATTTTGGGAATATCCAGGTTCTCCGCCGCAATGTATTGCCATACATCCATTTCAGTCCAGTTACTCAGCGGAAATACCCGAAAGTGCTCACCCAACGTCTTCTTTCCGTTGAATAGATTCCAGAGTTCCGGGCGTTGGTTGCGCGGGTCCCACTGACCAAATTCATCGCGGTGAGAGAAAAAACGCTCTTTCGCTCGGGCTTTTTCTTCATCGCGCCGGGCACCACCAAAAGCCGCATCAAACTTTAGCTCTTCAATGGCATCTAGCAGCGTGATGGTTTGTAAACCGTTCCGGCTGGGGTTAGCTCCTTTCTCTTCCACCGCTTTTCCCTGGTCGATAGAATCTTGCACGTAGCGCACAATCAGCTTAGCACCCAATTCGTCTACCAGCCGATCACGAAATTCAATCGTTTCCGGGAAATTATGCCCGGTATCAATATGCATGAGTGGAAACGGAATTTTAGCCGGCCAGAAGGCTTTCTGAGCTAAGTGAACCATCACGATAGAATCTTTTCCCCCGGAAAAAAGCAGTACCGGTTTTTCAAACTGCGAGGCTACCTCCCGCATAATAAAGATAGCTTCCGATTCTAATTGCCGTAAATGGGTTAGGCTATATTTCATAACTGACTGATTTTCAGAATTAATAAGAGGTCGTTTCTAAAATCTTACTGACTAGCAACTGATGGCTTTCTTCAATAGATTGTTGGTGAGTACTAATTTTTAAATTGGGTTGCTGAGGCTCCTCAAAGGGAGAAGAGATTCCGGTAAAGTCTTTGATTTCGCCCCGACGGGCTTTGGCGTATAAACCTTTCACATCGCGTTCTTCACATACCGCCAGCGGACAGTGAATGAATACCTCAAAGTAGTTGTCGCCAATTATTTTCTTTGCCATCTGGCGAATACTATCGGTGGGACTAATAAGCGAGCAGATTGTAATGATACCGCACTGCGAAAAAAGCTTGGCAAGTTCGGCAGCCCGACGAATATTCTCCCGACGGTCATCCTGACTAAAGCCTAAATTATTGTTTACTCCCGTTCGAAGGTTGTCACCATCTAACAGCATGGTTACTTTTCCTTGCTGGTGTAGAGCGTTTTCGGCGGCTCGCGCCAATGTGCTTTTTCCCGAACCCGATAAGCCTACCATCCAAATTACTTTGCCTCGTTGCTTCAACAAGGCCTCCTTATCGGCTTGGCCTAGAATAGTGTCAAAAATAGGGTATATGTTATTCAATTATCTAAAATTATATCCTTCGCAAAAGAATGCGTGTATCACATGATAAAAATTTGGTTCTCAGCGACTGGCAACTATAAATCGATCTTTACCCTGCATATCTTTTACCGTACGCACAGCTACAAAGCCACCCTGGGTCAGTAAAGCTTTAATTTCAGGTGCAAATTTCTCATGTATCTCCAAATATACCCATTTCACACGGGTTAGTTGTTGGGTGCAAAGCTCCGAAATTCGACGGTAAAATAGAAGCGGATTAGTATCTTCTACAAAAAGAGCGGTTTGCGGCTCATATTTTAGCACATTCTGGCGCATATTCATTCTTTCCGACTGGAGTACGTAGGGTGGGTTACTCACTATCATCTCTAATTGCTCTATGTTTGGCGTATTAGCCAGGATATCCATCTCTACAAATTCTACTGATGACTGCAAACGGTGAGCGTTCTGCCGGGTAATGGCTAAAGCATCCGGACTGTTATCTAATGCCCAGACGGTAGATTGAGGTAGCTCTTTATCTAGCGTGATTGCGATGCAGCCACTGCCAGTGCCAATATCGAGTATCTTTAAATTTTCAGCCTTTGAGTGCTGCTGAACAATTAGTTGTACCAGTTCCTCAGTCTCTGGTCGGGGAATAAGCACCTGAGGGTTTACCGCAAATGTTCTCCCGTAAAACTCACATTCGCCCAAAACATACTGAATTGGCTCTTCTTGATTCAACCGCTCTACGTAGTGGTGCAACTGCTTTTGCTGAACGTCCAATAGTGCTGTTTCTTTGTCTACCAATATATCGGTCTGGGTTAGAGATAGCGTATGTTCCAGTAACCAACGTAGCACGGTATCGATTTCTCGAGTTGAGTAGTGTTTCTTGAGCGTGTCAGACAGTTGATCCTGTAGCTGATTATATAGTTTGCGGGCACTAATTAGCATTATAAACTTTGTAACTTGGCACAAAGCTACGCAAGATGGTTCAAAATCGCCGACTTCTCGCCCAAAGAAGCATTGACTTAGCCCGTTCCAGATTTCAAAAGGTCTCTATTCACCCGCAGATAGGGTGGGTGGTAGCTCAGCAGCAGATAGTAGCCGAAGGATGGTTGAACCCTGATTTGCCGTACCAAAATCAGCTTGCAGACTGCTTGAAAGAAATTACGTTTCCGGTTAACTCTACGCTGTTTGTGAGTACCAACCCTTTTGAAAACTCGGCCGAACTTCACGCGTTTGCCGACCAATCTGGAATAAAAGAGGTACAGATTGCCAGAGAGTTCGATGATTTTCTTCGCTCAGCAGAATGGTCGGTTAACCGACGGGTTTACACATTTTACCAAAAAAAGCGCCCCTACATCGTTTTAAAATGGGCGCAAACGGCTGATGGCTTGGTAGCTCGCTCCAACTATGACTCCAAGTGGATTAGCGGGGTTCACGCTCGAAAGCTGGTGCATCGGTGGCGTTCGCAGGAAGCAGCTATTTGGGTGGGCAAGAACACCTATCGTTACGATAACCCTCAATTAAACGTGCGGGATTGGTCGGGCGAAAACCCGCTTCGCATTGTGGTTGATCCCGACCAAACGTTAGATAAGCAGCTAAACGTATTCGACCAAAGCCAACCTACGCTTTGCTACACCCATCGGCCACCACTCAGCGTATCCAATTTAGAATTTACCTCACTTCCTGATACTGCCAATTGGCCGCAGCGTATTGCTTATGTGCTGACTGATTTGTACCGACGGCAAGCTGTCTCAGTTTTTATAGAAGGTGGCTCGCAGTTTTTATCGTTTCTGATTCAGCAAGGCTGGTGGGACGAGGCTCGGGTATTTAGCAGTAAAACCACCTTCGGTGAGGGAATTACTGCACCAACTGTTGAAGAAAAATACTTGGTAGCCGAAGAACGGGTGAGTGAAGATCAGTTAACAACTTACTTTAGAAGCTAAACAGGAAGTAGAAAAAGAGAATTAGCCAGAGGGCATCTACAAAATGCCAGTACGTGGCCAGCATCTCCAACTTAATCTTTTGATAAGGATTGGTTACCAGAATCAGCATTTTTACCGGGTCGCGAGAAATAGTGCTTATCTGGGTGTACATCACCGTGAGCACTACTAGCCCGGCTGCCAAGTGAAGCACATGCAAGCCTGAAATAACGTATAAATACGCCCCTGATGCTTCGCCCGAAAGATAAATACCAGAGCGATATAATTCTGACCAGCCTACATACTGAGAGATAGTGAACGCAACTCCCAACAGTAGTGTAATACCCAAGGAATTTTTTACTGATTTTAAATCATCCTTTAAAAAGGCAGGCACTACCCGAGTCATGGTGTAGCTAGAATACATCAGTAGCACTAAACTTACCACGAATGCTTTAGGAAATTCAAAATCGATAAAAACATCGGGGCTACGCTGACTCATGGTGTAGGATACCACCATAAACACGAAGACCAAACTACTACCAAAAATAGCCAGATACAACAATGTTTTGTGGGGGTGTAGCTTTTCTAAGCGAGTAATTGCGTTGTCGCGTTCGGCTTTTTCAGTGTTTTTATGGTAGTTTTGCATCATTCACCAAATCTATTCTGATACCTAATCAAAGAAACATATCCGGGAGCTTTTAGTTCTAGCTATCTTTCAAAACGATTATTTTCCAGACTTGTTATTTTTTAATTGTCCCATAATTGTACCACTCTGTGCAGCCCACCCAATTTATTAAACAATACGCTGACGATAGTTTCATACAAACGCTAGCCACCCAACTTAGTACTGCACCACAAGCCCAGCTAAAGGGAGTAACAGGTAGTTTGGATGCGGTGCTGGCAAGTGCTTTGTACCGGATAAATCCGCAACTGATGCTGTTCGTACTTTCGGATCAGGAAGCTGCTGCCTACTTTCAGAATGATCTTCAGAATTTAAATCCCTCGCGAGAAATTCACCTATTTCCGGCTTCATACAAAAAGCCCTACCAGTTAGATGAAACCGAGAATGCCAACGTACTAATGCGGGCCGAGATTCTAAACATTATCAGTAATACTCCCACTCACGGGCATTTAATTGTTACCTACCCCGATGCGCTAGCCGAGAAAGTAATTAACCAGCGTTCGCTTCGAGAAAATACATTCTTTATTAAAGCGGGCGAGCGACTAGACACTCAGTTTATTGCGGAGTTACTTACTACCTACGATTTTGAGAAAAGTGACTTTGTGTACGAACCAGGGCAGTTTGCCGTACGAGGCGGTATCATTGATATTTACTCCTACGCCCACGAGTTACCCTACCGAATTGAACTCTTCGGCGATGAAGTAGAGAGCATTCGCACCTTTGAAATCACTTCTCAACTTTCGCAAGAAGAAGTAAATCAGGTGAGCATTATCCCTAATGTGCAGACTAAACTGCTGGAAGAAGAGCGGCAATCGTTCATCAGTTTTTTACCCACCGATAATACCCAAATTTGGTGGAAAGATATAGAGGCGGCGGAAGATGTAGTGAACCGCTACTACGTAGAGGCCAGCGAGAACTTTGAATCCCTAATGGTCGAGTCTAACGGAACGCAAGTAGTTTTTAGCCCGGATATGCTATTCGAGACTAAGGCTAGCTTTTTAGAAAGTTTGGTACCGTTTACGCAAGTAGAGTTTGGTCATCGGTTCTCTTTTTCTACCAATCAAGTTTTCACCATTAAAAGTCAGCCACAGCCTTCGTTCAACAAAAATTTTGAATTGCTAGCGGCTAATCTGCACGAGAATAAGGACCGCAACATTACCAATTTTATTGTCTCCGATTCGGAGCAACAGATTGAGCGACTCCACAAAATTTTTGATGAGCTTGATTCTGAAGTAGCTTTCAACTCACTGTACACTTCGCTACGGGAGGGCTTTGTTGATAAAACCCTGAACGTTGCTTGCTACACCGACCACCAACTTTTTGACCGTTTTCATCGGTACAAAACCAAAGGTATTCGAGCCAAGTCGAAGGCTATTACCCTCAAGGAGCTACGTTCCCTCAAAGTGGGTGACTACGTAGTGCATATCGACCACGGCATTGGTCGTTTTGCAGGAATGGAGAAAATGGATATGGGCGGTCGGGAGCAGGAATCTATCCGCTTGGTTTATCGCGACGATGATCTACTGTACGTCAGTGTACATTCGCTACACAAAATTTCTAAGTACAGCGGGAAAGAAGAAGGTCCGCCCGCCATCAGCAAATTAGGTTCCCCCGAGTGGGAAAACAAAAAGAAGCGGGCGAAGAGAAAGGTGCAGGATATTGCTAAAGACCTGATTGACCTATACGCCAAACGTAAGTCGGCTCCCGGTTTTACCTACCAGCCCGATAGCTTCTTGCAAGCTGAATTAGAATCTTCGTTCATGTTTGAAGATACTCCCGACCAGGCTACTGCCACCGAAGATGTAAAACGCGATATGCAGCTAAGTCATCCCATGGATCGCCTTATTTGCGGTGATGTAGGTTTTGGAAAAACCGAAATAGCCATTCGAGCAGCGTTTAAAGCGGTAACTGAAGGCAAGCAAGTGGCGGTGCTGGTACCCACCACTATTTTGGCTATGCAGCACTACCATACGTTTAATAATCGTTTGGCTGATTTTCCGGTGCGAGTAGATTATATCAACCGCTTTAAGTCTACCAAAAACATTAAAGAAATTCTGAAGGAGGCAAAAGCCGGAGAAGTCAATATTCTGATCGGTACGCACCGCATTGTGAACAAAGATGTTGAATTTAAGGATTTGGGCTTACTAATTGTTGACGAAGAGCAAAAGTTTGGAGTGAAGGTAAAAGAGCGGTTAAAAGAAATGCGGGTGAACGTCGATGTGCTAACCCTCACCGCCACTCCCATTCCCCGAACCTTGCAGTTTTCGCTGATGGGCGCGCGCGATTTGAGCATCATCGCCACTCCACCTCCCAACCGTCGTCCGGTTACTACCGAAATTCATACTTTCAACGAAAGCATTATTCGTGATGCGGTCAGCTTTGAACTGAAGCGGGGCGGACAGGTTTTCTTTGTCCATAATCGCGTGGGCAATATTGAAGAAGTCGCTAACATTATTTTACGACTGGTTCCCAACGCTCGGGTCGCCGTAGCCCACGGACAAATGGACGGGGCGAAGCTGGAAAAAACCATGCTCCGGTTTATTGAGGGCGAATACGATGTACTAGTTTCCACTAATATTATTGAGTCGGGGCTGGATATTCCCAACGCCAATACTATTTTGATTAATAACGCGCATATGTTCGGATTATCCGACCTGCACCAGATGCGGGGTAGGGTAGGCCGCTCAAACCGTAAAGCGTTTTGCTACTTGCTCTCTCCTCCTTCTTCCGGCCTTACGTCCGATGCGCGCAAGCGGCTTTCTACCTTAGAAGAGTATTCTGAGTTAGGCGATGGATTTAAAGTAGCTATGCGCGATCTGGATATTCGCGGGGCGGGCAACTTGCTGGGAGCTGAGCAAACTGGTTTCATCACTGATTTAGGGTTTGAGATGTACCATAAAATTCTGGATGAAGCCGTTCAGGAGCTAAAAGAAACAGAGTTTAAAGACCTTTTTACTCGCGAGTTGAGTGAAGTAGTTAAACCGCTCGTCCAAGATTGCAGCATTGAAACTGACCTGGAAGTACTTATTCCCGAAGATTACGTGGCCAATACTACTGAGCGCTTGCGCCTGTACTCCCGGCTGGATAATATTAAAGATGAAGAGCAGCTTCAGGAATTCAAAAAAATGCTAGAAGATCGCTTCGGCGAAATTCCCGAACCCGTTCACGAGTTGATGTCTACCGTACGGTTACGCTGGAAGGCCGAACAGCTAGGCTTTGAAAAGCTTACACTGAAAAATGGGTTGATGAAATGCTACATCGTAGGATTAGATAATGAGTCCTACTTCAAATCAGAAACCTTTGGGAAAATTATTCAGTACGTGCAGCAGCATCCGAAGCGGTGCCGTATTAAAGAAACTAAAAAGCGACCAATCTTGTCCATAGAAAGAACCGAGAATACCCAACAAGCCATTAGCACACTAGATGATATTAGTTCACTGTAGTAATGAGCAGGTGTTAAAATTGTCTGTAGCAAGATAATTTTGAATTCTTTAATTCGTTACTATCGTAGTATTCGCATTGAACTTTGCTATTTCTTGTTTATTTCATACTGTAACTTACATACATATAATTTTTTCTAGTATTCGTTATTAATATTATGAGAATGTGTGCAAATTAGCAGTATCATTTATAAAACAGTTTGTGTTATTCGTCTAAAACAGCTTTCTAAGAGTTAATAAAACAGGTTATGAAGCAATTGGTCAACCAAGTCCCCCGAGCTTGGCAGTTTGTGTTATGTGCTGCCGTGCTTGCTGCCTGCAGCAAAAGTCAACCCACCAGTATGAATCCTGGTGAATCGAGTAATGTCACTGGTATTGAGTATAACGTGGAAGGAAATTTCACCTTAGACGAATACCAAGGTCAGCCCGAAGCCCCCAACATGGTGTACATTGAAGGTGGGCGTTTTGTTATGGGTAGTTTTGAAGAAGATCTCATGGGTACCCGCGATAATTTGGAGCGTACTGTTACAGTAGCTTCATTTTACATGGATAAAACTGAGATCGCCAATATCAACTGGCTGGAGTATCTATTTGATATTCGCCAAGATTCTACCACTGAATTTTATGAGTCGGCCTTACCCGATACTACGGTATGGCGGCGTTCTCTAGCGTTCAATGATCCCTACGAAGATCACTACCTTCGTTATCCGGGATTCCGTTTCTTCCCGGTAGTAGGAGTTACCTGGCGACAGGCTAATGATTACTGTAAGTGGCGTACTTCCGTGGTAAACGAAAAACTCATCGAGGAATCAGGCTCTGAAGTAGATGTTCCCGAAGGAGGACGTATTCCACTGGAGAGTGGAGTAGTGCTACCTGATTTTCGCTTACCTACCGAGGCCGAGTGGGAATATGCCGCTAAGGCATTGATTGGTACCCAGTACCTGGATGAAAATCAAACGCATTCTCGTATTTATCCGTGGGATGGTCACGCCACCCGAAACCCTTATGGTAAGCAAATGGGTAGTATGTTAGCAAACTTTAAGCGAGGTCGTGGTGATTATGCCGGTATTGCTGGTAAGCTAAACGATGGTGCCATGATTACTGACTACATCTACGAATATCCTCCCAACGATTTTGGGCTGTATAACATGGCCGGTAACGTAAACGAGTGGGTACTCGATGTGTACCGTCCGCTTTCTTATCAGGATTTTAACGATCTGAACCCAATCCGTCGGGATGGTACCATTGATCGAGAGGAAGAATATGATAATGAGAAGTTTCCTAACTTCCAAGGTGAGTTTAACTCACTAGTCACTAATGAGTTAAGAGTATATAAAGGTGGTTCTTGGGCCGATGTGGCTTACTGGTTATCACCGGGAACCCGTCGTTACTTAGAGCAAGATTCTGCTACCGCTACAATCGGCTTCCGTTGCGCCATGATTCGCGCGGGAACGAATTACTAGAATTTAGATACGTTATAGTATAGGTTCATCTATAAATTAAGGGCTTCGTCTAAACAACGAAGCCCTTTTTGTTATCAAGGTTATTTTTCAGTTAGCCAAGTTATACCATAGTCAGAGGAAACTGTAAGAACTTGATTAATCAAGTTCTTACTCCGGTGAGGCTAGTGCGGCTACGCTAACCGCTCGGCAGCCACCCGCTAGTAGTAAACTGACACAGGCTCCTAGCGTAGCACCGGTGGTCACTACATCGTCTACTAATAAGATATGCTTTCCTCGAATGTTAGCATCTTTCCGAATGGCGTAGGCGCGATAACTGTTGCGGTAGCGCTCTATCCGGTTTTTACGAGTTTGCGAATCAGTATTCTCAATTTTTACTAACACTTGCGTAGACCAAGGAATTGCCAGCACTTCCGATAATCCCCACACAATATAATCGCACTGATTATAGCCTCGCTTTTTCTGCTTCTTTTTGTGCATTGGAAGCGGAACAATTAAGTCAATTTCGGCTACTTCTGCATTTTCCTGCAAAGCGTGGCCGAACCACTTACCCGTCATTTCACCAATTTCAGGATGGTTTTGGTATTTTAGGACGTGCAATAACCTCTGCACCTTACCATGCTTAGAAAATTTGTAGTAAGCCCAAGCCTGGCTCACCGGAGCAAAGCTGAATACTCTTCTTACCAGACTCGTATTTTCTTCGTTTAAGTCAAACCTCGGCAAGCTGACAATCGTCTGGGTGGCGATTAACTGCTCGCCTTTTGCCAGCGGCACTTGCGATATTATACAAGTTCGGGGAAATATGAGTGATAAGAAATCCTTTAGCATTCTAGTACGTATAGAAACACACAAGATACGGTGACAATTGTTTACGCCCCATGCAATAGAAATTGTAACCCTACTGACGTAATTTTTCCGATCCTTTTCTCAGCATGTATCAAAAAGATTTAGTACTGGAACGAAGGTGGCAAAGCCTATTAGCTACCGTTGAGCAACAAATAGGTAAACGGCCCGCCGACCTGAATGCCGTCCTCTTTTTAGTAGGGGTGCAGGAGTTGGGTAGGGGAGCCCAGCATTTCTCTAAAGAAGAAAAGCAAGATTTGATGCACATTGCCATCTGTAAAGTACTGTCACTATCGGGATTTTATACGTTAGAAGGAATAGATCAGGATGGTTGGCCTCACTGGAAGTTGCAAAAAAAATTACCGCACTTCGATTTGCTAGAGCAAGAGAAGCTTCTAAAAATGCACGTTATCGAGTATTTTGAACAAGAGTTAGGCATTGCTATTTAATACTACATGAAGATTATCTCCTACAATGTAAACGGAATCCGGGCGGCCATCCGAAAAGGCTTTTTGGAATGGCTGAGTGAAGAGAAACCCGACGTTGTATGTTTACAAGAGACAAAAGCTACTCCCGACCAGGTACCCGTTTCAGATATTGAAGCATTGGGTTATCAGACTTTCTGGGAAACTTCTACTATCAAAAAGGGATACAGTGGAGTAGCTATTTTTTCCAAGCCTACTCCAAAGCATGTTGATTACGGAATTGGTATCGACAAATACGATCAGGAGGGAAGGGTGATCCGAGCTGATTATGAAGATTTCTCAGTAATGAGCGTATACATGCCATCGGGCACTATGGGCGATGTCCGCCAAGCTTTTAAGATGCAGTGGCTTGCTGACTTTCAGTCTTACATTAACGAACTTAAACAAGAAAAAGAAAATTTAATTATTAGTGGGGACTACAACATTTGCCACCGCCCAATTGACATTCACGATCCGGTAAGAAACAAAAACTCTACTGGCTTTCTGCCCGAAGAGCGGGAGTGGGTATCAGGTTTTATTGAATCGGGATTTATTGATACGTTTCGGTTCTTTAATCAGGAGCCAAATCACTACACTTGGTGGAGCTACCGAGCCGGAGCACGGCAAAAAAATTTAGGATGGCGCATTGATTATCATATGGCGAGCGATGCATTGAAAGGCCGACTAAAAAATGCTGCTATCTTACCTCAAGCCCATCATTCCGATCATTGTCCGATAGTTTTGGAAATAGCCTAACCGAAAACATACTTTATTGACAGAATTTCCGTATTTTTTAAGATAACTCTCTAAGTTAAAAACCACGAATGAACGCTTATGCTTATGTCAACCGACACTCACTTCAGTAGCGTTATCAAGCAGCTTCAGCAGTACAAGCGAAAGTATTATCTGAACAAGCTCGTTAGGGGGAGTATCTTCTTCGGAGCCATTGTTCTATCAGTCTACCTTCTGTTCAATTCTATTGAATATACTGCCCGACTTGGTAGCCTATGGCGTGGTGTATTATTTTTCAGCTTTTTATTATTATTCCTTTTTATTCTGGTTAAGTGGGTGATTGACCCACTCGTTCGGCTGTACAATAACAAGCAGCAGATTAGCGATGAGGAAGCTGCCCGGCAAATCGGCACGTATTTTCCGGAGGTGCAGGATAAGCTGTTGAACCTGATTCAGCTCAACCGGACCAATAGCGACCAAGGGGCACTACTGGCGGCTAGTATCGCTCAGAAAACTAAGCACCTCGCGGTAGTGCGCTTCCCAATTGCTATTGACCTTCGTAAGAATCTACGTCATCTAAAGTATCTAGCAGTTCCGGTAGGAGTTATGATCGTCGTTTTATTATTTGTTCCTCAGTTTTTCTCGGAAGGTACGCGCCGAATTGTGAACTTCAATAAAGAGTATGTTCCCGAAGCTCCTTTCTCATTTAATCTTGGAAACGAATCGCTCATCGCATTCAAGAATGAAGACTTTACCGTTGATGTAGATTTAGTAGGAAGTGCTATTCCGGACAAAGCCTACTTAGTGGCTTCCGGGCGACGGTTCCGCATGACTTCCAATAAAGAAGGAATATTACAGTTCTCTTTTCAAAATATTCAGCGGGATACTCCTTTCTACATAGAAGCGGCTGGATTCAATTCTGTATCTCGTACTATTCGGGTAGTAGACCGTCCTAACCTTAAAAACTTCAGCGTCTATCTTGATTACCCCAGCTATCTTTCGCGAGAAGATCAGCGACTGGATAACATCGGCAACTTGCAAGTACCCGCAGGAACCAATATCACTTGGCAGTTTAGCGCACTGGCAGCCGACAGTATGCAACTGCTTTTTGTAGAGCAGGAGGAGAATTACCGATTAGAGCCAGACTCCAACGGAGCATTTTCGCTAGAAAAGCAAGCCCTGGAATCGGCTACTTACCAAATTAATTTGGTGAATGAATACAGTAGCAACAAGCAAGATATTCGCTACTACCTGGATGTTATTCCTGATCAGGAACCGCAGATTAGCCTGGAGCAATTTCAGGATACTACTCTCTACCAATTTTTAGTGCTAGGTGGAAATGTATCTGACGATTACGGACTCACGCAACTCGCCCTTTTTTACAAGTTTGAATCTTTGGAAGAAGGTGAAAGCAAAGAGAAGTACCGAAAAATGAAATTGCCCCTTGACTCTAAGCAGAACAACCAAAGCTACTACTACCAGTGGAACGTGGATACACTCGGGCTAAACCCAGGTAATAAAATCCGCTACTTCTTAAAAGTGTGGGACAATGATGCCGTGAACGGTTACAAATCGTCGCAAACATCTTCCTACGTATTCAGCATTCCTGACCGAGAAACAATTCGCGAAAATATAGAAAAGTCAACCGCAGAAACTCAAAGTCAAATTAGCAAAACCGTACAACAAGCCGAACAATTGAAGCAAGATATTGAGGAGGTGGAGAAGCGGCTACGGGGGAAAAAAGATTTAACCTGGCAAGACAAAAAACTGCTGGAAGACATTGTGAAGCAACGCCAGGATTTGGAAAAACAGTTGGAGCAATTAAAAGAACAAAGTCAAGCCAGCAAAATGCAGCAAGAGCAATTTGGTGAACAAAGTGAGAAGATGAAGGAGCAAATTGATCAATTGCAGCAACTCATGGACGAATTGCTGGATGAAGAGACTAAGAAGATGTACGAAGAGTTGCAAAAACTACTGGATGAGCAACTAGACATGGATAAAATGCGCGATCAGCTTCAGAAGATCAACGATCAAGAAGAAAATCTGGAGGAAGAACTGGAACGCACTTTAGAGCTATTTAAGCGAATGAAGTTCGACTCGAAGCTAGAAGATGTGCAGCAGCAAATGGAGCAAAAAGCGGAAGAGCAACAAAAGCTAGCTGAAGAAACCGAGAACAAAGAAAATGATACTGAAGAACTGAGTGAGCAACAAGAGCAGATGAATGAAGACTTCGAACAGCTTCAAAAGGAAATGGAAGAACTCAATGAGATGAACCAAGACCTAAAGAATCCATCTCCTATGCAAGACATGAAGCAGGAGCAACAGCAAACTCAACAGGAGCAGCAAAAAGCTCAGGAAGCATTAGAAAAAAACCAGCGGAAGAAAGCCCAAAAATCTCAGCAGAAGAGTGCCCAGCAAATGAAACAAATGGCGCAAAAAATGCAGCAGATGCAGCAGAGCATGGAAATGGAAATGCTGCAAGAGAACATGGATAACCTTCGGAATATTCTGGACAATTTGATTACTCTTTCCTTCGACCAAGAAACCGTAATGAAGGATTTTCGTGAAGTAAAACAAAATGACCCCCGCTTTATCGATCTTTCACAAGAACAGCTTAAACTACGGGATGATTCCCAAATCATTGAAGACAGCTTGCTTGCTCTGGCTGAACGAGTATTCCAGATTCAGTCGTTTGTTACCCGGGAGGTGAAAGACATGAACAAATACATGGATGAAAGCATGGAATCATTGCGCGAGCGGCAGCAGTACAAGGCCATTAGTCAGCAACAGTTTGCTATGACTTCCATTAACAACCTAGCACTTCTTTTAAACGATGTGCTTAGCCAGATGCAACAGCAAATGGCTGATGCGATGGGGAACCCGCAGCAAAACCCAGGCGACTCTCAACAAAACATGAACCTGAGTGAATTGCAGAAGCAACTCAATGAGCAGATTCAAAACCTACAGAAAAGTGGGAAATCAGGGCGGGCGTTATCCGAAGAATTATCCAAGCTAGCCCAGCAGCAAGAGAAGATTCGGAAAGCACTGGAAGAAATGGATTCAGAAGAAGATGGGGGAGGAGGAACCGGAGATCAACTTGCTAAAGAAATGGAAGAAACTGAAACCGATTTGGTCAACAAAAAGCTTTCAAACGAGTTGATTGAACGACAGAAACAAATTCTAACCCGTTTATTAGATGTTGAAAAATCAGACCGAGAGCAAGAGCTTGATCAAAAGCGTAAAGGGGAAACTGCTAAAGACTCTTACGAGAAACAAGCGGCTCAGCGATTTGATGAATACATTCAATTGAAAAAACAGGAGATTGAGCTTCTAAAAACCGTGCCTCTCAAGCTTAATCCTTACTATAAAACTGAGGCTAATAAATACTTTAAGCGTTTAAACTAGCAATATGAATTCAATCAGCATTTCTGTTCCTTCGTTATCCGAGAATATTCGGATGATAGAAAGTTTTATCGACAATGCTAAAGAACAGTTCAGTTTGAACGATGACATATACGGTAACATCATGATTGCCGTCACCGAGTCGGTGAATAACGCCATCCGCCACGGCAACAAAGGCGATTCACATAAGAATGTTAACCTTTCCTTGAAGCTTAACGATGGCTCTATTATTTTTTGGGTGAAAGACGAAGGTGATGGTTTTGACCACACCAACTTGCCTGATCCCACCGCTCCCGAGAATATTGACAAACCGGGTGGGCGAGGAATTTTTTTAATGAAGCACCTTTCCGACGAAGTAAACTTCCGAGATGAAGGTTGTACAGTAGAGCTTATTTTTTACATCAATTAGTGATTCAATTTTTCGTAGAGGATATAGACTTTGACCCTCAAAACCTTCTTGTTCCCACTCCAGATTGGTTGCTCGAAGTTGTTAGTCAACACAACCAGTCTGTTCAGGAAATCAACTATATTTTCTGTTCAGATGAGTATCTTCTCAGCATTAACCAGCAGTATCTTTCTCATGATTATTATACTGATATTATTACCTTTGATAATCGCGACGATATTAATCAGTCTTTAGAAGGTGATATTTTTATTAGTATCGACCGGGTTAGGGAAAATGCCCATCAATTGAGTGCTTCGTTTCTATCTGAATTTCTACGAGTGATTGTTCACGGCATTCTCCACTTACTCGGATTCAAAGATTCTACCGATGCCGAGAAGTTAGAAATGCGTTCCCTAGAGAATAAGTTTGTAAACCTTTACTTCCAGAATTTTCACCTCTCTTAGTATCCCAAACCGCTTCACGCCCACGTTCCACGTGGAACATTAACAATTTACTTCACGAACCGTAACGTAACCTACTTGAAATGAGGCATCTAGTAGATCTAAAAGAGAATATACACGATAAAGATTCTCTGCAAAGATTAGCTACCTTTCACTCTTCACCTTCTACCGTTTCTGTGTCCGTAATACAGCAAAGCACCTTAAAAAGAAGACTTCATTATTTCGGCAATAGAAATCAGAAAAAGTGGAAACGAAATACTAATTTTACTTGTAAAGAAGAAGAGAAACTTACGTAGAGATATGCTATTCGAAAAATACGATGTAGTTGTGGTAGGAGCAGGGCACGCTGGAAATGAGGCTGCCGCCGCTGCCGCAAACTTGGGTTCTAAAACATTACTTATCACAATGGATATGGCCAAAATGGGTCAGATGTCTTGTAATCCGGCAATGGGTGGTGTAGCCAAAGGGCAAATTGTTCGGGAAATTGATGCGCTGGGCGGACTGTCTGGTATTGTTACTGATGTATCAGCCATTCAGTTTCGAATGCTAAACCGCTCTAAAGGCCCGGCCATGTGGAGTCCAAGAACCCAAAATGATCGGGCGCGTTTCACCGAGGCTTGGCGAATGCAATTGGAGAAAATTCCAAACCTAGACTTTCTGCAAGAAATGGTGGCCGAAATTCTGGTAGAAGGGGAGAAGGTGGTAGGAGTGAAAACCAGTATCGGACTGGAGATTAAATCCCAAACCGTTATCTTAACCAATGGTACATTTCTGAATGGCTTAATCCATATTGGTGACAAGCAGATGGGCGGAGGGCGTTCGGGTGAGCGGGCTTCTAAAGGGATTACCGAGCAACTTATCAGTTTGGAATTTGAGGCCGGACGAATGAAAACCGGGACTCCACCCCGAGTAGACGGTCGCTCACTAGACTATAGCAAAATGGAAGAGCAGCCCGGTGATGAAAACCCTGGTAAGTTTTCGTTTACCGATACTCAGCCACTCACGCATCAGCGAAGCTGCCATATTACGTATACGAACCCTACTGTTCACGAAGTATTAGAAAGCGGGTTTGATCGTTCACCCATGTTTAACGGACGAATCCAGGCGCAAGGTCCGCGATATTGTCCGTCGATTGAAGATAAAATTAACCGATTTGCCGAGCGCGAACGCCACCAGATATTTGTAGAACCCGAAGGCTGGGATACGGTGGAAGTATACGTTAACGGGTTTTCTACTTCATTACCCGAAGAAGTACAGCACCAAGCCATCCGCCATATTCCTGGTTTTGAGAACGCTAAATTATTTCGTCCCGGCTACGCCATTGAATATGACTATTTTCCACCGACGCAACTTTCGCTAAGTTTAGAAACTAAAGTGATTGAGAATCTATTTTTCGCTGGGCAAATTAATGGAACTACCGGTTACGAAGAAGCGGCTTGCCAAGGTCTGATGGCTGGTATCAACGCTCACCTTAAGGTTCAAGAGCAGGAACCCCTCATTTTGCGCCGATCTGAAGCCTACATTGGAGTACTAATTGATGATTTAATTAATAAGGGTACCGAAGAGCCCTACCGAATGTTTACTTCCCGAGCCGAGTTTCGACTGTTGCTCCGGCAGGATAATGCTGACCTACGACTTACCGAAAAGGGGCACCAGCTCGGGCTAATTGATAATTCGCGTTTAGAAAAAGTATTTGATAAGCGGAATGCTATTAAAGAAGTAATGACCGAAATTAAACAACGAAAAGCTGCTCCCCAGGAAATAAACGAAGGGCTAGATGAAATATCGACTGCTACTATTAAAGAAAAAGTAAGTATTCATCAGTTACTAAAGCGTCCCGAAATTACGGTTAAAACTTTAGTAAAACTTGATTCTACTTTACAAAAATACTTCCAGCCAATAGACGAGGAGGTAAAAGAACAAGTAGAAATTCTGACCAAGTACGAAAGCTATTTGGAAAAAGAACGCCAGCACGCCGAGCGAGTGGAAAGTTTGGAAGATTACCGAATTCCCGGTGACTTCGATTACAACACCGTAAAAGCATTGTCAACTGAAGCACGTGAGAAGCTAGGAAAAATTCGTCCACAAACGATTGGTCAAGCTTCCCGGATTAGCGGCGTGTCTCCGGCAGATGTGTCAGTCATTATGATTTATCTCGGCAAATAGAGGTTCATGCTCTATCGTATCATAATTGTCGCCGGGCTAATGGGGATGTTCTTCGTACCGAGTCGTGCTCAAGAGTATGTAAAGCAAGAGCAAGAAAAACGGATCAAGCTGCAAGAAATACCAAAAGTTGCTCAAGATTATTTAGATAGTATTTGGTTGAAAGAATCCCGGAGAAAGCGGTTTTACCGAGAAACTGACGGAAAAAACTTGAGTTACGAAACAAAATTAGTAAGAAATAGAAGAAGGTTTAACATAGAGTTTAATGACGATGGTAAACTTCAGGACATTGAAGAACTAACCCGTTTTGAAGAAATTCCTGATTCAGTCCGTCTACGCACCGATTCAGTCTTAACTAATGGTTATAGCCGACACACTATACAGCGGATTCAGCGTCAGTTTTTACCTAACCAAACTGACGATTACCAAGAGCTAACTAGTGAAAATACCCAGAACTACGAACTAGAAGTCAGTTTAAACGAAGGTTCCGAAGTCCATTCGTACGAAATGTTATTCAACTCTCAGAGTGTTCTTCAGCAAAAGCGATTGATTATACGTCGGTTACTCGATAATTTCCTCTATTAACCTTATCGTGCGTTTATTTTTTTTCATCTTCATCGCAGCTATTTCAGCAAATGTTTACTGCTTAGCCCAATCCAGCACTCTCCTTCAGTGGAAACCCGGGTTATCGTTTACACAGAAATTTCAAAGCCGCTGGTCACTCAACGTAAACATCAAGCAAAGGGGAACGATGGTAGAATATCAAGATGAAGAAAATCAGACTGATTTTCAGTGGAACCTCAACGAAACCCAGGTTTTTGCTACCTACGAATTGTGGGGGAACAAGAAGCTCAGCGGCGGTTACGCTTTTCAATTACGCTCTCCCGAATCCCGCAATTTTCGTGAGCATCGGTTTATGGAACAATTTGCGTTTGTAATTTATGCCTTAGCAGGAAAACGAATTGCTAGCTGGGTACAGCTGGAGCAACGTATTCGAGATTCAGGATTTACCAACCGCTTGCGGTATCAATTAGGTTTTGATAGCCCACTTAACGGTGAGCAGCTTGACCCAGGAGAACTTTACGCTATTGTAACAAATGAATACTTATGGTCATTTAACCGGGAGGAAGTGGCGAAAATCGGTTGTTTGCCGGAATTGGCTGGTTTTTCAACCGACAGTATAAATTACAAACCGGGCTGATGTATCACCTTTCAGGACAACGCGGTTCTTATCGAAATATACTAGCAATTTCTACGGTGCTGTATATAAATAATCAAAAGAAAGCTTCCAAATAGGCGTTTAGTAATAAATACCGAACTACTAAAAACATGATAAAACAATACAGTTGGTTACTCGCACTTTGGGTTTTGCTAATCATGGTTGGATCGTGTGCCCGACAAGGAACTCCCACTGGTGGACCAAAAGATTCTATCCCACCCAAATTAGTCAGAATGTACCCTGAGTTAGAAACCGTTAATTTCGATGAAGATAAGATTGAGCTAGAATTTGACGAGTACATAGAAGGCCGCGAACTAAAGCAAGAGCTTATTATCACCCCACCAATAGAGGATTATAGTTTTTACGTAAGCAAACGAACGCTCTTTTTAGAAATTGAGGAAGAACTGAGGGATAGCACTACCTATACTTTTAACTTCCGAGAGGGAATTAAAGACGCTTCGGAAAAAAATCCTGCCGAAAATCTGATCGTTGCGTTTAGTACTGGGCCCGAAATTGACTCCTTTCAGGTAAGCGGTAACGTTCGAGCTTTGATGACCCAACAGCCTGTTGAGGATGTGGTGGTTGCGCTTTATGATGTGAACGATACGTTAGATGCTTTCACTGGCCCACCCATGTATTTAGCGAAAACCGATACAGGCGGTGACTATACTATCCGCTACATTCGGGAAGGCTTATACAATATATACGCCTACGTTGATGAAAATGGCAACCTGAAAATTGACTCAAATAACGAACCCTTCGGTTTTAAATCTGAACCGGTGTACTTAGGAACCGACATTAATAAGTTGGTTCAGGCCGATTCAATAACTATTACTGACTCGGTTTACGCATTAAATAAAATCAGAGACCTAGTTATTCAACGGCAAGACATTCGCCCCATTCGGTTGCAAAGTGCTCGGGTTAATGGAAAATACTTTGAGATAAAATTCAATAAGTCACTAGACAGTTATTCGCTTTCAGCAGCCGAGCGGGTTGGCCAGGCTACGCTGGATTTTCTAAAAGATTCAGTTGCATTCAATCTATCTGATACTAGCATTGTGCTGTTTAGCAATTTTCAAGATGAGCAAAAAGTCGTTCGTATTTACAATACGTTAAAGCAAGATAGTTTAGCCATTACTATTTCAGCTACTGACTCCGCTCAACAATTACTGCCCGATACTCTGCTTTATTTGAAGTTTACTGAAAGTCGCCGAAAGATTGCTGATTTCACTACTCAGTTTATATCAGGTGACAACGAAGTTACAGATACTATCTCAGGTACTTTCGTATTTTCTAAACCCGTTGCCCAAATAAATACTGATAGTATCTTATTGAGCTACGATACACTATTTTATCTACCCATCGATTATAGCCAAGCGCTCCAGTGGAGCGAACATTCCGATCAGGTTGGACTAGATGTACCCGTAGATCAGTCGCAGATTGTGGATAGCGTAATTTATTACCTAAAATTGAACGATAGTTCATCTTACAAAGATAGAGTCCGCCAACAAACCGTTTATTTAGACAGTCTGAAAAATGAAACTGATGCTTCTGGAGAAAACCGCCTCGGTTGGCTACAGCAATTTGTAATAGCTAAGAAAGCAAATCCAGATCGAGCTGTTCTCGATAGCATTAAATCGCTAGAGGAAGAAGAGGCTAAACTCGCCTTACTTACAAGTTATGTAGACACCACCCAGATTAACCAACAGTTTTTACCCAAAACTTACGACCGAGAAGAAGTTACTACCGATTTACGCTCCTTCAATTTTTACGCGAGCGGAGGAAGTTTTATGAGTGTAGAAAACGACAGCAGTGAACAAATCATCCAAAAATTCTCATTCAAAAATCCTGAAGATTACGGAGCCATTAGTGGCACGGTAACCACCGAATACCCCCGCTACACTGTGCAACTACTCAACCAACAGTTTGAGTTAATCCGAGAAATTAGAGATGCCCAAAAATTCTCATTCAAGCTGGTACCACCCGGCAAATACCAAATCCGAATTTTGGTAGATGCCGATGAAGACGGAGAATGGGAAGCCGGTAGCATTCTTTCTCAGGAAGAACCCGAACCAGTTTACTTCTACACCGAAGAAGAGATTATTGATCTACGGGCTAACTGGGAACGTAGCGATCTCAACATTATCATTGGGGAGTTATCCACATTATCGAGTGAATAACCTGTGGAAAAGCTAACAATAACTTGTTAATAAACAGCTTGTTATTCACTACTCTCAAATAATTTCACCATTTCGGGGGGTTATTCACTCCTCAACGTAAGTTATACACAGTGTTATGCACTTTTAATATTATCCATATAGTTATCCACATATTAGTTAACAAATGAATAATTTACGTATAAGTGTTTGTAAGTCAACTGATTAATTGTGGATAAGTGTGTTAGTAATTTGTAGATAATTATCGGAGTTATTCACAAAGCTCAATAATTGGCTTATTTGACGGGAGTTATTCACAAATCCACAGCGTAATAATTAATAATAATTTCGAAGAAAAATAATTAATTAATAATGTAGTATGTTAGTTCAAAAGTTATCCGCTGTCAAACCACAAACTATGATCCGTACGATAATCTGGGTTATTATTTTACTAACAAACGCTAACATGCTTGCCTATGGGCAAAATACGCAGCAAATAGAGTTAGCGCAGCAATACGATGATAAAGGCGAAATTGAAAAAGCAAAAACGCTCTACGATGAATTGGTCGGGAAAAAGAAAAACATTCCTATCATCCACGACCGTTACTTTCGGCTGCTAATAAACAATGGCTATCTAACCGAAGCGGAAAAATATCTTACCAAAGCTTTGCGCCACTACCCTACCAATATTTTGTACCAGTTAGATGCGGGCATTGTACACTTACGGCAAGGTGAAGATGCTGAAGCCGAAAAGTACTTTACGCAAGTATTTGAAAAAGCCAAAACAGACACTTACCAAGTGCGTATTGTGGCGGGCCATCTCATTAAACATGAGTTAATAGAGCGAGCGGTGAGCATTTATATGGCAGGAAGGCAAACCAGTGGCGACCCTAGCCTTTACGCTCTGGAATTAGCCAATGTATACCGCCGACTGAATAAAGTGGATCAGATGGTACTAGAATACCTTAGCTATGCTAATGAGGATCCGTCTCGCGTTAGCTACGTCAAAAATGTGTTGCAAAGTATTCTGACCGAAGATGAAGATTTGGACAGCATGGCTAATTTGCTGCTAGATCGCATTCAGAAGGATGCTGATAACCCGTTGTATAGCGAACTGCTCATCTGGATCAATTTACAACAGAAAAACTTTTACGGGGCGTTTATGCAAGCCCGAGCGGTAGATCGTCGGCAGCGTACCGATGGCGACGAAGTAATGAACGTAGCTCAGATCGCGCTGGAAAACCAAGATTATGACAATGCGCTCAAAATGTACGATTACGTAATTGAGCGTCATCCGCGCACATCTAACTACGTTTCGGCCCGGCGGTACAAGATTAAAGCTCGAGAAGAGTTGGTAAAAAACCAATTTCCGGTGCAGCAGGAGGAAATTATTAAACTCATTCAAGATTATCAAAATTTTATTGATGAGAGTAAAGGCTCACCCATTGGGCCAAGTGCCGCTACGCTAGAAGCGATGCGAAGTCAGGCATTGCTCTACGCTTTTTACATGAACGAAAAAGACCGGGCAATTACCATTCTTCAGGAAGTAACTAGTAACCCGAAGGCAAGTCGGGAAATTAAGGCACAAAGCAAGCTGGATATGGGTGACATCTACGTGCTTATGAATCAATCGTGGGAATCTACGCTGTTGTACGCTCAAGTAGAAAAGGCGCACAAAGAAGAACCGGTTGGCTACGAAGCCAAATTACGTAACGCCAAACTGTCGTACTACAAAGGCGACTTCCAACTAGCGCAAGATCATTTGAACGTGCTAAAGGAAGCGACTACTCGCGAAATTGCCAACGATGCTATGTCGCTGAGCCTGCTCATTCAAAATAATACAGCGTTAGATACGTCTGGTGCTGCGATGCAAGCCTACGCCGATGCGGAGTTGCTTTTGTTTCAAAATAGGCAGCAAGAAGCTCTAGCTAAGTTAGATAGTATGCTAAGTACCTACCAAAGCCATCCGTTGGAAGATGAAATACATTGGTTAGTAGCCAAGGTGCAGCTGCAGCTGGGGAACTTTGATCAGTCACTAAGTCGGTTAGAAAAAATAACAGAATCGTATAATTACGATATTTTGGGTGATGATGCGCTTTTCATGACGGGACGCATCTACGAAGAACAGCTAAAAGATACCGAAAAGGCAATGGAACTCTACACCCAATTTATGCGAGAGTATCCCGGTAGTATTTACGTAGCCGATGTTCGCAAACGCTTCCGCAATCTACGAGGAGATTTTAATATAAATTGAACGATAGTTTAAGTAATATTTGTGCTACTGTTTTGTGTCTACCATTTGCTAAAGGATAAGCATAGTGTGTTTACTCGCTTATTACTGGTTACAAAAACTATTAGTTAAAAAGTAGTAAAAGTGAATTGAACGATAGTTTACTTTCATTAAATTCTTTTCTGGACAATACGAATCTCTATCACGATAAGTGTTACTATCGTCAGAACTTCTAGAGTGAAATGAATTTTCCCAATCCAGTGAATCACGCTAAAGTGGGAGACTAAGATGTAGGTGGTTAGCAGAACGTAAGTTATGTTTCCAAGTATTATTATCCTTAACAGTTGTAGTTTTTGCGAGTTACCGACCCGTTGTGAAATCATAGAAAATACTCCAAAAACAAGAGCAATTAAAGCTAGCAGTGACAAAATGCTGGTAGAAATACCAATTAAATCAGGAATAACGATCAGGAAAAATAGTAGGACAAAGGAAGTATATAATGCACCAATTGAGTCAATAAGAAAAATATTATTGATACTGATTCTATGGATGAGTGATTTCATTTTTTCATCTAAGAAAGCCTAAGTGATAGTTATTTGCTTTGACATTAATCAAAAAAGGAAAATATTTTTCAAATAGAGGCTTCAAAATATGGCTCCGAAATCAGCAGCTTTAAAAAGCTATTTAGAGAATTTTGCGCAAGGGGCAAGATACTTCATTCAGCCAGCGTGCTATAAAAAAGGGCAACTTCTGCACAGGAGCGGTTATACATGCTTTGACCTATTTATCTTTCATAAGGGCGTAGGTAGATCTTTCTATTACAAAGATGGATTAGACATCACTTCACATTTTGTGGTAGACTTTGGGATCATATCAGCCATTGATAGCTTAGTTACTAGGAAGCCTAGTAAATACAATATAGAGGTTCTTGAAGATGCAAAAGTTAGTAGGATCAATATCAACCAGTATGAAAAATTCCTATCTGAAAATCCTCATCATGAAAAGTCAGCCAGGCAATTAACCCAAGTAATTTATTTTGAATTGGCCGAACGGATTGAGGGGTTGATGTTTCATACCGCACATGAGAGATACCAAAGACTTACAGATGAATATCCGGATATTGTCAATCGAGTAAACTTAGGTCATATTGCTACTTTCTTAGGTATTAGTCAAGAAACACTTAGTAGAATAAGAAAGATAAAAGGTTGACTGTAGCGAAGTAGGAAAATACTAGAGTAACATGAAGGGAGTGAGTCGTACTGGATTCGAACCAGTGACCTCTGCCCTGTCAAGGCAGCGCTCTAAACCAACTGAGCTAACGACCCAAATAAAATATGAGATGTGAAATATGAAGGTAAGAAAGTATTTTTCAGATTTCATATCTCTTGTCTCATATTTTGATTTCTATGCTCCTCTATTGAATAGTTCATTATAAATTCGATCAACTTCTGTAAGGGCTTCTTCTAAAATAGTATCCCGACCAGCTTCGCGATCTTCATCGGTAATATCTACCCGAATGTCGGGGGCTACTCCATCTTCAATGTTTTCTCCGGCTACCGTGGTAGTTACCGTTGACGAAAAACGATAGACCCAACCGTTGGGCAACTCCCGATTGATGGGTAGTCCGCCCCCTCCTCCGGTACTATCCCCCATTACAGTTACATTGGGAAAGTTTTTCATAATCTGCGCGAAGAAGTTGGTAGCACTATAACACGACCGATTGGTTAGTACTACTACTGGGCCATTGTATTGGAACGCTCCTTCAGGCTCAATGTATTTCTTTATTGGGTCGGTAAAGTCGTTATGTCCTGGTCCATCTTTGTACTGCCAATTTTGCACGTGTCGGCGTTCATCAGCAAATCGGCTAGCTAAGGTATTAACATTATCAAGGCTACCGCCGCCGTTGTCTCGCACGTCAATAATTAGTCCTTTAAAGATAAGTGTATCATCATTACCGGTTACTCGGCTAGCGTATAGCGTTACCAAATAGTCAACAACCGATTCACTAAAATCATCTTCAAAACTTTCGTAGTAAATATAACCAACTGAGTCAATAGCTCGGTGCAGAAATGGTCCAGTAATTTCGTAGTCATCAGCCAGATAATTGCGCTCAATTACGGTGAAATCAAAATTTTGGGGAAAATCCAGGTACCAATCCCAATTGCGGGATAGGTCGAAGCCCGCTTGTAGATTAACGTGTCCGTCGCGCAGCACAAACAGCATATCGGCCAGTACATTAAACAGCGAATCGCGGCGCATTCCGTTTTCCACCCGGGGGCGATTAGCCTCGTACACTGCATCCCAGTCAATTCCTTTAAAGTTAAAGAAAGAGTAATTTTCGTCTACCGTCGTCCACATAGCGTTAAAGACATCCACCGCATTATCGTCGTACTCTTCCCGAATAAAAACTTCTTCGCAAGACGCAAAGGCCAGCAGGCCGATTACCGCAACCAGAAATCCATTTACTAACTTCATCATGCTAAAAATTAAACATGGTTCCAATAACTATATTATGCGAAGCCGATTGCACCAGCCGAGGTTCACTGTAGCGCACATAATTCCACTCATAGCTCAAGCGCAGGCGGTTTCGATTCGATAGGAAGTACTCTAAAGACCAGGTGTTGCTGTAGCGAAAAAACTTGTTTAAGCTGGTTAGCGAACCGCTCTCAAAAAATTGGGCGACAGGCTCGTCCCGCTCATCATCCAGAAAGCCCGGTAAGCGCGTGGTGCCGTAAGAAGGACGCACCGCAAAAGTTAACAATGGCAAATACGCCGAATATGATGCCCGAAATTGTCGATTCCAGAGTTTGAAGGGATACGCTAGTGAAGTAGCGGGGCTAAGCGATACGTACAGACTGGTATTGAATGAGTTGTTACTAAAATTAGTGAATTGCCACAGCGTATAAAGGCCATTGACTGAACCTCCCACAAACCACTGAAGACGGTCTTCCCAAATGTTACTGATACGCTTTTTATAACTATAATTTCCCTCAAAGCGAAAGGAGTTGACATCAGCAAATTCAAAAGCAAAGGCGGACATTTGCCCGTAATCGAACCGTAAATCGATATGCTCAAGTGTGCTACTATCTTTACGGAAGTGAAAACCACCCACCACCGAAGCTGCGTGACCTTGGTAGCGCTGTACCGAAAAGCTTTCGTCGAGAAATTTCGGTAAGGTATAACCAAATCCAATATTGAACGAACGAAATTTTTCTTGGGCTTGGGTTGGGGTGAACGATAAAGCAAGAAAGGTTACTAATAAACAGTAGTAAGATAATTTCCTTAAATCTCCCTTACCCCCTTTTTCTAAGGGGAAATTGCTTCCGTTCTCAAAATTGCTCGATGCTTTTATCCCAAAGGAAGAGAATACAGTTTTGTTTTCTCCGTTTTTTAAAAAGAGCCACCGCGGAACGAGTGAAGGAGATTTCCCTCGCTGGCTTTTCTTTCGTGTATCGCTGAGAGAAAACGTTAAAAATGAACAACTGTTCATAACGATATTTCTATTTGATTCTGTAGAATATCATCCATCGTTTCCCGCTGGCGAATTAGCTTAGCTTCACCTTGATGAATAAGTACTTCGGCAGGTCGTAGACGGGCGTTGTAGTTGGATGCCATACTAAAACCGTAAGCACCCGCATTTTTGATAGCCACAATATCACCCTGTCGCACTTGTGGTAGCATTCGGTTTTCCGCGATAGTATCAGTTTCGCAAATGTAACCCACTACATGGTAGGGTTGTAAATCTCCATCAGGATTAGTCACATTCACAATTTCATGGTATGCTTCGTACATCATGGGGCGGATGAGATGATTTAGTCCCGTATCTAGGTGGACAAAGTTAATCCCTGGGTTTTCTTTGACTACCGTGACCTCAGCCAGCAAATAACCGGAGTCGCTAACGATGAGCTTTCCCGGTTCAAACCACATTTCTAGTTCCCTTCCGTACTGCTGGCAAAACTCCTGAAACGAGTCTTCCATTAGGCGAGCCAACTGAGGAATGTCAGTAGCCACATCACCTTCTTTATAAGCTACTTTAAAGCCGCTACCGAAATCAATAAACTGCAAATCAGGAAAATGCTGGGCAGCCGCGTACAATCGTTGGGCACCCTGAGCAAATACCTCGGGGTCTTTAATATCAGAACCGGTGTGAATGTGCAGTCCGTTGATCGTGATGCCGTACTGCTTAACCACATCTACTACTAAATCTAGCTGCGATAGCGCAATACCGAACTTAGATTCGTTATGCCCTACCGAAATTTTGGCGTGGCCACCCGCTCGGATGTCTGGGTTTAGCCGAAGGCAGCAGGAAACCGTATTGCCGTAACGTTCACCGATATAGCGTAGCAACGGTAAGCTATCTACGTTCATCTGCACTCCCAGCGCAATCGCCTCATCAATTTCGGAAAAGGGCACTCCGCTAGGAGTGTACATAATTTGCTGGGCTGAAAAACCCGCTTTCAAACCAATGTGGGCTTCCTGAATAGAAACTACATCCAGATCAATACCTTGCTGGCGAATTAATTTTAGTACTGAGATGTTGGTCAGTGCCTTGGCAGCGTATTTGAACTTTACTTTAGAGTAGGTAAAAGCGTTTTTGAGCGTATTAATCTGCCGGATAATAACATCCGCATCGTATAGGTAAAGTGGAGTACCAAACTGCTGGCAAACCTGCGTAAGGTCTACTCCCTGCGGAGAGAAAGTAGTAGGAATGGCTTCGGTGGTGGAGCTAGAAAAAGACATAAATCAATTATTCAGAACCGTGAAGATACAATAAGATTTGGGAATAGCGGATGGATTTTAGAAACTTACCACTAATTATAATGACTAATGAATAGTGAGTAATGACTAATGGGTATCAGAAAATCCATTATTACTGCCACTATTCACTAATCATCATTCGTTACTCATTAATCATTATCATGAAGAAGTCAGTAGAAGAAATATTTCAAAGTCGCCTTTCTGAATTTCAGCAGCAAGCTCAGATACTACAGAAAAAATACAACCAGGTTTCTATACTGAGAATCGTATTCTTTGTGGTAGCCATTATCAGCATTGTCTATTTGGCTAATGCTCGCCTTACCGATTTGTTTATCATTGCATTAGTAGTATCAGTCGTTGGGTTTGTGTTGATTATTCGCTGGCATCAACGTATTAAGCAAAAATACGAACATAGCGAGCGGTTATCTACTATCAATCAAGAGGAACTGCACCGACTAAATTACCAGCTTCATTCATTTGATTCGGGCGAGACCTACCAAGATGCCCGCCACCCCTACTCCGGTGACTTAGATGTTTTCGGTGAACATTCTTTGTTCCAACTTATTAACCGCAGTGCTACCCGGAAGGGAAAAGACTTTCTAGCGGATTGGCTGAGGCAACCGGCAGCTAAACCAGAAATTGAGGCTCGGCAGGCAGCCGTAGCGGAGCTAAAAGACCAACTAGACTGGCGACAGGCTCAGCAAGCGCACGGACGACAGGTAGACACTACCCAAGAAGATATTCAACAATTGTTGGCTTGGGCTTCTTCTCCACCGGCGGTCAGTAACCAAAAGGTTTATCAGATAGTACAGTACGCCTTCAGTGCATTGGCAGTTCTTTTAATTGTGGCTGCTTTTGTTCTGCCCACGGTACAGTGGTACATACCAATGATTGTCATTTTAGTGAATATGGCCATCGTTGGCACCACGGCTAAAGCAGCGGAGAAAGTCCATCAGCAGACTAATAAAAGTGTGACTACGCTACAGGCCTATCGATATATGATGGAAGGCGTAGAGCAACAGTCTTTTCAATCGGAAAAGCTACAATCATTGCAGAATGAATTAAAGGGCGATGGTAAATCGGCTTCGGCCTCGATAAAGGAGCTAAGCTATATCTTATCAAATTTCGATGCGCGAGGTAACATGATGTACCATATTTTAAATGTTATCTTTCTGTTGGATGTGCACTGGCTACTACGAGCTGACCGCTGGAAAGCCCAAACGAAAGATCATGTTGAAGCCTGGCTCAACAGCATGGGTGAAGTGGAAGCTTTGGATAGCATTGCCAGCTTTGCCTACGCCCAGCCTGACTTCACGTTTCCCGCCATTTCGGGTGAGCGACACTATATTCGTACCGAAGCGATGGGGCACTGCCTTATTCCCCCTCAGCAGCGAGTCAGCAACGATTTTGCTATGCAGGGGCGGGGCACAATCAATATCATCACCGGATCAAACATGTCGGGAAAAAGTACTTTTTTGCGAACAGTAGGAACGAATATGGTGCTGGCATTAACCGGAGCTCCGGTCTGCGCCCAGCAATTTGAAGTAGCGGTGATGCAGGTCTTCAGCAGTATGCGTACCCAAGATTCGCTGGAAGAAAATGTGTCTTCGTTTTACGCCGAATTGCAACGGTTGCGGCAGTTACTCACCATGCTGGAAGCCCCCCAATTACCCGTGCTGTTTATGCTGGATGAAATTCTGAAAGGAACCAACTCCCACGACCGTCACCACGGAGCCGCCTCGCTGATTAAGCAGCTGGGAAAATTAGTATCTTCTGGTTTCGTCTCAACGCATGACCTGGAACTAGGAAAATTGGCCGACGAACTACCCAATCTGCGGAATTATAACTTTACCAGCACCATTGCGGGTGATGAAATTATTTTTGATTATAAGCTACACGATGGAGTTTGTCAAAGCTTCAACGCCAGCAAACTGATGGAAAAGATGGGAATAGCGATTGGCAACTAAATCTTTTGTGCATCCTAGAGGAAATCCCTAATTTTGAATTCATGCTGGGGTGGCGGAATTGGTAGACGCGCACGTTTCAGGTGCGTGTGAGGTAACACTCGTGCGGGTTCGACTCCCGCCCTCAGCACTCTGTTCTTATTCTTAACAATGTATTGCCAAATCATCAGCCACGATAGTGTTATCAGGCGTTCTGAGTTCTCAAATTTGGGCAGATTTATTATTTTCCAAGCTGAATAGTTTTTTGTCTTCAAAATACATTCCTATCCATAATAGAATAGTCAGTGCAATACCTATATGATTGACATCGTGCAATGCTCGAGTTGCAATTATTCCGCCTAGATAACTGCAAAGAAGGAAAAATCCGATCCGTCTGGTTTTAGGCACTAGAAACAAAACAGTACTGGTTAGCTGCAAAATTCCGAAGGGTAACATCCACTCAACTACGTTGAAAGAGTGCAAAGAGCTTCTAGATCAAAGAGATGCTAGTCCTGGTCAGTGCATAGACAAAAATGCCGCGTTTAAGTAAAAAGTTGGAAATCATTGAAAAGCAGATACGGGAGTTACCAGGATACCAAAGAGGCATTGATTAGACTGCTTGAAAAATAACATTTGAATTTATTCCGGAAGCTGAACAGGAGATAGGGCTAAAAATTTACTCCGGTAAGCGTTGTATAGTGCTGCTCCGGTCTCCATCGCTTCTTTTTCCCAGGGGCGATCAAGGTAAGCTATATTAGCTACTTTTTCACAAGCCTGATCTTTCCAACGGTAGTGAGCTAGGTCACACTGTACCAAGCGTCCCTCAATAAGTTGTTGAGCGTGTACCATCTCATGTGCCAACGTATGTATTTGAGAGGAACGTCCGGCCTTTCGGCTGAGTGTAATGTGTATTTAGTGTCCGCCTCCCTCAGGTCGAGAATCCCGATAGCGGGTGAAGCCTCCCAAATTTCGGGGTACTCGGTGGCTAAAGCTAATCAGAATATATACGTTCGCATCAATGCCTAAGGCGTGGGCGTAGTACGCCGCCTGCTGCTTTACTTCAGCTGGGTTATGGTCATTTTTGATAACGATAATGACCTGAGACAAAGAGAAGTGGTAAGCTAGTGAGCAAACAATTGCTCCAATAATGAAGAGCGGTAGAAAAAGCTAAGTGTATCAACATGCAGTAGAAAGTACCTCCAACAGGTAGTCGTAAAATAACTTTTTGTTAACATCGGTAGCGACTTTAGCGTGATAGCCAGAATTCGCTTTTCGGTACGTTCTTCCTGCCGACGCACCTTGAGTTACTACATCAACTTCTACTTCCTCCAGCGTAAAGGCTTCAGGAATACTTAGAAAGCTGGTCGCCAGCACATCCCACATAAAATAGGTGTACTCGTAAGCGGGAATGGTATCTAGGGTAGTGGCCCAAAATTGTCCGGCTAAATTTGCCCAGGAATCAGACGATTGATTCGCCAGTTTCTTTAAAAAATCAATGGTTACGGGTACGTGGTTGGTTACGTCAAGTGGTATAAAAATAATGGGTATTTGATGTGTTAGTAATGATTTAGCGGAGATAGGATCCCAAAATACATTCCACTCGGCAGTGCCATCGTGATTATAGGTCAATACATTACCGGGCACGTCAAAGGCTCCACTCATCCAGATAACTTCAGCGATGTGGTTCAGTATTTTCGGTTCTCGCTCAATAGCGTGGGCTAAGTTAGAACACGGCCCGGTCATTAGTACGGTGACCGCTTCTTGAGCAGTTAGCAGTTTTTCAATGATCATTTCCTGACTAGTTCGGAAATCTAATGGGCTTGAGTTAGTATCAATACCAATTAAGTCGGGAAGAGCATTTAAAACTTTTGGACGGGCTCGCCAATCAGCCGGAAAGGCGTTGATGCCGTGAACATGCCCAATTCCAATCTCAATATTGGTTCTTTTGGCTTTCGTAAGTAGCTTTAGGGTAGTTTCTAATGCATTCTCGAGGTAACAGTCAGCGGGAGTTATGCTAACTCCAAGCAGATCAACGTGCCTCATCAGTAGCAGTAAAATCAAAGAAAGGAAATCGTCGGCCGAGCCGTCGTGATCCATAATAACAGGTTTAGTTCTCATCTTTAAAATATGTAAGCGTAAATATAACGCTAAGTTAGCGTAAAAAATACGTAAACAAAATGATGTATTTCAAAATAGCGATAGATTGTGTGATTATAGGGTATGATAGCCAGCTCAATGAGCTAAAAATTTTGCTCACCAAAAGGGTCAATATGCCTCAGAAGGGAGAGTGGGCTTTGCCCGGTGGGTTTATAAAAAAGACTGAAGGCTTTGAAGAAACTGCCTCATCCATTCTTCAGCGAGAAACAGGAATGGCGAATGTTTATCTGCGGCAACTAAAAGCGTACAGCTTGACCGATATCACTCAGGACAATAGAATTGCTTCAGTAGCCTATTATTCATTCATCAAATTTGAAGAGCTTACAGAATCAGGTCAGCAACAAACTTCAAGGTGGTTTCCTTTCAAAGAAGTTCCACCATTACCATTTGATCACAGCGAAAAAGTAGCTTTTGCCTCTGAGAAAATTAAGGAATTGGTAAAGCTAGAACCTATTGCTTATCATTTATTACCAACCAAATTTCCCTTAAATCAATTGCAAAGATTCTACGAAGCACTGTACAATATCAAAATAGATAACCGCAACTTCCGAAAGAAAATCCTGAAACTACCTTACATTGAGCGACTCGATGAACTTGAAAAGAACGTTTCGCACCGACCGGGGCATCTGTACCGATTCAACCCGGAAAAGTATCAGGAAAGTAGTAGCATATACTAACATAATCGCCTGATTTTTTGCCAATAGCGGGTTGTTGTTAGAAGGTAAAATTACTTGATGACTCGATTGTTATCAGTCATTGTACATTATCCACTGTCAACGGTTCATTGTTATTCATACTCACCCAACAGACGAAGGATGATCAGTATCTGCCCGGTATGGTAGGCAGTATGTTCAATAACCAGCAAAACTTCTCGTAGCAGCATCTGTCCCTCACCATGCGAGAGGGGTTTCATTAAGTTATTTTTAGGATTAGTAGTTAATTCAGCTAGTTCGCTTCTCTCTGAGAAATAGGCGTTGACAATGCGGTTCCATTGCTGCCAATCTTCCGGCTTTGTTTCACTCGGCCAGTAGTTGTCCGGCCATTTCACCGAAGCGTAGGTAGGGTTACGGCAGAACTCTAGAATATCGAGTTGCGTGTAGCGCAAATGATAGAACTGTTGCCACAAAGAATACGGTAAACCGTCCGGAACCATTCCGAGCTTATCAAAAGGAATATTATGAACGATAGTATCCAGGGGGACAAATGCCTCTCCGCCTTCTAAATGTTTTACGAGCTGCTGCCGTAGCTGAACGCTTGATGATAAATCCATAATTATGAAAACAAGTATAAATAGCTGTTGGATAGTAAAGTACGATTTACCCGGACTTATTCATACGTACTTTAAAACATTTGGTATCTTTCGGGTTATAGTTCAAACAAGTGTATTTTTTTAACAACGGTAACCTATGAACACTCGCGTATTAAATCAGATTGTAGCACTGGGAATTGTGGCCGGAATGCGTACAATGCTGGCTCCGGCTTTACTTAGTGGCAGTCTTAAGAATAGACGGCCTAAGCGATTGCGCCGAACAAACTTACGTTTTATGCAGTCCGGTTCAACGGCGAATATTTTAAAAGTGTTGGCTGCCGGAGAGCTGATTGGCGATAAGCTACCGATGACCCCTAGCCGAACTGACCCTACCGGACTGATAGGGCGAGGACTATCGGGAGCTTTGGTAGGAACTACGTTAGCCGTACTTTCGCGCGAAAATCGCTGGTTGGGAGGAAGCGTAGGAGCATCAAGCGCGTTGGCCTCGGCTTATACTTTTCACTATTTACGCAAGAAGCTATCGCAGGAAACAAAACTGCCCGATATGCTTTGGGCTGGTCTGGAAGACGTAGCAGCTATCAAACTAGGCAAAAGGAGGATTTAACAGCGAACAGTTAATAATGAATAATGACTGATGAGTAATGACTGATGAGTAATGATTGATGACTATCATTGTAAGCTAGTAACCAACCAGTGATTTAACAATAGAACAATAGATCCATTGAACCAGGTAAAAGTCGCAATCCCAATTTCATTTCATGAAATCTTCCTGATACATTTTACGAAGTTGTTGCTGTAACCCCTTTACGATCTCCTTATTTTCTGGCAGATCTACAATATTTACATTCTCTAACGAATCCTGCTGATGGTCGTACAGCATTCGGGCGTATACTTCACCATCGTCTTTGCTCCACTCGGTATAGCGGTAGCGGTCATTTTTCACGGTAAAGCCTTCGTGATACTTGCTGAATACATATTCTTTACCGGATGTATTAGGCTGAGAAAGTAGTGGAACCAAACTGGTACCTTCTAGTTGCTGCGGTTGGGCTAAGTTAGATAATTCACAGAGTGTAGGGTAAATATCGACAAATTCGGTGAGGGCTTCGGTGCGCTGCCCGGCGGGTAAACCGGGAGCTTTAATAAGTAGCGGAGCGCGAAGAGAAGTTTCAAAGTTGCAGTGTTTGCACCACAGCCCGTGTTCCTCCAGGTTCCAACCATGGTCGCCCCACAGCACCACAATCGTATTATCAGCCAAATCTAACTCTTCTAAGGTATCCAGTAATTTGCCAATCTGGGCATCGGTATAGCTAATGCAGGCGTGGTAACCGTGAACCATTAGCTTTGCCATACTTTCGTTTAGCGCGCCTTCAGGAGGAATTCCTGCGTAGTTCCTTAGTTCACCAAAGTTATGGATTGCAGCGTCCGGGGCGCTTTCCGGTGGAAATGGATTAGAAGCTTCAGGGAGATTTTGCGGATTGTACAAATCCCAGTATCGGGACGGTGCATTGAAGGGCAAATGCGGTTTTAGAAAGCCGACAGCTAAGAAAAATGGCTGATCTTGTTCCTTTAGGCGTTTTAAGTCAGCAATCGTTTTAGCCGCAATTTTTCCGTCGAAATAAGCTGTATCGGGTACATCAGCTTGCTCAAAGGCTGGGCCTTTTCCGTTACCGTGATCAATCGCAATCTGTTGAGCCGCTTCAGTCACATAGTTGCGCCAGTCATTGCTAGGGTCACGAGCTCGCCACGGTAACTCGCTCCAGCTTTCTAGCTTATCGTCCTGGTAGTGAAAAATCTTTCCGTTAGAAACAGTATAGTAACCATTATTTTTAAAGTGCTGCGGCAAGGTTACTGCTTCGGGAGCATCTTTATCCGCCCAAGTCTTGTAATTCAAAAACCGATTTCGATTCGGACGTAAACCCGTAAGTAGACTCGCCCGGGAAGCCCCGCATACCGGAATTTGACAATACGCCCGGTTAAATAATGTACCCTGCGAAGCCAGGCGGTCAATATTGGGCGAAATCACCGCCGTTTTTCCGTAACAGCCTAATTCAGGGCGCAGATCGTCTACCGCGATAAATAAGACATTTGGTTTGTCGGGGGCATTTTGAGCCTGAGTTGGTTTTTCTCGGATAGGTATTGAAAACAGCGAAGTGACTACCAAGAAGCTGAAGCAAAGGAAGTAATTCATAGAGGATAAATTACGAATTATAATTGAAAAGAAGAATGTGCTCAGGTGTTCACGTATTCATGAAAACTAATCAAGTTTAGGCATCTGAGCACCACAATGGAACGCTAATGCCTTCCCCTCACAAATGATAAAACAGCGAAAACGCCAGACTGCGGTTACGAAAGAACTCTAGTGAACTGGCACTAGCCAATCCATTGATAATACTGATAGAGAAGGAGGCATTGTCAAAGGGTTTATACACAACTCCGGCGGTGTAACAAACATCAATATTGCGATAATTTTCGCGAGAACTTTCAAAACCACCGCCAAGGTCTTGCTGTGCCCCAATCAGATAATTTACAGTAAATCCAGCGGTAAGTGATACTTGCTCTAGTAAGGCGTACTGCGCTACCAGGGGAAGCTCCAGATAGCTGAGCCGGATAATCTGAAAGATCAGATCGCGCTCCCCATGCCGACTCCCTTTGCCACTAAACACCATGCCACCCCGAACCAGCCAACTGCTATCCAGGGGTAAAGCTACGTGTGCCCCAATCCGTAGTCCCGGCTGGTTGTAACCAAATAGATCGTCACCATCAATTTGCGAAGCATTAATTCCTAACTCGGCATACGCCTGAAAACTTTGGGCGTAAACGATAGATGAAAAAGAAAGCGCACAGAGAAATAATCCGACGTATCGCATAACCGAAAGAAACCCGTAATTTTGAAGAAATAAAAGCGCAATGAGCACAATTTATAAAAACCTAACCTTAGGCGTTGTTGGCGGGGGGCAACTGGGCCGGATGCTGATTCAGGCGGCGATTGATCTGAATATTGATGTACACGTACTCGACCCCGATGCTAACGCTCCCTGTCGGGATATTGCTACTCAGTTTACCCAGGGTTCACTTACGGATGCCGATACCGTTTACAAATTCGCCCAAAACTGCGATGTAGTAACGATAGAGATAGAGAATGTGAGTACCGAGGCACTACGAAAGCTACAGGAAGAAGGAAAAAAAGTCTACCCTGAGCCTAACGTAATCGCACTCATTCAGGATAAGCGGGAACAAAAGCAGTTTTATCAGCAACACGGCATTCCCACGGCACCCTTCGTGCTCACCGAACAGCAAGCTGACTTAGAAAAATATCAGGATATGCTGCCTGCCGTGCAAAAACTGGGGCGAGCTGGGTATGATGGCCGAGGCGTGCAGAAAATCCAATCTCCCGAAGATATTTCTAAGGGGTTTGATCAGCCGGGGTTGTTAGAAAAGCTGATTAATTTTGAGAAAGAGTTAGCAGTAATTGTAGCGCGTAATTCATCGGGCGAGATCAAAGCGTTTCCGGTAACCGAGATGGTGTTTCATCCTGAGCATAATCTGGTAGAATATCTTTTTGCCCCGGCTAATATTAGCTCTGAGATTGCTCAGAAAGCCACCGATTTGGCGAAGCAGGTTATTGAAAAACTGAATATGACCGGACTGTTAGCAGTAGAATTATTCCTGACCCGAGATGGGGAAATTCTGGTGAATGAAGTGGCGCCTCGCCCGCACAACAGTGGTCACCATACTATTGAAGGCAATGCTATCTCTCAGTACGCTCAGCACTTGCGATCTATCTTAGATTTACCTCTGGGATCTACTGATACGCTTATTCCAGCTGCTATGGTGAATTTGTTGGGCGAAGATGGCTACACCGGAGAAGCCCAGTATCAGGGTTTGGATAAAGTGTTGGCAGTAGAAGGTATCAATGTGCATCTGTACGGAAAAAAACTGACCAAACCCTTCCGAAAGATGGGACACGTCACCATTTTAGATCAGAATCTAGATCAATTGAAAGAGAAAACGCAATTTGTTAAAGAACATTTAAAAGTAAGAGCATGAGCAAACCCCAAATTGGTATCATTATGGGCAGCAAATCTGACCTGCCCGTAATGCAAGAAGCCATCAAATTTCTGGAAGACCAAGAAATCCCTCACGAAGTAAGTATCGTCTCGGCTCACCGTACACCCCACCGAATGGTTCAGTACGCCGAAGGTGCCCGTAAGCGAGGTATTAAAGTGATTATAGCGGGAGCCGGTGGAGCAGCCCATCTACCTGGCATGGTGGCATCGCTAACCACGCTTCCCGTGATTGGAGTACCCATCAAATCTAGCAACTCCATTGACGGTTGGGACTCGGTGCTTTCCATTTTGCAGATGCCGGGTGGAGTGCCCGTAGCGACGGTTGCGCTAGACGGAGCCAAAAACGCGGGGATTCTAGCCGCCCAAATTCTGGGAGCCACTGATAAAGCAATTGCCAAAAAGCTGGATGCCTACAAAAAAGAGATGAAAGAAAAAGTAGAAGAATCAGCCGAGCAAGTAGAGAGCTACGGTTACCGAGGGAACAAAATCGGCTTTGGTACGTAATTTTTCCGTAGAGCAGTCGTTCATCACTTATACCTAATCTACGATTGAATACCGCTATTCCATCACACTTTTCTGAGAAAAAAAATAAGTTAAGCAGGTTCCTACAATTGCTGGGCGAGGTTAGTTTGTGCCAGAATGTGATTTACAGAGCTATCCGAAATACCTTTAAGCCCCATTTGACCTACTGGCTTACATTGATATTAGCAGTTGGTATTACTTCCTGCTCCTACGACCGAGAACGACAAGGCACCTCTCAACCCCAGAAAAAAGAATCGGCTCCGGCTCAAAAAGCTGCTGTAGAAGAGGCACCTAAAAGTACGTATGCTGCTTCGGTTTATCTGGAAAATTCGGGGAGCATGGATGGCTACGTGCGGGGGAATACTCAGTTTGAGGATGCTATCTACCGGATGCTAGTGGATGTAGGCTATTGGGCCGATACGCTGCAACTGTACTACATCAACTCCCAATCGATTCCTTATCAGCAAGATGTTTCCCAATTTATTAGTGATCTGGAACCTCAGGAGTTTCAGCAACGAGGGGGCAATCGGGGCAATAGCGATCTCAATGAGATTTTGCAAAAAGTGGCTAATCAGGCGAGTCAAGGTGAAGTGAGTGTGCTGGTATCGGACTTTATTTTTTCGGTAAAAGGTGGTAATACTGAAGATTTACTCAACAATCAAAAAATTAGTCTGTACAACACCTTTCGGCAGCAACTGGGACAATCGCCATTCGGTACCTTAATTATCAAATTGCAGTCTGAATTTAGCGGGAGCTACTACGATAAAAATGACCGCCCGATTTCACTCAGCAATACTATTCGCCCCTACTATATCTGGCTGATGGGGCCGGAAGAAGCCCTTCAGTCGCTCCAGCGTAAAGTCCGGTTTTCGGCATTAGATGGTTATCAAACTAGTTATTTTTTATCGACCAGTCGGGAAGGGAATGCGCCCTTTTATACCGTCCTCAGTAATACGATAACAACGGCCTCGTTCCGTACCGACCGGGATTATTCCTCAGCCGACTACGTGCGAGGTATCGAGAAAGTAGAAATGGGACGAAGAGGTGATAGCAAGAAACTAAGCTTCGCCGTAGCTATAGACTTAGCCTCCATTCCGGCTGAGGAAAGTTACGTAACAAGCCTTAGCAATTACTTGGTAGAAGGCTATCAGCTAGACTCTATCGTCAGCATCAGTGAAGTAGCCCGGATTCATCCTCGTGATCAGTCTTTGATAGAAGGAAAAGCCAGCCACGTATTGGTCGTCAGCACCGAGCAAACCAATTATCCCGATCTAACGATCTCTTTAGTAAAACAAACGCCCGCTTGGGTTTTAAATACTAGTTCTACGGATGACACCGGTATTCAGCGAAGCAGAACCCAGCAAACCCAAACTTTCGGATTACAATACCTGGTAGAAGGGATAGAAGAGGCTTATGAGCAGGTATTTGACAATCAGAAGGCTTATTTTACGGTTGAGGTTTCAGTTAAAAAGTAGGTTTTGGGTTTTAGGGATTGGGAGTTGATCTAATTAAAGTCCCAAAACCAAATAGGAAAAATATTTCAATTAGCCTCGGTATAATATGAACATACTGTCGGTAATCTTGTGTCTCATTTTCGCGGCTCTTGCCTTCTTGCATTTTAGCTGGGCGTTGGGTAACCAATGGGGTTTTAGTAGCATATTGCCTACCAATGAGCACGGAGAGAAAGTACTAAATCCGAGAGCAGTTGATTGTATCGTTATTGGCTTGGGATTAACCGTCTTTTCATTATTCTACTTGCTCCGAACGGAGATGGTTGAGGTGGGTATTCCCGAATGGATACTTAAATACGGAGGTTGGCTTATCCCAGCGATCTTTATCGTGCGGGCTATTGGGGATTTTAAGTACGTGGGTCTATTTAAAAAAATCAGACAAACCGAATTCGGAAAGCGGGATACTCAGTTCTACTCTCCCTTGTGTCTGATGATTGGAACAGTGGGGGTTATTATTCAGCTGATGTAGACCAGTCTGTAAAAATTTTGGCCCTGTTCGGCCTAGAGAAATGAGAGTAAAACTTTGACTATTTTCTTTGCGAGAATTTGAAAGCAAGAATGGCGGCTATAAGTGATATAACTAGATATATCCCGAGGGTGGGAACACCGAGGCTTATTGCAAATTTACTATGATCAATGGATAACGATAATCCGAGCATGATTATTAAGCTGAAGACGAAAACGGCAGTTGCTAATAGAGTAGAAACGGGAAGTGACAATTTAACTCGCATGTTTAGGGTTTTCAAGGTTATTCTATGAATATAATGAATAACTTGAAAAGATACAATACGCTGTAGACATCCCGCAGTAGACTGGCCTGTACTGACGATAAAGAACTAGTGTTATATGCTTCAGTATCGTTAATTATTTAAACCTTGCGTAGCGTATCTAAAGACTAATACCTAACTTCTAATCAATAATAATCAGGTGTATGAACGATTTTTTTGCTCCTCTTTACGAAGGCTGGGGAGCCTTTTATCTCGAAAATTTTTCCGACGACGTGTACAATGAGCAGTTGTATATTCCCATCGGTTGGACGCTGCTACTAACGGCACTAGGGTTAGTAGCAATCTATTACTACATCATCAATCACCCCCGTTTCAACCGCTGGTTTCACTGGCTGATCTACGTGTTAATTATTGGAGCAATTAACTTTGCGGTAGCCTACTTCATCAGCTATAACGAAATCAGCGTACTTTACGAAGAAGATCCTTACAGCTCAGAGTACTACACCTTTAGTTTGGTGAATTTTCTATGGGCACTAGCATTTTGCTTACTGTTTTCGTTCGGCATTCGCTGGTGGAGCACTAATAGCTCGACGACTCCTATTCCTCAGTAATATGAGCTTTATTCGAAAATATAATCGCATTGCCCTCGCTGTATTTATCACGATGGGAGTTATTGTATTCGGATATGCTCTCTATAATATCATCAAAGAGCTTTAGGGATACGAAAACTATGATGACAATACTTTATTGCCTAATGATAAAGCAAGTGAGTTGGCAAAACAAGGTCTTAGAAAACAGCTAGTTTCTTTAGAAGGAATTCAGTGGTTGGATACAGCAAAATCGTATTACTTTATTCCAGTGACTCAACTTAGCTTAGAAGAACCTGAGGTTGCAGCTGAAAGGCAATACCTGCATTCAGTTGAGAGTTATGCGGGAAATATAGGAGGTAACTTTAATAATATTTTGGTTTACCATTACCCTTCGGGAAGTTTGAAGCCAATATTTGACCGTAGAATTAATATATTTCAGTACCAAACTATCGCTTACGATAGTACGGCTGTCTTAATACTAATGGGCTGGACAAAGGATACTAATCAGGATGGTAAACTTTCGTACGACGATAATACACAGTTGTTTTACTACTCATTGGCTAATGACGAGCTTTACGAAGTTGATATGCTAGGGTTCCGGTACATAAGCCATGAGTTTTTATCCCCAGAGAAAGAACTGATAATCACAGTGCGGGAAGATACAAATAACGACGGAGAATTTAGCGATGAGCAGGATAGGACGATACTACTCAAACATTCTTTTGTAGATCACACAACTATCTCAATAGTAGATAAATTGCTGCTGGATCAATTACAGAAAATAATCGATGGCTGATAAAATTGAGGCAAGTCAGGATAGCTTAAAGTCGTATCGCGACTTTAAAAATGTAATGGATACTGCCCGAAAAGAGGGGCTTGAAGAAGGATTAAAAGAAGGGAAAAAGTCAGCAATGATCACTTTAGCCAAAACAATGAAGCAGGCGAGCGAACCTATCGAAAAAATTGCACAATATACCGGGCTAAGTACTCGAGAAATAGAAAACTTAAACCAGGATTAATAGGATTTAAATGGATAGTCAGGATTAGCCACAGGCATACCTTAGCATAGACTTTCCATTGTTCACTATCAATTATCAACTTATAACCTATGGCACGACTTTTTATTTTTGGTATTGGTGGTACTGGCGTTCGCGTAATCAAATCGCTCACCATGCTGTTGGCTTCAGGCGTGAAGATGAACGCTACCGAAGTGATTCCGATCATTGTCGACCCGCACCAGAGCAATCAGGACTTAAAGCGGACGCTAAATCTGCTGGAAGATTACCAAGCAGTACGCGATAAGCGTGATCCAGGTCACGAAGGGTTTTTCCAAACCAATATCAGCACCTTGCAAAGACTCACCGGAAGTCAGAGTATTGGTAGCACGTTCTCTTTTAAGCTGAAAAACGTGCAGAACGAGCAGTTCAAGGATTATATCAACTTCGGCAGCCTGAATAAGAAAAATAAGTCGTTGGTGAGCTTATTGTTTTCAGAGAAAAATCTGGCGACCGAAATGGACATCGGTTTCGTGGGAAATCCCAATATTGGGAGCGTAGTGCTCAATCAGTTTAAAGACTCCGGCGAGTTCGTCAACTTCGCATCCAACTTCTCGCAGAACGACCGGATTTTTATCATTAGTTCTATTTTTGGCGGTACCGGGGCAGCGGGCTTTCCTACCATCCTGAAAAATATTCGTAATGCTCAACCTCCTCTGCCGAATCATGAGTGGATTCGTAATGCCAAGGTGGGAGCGGTTACACTGCTACCTTACTTCGGGGTAGCTCCCGATCCGGCCAGTAAAATTGATAAAGCAACGTTTATTTCTAAGTCTAAAGCTGCTCTAGCCTACTACGAAACCAATGTGAGTGGTAACAATTCGGTGAACGCGCTCTACTATCTGGGCGATGATCGTACTAAAGACTATCCGAACGACCCGGGCGAACACGGTCAGCGCAATGATGCCCACTTTATGGAAGTAGCAGCGGCTCTTTCGGTGGTTGACTTTATGAATATGCCGGATGCGGCTTTAGGGTCGGAAAACGGACGAGCCGTACAACCGATTTATAAGGAGTTCGGTATCAAGCGCGATGAAGAATTGGTTAGCTTCACTCAACTGGGTGACGAAACCCAGGCGCAGATCAAAACTCCGCTTACGCAGTACTGGTACTTTTATCTGTACTTGCGCGATAAGCTGAGCCAAACCTTGGGCAAGCAGCCCTGGACTAATCGTAAAAAGCCTGCTGTTAACAAAGCCTTTACGCACGGCTCGTTTTATCAAAATCACCTCAGTCCGTTCAACGAACAGTTTGGCACTTGGTTGAAGGAATTACGCCAGAATAAACGAGCATTTGCCCCCTTTTCGCTAAGTGAAAAAACATCGTCAGGTCTGTTTGACACGGTGCGTGGTATTGAACCTCAGCGCCACTGGAGTCCGTTTGCCCGGGACAATTATGTGTTGTACGATGAGGAACTAAACCGAGCTGAACGAAACGTGGGTAGCCTCCCCGTAGAACAGAAGTTTATGCGTATCTTCTACAAAGCTACCAATGCGTTGGTAAACCGTAAGTTTGATTTCTAATCGAGAATGAGTGTTGATACTATTTAAAGTTCAATAGAAATGACTTTAGGTCATCAAAACATGGATTAGTAAAGTTCCAATACCCTTTCTTCGCGGCTAGACCCACACTTGAAACTACTTCAGGTTGGGTTGATAAATAAGCTTGAACTTTAGCTTTAGAAATATTGCGGATACTATTGGTGTCAACGCAATTGAAAAATTCATTCAAGCACTTCTCATTATCTTCATCTATAACCGAGGAGAGGCATAAATCTTCAAGCATACCCTTTTGAGTATTGTCAGGCATGATATAGACGCCAACAGATGGTGTAGAATCTGTGAAAGTACTTAAAGAATCAGGCTGAGTCAGACTGGCTTTATTTAGAGCACCAAGAATGCTTTTGAAAGCGTTTTCCACACTATCATCAGCATCTCGGATGATTCCAAATTTAACTACACTATTGAATCCTGGAGTTTTTGAGATAGCTGGTAGTATTAGACTAAAGTTATCTTTACCAGCAACATCTAAAACCTGAGTATTGGAAATATTAAGATGTTTGAAGAAGGCCTCAATGAAATTTTTTTCATCTCTTCCCTCAACAGCAATCAATTTTGAAGACGTGATATTCACTTTGGCTACTATCTAACCCCTAGTTCCAATTCTAATGAAGTACTTAACACTTCTGGATCATAAGAGACAGCTCTATGTTCATCTCTATCCTTCTCAACTCTATATAATCGGATGGAGTCTCTTTCAAACAGATCAATGTTACTAATGTAGGAGGAATTAAGAGCAGCAATACATTCTTCGGAATGAGTAGTTGCAAAAACTTGTACGTTATATTGCCTGGAAGCCTCGAGAATAGTACCCCATAAAACTTTTAACACTGAATAGTGAAAGCCATTTTCGATTTCATCTATAAAAACGATACCGTTCTTTATGCTTGCAATAGTCGTGACTATCGACAGGATTCTTCTAATTCCGTCTCCCATAATATTAATGGGAACTAGCTTATCTAATCCAATATCGCAATAAACGATACCATTAGCACCGAGCGATATGCCTGTTATTTTGGAGTCAACTTTTTGTAAAACAGATACCAAATTCTCGTCTTGTTTTTCAATAATCAGTTTATCTACTTTTTGGTCGATGTTCTGATAAATAGTACGTAGATTAACAAAAACTGCATTAATCTTCTCTTTATAATCATGAGGTTGCAAAACCTCAGTAGTTCTAGATAATGATATAATCTCTGCTGAATAATTTTCGCGCTTACTATGCTTTTCTTTAATTTCAAAATCTAAAACTAGTCCGTCAATAGTGGCAAATGAGGAAGACGTAAGACTATTACCAGCATCACTTAAATCAACCTTTAATTGATTTTTATCAACTATGCTCTGCTTTTGGTAGTGAGGTCTAATGTGTAATGTTCTTTCCTGGTTTTTTTCGTCGAGATATGCTTTTAAGACTATTAGTGTATCAAAGTTCAAATCTTTGAATAGAAGCCTAAAGTTTTTTTCATCAGGTTCATCTAAAATATCGCGAAAGCGATTGATGTTGACGGTCAATTGAGGATTAGAAACACCAACTAACAGAAATAAAGCTTCCAGGATAGATGTTTTTCCAGAATTATTTTTGCCAACAAGAAGGTTAATTCTCCTAAAATCATCTATATCAAGATCAGAAATGCCACGAAATCCTTGAATATGTGCCTTGGTGAAGTGCATAACTCAAATATTTTATATCAATTGCAAGTTAGAAAAATAGAGCTAATAAGAAATACGGAAAAAGATGCCCAAAGTACTAACCTATCATAACCTGACCAACGGCGAACACTGGTTTAAAGCGGATGCGTACGGTCGGCGACAAATCGATGCTATTAGCGATCCCGAAGGCGGAAATACGGAGCAACCGCCTACTTCTATTCCTAGCCCGTTTGCTCAGATTGACCTGGTGCGAACGGCTTTCCGAAACATTGTGAAGGATGAAGAACTGCGAGGAACGACGCTGGATCGCAAGCTAGTATCCGACTGTCTGGATGTAGCTGAACTGCTGTTCAATGCTGATTACATCAAAGGAAAACTACATATTGTGGCCTGGGATCCGGATACTGATTTAAAGAATCTATTACAATCCAGTAATGAGGCGCACCGCCGATTGGGTGAAGTACTAGAGTTGTACCTAAAGCAGGATGCAGATACGTACAACTTCGATGAGATTAAGCGACTGTATATCTTTTACTACGATTATAAGGTAGTGGGAGGAACTTCCCCGGCCTCTTTATTTTTTGCCTCGCCTAACGACTTAAGTTTTGTAGACGTCCCGCTGGATAAGAATAAACTATTTAGTGGCTCATACCCTCCTCTTTACGAGCGGAGTGAAGCCTTTCAGCTTTATTTCTATGGACTGCTGGAGTTTTTCCGGTCGGGTTCGGGCGGTACTTTTCGTAACTATTTTCCCGAGGTAGCAGAATATCTGGCGAAGAACTTAAAATTGCTGGATCGGAAGAACCCCAACTTGTACCAACGAATTAATGAGCTTAAGAATAAAGTCTCTTTTGAAGAACAGTTTGCTGAACTCGATACCGGAAGTGCGGGTGATACCGTAGAACTATTGGGCTATCCGCTTCGCAAGAAAAAAGTAGAACAAGGCTCAGTGGCGGAGCAGAGTGATTTTGTCATTCAGTCTAACAAATACCGGGAAGCCATAAAGCCGTTGGTACTGCAAAACCAGTTTAATAAACCCTATACTTACGTAAGTGAACCCTGGAATAACGATCAGGACGTACCCTATCATGTGGCCGAAACACTGGCGCAGCGTACTTTGCCGGGGCAGGTTATTCAGTACCCGTATCTAACAGTCAGCGATTTTTTAGAGCCCTATCTGATTAAGCTAGTCTATCCAATCAATCGAAGAAAATATTTTGATGGACACTGGGTTGGAGGGGAGCAGGATGCTGGCTACGTGCTGCCGATCAAACCTGTCTATTTTCAGTTCTTTGATTTAGCTGATTTGCAGGGAACAGTAGCCGGAGGAAAGAATACGATTGATATGGAACCGCTGGCGGCGGGGGGAGTGCGAGTAACCCTACGCATTCCGGTGAAGCAGGGTTTTGTAACCTTTGAGCGAATTTATACTCCAGGAGTGACCGAAGGTGAAGTACCACCGCCCGACGAAAGTCGTAATAAGGGTGTGATTGTAGAACATCAGTTTGGCGTAACGTTATATCCGTTTATCAAAACGGGAAAAAAAGTGGAAAATACGCATTATCGGGTGCAGCTTATTGACCGGGATGTGAGTCCGCATACCCGCCATTACCAGTACGATTTACAATTTTATCGCGAGAGCCAAGCGAAGCCTCTCGACCATCAGGCCGAAAAGCAGCGCAGCGATAAACGGGCTGATGATCGTGCTAGCACGCAGTACTACGTGTTGCAGCAGGAGTTTGATTATATGCAACTAAAAACGGGTATTGCTCAAGGAATTGTCATTCCCAAATTTCCAGCCTACAGCGGTGGTAACGATACCTATACTTTTGCGATTGACTTTGGGACCACCAACACCCATATTGAATATAAAGTGGGCAACGGTAATCCGCGTCCGTTCGACATCACCGAAGAAGATGTGCAGATTGCTACCCTACATGATCCGGCTTATGCTCAGGCAAACCGCGATTTTGGTGGCACCGGAGCTACCCTCATCAGCGACCTGATTCCGCAGGAATTTCTGCCGCGCTACATTGGGCAGCAGTTTGAGTTTCGTTTTCCGCAGCGTACCGTCATTGGTGAAAACCACAATCTGAACCTGAATACATCTACCTACGTGCTGTCGGATTTTAATATTCCGTTTGTTTACGAGAAGTATCCTGTTCAGAATAATACCCGGGTGACTACTGACCTGAAGTGGTCAAACTACACTCGTAACCAGGAAGATAAACGCCGGGTAGAAGCCTTCTTTGAAAACTTGCTCTTTCTGATTCGCTCAAAGGTACTGATGAATAACGGCGATCTGAAAAAGACTAAACTGATCTGGTTCTATCCATCCAGTATGCTACCCAATCGTCGTAATAGTCTGGAAGCTACTTGGCGGGATTTATACCATCGCTACATCACTGCCGAACGCGATCCCCAGAAACTTTCGGAAAGTATTGCGCCCTTTTACTTCTACAAAGAACGGTTGGGCAAAAGTGCAGCCGATAAACCATCTGTAGGTATCGATATTGGCGGTGGAACAACGGATATAGTCATTTTTCAGAATAACCAGCCGACAGTGCTTACCTCCTTCCGCTTTGCGGCTAACGCTATTTTTGGTGATAGTTTTCACGGTTCGGCGGCTATCAACGGCTTTATTCGTCGATACGCGGATGAAATAGGTCGGTTACTGCGGGAAAATCGACAAAACGAACTGCTACGGGTTTACAACGCTATTCTAGAAGAGCAACGTTCGCAGGATATTATCGCTTTTTTCTTTTCACTGGAAGAGAACAAACACATTAAAGAACAGCAAATCCCGATTTCATTCCACGCGATGCTCAAGGAAGACGAGGATTTCAAAATCGTCTTCATCGTCTTCTACACCGCGCTTATCTATCACTTAGCCAAACTGATGCGAGCGAAGGGGCTGGAAATGCCTCGCCATATTCTATTTAGTGGTCGGGGTTCTAAGGTGGTAAATATTGTTGATCCTAGTCCTCGGCTCAGCAGTCTGAGCGCATTAACTCGCCTAGTGTTCAAACATGTCTATCAAGATGAAGCCGATACGATCGAACTAGAACAGTATCCTGAGCCTAAGGAAATTACCTGCAAAGGTGGTCTGCTAAGTGATGTAGATGTAGATATTGATCGGATTAAAACGGTGCTGCTTGGTACAGGTGAAGGAGTGATGATTCCTGAACAGTCAGTAAAATACCCGGGTCTTACCGATGAAACGTTGCAGCAGGTATTAGGTGAGGTAAATGAATTTATGCAGTTGCTCTTCACCATTCATCAAGAATACAACTTTGCTCATCATTTCGGAGTGAATCCGTCGCACCTAAGTAGCTACCAAATGATGCTGAGAGAAGACTTGATGGAGTATCTGAAGTCAGGGCAGCAACTAAAGATGAAAGAACTCGCGGGTAACCAAGATGTAAATGTCGAAGAAACCCTGTTTTTCTACCCACTCACCGGAGCCCTAAACCGGATGGCATTCAAAATTGCTACCGAATTGACGGAAGAGTATAACTAGCTGCGACATTTTTCTGTATATTTAATTTTACAAAAGACAAATGTCCGAGCCATGTATACCGTCGATATTACCTCAGTGATGCCATTGTTAGGTTTTTCTCAGTCTTCTTATAGCTCAATGAGAAGTCAACAGACTCACTACTTAGATCCGCATATGCAGATGGTAGAACAAGGGCTAACGAAGGCTGCACTGCTATCGCTGAAAGAAGCAGTGGGGCTGAACTGGCAGCAGTTGGCTGAGATTCTGCACGTAACAGCGCGAACGCTACAGCGGTATCAAACCAATCAGGTCTTTCCTTCAGCACTTACGGAGCGGCTGTTGCGCTTGGCTGATGTATACGCCAAAGGTTACGAAGTATTTGAGGATAGAGCTATGTTTCAACAGTGGATGCAGGAACCGGTTCCGGCACTCGGTAATGTAGTTCCTTTATCACTACTGCATAGTATTTACGGTACTGATAAGATCATGCAAGAACTAGGTCGGATAGAGCACGGAATATTAGCTTAATGCTCAAAGTCTACCGAATTACTAAAGCCAAACACGGTCGTGACCTATCGGGTACGGGGGCGTATATTTATGGTGGGCGATGGAATACCCCAGCGATACATATGTTGTACACTGCTAATAGCGTGGCACTGGCTACTTTAGAGAGCCTAGCTCACTTGCGCCGAGGAATTACCGCTCAAAAGTTTGCGTTGGTTGAGCTAGGTTTACCCAATCAGGAGTATCCGTCAGTAGAAGGTTTTATGGAACTTCCGCCTGACTGGACAATACCTCCACCTTACGCAGAAGGGACTCGATCAGTAGGAAAGTCCGCTTGGTTTCAAGAATATTTAGCCATTCGGGTGCCGTCAGTTATCATGCAAAAGGACGAAAACTATTTGCTTAATCCGCTTCATCCGGATATGCAAGAAGTTGAAATTCTTTCGGTAGGAGACTACAATTTTGATCGACGATTACTATCATAAAGGCCAGTCTGACAGAATTAAAAAAAGAAACCAACAGCTTGTGAACTACCAATTATATGCAACAACTTACATTTTTAGGGAAAAATAGTGTGGCTTGGCAAGAAGTGCGGGAGCCTGTATTACAAAGCGAGCAAGAAGCGATTGTGCGTCCGTTTGCTGCTGCCCGTTGTGATGGGGACAGCTTTTTCCTCTTCCACGATTATCGTAAAGTAATGCCATTAGGAGTGAATCTGAATTATTTAGACCCCAAAGTGCTAGATGTATTTGGAAACCCTCCGCTACAGCCTCCGTTCGGCGTAGGGCACGAAGCTATTGGCGAGGTAACCGAAATAGGTTCGGCTGTCAAAAATGTGAGACGAGGCGATGTGGTAGTGGTGCCTTGGGCAATTTCCTGCGGTCATTGTAATCCTTGCCGAAGGCAATTACCCGCTAATTGTAGCAGAACTGATAAAAAAACGCTTGTTTCTGCCTACGGCTTTGGTGCGGGAATGGGCGATTTTGGAGGCATGGTCAGTGATAAAATTCGGGTTCCTTTTGCCGACGCTATGCTGGTGAAAATACCGGAAGGCGTTAACCCAATTCACTGCGCTTCCTTAAGCGACAATATTAGCGATGCGTACCGATCAGTAGGCCCACAGTTAGATAAATTTCCGGAGGCTCCCGTGCTTGTTTTTGGTGGAAATGCCAAGAGTATTGGGCTGTACGCCGCCGCACTGGCAGTAGCCAAAGGAAGCACTCAGGTAGACTATGTAGATGATAACCTAGAGCGATTGACAATTGCCGCCCGAGTAGGGGCTAATCCGATTGAACTAAGAAAAAAACAAAAGGTAAGTACACTCAGTGGCGTGTTAATAAAAGAAGGTTATCCAATTGTGGTAGATGCCAGTGGCTCCGTTACAAAATTAGCGTTTGGTATTCAAAACTTAGCTCCGGGGGGTACGGCTACCGGAGTAGCGTTTTACGTAAAGAAGAGAAATTCACTACCTTTGTGGGAGATGTACCTGAGGAGTGCTACCCTGCATGTTGGTATCTCGCATTCGCGCCGGGATATTCCCGATGTGTTTCCCTTAATCAAGAGCGGTAAATTTAAGCCGGAAAAAATCACCACTATGCTGGCAGATTGGTCGGATGCCCCGGAAGCTTATTTGGAACTATCTACCAAATTGATTATTCATCGCCAGCCACTTAATAATTCCAATTAAGCAAGCTGTTGAATTTCATACAAGTCACTCACGTTAATCGTCCCAACATAGTTGCACTGGAAGAGGGCGAATATCATGTTGTGCTTACTGCAATGCACGCTGACCATTTTGCTGATACTTTTGGTAGTGCCCCCCTTCATGATGTTCGCGCGATAGATACACTGAGAATATTGGCTAAATCGATAGCCGTACTATTAGATCCGATAAACTTCTCAGGTTCGTGACGTCACGAACCTCGGGGTAAATAATTATCAGAATAAGGTTTACTGCCCAATAAGAAAAACAAGTACGTAGCGTTGAGTCGACACAACCGAAAGGTATACAATACGTTTTTCAAGTTAGAACAGAATCGGCTATATTTACTATCCTGTTACCGATGCACACGCAGAAATTGGGTTACTTGGTATGAACAGTATGAAAAACGATAAGGAAAAATTGTACGTAGACTCTACCCTTGTAAAAGAGGGCTTCTTTACCGATGAAGAAGACTATGAGGAAACAATGGATGCAATATTTAGAGGGTTACGCGAAGCATCTGAAAAAATACTGCTAAAAGAAGCAAGCCGAAGAAACCTTCCTCTAAACCTGCCTGATTAATTAGCGAAGCTTGAATTAAATAGGTAATCTTTCTTATCGCTGCTACGCAATCTCACCACACCTCTGCGGGATTAGAAAATCTGAGAATATCTCGATTATCGAGAATCTACACAAACCAACCATGAGAATACTCCTAACCCTAACCTTACTACTTTGCTTACAATCGTCTATCCAAGCCACGGTTATTCGAGAGCAGTTTGCCCAAGCGGTAGACTACGTTGGCTGGCAAATTATGGATGCTTATATGCAAGATTACCTAAACATCCGACCCAACCAAACGGCTGAGCGAGCGGGGTATGAAGCTTTTCAGCAGGAATTTAGTCAAGCGAACTATAACATTGAGCAACCACCCAACAGCGAAGCGGTAGCTACTTTTCTGGAAGATAACGATTGGCGTAATGCCAGCACCAATCTGTACCGTCGGATTATTAGCATCAAGGAAATGTACCGCAATGAGTGGACAGAAGATGAGGCTATCGATTTCCTACAGCAACAAATCCGCAATATCAGCCTTCAGTCACTACGGGTGGCCAATGAAGACGACTATAATGAGTTAAAGCAAGTAAAGGCATTGCTGATTCAAGAAGTAAAGCAGTATCTCACGTCAGAATCACCGGCTCCTACTACGGAAGAATCTGAACCTGAGCAGCAAACAGTAACTGAGCAGGCTCCCTCTTTTATGAGTCCACCCACATCGGTAGTAGATCAGACCAGCGAAATAGTAAGTGAAAATTTAGCGTTTTTGGATAGCCCGTACTACAAACTAGCAGTTTTGGTCTTTATCGTGTTGCTGCTAGGTTTGCTGTGGTATACTTTGCGTTTGCTTCGGAAGCAAGATGCTCGCATTGATCGTCACACCAAACGAATTGAAGAGCTAACCGCCCGACAGTTCCAAAAAACCACTCCCTACGTTACCCGCGAAGAGGTAGCCCAATTGAAGAATCGGGTGAAGGAAGCTGAAGCTCAGGTAGCTTCATTACGGAAACACCTGCCTCAAAAAAAAGAAGCAGTAAAACCACGTTTTGGTCCGAATAACCCTCCGGCTCCGGTTATAAAATCCTATTACTTATCTACGCCCAATAGCGATGGTACTTTTCCGACGGGTTCTATGTCAGCTCAGTTCCGCCCATCAGCCTCCGTCTACCATTTTGAAGTATTGGAGCAAAACGGGGAGAACACGGCTACCTTTACCGTAGCTAATAATGCCGATGCCATGAAAGACGCTCTGAGTTCGCCGGGTAGCTATTTGGAACCCGTTTGTGAGAGTGAGAATTCCTACTTTCCGGGAGCGCAGCGCATTGTGAATGTGGAACCAGGAAAAGCAACCCGGGAAGGCGACCAATGGGTGGTAACTCCCGAAGATAAAGCTCTGATTCGTTATGAGTAATCTGGCTACATTTGAAACCATTCTGCTGCTTTTTTCTATCGGGGTACAAGGATGGTTCTTTTGGCAGGCGTGGCAGCAAATGGGAAAATTTGCCCAGTGGATACCCTCAGAAGATGCTATCAAAATAGTGCCTAAGCGTATTCCCCTTGCGGAACTGACCCAAACCAATACCGATCAATTACTGGAGCGATTTTATCAAGGAAAATTGCGCTTCGCCGAAGGCATCAGGCTACCGATGCTACAAGCTGAAAATTACAATTCGGCTGCTCGCTACCGATTGTTTTACGCGCTTAATCGCTACTTACTCAAAAGTCGGGGAGTAGTGCTAGACTTTGCCCTGATTCAAAATTTAGTAGCTCGACAGGAAATGCAAATTCGGCAAGGACTTAAGCAGCAAGCTTGGATTCCGCTATTGATTGGGGTAGGGTTCACTACGTTTGGTGTGGCTATTAGCCTATTCTTTCTACCGGATTTACCCGACAAAATTATTACCGATGCTGTTTATTTCAGCACTGCCTCTATTTTTTTCAGTGGAGCTAAAATTATTGTGCTAGCGACCATCATTGGTGCATTATTAAGTCTGATACTTTTGGGTTGGCAGCTACCAACTGTTCAGCGAAAAGCTCTTCAGCGGAAAAATGAATTTCTCACCCTGATTCAAACCGAATGGTTGCCTCAGCTAGCACAAGATACTACTCAGACCTTACAAACCCTGCAAGGGCAACTCAGTGGTTTTCAGCAGAATTTTATGGATAATCTAGCTACGTTGGAAGGGTTGCTCAGCAAAAATTACGAAACACTCAAGGCTCAGGAGAAGATTGCTCAGGCCTTACAAGAAATTGATATTATGGAATTAGCGAAGGCCAACTTGGAAGTGTTTCAGTCGCTAAACGAAAGTGCTAAGGAGCTGGCTCAATTTAAAGAGTATCTCGCTCAGACCAACCAAATGGTGGATAGCACATCTGGACTCACCGAGAAGCTCAATCAGTTTTTATACCGTACGCAGGAAGTAGAAAATGTACTGGGAGAAATTCGAGGAATTGCCCAAAAAAGCGAGAAGCTGCAAAACTTCTTACGCTCACATTTCACTGAATTAGAGCAGCGCAGCCAGGTAATTAATAATGCAGTGATCAAAGTAGACCATGTGCTGGATAAGAGCTTACAAGAACTACTGGAGCATACCCAAACCCGCATCCGTACCATTCGTGATCTGGCTACTCAGGAAGAAAATAGGCTACGAAAAGCTTTTGATGATAATCAGCACGCAGTGGGAAAGCTAGCCCTGATTGAGCCACTGAATAAAAACATTGAGACGCTAAAAGAGCAAAATAACCAGCAGCAATCGGCAATACTCGAACAATTAAAGCTGTTAAATCAACAAATTTCTTCAAATAAGTCAGGCCAGGGAACAGGTTTTTTTGAAAAACTTTGGAAAGGAGGATAATCTTCGGCACGAAAATCGTTATATTAGTAACGATGAGAAGTATTATTTGGTCCCTCGCTCTTGCCATGCTGCTCTCAGGTTGTCATAGTTGTTCTCGTTCGGCCCGAAAGCTTGACGCACAACGTACCTCTTTGCAAAGAATGGCCTCTACCGATGTAGCTCCTGATACAGTAGCTACCTACAGCCCTCCTATTTCGTCCACCGAAAGAAAGAAAAAATCCCTGACTGATATTGTAGAAATTGCCGAACCCAGCGTGTTTGTGGTTTATACCTATAACCGAAGTGGTAAACGCATTGGTCAGGGAACCGGGTTCTTTATTGAGAAAAACGGCATTGCCGTCAGTAACCATCACGTATTTGAAAAAGGCGAAAGCTGGAAGATTAAGACTTTCGCCGGGAACGAATTTGGGGTGAAGCGCATCGTTAAACAAAGCGAAAAGTACGACTACGTTATTTTTCAGGTGGAAGAAACTGAGAAGATACAACCACTTCCTTTATCGGCATCGTTACCTCGCAAGGGGGAAGATATTTTTGTGTTAGGCAATCCTAAAGGACTGGAAAGCACCGTTTCCCGAGGTATTGTTTCTTCTATCCGTAAGTACAAAGGCCAGCGCGATGCGCTCATTCAAATGGATGCCGCTATCTCCCCGGGTAGCAGTGGCAGCCCCGTTATGAACAGCAAAGGTGAAGTGGTAGGCATCGCTACCATGCAGGTAAAGCAGTGTGAGAACTGTAACTTCGCTTTTAATATAGCTTTGCTGCAAGATGACACTTCATTGTAGATAATGTATTTAAGTGTTATAATGTTAGTGTGTTCATGTTTTAAGTAAGTTCTTAGTCTCGTAATCCCGAACACCCTTCCACAGTAACTCGAGTACCTTAAAGCTTTTCCGCCACAATTTGAGCGTGGCGAGGGATAGACCGTAGCCAGACACTCCGCTTAGGTTGCAATCCTGCCTGCTGCTGCCACCGTCTAACTTCAAATTCTGAGTACGTACCGGCCTCACTGGTTGCTGCGAAAAACAGGTCAAATAAGCCTCCCAAATGATCTCCCGCTGCCGGAGTATCTATTCGGATAAAATCCTGAACAATGAAATACCCCCCCGGTTTTAGTGCTCGGGCTATTCGCTTGGCGAGAGCAGCGTTAGCGTCATCATCAAAATGATGCACTAAACTAGAGATGAAAACTATATCCCAAGTGGCTTCGCCCAAATCGTCAGTCAGCGCATTGCCAGCTTGGTGCACCACTTGGTTCCCCATCTTCTCTTCCGCCAAAATAGGTCTAGCGTATTCAACAGCTGCCGGCAAATCTAGAATAGTGGCCGCGAGCTGAGGGTACTTTCGGCACAACGCAACTGAATAAGAACCGTGTGCTCCGCCAATATCCAGCATTTGGGTGGCTCCCGGAGGCATAGGAGTACGCTGGGCTACTTCTTCTACCGAAATTCCGGCTACCGAGCGCATCCCGCGCTGATAAGCCTGCCACTGTTTACCATCCATATTATTATGATAGTCAAGAGGTGCTCCACTGTACAGATAGTCTTCGTAGTGCTCTACAAACTTCCATTCTAAAAACTGTAGTAGCATTTTATCGTGTAGCGAGCGCGGGCTATCTTTCAGCATCCACCGGCGAGCGAGAGAAGAAAGTTGGTAACGGTTATCTTTTAGCGTAACGTACTCTAAATGGACTAGGGTATTTAGCAGCGTACGCGTGGCCTTGGCATGGGTGGCGCATCTAGCTGCCACTTGGTCAGCCGTTTTCGGAGAATCAGCTAACGCCTCAAATATTCCCACCTTTACGCCTACCATAATAGTGCGAGCCATCATAAACGTCATATGGGTGTCGCATATTGGAGTAGGGGCTATTTTCAGCCAGACGGCCAGGCGTTCTAACCAGTTTTCGGGTACAGCCGAAATTTTCATATCGCTATATAAAGTAACTATATAAGTCGATAAGTCAGATGGTCTGCATTATGTTCATAAAATAGTATAGTACCGTAAGAATAGACCATAAATAAGCGTTTCGCTCAGCAATTTGGTAATCTGTGCCAAAGAAAAATACATGCACCAGAGTAGGGCAATCTTTGAAGAATAATAAATAAAAAAGTGGGCAAAAGAAAGAATTCTTACAAGTGTCAGTAACTATCCAACATTAAAGGTATCTGACGGACTTGAGGTAATTAACGGAGCGTAATAAGCCTGATAGTGATTTAGACCGGTTTAAACGCTCTAAATGAATAAGCTTATTCCTTAAATAGGCTCCAGAAAACTAGCAGATTCAGATTTTTTGATGAAACAGTACGATGTAAACTGGCTAAATTATTAAAAAGGCAATAAGACTTACACCTTCGTTTTGTGCAACTTTTCTTTTCTTTTCTTCTTCCCCGTAATATTGAGATCCTGACGCAAACTGTAAAATAAGCATGAGTATTCGAGAAGCTGTACTGTTATTGTCAATTTTGTTTCAAGTAGGAGGTGGCACGGCAGGGTTGGCTCAGACCGGACCAGCCGGAGTAGGTAACTCCGACGGATCTTCCGGGCAACCCCAAAACGTTATGTGGCTGGATGCTCAATCCCTCGGGTTAACTAATGGCGCAGCCGTAGGTACTTGGACTGATGTTTCTGGTAATACCAATAATGCTACCCAAGCTACTATTGCAGCGCAACCCCTATTCCAGACCAATATTTTTGATACGGATAAGGCCGTCATTCGCTTTGATGGATCTGACGACGTTTTGGGGTTTGATGGTTCACTAATCGCTAATTCTGATTACACAGTAGTGATAGTAGCCGCTCGCCGATCAACGGGTGGACGTAGACTATGGATGGGAGGTACTAATGGTGCAACCAATACCAACCTACACGTTGGTTGGAACGGTACCAACTTTATGGCTCATCATTGGGGTAATGACCATAATGCCGCCATGACCGGAGGTGCCCCAGGTACTACCGAAGGTACGTTTGGTATCTTTATGCACGGCTTAGAAGCAGGACTAGCCACTGAGCAGCGAAAAATCATTCAAAACGGGATTACTTTAGGTACTCGCAACAATAGCGGAACCCTTTCTAGCTATCCAGGGGCAGGGTTGGCCCGGGAAAGAACGAGTTTTTACGATATAGATATAGCTGAGTTTGTAGTCTACTCTACTGCACTCAATTCGCCCCAAAGGGTCATCGTAGATAACTACCTTAGTGCTAAATATAATATTACTCTAGGAGTAAACGACTACTATGATGAGTCAGCATCTAGCGGGCACGAATTTGATGTTGTCGGAATCGGTCACGATGGAGGTACTAGCCACACAGTAGCTAATTCGGCCGGATTTATTTTAAGGGCCTACAATGGAAGCCTAGACACCGATGGTGAATACCTGATGGCTGGGCATGATAATACTACCAATACAACCTCTACTGCCAACTTATCAGGAAGTGTTGTTGAGCGTTGGGCCCGTAGCTGGTACATAGATAAAACCACTGCTGGTACACTTGATGCCACGCTTACGTTTGATTTTCGAGAAGGAATTAGTGGCGATTTTCCGCAAGAGGCTAACAACTATGAATTATTGCGCTTAAACACCGGTAGTGGTAACTACGAAGCGGTAACCGTAGCGAGTAAGACAGTTTTGGGTTACAGAATATCTTTTGAGGTAGCGGATGCTAACCTTATTGATGGTACTTATACGATAGGCACTACTAATACTACTGATAGTCCGATAGAAGGATTACCCGGAGACAATTGGTACTCATACCAAACAGGTAACTGGAGTGACCCTGATGTATGGACGACCGACCCTTCCGGTTCGTTATTAACTAATCCCAGTAACGATATTCCTGGGCCTGGCGATAATGTGTTTATTTTAGTGGGTGATAACATTACTACCAACGTTAACAACATTGCTATAGGTTCTATTAGAATAGATGAGAGCATTAATATAGCTGCTACAAACGGACATAATTTTAACTTCATCTCTGGAAATGGGCGTATCCGGATGTCGGGTAATGCTGGTACCGACAACTTTCCAGCTGGGGATGCCTCTTCCTTCGCTGATGCCGTCAATGGAGGTACAGTTGAAATATACGGTACTGGGATTACGTTAGATCAAACCCGTACGTGGAATAACCTAGTCATCAACATGACTGCCGCCACTAACGATGTAGTGCAACTGGCTAACATTACGCTCAATGGTAACCTAACCGTCACCCAAGGTGATTGGCAGATCAACAATAATTCAGCGACAATCCCCCTTGATCTGGAAGTAATGGGTAACGTTCTGGTTGATACCGACGGTAGCATGAGCGTAGGCACAGGCAATACAATTGGTACGTTTAGTATATCTGGCACAAACTTACCTGGAATAGGAGAATATCATAATATTTACCACCAACTGATACTACACGGAGACTTCAGTAATAACAATACGGTGAGACTTACCAACGAGACTACCCCTATTTACAATGAGCTTTCTACGCAAGGAGCGGTAACAACCCGCTTTCGGGGGGCTACTAATAATACCGTGAGTCTCAATGGCACTACCGACTTTTATAATTTAGTAGTAGACAAAGGTGTCAACCAGACTTACGTGCTTACTATCAACTCAGCTAATACATCATATTTTAGCTTATTTGGTCCCAACAACGTAGGCAGGCGAAATAATGCTCCTTTCTCGGCAGCTAATCCTGAAATAAGGAAAGCCCTCTTCATTCACAATGGCACCTTACATCTTACGGGTAATATTTCTATTCCTACCTTATCAGAAGGTAATACCAATGGTGGTAACGGTGACTATGCAATTGGAGCCAGTGCGGCCTTGCACTTAAATGGGCCTAATGTTTTTGTGTATTCAACAGCCACTGACAACAGCACATCGGGTAATACCCAAGTGGCTGATGCTTCTGGAAGTACAATAACCACCGGTGGATCAAATCAGGCACTTTCAGTCTACGGTACGCTTCGCGTTTCAACCGGATACTTTAGTACAAGAAACAGTGCAGGCTTGATATTCTGGTCAGCAAGTAACGGCACTGTACAAATTGAAGGAGGAACCATCGACGTGTCCCAGATGAGAACCGCAGGAGGGGGTGGGGGTATCCCCAGCTACATCCAGTCAGGTGGTACAGTAGATGTGCGCGGAAACACCGGAGTTGCCGGCGAAGTATCCGGCGGGTTTGCGCTATTCGGCATTGATGACCCCAACGGAGTGTTTACTATGTCTGGAGGTACGCTGTTGATACGCGATAATAGTGGGGCGGCCGCCGGAGGAATTAATATTAGCTCAGACCCTGGCAACATCAACATAACCGGTGGGCAGGTACATACCGATTATGAAGGTACAGTTGAAATTAACACTACCGCACCTTTCTACGATTTTGTGGTAGAAACCCATACTGTAGAAATGCAGAGTGACTTACGGATTATAAATGACTTGAGAATCAGGACGGGCGCTACTCGATCATCGGGTGGTAATACCTACGGTGGCTACCTTGATTTGTGCCCCGATGGCACCACGTGCTACGACTTGGAAGTAGGAAGAAATTTAACTATTGAAGATAACGGAGTATTAGATCTATTTACCGATGCCACTGATGATGTAGGTAGCGCAACGCTTACTTTTAATGGTACCGAAAACGGAATTTTCTACATTGGTGACATTACCACTTATGATGCATCATTAACAACGTATAGTGACCCCGATGGAGATGAAAGCTACGTAGATTACCGCTTACCAATTTATAATTTAGTAGTTGATAAATCGGGTGGTATCATACAATTGCAGGCAAAGAACCCAGGCGTTGAAGATGGTGCTGGAGCTAAGACCGCTGTGGGCGGTAAGAACTTAGATTCAAACGGAGCGCGTCTGCTGTACATAAGTAATGGGTTAACCATAGCTAGTGGCTCTACCTTGAATCAGATTGACCCTACGAATGATGCGTTTGGTTACATTGTAAGAGTTTATGCCCCTGAAATTAATGTTGATGGAAACCTACTAGTGTATGAGCAAGGGGTCAATCCTGTTAACTCTTTTCTGGAAGTGAGGGAGCAAGATGCTGGTACGGTAGGAGATGTTATTTTAATCAATGCTACTACTGGCTCAACTATCGGTAATATAACGGTTGACTTAGGCAACGACGAACTACGTTTAGGTGGTGATCTGAATGTAACTCGCTTTTCGTACCGACACGGTGGAGTAAATATTGGAACGTACAGACTGAAGGTTGATATTTTTGACTTAAATACTGAAAATGATGGGGATAGTGACCGTTTGCGTAATGGCAATGGTGAGAACCTTTTCGGTGACAACAGGGCCGGGGCTGAACAATATTTCTTTACTGAAGGGAATGCTTCGGACGGTGGACTCAGTATTAAAGTACCTCGAGTATCTAATGTACATGGGACTGATGATACCCAAAACGTAGGCTTCGATCCTAGCTATGGTAATAGAAACCACGAATACCAAAACCAAAACCTGATCTGGTTCCCTATTGGAATTAAGGATAAATATACTCCGGCAGTAGTTTACTTGCATGATAATGGCACTACGGATGGTGATGAGTACATTACCGTCCGTCCGGTAGAAGGTGAACTACAAACCACTGACTTGAGTGGTGGTGACCTGCTGTCTTACTACTGGAACGTAGATTTTGAGGGTTACGCCGCCAGTGAAGAGCCAACAGTTTCTTGGCTGTTCCAGTATGACCAAGCTGATGTCAGTGGTACTGAGGCTAACTATGTGCCCGGTAAAGTACGGGACGGTGGTACGTACGCGCGTTCTTACGACGGTTTGGCGGAAGCAGTTAGGCACGCTGGTAATAGCGGTAACGATGGCATTGCCGAAGATGGTAATATCATGGGGAATAATCCTGGTAACATTATCATATTCAATGGAGATAATACAGATAATGTTGATCCGGTTACACTTACTACCAATGCCAACGACGATATTGATGGAATTGGAGGACAGAAAATATTCAATGACGGAGGTGCCCCTGAATTATCGGCTGAAAGAGTAAACGGTAACTGGGACAATGCCTTCCCCGGTACTGGTTTCCCTCTAGAAAATGCGAACTACACCGCCGGAGTGGCTGCTAGGTTTGCGGGAGCACCAGAGATTTACTATTCCACTACAGTGAACGACGGGAATAACACCGACTTTAACGAGAATGACCGGTGGAATGAAACTAACCTCTGGTCAACAGTAGGCCATTATTCGTCTACTAATGATGGTAATTTCCCACAAGCCGGTGATATTGCAATTATGGCCTTTGGATTACAAAACCCCAATTCAACGACTGATAATGCTCAAAGAGCTCATTGGTTTTTCTTGAATCAAGATCTAGATTTAGCCGAGCTTATATTTTCGGAAGAGGTAACTAATGCCAACGGCGATATTGTTGTGAATGATGATTCATTTCAGCCACAACTAATCATAGAGAGAAATAACGCGCATAATATCAATATAGGGAAAGTAAGTGGTAATGGTACTTTCAACGTGCAAGTGGGCTGTACTTCGTGTAATGCCGACCCATCTGTCTCTAACATAGTTGTGGCTGATATAACCGCCGACTTTGGGGAGTTTGCTGCTAACAGATTTGCCCGTTTTGATTACGATCTATATAATAATAACAACACGGCTGTCTTCCTACCTACCTCTTTCCCAGAAATATATCCTAATGTTAACATTAAGGGTCAAAGTGGTAATGGACGCAGCCTTGTCTTCCAAGAAGATATAACTATCAACAGAAACCTGACGATTAGGGAAGGTGGTGTTTTAAGGCTGAGCAACCTTGCTACCGGTGACATTACAGTTGGTAATAATTTAGTAATGACAACTAATAACCGGGGCGATGATGTAGTATTTCCTGACTCGGGTCCAGGAAGGACGTTGCGCATTGAAGGAAATATACTCATGGACAACAACGGTGATCAAATTCGTGTAGATGACAACAACGATGCAGGAAACGTAGTACTACATACCCTTCAGGTTGGTGGTAATATTCAGCAAGACCGAGGACAGATAGATTTATATAATGGAACCGGGGCTAACCGAGACCATGCAGTGCTTGAACTCATTGGTAACAACAACGCCACTTATACACGAGCCGATAACCCGGTAATGGATTTGTATCGTCTGATAGTAAATAAAGGCACTAATCAAGACTCTACTTTTTCGTTCAATAACGACTTTAACATTCCTCAACCTTCAGCAATAGGTCAGCAACCAGTTGAAATACTTAATGGTACACTAATCATTAATGATCCGGCTATCGGTATCACCCTCACGGATGCATCTACCGGTGATTTCTTGCTACCCAATACCGCCAATCCGGTGGCTTCTTCCGGCTCGGGCGGATTGGAGATACAGCAGGGTACGGTTAGCGTAGTGGGTGACGATACCGGAATTATTTTGGATGGATTGCTACGCGTAAGTGGCGGTACACTAGACCTGGACGATGCTGCTAACAATGGTAACAACTTTATTGAATACACCGCCTCGGGCAATGCCGAATTAGAAGTAAGCGATGGTACATTGACTGTGGGTTCACAAATCCGTCGCAGCACATCTAATTTATCTGGCGTGCTCAAATACCGGCAGACTGGGGGCACCGTAGAAGTAGGTACCCAAGGGGATAACCTAGGTGTGTTTGAAGAAGACCGAGGGGTGTTTGAAGTGACTAATGCCGGAAGTGAGTTTACACTCACTGGGGGTAATTTTACTATCATGAGCCAAAACGGCACTACACCCACGGTAGCTTCATTATTGCTGGAGCCAGCATCATCTAGCGTGTTTGGTTCTACTATCAATCTAGGAGGGACATCTACCCCGGTAGGGCAAACGATTGGTATCAATTCAACGGTTGCCCTAAACAATTTGGTCATCAATAGTACTAATAGTCCAACCGTACAGATACAAGTTAGAGACCTAACAATCAATGGAGACTTAACCATCAATAGTGGTACCGGGCTAGATGCAAACGGATTAGGTCTACTTATGGGCGGCGATTTGGTCAATAATGGTACGTTTACTGCGAATGGTAACACTACTACCTTTGGTGGCTCAGCTAATCAACAGGTTAGTGGTAGTGCTACAACTACTTTCTTTAATGTTACCCAAACCAACAACAATACGGTTGCCCTATCAGCGCACAACATTGTGATCACCAATGATCTTAATCTAGCCGATGGTACGCTGGACGATGGTGGTAACACGATCACTTTGCAAAGAAATATGATTCATGATGGTACACACGTTACCTCAGCTACCGGGGGAGAAGGAATTGTATTTGCCGGAAGTAGTCAGCAACAGATTACCCGCTCAGTTCCCGGGAGCAGTACCTTTGGAAAGCTAACCATCAATAACAGTAACGGGATACGTATACCGGACAATAACGGTTATAACTTTACAATTGATAATACGCTAAGGCTAAGCTTAGGTGTATTTGATATCGGTAGTAGTCTGCTAACCATTACCGCTGATGCCACTATTGAAGAGGTGAATACCTTTGGGGCAACTAACATGATTCAGACTAATAGTTCGTTTACAGATAATGGGGTGCGTCGTAATTTCAACGCCGTAGCTTCCGCTACCCCACTCATGTTCCCTATTGGGCAGACCAAATATACTCCGGTAGAGTTTGATATTACTAGCAGTGACGCGGGAAGTATCACCGTGCGCCCCGCCAACGAAATGCACCCAAGTATTGTCAACGATTCGGAAACGCCAGAAATTGTAGATGCTGATAACGTACTACAGTACCACTGGATTGTAAAAGCGGCTGACCTCACTAATTTTACCGCAACAGCTACCATGACCTACGATCAGGCTGATGTAGCCGTTTCTGATTACCCAGAAACAAGTTACATACCAGCTCGTTTGTACGAAAACGATACTTTCTGGGATAAATCTCTGCCTACCTCCAATGTCAACACTACCGATAATACTATTGAGTTTCCTTTCAGTAATGTTACGGATGCTAACATCACTGGGGACTATACGGCTGGTTTTCCTGATGCCATCCCCGATGAAGTACCTACCTATGAAACTACGGGAACCGGAGGAGATTATACTGATCACACTACTTGGAATCCGATTGGAGGTGCCCCACCTTTAGGTCCTGGCGATCGGCCGGTAGGCTCTATCATTATTGTTCGAAGTGGCGATGTACTCACTTTTGATCAGAACAGCATTCGGGCATATCGCACTACTATTGAAGCCGGAGGTGTTTTGGAGGTAGATGATACCTTCGGTCATAGCTTAGGAACAGTAAGTGGTGCGGGGGATATACGAATAATTAGCAATGACAATAGCGCGGTTATGCCCGCTGGTTTTTACACTGATTTCTTCAGTTGTTCGGGTGGTGGCCTAGAATATGCCGGTACGGGCAACTATAGTATAGAAGGTGGACTCACCGAGTTACGCAACCTAACCCTGAGTGGTTCGGGGGCACGCAATCTTCCTAATAACACGTTAACGGTGTGTAATGATTTTACGATTACTGGGCCTACATTCAACAATCCTAACAACCAATCAGTCACTGTTCAAAACGACTTGTTGCTAAATTCTGGCACGTTTAATAACGGTAGTGGAGTGCTAACAGTAGATAATAATTTAACCGTCACTGGTGGTAGCTTCAACGGTAACACTGGAAGCAAAAGCATAGGAAATGGATTGACCGTGAACAGCGGATTACTAAATGTAGGTTCAGCGGGTACTTTCTCGGTAGGTGGTAACGTAGCTTTCGTCAGTGGTACCTTTAGCGGGGGAAGCGGGAGCGCAGTATTATCACTAGCCGGAAGTACTACTCAGACGGTAAGTGGTGCATTTACTGGAGCAGCAGCCTTCCACCGCTTGCAAATTGACAATGGGGCGGGGGTAAGTCTTACCGGAAGTGCCGAGGTTAATACAGAGCTTCAATTGGCTGATGGTATTGTGAACAATGGTAGTAATACCTTCACATTAGCTCAGTTAGCCAATGTTACCCCTAATGGTGGTAGTGCAGCCTCTTACGTCAGTGGCCAAGTGCGAAAAGTTATCGTTAATGGTGGGTCGTTTGAGTTCCCCATTGGAAAGGGTCGCTACGCACCTTTAGAAGTAGAAAATGTAAGTAGTAGCAGTACACTTACATGGAGAGCTGAGTACTTTCAGCAGAATGCTCAAGTGAGTGTTGCAGCAGTAGATAATATGACCCCTTCCAATGATGGCGAAACAATTGAAACCATTAGCCAGGGGGAATACTGGATTGTGAGCGACGATGCTGGTGCGACTCCATCGGGACTAGTGACTGCTGAAATAAATCTAAGCTGGGACGGCGGCAGTGACGTTTCTGCTACGGTAGCCGATTACGATGACCTCCGAGTAATGTGGTGGGATGACGCCGGATCGCATTGGGACAATGCCGGGTTCGGTGGTCATACAGGAGCCAGCGGTGGACAGGGGAGCCAGTCATTCGGAAAGCTATTTTCAGCAGTAGCTATCTCATTTTCCGAAAATGTGGTCACGATGGGTTCTACTACCGCGGCCAATCCTCTTCCAGTAGAGTTTTTAGAATTTACGGCGGAAGCCCAGCGGTTTAGTGTGCTGCTGAAGTGGAAAACCGCATCGGAAGAGAATAACGACTTCTTTGAGGTGCAGCGATCAAAAGACGGAAAATCTTGGGAGGCAATTGGTGTTGTAGATGGTGCCGGTAATAGCACAACTGTGCTATCGTATTCTTATAAAGATGAAAATCCGCTGGTCGGAACTATCTACTATCGGCTGCGTCAGGTAGATTTTGACGGCAGATTTGAGCATTCCAAAACGGCTAGCGTAGAAGTAGACGGGTTTTCCCCGCTAAATACATCGGTGCTCGATATTCGGGTGTTTCCTAATCCAACCAAAGGTGTAATAACGCTTCAGGTAGAGGGTTTGCCTTCCGGGGCGGTTGCTACGGTAAAACTAATAGACCTTTTTGGAAATGCGTTAGAAGTCATACAAGTACCTACCGAAAATCTGGTGTTGGGAGTAAAGTTAAACCAGCAGAGACGACAGCCTTCCGGACTGTACTTTGTAGATATTCAACAGGGCAATGTAAACCTTCAACGGAAAGTAATTATTCGCTAAACCATTGGAAGAGTAAAGCGGAATAAATGCTTTACTGCGGAAAATTATGTGCCCGCCTTGAGCAGGTACGGCCTTTTTATAGAACGCGAAAGCAAATCCTTAATGTCATTCCGACTAGATATCTCCGTAGAGATGACATTGAGAATTATTTAGTAACCCTTTTTTTACGCAATAGATGTATTTGGGAATTAATCCACGTATAAGCAGGCTTCCGTACCTTCGTAATACCTAGTTGTAATAACATATTAACTTGGGGACAAACGTGAAATGCTCTTGCCGGAATTCGCCGGGCGTCGGTCGCTTTTGCTCATCCGGGAAAGTGTCCCTAAGATGCAATGTCATTATACCTTGTAACGAAGTCTACTTATGAGAAAACAAATTCAGAAGCAGCTGCTCCGCTTACTTCCCATTCAGTTTATTCGTAAATCATTATCTCTTCGGCAAGACTATCGTATTAGTAAGCACGCTGGAGTAGCTCCCGGTACACTTATTTATACCGGAAAGAATGTTGACGAGCCTATTGAGTTTACGCTTTACCAATACAGTGAAGGCGAGTTCCAGAACCGTACTTTTGATAAAGTATCGGAGGTGCTAGCTGAGATTGATCCCGAACAGGCCAACTGGATCAATGTAAGTGCTATTCACGATACCTCGGTAGTACAAGAAATTGGGGATCACTTTAAATTGCACCTGCTGGTGACCGAAGACATTCTGAATACCATACTTTCCCCACAGTATGAAAACTACGACGGTTACCTATTCATCACGCTGAAAATGCTCAATTTTAATAAAGAAACTCACTACATAGAGCGGGAGCACATTAGCTTTATTCTTACCCCTCAGGTGTTGATCTCTTTTCAAGAACACCGAAAAGATGTGTTTGACCCAGTGCGAGAGCGCCTAGAAGTGGCAAAGGGCCGTATTAGAAAGCGAGGGGTAGATTACCTGCTCTACGCACTTATGGACGTAATTGTAGATAATTACTACACTGTGATAGAAGAATACAACGAGCAGTTTATACTACTGGAAGATAATATTGTCCGTAATCCTACTCAAGAAGCAATGGAGCGAATTACTTTTTACAACCGAAATGTGGTTGAGCTCCGAAAAAGTATTTTACCGCTACGTGATGCACTGAACAAGTTAATTAACGACGAAAGTTTTGTTGAGCAAGCCTCGCTCCGGTTTTTCCAAGATGTGTACAGCCACCTCGACCAAGCGATTAATACGATGGAAACCCAGCGGGAAATACTGAATGGATTGATGAACCTGTATATGTCTATGCTCAGTAATAAGATGAATAATGTGATGAAAACGCTTACCATTATCGCGACTATTTTTATTCCCCTCACTTTTGTGGCCGGTATCTACGGCATGAATTTTCAGTACATGCCCGAGTTAGCGTGGAAGTGGGGTTACCCTACCGTAATGGGTTCTATGCTAGTAGCCGGGTTGCTGATGTACATCTGGATGCGTACCAAACAATGGTTCTAATAACTATCTGTCGCTGGTCGAGTTATGTAAGTATAAAACTATTTTTTTAACCCATAATATTTTTTGAATAATGCCACAGCGAGATACAAACACCACCGGAAAGCAAGCAAAAGGTGAACCTTCAGGAACCACTCCTCAGCAAGACAAAGCTTCAATTAAGGAAGTAGGCGAGGTTGATTTAGAACGGGAGCAGGAGTTACGAGAGCAATTCACCGATGGGCAGGGAAACCCTGATCCGAGCAAAGCCCCACTGAAAAACCCGAACCGGAATACCGATAAGGTAAAAATTGATCAGCCGTCTTACGGAAATAAGTCATAGATTATTAGCCCCTCCAGGGGCTTTTTTATGATAGAAGTTGTCAGACCAAGTGCTGCCTTGATCTTTTGCACCTTGATGAAAAATATAAACTATGAGTGAGATTACTACGATATTCTTTGATGTAGGCGGGGTTTTACTAACCAACGGTTGGGATCATATTACTCGCGAAGCCGCCGCCACCACTTTTCAGTACGATTACGAGGAGGTAGAAGAAAGGCATCAGCAGCACGTAGGAAATTTCGAGTGTGGGCGAGTTTCGCTCAAAGAATACTTAAATCAGGTAGTATTCACTGAGTCTCGGTCTTTTACCATTGAGGAGTATACTGACTTCATGGAAACCCAATCGCAGCCGCATACGGAAAATCTGGAATTACTGCGGCGTTTAGCCAAATCAGACAAGTACCAACTGGCTACGGTTAACAATGAATCGCTGGCGTTGAATGAATACCGGATTAATACCTATCATTTGCACGAATCCATCCCGCACTTCTTCAGTTCGTGCTACATGGGAGTAATGAAACCTGATTGCGATATTTTTCAGCGAGTGCTGTGGATTACCCGTCAGCAAGGTGAGCAGTGCCTGTTCGTAGATGACCGTCAGGAAAATGTAGAAGCCGCCCGAAGCTGTGGCCTCCGGGCAGCCTGGCTTGAAAAACCTTCTAATTTGGCGGAGGTCTTAAAAAGTGCTGGAGTGGTATTCTAGCGTGAAGAGATAATATTTCCCGAGCCACTCACTGAGCTATCTACTTCGGGGCTGCCGTAGTACACAATATTACCGCTGCCACGGATTTCGGCTTTAAGAAACTCGGAAGCAGCTACCGCTGCGTTGCCACTTCCAGCAATGCGGATATCGCAGTTCTTAGAATCTAAATCACGGGCCTGATAGTTCCCCGAACCGGAAATACGAATGTTCTGACCTTCCACTTCGCCAAACATCTGAAAATTGCCGGAGCCACTACTTTCTACCGATAACTGTGTATAGAATACTTCCAAATCCATATCACCCGAACCTTCTATTTCCAAATCTAACCCATTACCGCCTAATGGGGTTTCACCAAACACATCGCCTGAACCATCAATGCGAATGCCTTCAATTTCCGAAATAGTAATATATACGTTAACCGGATTATTACTTTGGTAGCCCTGTGAGCTACTGATCTCTAGTTCGTTGCCCCGTACCCGAGTGGTAATAATCGGAACGATATTGTCATCGGCTTCAATTTCTATGGTCTGGTCACTCCCCTGACTAATAAAAATATTGGCTGCTCCCTCAACTTCAATACGACTGAAAGAGTCTAATATCCGCCCTTCAGTAATAACATTACCCGAGCCACGAACACTAGGGCCGATATTAAAGCCATCATCATCGTCTACATCGATGTAACAACCAGTAGCAGTAAGGGTAATGGCTGCAAATACAAGTAATTTAGGTAAGATAGAGTGCTTCTTCATAATAGTTAGTAAAGTTCATGTACATCACTATTACCGATTACTGGGCAGCTACCCTACCTCGAGCATAAAAATTTTTGAGTTAGATAGTAAACGGATACCACTTCTGGTCGCTCTTGCTGGAGGCTACCGCATTTTCAATAAAAGCCATACCCCGGATGCCATCTTCAATATCGGGAAAATCTAAATGCTGAGGGTTAGGCTCCTGGCCTTGCATTCGGGCTCGAAGAGTCATAGCGAAATTGCGATAAATATTGGCAAAACCCTCCAAGTAGCCTTCGGGGTGCCCAGCCGGAATACGCACGTGCGCCATGGCGCTTTCGCTTAAGTAAGCCCGGTCGCCCCCGGCTCGGTACACGTGGTCGGGTTGATCCAGCCATTTCACGGTAAGCACATCAGGGATCTGTTGATGCCATTCTAAACCGCCTTTTTCGCCGTACACCCGAATGTTCAGGTCGTTCACTTCTCCCGCAGCAATCTGCGAAGCGTGTAGCACACCTCGAGCACCGTTATCAAAGCGAAGCAGAATATTTCCGTCGTCGTCTAGTTCCCGCCCCTCGCCGAAGGAGGTAAGGTCGGCACACATCTCTTTAATTTGTAGTCCGGTAATGTACTCGGCTAAGTTCTCAGCGTGAGTACCAATGTCGCCCATTGCGCTGCTAATACCCGCTTGCTTGGGGTCGGTTCGCCACACGGCCTGCTTATAATCTTCTTTTTCTACCGTTCGGGAGAGCCAGCCTTGCGGATATTCAACCACAATCTTTCGGATTTTTCCAAACTTACCTTCTTTTACCATGTCCCGAGCTTGTTTCACCATCGGGTAACCGGTGTAGTTATGAGTAAGTGCAAAGGTAAGTCCGGTGCGCTCTATCACTTCTTTCAATTCTTTAGCTTCTTCCAAGCTGAAAGCTACGGGCTTATCGCAGATTACCGGAAAGCCGTTCTCCAGTGCCATCTTGGCGGGCGGTACGTGCATGTGATTAGGCGTAACGATAGACACAAAATCCATTCGTTCTCCTTCGGGTAGTTCTTTTTCCTTCTCAATCATTTCCTGATAACTGCCGTAAGCCCGCTCGGGTGGCAAATATAAATCGGCTCCCGAAGCTTTTGATTTCTCCGGGCTACTGCTAAAAGCTCCGCATACTAAATCTATTTCGCCGTCAATAGCAGCAGCAATACGGTGAACGCCTCCGATAAAGGCACCCCGGCCTCCGCCTACCATACCCATTCTTAGTCGTCGGTTCATAAAGTTGTTAGGTTTAGTTTTTTTTAATAAATAGAACTTCTGCTGAAGCCCGAAAAATTACTTTTTTAAAAAATAGTGCATTATCCACAAATTTATAAATTTGTGACACATAAGCTATTTTCCTACCCGGAAAAGCACCTACTACCCAGTTTCACCGTCTTCTCTAAAGCGATTTTTAATATGAAGAAACCTAACCGAAGAACATTCATCAAGCAATCATCAGTGGCGGTAACGGGTGGCAGCCTAGCCTCGGTACTGCCCATCGGAAGCCAAGCGGCTAAACTTTTCTCGGCTAATGAGAAAATCACTTTAGGAGTAATTGGCTGCAACGGTATGGGCTTTACCGATCTGAGGGCGCACCTAAACATTCCTAATGTGGAGTGTGCGGCTTTGTGCGATGTGGATGCCAATGTGCTAGAAAAACGCGCTGGCGAAGTTGAGAAAATGACGGGTACGCGCCCTAAAACCTACGGTGATTATCGCAAGTTGCTGGAGCAACAAGATATTGACGCGGTTATTATCGGTTCCCCTGACCACTGGCACTGCCTGATGATGGTAGATGCCTGTGAAGCTGGCAAGGATGTATACGTAGAGAAACCCATCGCCAACTCCATTGAGGAATGCAATCTGATGGTGAAAGCAGGTGAACGTTACAATAAAATTGTGCAGGTCGGACAGTGGCAGCGTAGTGACGAACACTGGGATCAAGCTTTGGCTTACGTTAATTCGGGAAAACTAGGTAAGATCAGATTGGTAAAAGCCTGGGCCTACATGGGCTGGGTACCCCCTGTTCCGATGGTGCCCGATCTTGATGAACCACCTGCTGGAGTCAACTACGATATGTGGCTAGGGCCAGCACCAGATCGACCATTTAACAAAAATCGTTTCCACTTTAACTTTCGTTGGTTTTGGGATTATGCCGGAGGCTTAATGACCGACTGGGGCGTGCACCTCATAGATATGGTTTTGGCCGGAATGAATGCTACTGCTCCTAAATCGGTAATCGCTTCGGGAGGTAAGCTGGCCTACCCGGATGATGCTCAGGAAACCCCAGATACCATGCAGGCGGTCTACGAGTTTGAAGACTTTTCTATGCTTTGGGAGCACGCGATGGGTATTGATCTAGGGCCCTACGGCCGTGGTCACGGTGTGGCCTTCATCGGAAACTTGGGTACTTTAGTGGTAGATCGTAACAAATGGGAAGTAATTCCTGAAACCGAAGATGGAAAATATAAAGCGGAAGCTTTACCGGTGCAGAATCGCCGGGGGGCCAGTGGACTAGACAAACACTCGCTCGATTTTATTAAAAGCATTAAGACCAGGGAAAAACCCATTTGCAGTATTGAGGTAGGTCGTCTAGCTGCTGTAAATGCCCAGTTGGGTAATATTGCGTTCAAGACCGGGCGTAAAGTTCATTGGGACGAAGCGCAAGGTCAGTTTAAAGATGATACGGAGGCCAACGCTCTTTTAAAAGCAGCGTACCATGGAAAGTGGAAGCTTCCTTCAGTTTAATAAAGAATTTTAACTACACGCTTAATGAGCAAAAAACACATCTTAGTCAGCTTAGCACTGATCTTTATCTCCTCATCGCTTACTGCCCAGCAGTTTAGAAAGGCGGATGAATATAAACCGGAAGATACTGAATTTTGGGATCCCGAAGTCGAGAAAGTTGACCCGGGTGAGAGTACTGCATCGCCTCCCTCGGATGCGGTAGTACTATTTGATGCGAACTCGCTCGCTGAATGGGAGAGCGTTGGTGGAGGGGAAGCAGCCTGGGATGTAACCGGAAACTATTTTACAGTGAAACCGGGCACCGGAGCTATCAAAACTAAGGAGAACTTCGGAAGCTTTCAGCTACATGTTGAGTGGCAGTCGCCCCAAGAGATTGTAAGCGAGAGCCAGGGGCGCGGAAACAGTGGAATTTTTTTACAGGGATTGTACGAGGTACAGGTGCTGGATTCTTACGATAATCGCACTTACGCTAATGGGCAGGCTGGTAGTATTTACAAGCAGCATCCGCCATTGGTAAACGCCACCCGTGCCCCTACAGAGTGGGAAGTGTACGACATTATCTATACCGAGCCGGAATTTGACGAGAAGAACGGGTCATTGATTGAGCCCGGCTATGTAACTGTGCTGCACAATGGAGTAGTCGTACAAAATCACGCTAAGTTGCAAGGCACCACCGAATACATTGGTACACCCAAGTGGGAAGCCCACGGCGATGGCCCTATTATTCTGCAAGATCACAGCAATCCGGTTAGTTTCCGTAATATTTGGATTCGCGAGTTGTAACTAAATACAGTGTTAGAGTGCTCAGTGTTTTGGCCGCCACTGCGCGGTGTTAAAGTAGCTACTACATAGTAATAGGTAGATACGTGCATGCATTATACTATAACACATAAATACACTAATACTGAAATAATGATATACAAAGTCATTAATATATTTCTGACACTACTCTTTGCATTGTTTGCTTACTTTCAGATAAATGATCCTGATGCTATTACTTGGGTATTTCTGTACGGTTTTGTAGCAATTATGGTCGGAATGGCCGTCTTTGGTCGGTACAATTTGGCATTTCTTATTCCAGGTATATCCATTTTTACCCTCTACTTTTTCTATCTCACCCCTGGCATTCTCGACTGGATTGCTAGCGATGATAATCTGGTGGGAGTGAAGATGACAGATGACAAACCCTATATTGAAAATACCCGGGAAGCGTTTGGCTTATTCTTGGGGTTGGTGGCACTACTGTTTGTGTTGGCTCAGCAACAATGGTCTCGTAAAATAGTTAGGTAATAGTATGATAAAGCGAGCGGGAATAGTGGGAGCCGGAATTGCCGGAATTGCTTCATCCATTCGTTTAGCTAATAAAGGCTACCACGTAGATGTTTACGAGGCGAATGCTTATCCCGGAGGTAAGTTGAGTGAAATTAAGTTAGGCGACTATCGTTTCGACGCGGGTCCCTCTCTGTTTACGTTGCCTGAGCTAGTAGAAGAGTTATTTACGCTTTCGGGTGAGCAAACCCAAGATCACTTTGAGTACCAGCCGTTACCGGTTGCTTGCCACTACTTTTATGAAGACGGCACGTTTCTACAGGCTTTTGCCGACCGAAAAAAATTCTTGGAAGAAATAGGCCGAAAAACAAATGAGCGCCCCGAAGCCATCCAAGAGGCCTTACAACGTAGCTCCCACCTCTACGATACTTTATCAGATTTATTTATGAAGCGGTCGTTGCACCGGTGGCAAACATTCGTGAACAAAAAGGCGTGGCGAGCCTACGGGAAACTGCACCGACTAGATTTTTTTCGGAGTATGCATCAAGCTAACCAGCAACAGTTTCAGGATGATCGAGTAGTGCAACTATTCAATCGCTACGCTACCTATAACGGTTCTAATCCCTACGAGGCGCCTGCCACTATGAATATCATTCCGCATCTGGAATTCAACATTGGAGCGTACTTTCCCTCCCGAGGTATGTATTCTATCACTCAGAGCCTGTATCGTTTGGCAAAACGATTAGGGGTACAATTTCATTTTCAGTCTCAGGCAGAAGAAATTAAAATTAGAAATTCAAAGATACAGGGAATTAAAGTAGAAGGCGAAGTGCAAGAGTACGACGTGGTAGTGAGCAACATGGATGTGGTGAACACCTACCGTAAACTTTTACCGAATGTAAAACCACCAACTCGCCTGTTAAATCAGCCTAAATCTAGTTCGGCCCTAATCTTTTACTGGGGAATCAATCACACGTTTCCGGAGCTGGACCTACACAATATTTTCTTTAGCCAAGACTATCAGCAGGAGTTTGAACACATCTTTCAGAAGAAAACGGTCTATCACGACCCTACGGTTTACGTTAACATTACCGCCAAATACAAACCTGACGACGCTCCGCCTGGTTGTGAGAACTGGTTTACCATGATTAATGTGCCTAATAACGATGGGCAAAATTGGGATACGTTAATCGACCAAGCGCGAGATACAATTGTAGATAAAGTTAGTCGCCGATTAGGTGTTGATTTAGGTTCTAAGATTGTGGCCGAAGATATTCTTGATCCTCGTACCATAGAAAGCCGAACGTCTTCTTCACAGGGAGCTTTGTACGGCAATAGTTCTAATAATCGCTATGCGGCATTTCTGCGCCACGCCAACTTTAGCCGTAAAATTAAGGGGTTATATTTTTGTGGCGGAAGTGTACACCCTGGCGGGGGAATTCCGCTTAGTTTGCTTTCCGCAAAAATTGCCATAGACCAGGTAATGTAATGAATAATGATTGATGACGAATGATTAATGGAGTAATTAATCATCAATCACTGGTCATTATTCATTATCTAGGCTTTGATGGCAGCCATTGCCGAATCTTCACCTACTAATTGTCGGTAGCGTTCGTAGCGAGTCAGAATCTCCCGAACGTAGTTTACTGGTTCGGCTCCGCGTACGTAACCCGATTTGGCTACCGGATCGTTATAATACTCTGGTTTAGATTTTAGCAGTAGGTACTTAGAAACACTACTCCAACTTTCAGGATCTTCACCATGTTTACGAGCCAAACGTCGGGCGTCTAGTACGTGACCCTGCCCCGCATTATAAGAAGCTAGTACAAACTTGATTCGCTCTCGGTCGTCAGCAATATACTTCTCCCAAATTTTGTCTAGCCAGTTCAAATAAGCTACTGCTGCATTTAAGCTCTGATTGGGGTTGAGCATATCATCTACTCCGTACATTTCTCCGGTAGCAGGCATCAGTTGCATCAAACCCACCGCCCCAGCCCAAGATTCGGCTCTAGCATCGAACTTAGATTCTTGATAAGCCTGAGCAGCTAGCAAGCGCCAATCCCATCCCAAACTATCGGCTGCTTGCTTAATTATGCCGTCATAGGGAGAAATAGCATTACCGGTGAGCGATGAGTAGTCGCTACGTACCCGGCGCAGCGTAGCTTTAGGGCTTTTATAGTACTTATTGTAAATTACGTAGTAATCAGCTTCCTGCTTCATACTGCGTATCCAGGCGTTAACCGCTTCCAGAAGGTCGGGGGCATTAATTCGGGTTGCCCAGGCAATTTTCTGCGGAAAACTAATTGGAGTGTTCACATCAATAATGGAGTGATACGTGGCATTCACGAGTGCTAAGTCCTCCTTGGCTACGGTAAAATCAATCTCTCCATCGGCCACCATTCTAATAAGTGTCTCGGAATCGAGCTCTTTCTCTACAATCTGAATTTCGCCCCCAATTTCTTCGGATAAATTTTCTAACCGAGTAGCGTAGGAAGAATTTGCCGGAACCCATACTTCTTTGCCATCCAATGCCAAAGGGTTACGAATTAGGTATTCTTCAATCTGATGACGCTTGCGCTGTCGCCAGTTGGGCGGTTTACGCTGAATGAGTACTTGTTTTACTTCATTATGATGCTCGGTGAAAGCAACTCGTTCTTTATGCTGGGCCGTCACTGCCATATTGTAGGCAATAATATCGCCTTCGCCCGAATTCAGTAGCTGAATAGCTTCATCTACACTGTTGGTTAGTTTAATGTCAAGAGCTAGGTCTAATGATTCAGCTAACCGATTCAATAACTCGTATTCGTACCCCATTGGTTGCCCTCGGTAAATAAAGTAACCGGTAGAGCTATTATTAACAATCGCAATGAGAGTATCGCGCTCCTGTATCAGGCCTAAGTCTAACTCAACCGGATCGGAGTCTTCTTTTTCAACTTCAGCTTGCTGAATCATTTTGCCTTCTTCCTGGCAAGCAACTACCAGTATTGAAGAAAAAAGCAATAGAGCAAGTCTTGAAGATGCTATGTTAAAAAGAGTTTTCACTATTTTATGATTGAGGCAATATCATTTGATTGGTAATCAAAAATAATACCTACGTAATCTTTAGCGTATAAAATCAATATTCTAATTTTTCTTTAAACTATCTACGATTTTATTGTAAAAATTCGCAATAATGCTTAACGAAAATTTTGTAAATAAGGTTTAATATCATTAACGATCAGAAATATTTTACAGTTATTGTACAAACATTACATACGTTATAAAATCTAAATTATAGAAAAATTTTCAATAAAAAAATAAATAATTGTATTATTTTAATTAATTCCTAGTTGAAAAAGCTGTTTAATAAGCTCTATTCTGAGTTAGCACTAACCCTGATTTCCCTAGATTATGAGGCATTTCCTGCCCGAAGACAGTTTCGGCGGATCAGTGAAAATGGATATCATAGCATGATACTATCTGTTGCGGGTCAACAGCCTACTGAAATTGAAGTATTTCTAGGAATCAGGATAGATATGGTAGAAGAATTAGCCTATCAATTTACTGATGGGCTAAAAGAGTATGGCCCCTACAGCACTACGCTAATTGTTCCGGCTAGAAAAATATCAAGTGAACCACAGTACTTCTACTCTTTAACTACTGAAGGGGATATTCCTGAAATACAACGTAAAATCATGCTTTTTATGAACGAGCAGGGATTCCCTTTTCTAAAAGAATACGGAAACGTGAAGGCATTGGACAAATTATACAACCAAAATCCTGAACAAAAGCTATCGTATGTTACGAATGAATTCCACCGAGCCTTGCGAGGAATAGTATTGGCTAAATTGGCTCAGCAGTCTTCGTGGAAGGAGTTAGTGGAACAGTACCGAACCAAGCTACAGAAGCGAGGCTTGCCTGAAGTACAAATGCAGCGCTACGAAAGATTAGCCAACTTCTTGACCAACTACTCATTTAGCTAGTCAGTAAGCCCGGACGCCGTTCTTCAGTACGAGCCACCGATTGTTCCTCCCGCCATTCATCAATCAACTTCTGATTGCCTGAAAGCAATACCTCGGGTACTTTCCAGCCATTGAATTCCGCCGGGCGGGTATACACCGGAGGGGCAACCAAATCATCCTGAAAGGAATCAGACAGTGCGGAAGTTTCATTGGATAACACTCCAGGAATAAGTCGGATAATAGAATCGGCCAACACCGCTGCGGCCAATTCGCCTCCAGAAAGCACATAGTTGCCAATGCTAATTTCGCGTGTAATTAAGTGCTCGCGAACGCGCTCATCCACCCCTTTGTAATGACCACACAAAATGATGATGTTTTTTAGCAGCGACAGGCGGTTCGCCATTTTTTGGTCGAGCAATTCGCCATCAGGGCTCATATAAATTATTTCGCTGTACTCTCGCCGCGATTGTAAAGACTCAATACAGCGGACAATGGGTTCCAGCATTAGTACCATGCCCGCCCCACCGCCAAAGGCGTAATCATCAACCTGCCCGTGTTTATTCACCGCGTATTCGCGCAAATTATGAACCTGCACCTTCACGATGCCTTTATCTTGCGCCCGCTGAAGGATAGAATGGGAGAAAGGACTGTCTAACAGTGCGGGAACACAGGTGATAATATCGATTTGCATAACTTAGTCTTTGGAAGGTAAAGGTAAAAATGCGTACGAATTGTTCATAACCTGCCCTTGATCTTATACTTTTACCAAATAAATAGTGTCAAGGTGCGTAGTGTTATGGTATTATGGTTGGAACAGCCAGCCATGTGAATACAGAAGTTAAGTAGTTCTGAACAGCAGACGAATTATTATGGCATTACAACACCACGCACCATAACGCTTTAACACACTAACACCATTCAGACTATGAGAAAAAAGATTATTGCCGGAAACTGGAAAATGAACAAAACTTTGGAAGAAGGAAAAATCCTAGCTTCTGAAGTTGTTAATATGGCCAAAGACGAACTACGCGATGATGTGCAGTTGGTGCTTTGCGCTCCATTTGTTCATCTAGGTAGCTTACAGTCCATGCTAGCCGATTCTACGATTGCGCTAGGGGCTCAAAATTGTAGCAATCATGCTTCGGGAGCCTACACGGGTGAAACCTCTGCCACTATGCTTAAGTCTATTGGCGTAGACTACGTGATTCTAGGCCATAGTGAACGGCGAGAATATTTTGGCGAAACAGATTCACTGTTGGCGGAGAAGGTTGATATGGCTCTGGAAAATGGGTTGCTTCCTATATTTTGTTGTGGCGAACCGTTGGATGTACGGGAAAAAGACGGTCAGCGAGCCTACGTGCAACAGCAGATTGAAGAAAGCCTGTTTCATTTGAGTGCTGAGGACTTTGGTAATGTTATAATTGCCTACGAACCTATCTGGGCCATTGGCACCGGGAAAACGGCGAGTGCTGACCAAGCTCAAGAAATGCACGCGGCCATTCGTAAGCAGATTACCGAGCAATACGGAGAAGAGGTAGCCAATAATACTTCTATTCTTTACGGCGGAAGCATGAAACCCGGTAATGCCGAAGAACTTCTCGCTTGCCTGGATGTAGACGGCGGGTTGATTGGCGGAGCCTCCCTAAAATCACGCGACTTCGTAGACATAGCTAAATCATACTGAATATAAGTGGTATAGTGCCTAAGTGTTATAGTGTTAAAGTTCTGAGTTTGAGTATAAATGTAATTGCACCCCAAACTCAGAACACGAAATTTTGGATAGAAGTATATAAATATCGTAGTACCCTAACACCCACTTTGTGAAACAATACATCGCCGTAGAAATTAAGTGTAGCGAGTCGCTTCGGGAGATTCTAATGGCCGAATTGGGTGAAGCGCAGTACGATTCATTTCTGGAAACCGAAGATGGATTGGAAGCCTATGTTGAACGAGCGCACTTTGATCCATCGCGGTTAGAAGAAATACTGCGACAATATGATTTATCTAAGACAGATTATCAGGTGCAAACCGTAGAAGAGAAAAACTGGAACGTAGAGTGGGAAAAGCACTTTGAACCTATTCTGGTGGACGATCAGTGTTTGGTGCGAGCCACCTTTCATCAGGCTGATAAAGAATATCCCTACGAAATTATTATTGACCCCAAAATGGCCTTCGGTACCGGACACCACGCCACTACCTACTTGATGCTACAGTGGCAACTGGAACTTGACCAGCGTAATAAATCAGTAATTGACGCTGGTTGTGGTACCGGAGTACTGGCGATTATGGCGAACAAGCGCGGAGCAACACAAATAACAGCATTTGATAATAATGAGTGGGCGGTAGCTAATAGTCAGGAGAATCTGGAGCTAAACCAGTGCTCAGAAATTAAGCTATCCTTAGGAACGATACAGGATGTAGGCGCAGAACAAACTGTAGACCTAATTCTAGCCAACATTAACCGCAATGTACTACTGGATGAAATGGATCTATACGCTCAGCAACTTACTTCTGAAGGTGAATTACTGTTAAGCGGATTTTTAGAAGCTGACCAAACTCTCATTGAACAACGAGCCCAGGAAGTTGGGTTACAGCGCGTAGGCGTAAAATACCACAATGGTTGGGTGGCTTTGTTGCTGGGATAGTATTAGTGTGTTATGGTGTTTTAGTACTAGGATATTCAAAGCTCAATATATCTGAAACCATAACACCATAACACTACGTACCTAACGCCATTGCCGACTCATCTCATAACCTTTCTTCAGCCTGCAAACATCTTCTCTCTTACTAATCAAACCTAGCTAAAGCTTTCAAAATAGTACATACCCTACTTCCGTAATATTATCATGCGGATATAATTCCACTTCTAGCTAAATTTTTTCGTTGGTAAAACGTTATGGTCTAGACAGGTACGTGAATAAACAAGTGGTATGAAGGCGAAGTACATTTTCTTCACATTATTGCTATACACACAATTGGGGTGGGCGCAACGCTACGAGTTTAGCGATAGCCTGACCTACGGCGATCAGGTGCGGGAATGGTTTTCTCGCGCCAGCGACAGTAGCACCATCAAATTGGGTGAGCAATTTGCGGTTTTCTGGGATGGCGGCACGTTATCTTCTACCCAAAAAGATACGCTGACGGCTATAACTACCCAAATGTTGGCTAAAAATTACAAGCTCAAACCTTACTTAGCCGATCTGCACGCTACCGTATTGTACGCCGTAGACTCAGCCAATATAAGCGCGGCTAATTTGGATGCCATGCTGGGAATGCTCCATAAAATGACACTGTACTACGAGCGACGGCAGGTAGGCTACGGGCTAAATACGTTAAAATCATTCTTTGCCGATGGCGCAATATATCGGGTAAACTACAATAAGCTGTACGCCGAAGCCGATGGTTATTCTTTTGAATTTATTCCCACTTCACAAGATGAACTGATACCGGAAGAAGAGTTAAGCGAAGGCGAAGATGAATTCTTAAGTGAAGAAGACCCTTGGGTAACCGATGAGGAAGAGGTTGCTGAAGAAGATGCGTGGGGCGATGATGCTTGGGGAGACGATGATGCATGGGCTGATGAAGACTGGGGCACTGCTGCCGATGAAACACTACCCGAAACCGAAGAAGAGGAAGAAGGCGATATTATAGATTATCTGATTCAGGAGCCTATCCAGCCGGAGCTGGTGGGGGCGGTTATGCGTTTTCAGAACGTAGATTTTACTTTCGCTACTACTTTTGATACCGCTCATCTTCGTCAGGCTAACGGAGCATTGATGCTAAAAGATCAGTTATTTGTGGGTGAGGGCGGAAAGTTCGATTGGGCAATAGCTGGTTTAAGCGAAGACTCGGTTTACTGTACGCTGGGTAAATACAACTTCGACATCAGAGTGCCTAAGCTGAATGCCGAAAAAGCAACCATGACCTACCTCGGTAAAATTAAGGAACCGGTAGAAGGATTGTTTGAATTTGCGAGCGAACGCCATTTGGGACCACGCGATGCCCGCTACCCTCGCTTTAAAAGCTACCGCAGCGATGTAACCGTTAATATTTACGATAAGCAAGAAATTAACCCCAACCAGGTTTCTCTCATCGGTGGGTTCTCACTGATGGGTAACCGAATTAGCAGTGCTTCTTTTTACGAGGGTGAAACGATGGTAGAAGTGCGCGAGAAAGGAGCTAGAAAGTTTAAAGCTACCTCGCTTCGCTTTGGTATTACTGATTCGCTCATGACCAGTAGTCAAGCCGGAGTAGTGATCTACCAAAACAATGATTCTATCTATCATCCGGCGGTGAAGTTTAAGTACATTTTAGATTCTTCGTACTTAGTCCTACAAACCACCAAGGGCAATTTCAAACGTACACCTTTCATTTCTACCTTCCTCAAAATGGACATCCGAGCCGATATGATTCAGTGGAATCTGCAAACCGATAGTTTAGCTATCTCCACGCTTTCGGCTCGCGATAAGGTTCCGGTGCTGTTTGAATCGCAAGAATACTTTAGCGAAGAACAGTTTGACCAATTGGGGCGAATGTACGATTTTCATCCGCTAATTTTGGCGGTAAGCTATGCCCGTAAAAACCGAAGTGGCACATTTTACGCCGATGACATGGCTCAGTCTGTTCGGAAAAATCCGAAAATTATCCGATCAGCCATGAAGGATCTAATGGGCCAAGGATTTATTGAGTACGACGAGGAATCAGGTGAAGTAACGCTAAAACGCAAAGCCTACCATTACGTACTATCCAAGGCTAAACAAAAAGACTTTGATGATTTGGTTATTCCATCTTTTGCTAGCGACGGACCCAATGCTGTACTCAACCTAGATAGTATGGCACTGGCGGTGCAAGGAATTGAAAAGTTTACTATCAGTAATGAGCTTAACGTACAAATTATTCCGAATAACAACGAGGTAACCATGCTCGGGCAGCGGGATTTTCAGTTTGATGGCACGCTACTTTCCGGAAACTTTGAGTTCACGGGACAAAACTTTACGTTTAAGTACGATAGCTTTCGGATAGATTTGCCCCAAATTGACTCTATCGCCTTTTACCTGCTCGATGAAAAAGGCAACCGTAAGAAAGTAGATAATACTCTGCAAAGTGGTATAGCCGCTGGTATGCAAAACACATCGGGAACATTGTACATTAATGATCCCCAGGATCGTTCGGCTCGAAGCAAGGATCCCAGTTTTCCTAAGTTTGACGCAGAAAACGGAGCAATTGTCTACTTTGACAACAATGGAGTACTTGACGGGGCGTACGACAAGTCAGTATACTACGTTATTCCTCCCTTTGATATTGATAGTTTAAACAGTGCTGACCCTTCTGCCATCTCATTTCCTGGTACGCTTTACAGTGATATGCTTCCTCCGGTTGAGGAAAACCTTAGTGTATTGTCAGATAACTCTATGGGCTTTGAGCATCAGACACCTACAGGAGGGTACGCGCTGTACGGAGGCACGGCTACGTATAATGATAAGCTAACGCTAAATGCAAATGGACTGAGGGGAACAGGAACGATAGATTACCTCAGCACGACCCTGGAATCAGAGGACTTTATCTTTTACATGGACTCAGTAATTACCACTGGTACGGTATTGGACATGCAGGCGGGTAGTGTAGGAACTGCCAGTTTCCCACAAGCCTACGTAGAAGACTATGAAATGACTTGGCTACCCCGTCAAGATAGTATGTACATCACTAATAGAGCCAATCCATTCGATTTATACGATCAAACGGCGTCTATGAATGGTCAGGTAATCTTAACCGGTGACGGTCTTCTGGGAGCTGGAACATTATTCACCCGCGGCTCAGAAGCCATATCCGAAAACATGGCGTTTGAACAAAGTCAATTCTCCGCTCGTAACGCCAATTTTGAAATTAAGTCTGATAATCCTAAAAAGCCTGCTCTGGCCGGAGAAGATGTTTACCTGAATTTTGACTTGGTAGCTAACCAAGCCAATATTAGTCCGGAAGTGGAAGGTGTGGCTGCCATCGGGTTTCCCTACGCGCAGTTTAGAACATCTATCATTCAGGCGGTCTGGGATTTGGAAGAAGAAACTGTACGAATGAGTAAGCCGGAAAATGTAGCGATTGAAAATTCATACTTTTACGCTACCCGGGCCGAACTTGACTCTTTAGTATTTAATGCGGAGGAAGCCATTTACCGAATTCCGTTGCAGCAGTTAGATATTTCGGGTATTCCGTACATTACGGTCGCCGATGCAAAAATTACCCCGGAAAACAACCAAGTACAGATTCGGGAAAACGCTAAGTTTGATACCTTTACCAACGCCACTCTGGTAATTGATACGCTCAACGAATATCATAACCTCTTTAACGGAACCATCGATATCATTTCCCGAAACGAATTTCGGGGGAAGGCAACGTACGAGTTAGTGTCAGCCAGCGATACCTTCGCCATTCAGCTCACCGAATTTTTTACCGACTCAGTGCAAGCCGACCGAAGGGGGAAAAAGTGGATAAAGCACACCGTAGCAGATGGTACGGTGCAAGAGGCTCAGAATCTGATTATCTCTCCCGGAATGCTCTACCGCGGAAATATCCGAATGCATGCCGCTAAAGAAGCACTAGAGCTAGATGGAGAAGTCAAGCTAGATTTCAAAACCATTCCTAACTATAATACTTGGATTAGTTACTTAAGTGAAGCCGGTGACAAAGAATTAAAATTTGATATTGCCTCTAGCACCACTGATACCGGAGAGCCTCTCACTGCCGGGTTGCACCTCGACCGCAGCAATAGTTTATACATGACTTTTGTGACGGATCTCCGCTCACCCGAAGATCCCGATATTTTCCGACCGCAAGGGATGCTGTCGTTTAATGAGGAGGAGCAGAAGTATACTATCCGTAGTCCAAAGAAAGATGAGCCTAATGCCCTATCGGGAGATGTATTTACCTTCGATGAAAATGACCAGTCTGTAGCCTTCGAAGGAAAGCTCAATCTGCTTCCTTACCCCGAAGCTGGGTTAACTATTCAAACGGCGGGGTCGGGCAAAGGTGATTTGCAGACGAATGAATATAAGCTGGATGCCTTTATGACTATTGATATTGACCTGCCCGCGCAGACGGTAGCCATGATGGGAGAGGATTTGAACGCTGCACTTAACAAATCAGGTGCCCGAGCCGCCATTAGTGACCGCACTCGCTTGCTGTACAAACTGGCTGAGTTTATTGGCGACCGAGCCGCCCGAGAGTTTGATGAGCTATCTATCTCAGAGTACACCCCTATGTTTTCTATGGGGCCGCAGTTAGAGAAAACCATTGTACTGGCCGATGTGCAGTTGGTTTGGTCTGATGAGCACAAAGCTTGGTACAGCACTTCCCCGTTAGGTATATCCAATGTGCAGGAAACCGACATCAACGGTCAGGCTACCGGATTTTTAGAGATCAAACCCACGGATGAAGGAACAATTATCAACTTATTTGTGCAGGCTTCCGCCGATTCTTGGTACTATTTCTCTCATCAGAACAATCGCATGGGCATTTGGGCGTACAACGAAGAGTTCTGCGATGAAATCGGTGCGCGATCTAAAATGGGTAAAGCCGACTCAGATGAGTTTGCCTTCTACCTAAGCGATATTTCCGAAACACTTACTTTCATAAATCGCTTTCGCCAAACTTACCTCGGCATTGATGAACCCTACAATTTTGATATTGTACCTGATATGATCGCTGATGAGGAAGCGGAAGAAGAGGACAAAGAAGCCGATCGGGATGGTTTCTGATCACTCGAGATTTTTTCAGAATACCCATGTCGTTGAAGTTTCTTATATTATCGCCGTTAGTAATCAACAAAACTTTGGGCACGCTTATAGCGTTGCTTAGACGAAAGAGAAGATTAAAAGATGATAATTGTTTATATAGGTTGTGCGATACTTTTAGCGTATTTATTAGGTTCTATTCCCTCGGCAGTTTGGTACGGCCAGCGAATGTACGAAGTTGATGTGCGGGAGCACGGCAGCGGAAATGCCGGAGCCACCAACACTTTCCGGGTGCTAGGTAAACGAGCCGGTATTATTGTCCTACTGCTCGATATGCTGAAAGGAGCGGCGGCTACTTCATTGGCTAGAGTGCTACTGCAACAAGATATTATCCCGGCTGATCGATTGATTGAATTTCAGCTGCTCTTAGGAATTATAGCCGTCGTAGGTCACATCTTTCCGGTATTTACGAAGTTTGACGGAGGCAAGGGGGTAGCTACCTTGTCGGGTATGGTACTTATCATTCAGCCAGTAGTTGCTCTACTGTGTGCGCTGGTATTTCTCATCATTCTTATCTCTACCAAATACGTCTCGCTAGGCTCGCTGCTGGCGGCATTGTCATTCCCCCTACTTCTATTACTGCGCCCCTTCCGAACCGGAGAACCCCTGCTAATTGCTTTCGGCTTCGCCATGTTTGTACTACTAGTGGTTACTCACCAGAAAAATATCCGGCGATTGCTTAGCGGAGACGAAAACCGCACGTATCTTTTTGTGAAGAAGGATTAGCATTTTGGTGTTATTGTGTTAGGGTCGCCACGAAATGGTGTTAAAGTGTTAATGAATACTTATACATCTATGAAAGAAGTTCCTGAGTTAGCCGTCGAGTATTCGGTAGCCTCCTCTCTTTCCTTGAGTTCAATCCTGACTGAAATCTACGATTTACCTGAGAAGCTTAAGGTAGAATATCTGCATCAAGGTTTTAATGATACTTACCTTGTCACTACAGAAGTATCTAAATATATACTAAGAGTATACCGACATAATTGGAAGTCACTCGATGATATTCACGGAGAAATTGACTTTCTCCTACTACTGAAAGATGCACACATACCTGTTTCCTACCCAATTGCTAATATTAATGGCAATTTTGTCATTGAACTGAATTGTCCTGAAGGAACTCGATATGCTGTTCTTTTTAGTTATGCCGTCGGAGAAAGTATATCGTCGCTTAATAGTAAAACGGCTAGATTATTCGGAGAACATTTGGGGCGATTGCATAATGTGACTGAAAAAAGGGAGGACAAAAGATTGTCCAAACGGTATACTCATCCAGAAATCTTTGCATCCACCTATAAATTTTTGAAATCGAGATTGGGTAACTCGAGTGATATACTGCAAAAAGTAGCTGGTCTTGAGCAAAAACTAGCGGAGAAAATAGATATGAGCAACCTAGGCAGGCTGCCTAAAGGAATATGCCACGGTGATCCGCATTACGAGAATGTATTTTTAGAGAAGTCATCCAAGAAAATGACGATATTTGACTTTGATTTTTGCGGCTACGGCTATCTGCACTATGATTTAGGCAGCTTCTTCAAGTATGAGCGAAGTAACAAGCAAAATAAAGCCAAATTTTTGGAAGGATACGAACAAATACGACCTTTGAAGGTAGAAGAAAAAAGGTTAATACCGTATTTTGAAGTATTGATGAGAATATTTCACTTGGGCGCGAGAGCAAATAATGCTGATGGAATCAAAAACCCTCTGTGGCCAAAATGTGAGATAGAAAAAACGCTTGAGAATATTATTCATCAGCTTTCTTCAATAGAAAAGTAATTCAGACAGCGATTGAAGATCATAAACAACGCAGTCAATAGCACAATAACGATTAGCACCATAACACTAAAGAATATGTCTACCTTTCAAACCTACGTTGAGGAAAATCAAGATCGTTTTTTAGACGAATTATTTGATCTATTGCGGATTCCGTCGGTCAGCACCGATTCTAAATTTGCCGATGATGTACGGCGAACCGCCGATTTTGTAAAAGAGCGACTGTTAGAAGCTAAAGTAGACAAAGCCGAGGTTGTTGAAACTGATGGCTACCCGATTGTATATGCCGAAAAGATGGTTGATCCAAGTAAGCCAACCGTCTTAGTCTACGGTCACTACGATGTGCAGCCCGCTGATCCCTACGAACTCTGGAAATCGCCCCCGTTTGAGCCGGAAATCCGGGATGGGAAAATTTACGCCCGGGGTGCCTGCGATGATAAAGGGCAAATGTACATGCACGTGAAAGCCCTGGAAACTATGCTGGCCAACGATGCGCTGCCCTGCAACGTAAAGTTTATGATTGAAGGTGAAGAAGAAGTAGGGTCTAACCATCTTGCCGGATTTGTAAAAGATAACCGTGAAAAGCTACAAGCCGACGTAGTACTGATCTCGGACACCGGAATTATTGATAACGAGAACCCATCCATCACGGTTGGTTTACGCGGACTAAGCTACATGGAAGTAGAAGTAGCCGGGCCCAGAGTTGATCTGCACTCCGGCATGTTTGGTGGTACAGTAGCCAATCCGATTAATGTGCTTTGCCAAATGATTGCTTCATTGCACGATGAGCAAGGGCGTATTACTATTCCAGGTTTTTACGATAAAGTGGTTGAATTAAGTCAAGAAGAACGAGCCGAAATTAACCGGGCACCGCAGGATGACGAAAAATATAAGCAGGAGTTGGGTGTTCAGAAACTCACTGGCGAAGATGGATACACTACGTTGGAACGAATTGGCATCCGGCCTACGCTGGATGTAAATGGTATTTGGGGCGGCTACATTAGCGAAGGTGCCAAAACGGTATTGCCATCCAAAGCCTACGCTAAAATCTCCATGCGTCTGGTACCCAACCAGCATCCCGATGAGATCGACGAGTTATTCACCAAGCACTTTGAATCTATCGCCCCCGAAACCGTTCAGGTGAAAGTCTCTCCCCACCACGGGGGCGAACCCGCAGTAGTACCTACCGATTCTCCCGCGATTGAAGCAGCGAAACAAGCCTTTCAGGATGCCTGGGGGAAAGAACCATTCCTAACCCGCGAAGGCGGTAGTATTCCGATTGTATCATTATTTCAAAAAGAATTAGGTATTGACTCATTGCTGATGGGTTTTGGATTGGACGAAGACGCCATTCATTCTCCCAACGAAAGTTACGGGGTCTTCAACTTCTTGAAAGGCATAGAAACTATCTCGCTATTCTATCAGCATTTTGCTAAAGCTTGAAAAAGGGATAGGAACATAATTGATTGTGCTCCTACTCTTTTCTCACTCTATTTTCTTCCTCTCTTGACCTACGAACTCGCGATCGTTTATTGGTTGCTTCACTGCTGCCAAAAGATCGGGAGTAGGTAAGTTTGATGATACGTGATCGGGAGGATTCAGTACGGAAGTTGGTGTGCGTATTCACTGCGAAGGCTTCTTCGGTTAAGCCCCCGTACCTAGCTCTGATCTGCATAGATTGTAACACGTCAGTGACCGCTATTTGAAAGCTTCCTCGGTTATTGCTTAATTCTTTCTTTACGCCCATGTTTAACATACCAAATCCGCCAATCTTTACCGACCCTTTGTAAGAAGGTGAGTTATACCATCCGGAAATTTCCACAAAAAACTGACGAGGAAGTTTAATGGTCTGGTTCCCGTACAGCGAATAGGCAAAGTAGGTTTTAGCAGCGGGTACCAAAGTATAATCCAATTCAAATTGACGCCAACCGCCTACCCATCCCTGGTTTATAGTCCACCAATCAGTGATTGAAATGGGAATATCGGCTTGGAAGGTGAGATTGTTCTGATACTTCAAATTCTGAGGAGCTACGTATAGCAAATCCCGCTCCGGGTTTTCGGTCAATTGAAAGCGAGCGATAGGATAATCATCCCGACCGGCTAGCACCGAAAATGAGTATCCGCGATAGATATAACCTACTTTTACATTGTTGGTAATCGTGGGTTGCAACAGTGGATTTCCGGTAAAAACCGACATTGGGCCACTGTAAGTAAGATAGGAGGCCAGATCGTTATAGGTCGGGCGGCTAATTCTTTTGGTGTAAGATAGTTGCCAGGTAGTATGATCTCCCACTTTTTTGGAGAAGAACAAACTAGGGAACAGTTTTCCAAGTCTTCGATCAATCTTGTTTTCTTCTTTTTCAGCGTCAGTACGGGTGTGAGAATATTCGTAGCGGGTGCCTATCTTCAACTCGGCTGATGGACTTATCTGCCAAGACGAAGATGCGTAAACCGCGCCAGTGCGCTCGTTCATGGCAATGTCGTTTGAGGTTCGAGAGGTGTTTACCCACTCATTGTCTTCCCAACTATCTATTCTTGACAAACTGGTACTACGAGTGTATGCCCCCTTGACACCAGTTTCCAGGCGTACTTTTTCATTCCATTGCTTCGTATAATCCAGACTAATCACCCCTACGTGAATTGGAGTATTAGCGATACCACGCTGGCGGTTGGAAAAAATGTTGCCTTTGGGGTTAACCTCATTAGACGCTTGGTCAGAAAAGCGGGTGGAAATTTCGGATGGGTTTTCGTTTTTATAATACAAATAATCAGCGTTGAAGCTCAGCTTTTCGCCTTCCTTTAGTTCCTTCTCCAGAAATAGCGAAGTATTGCTATTCTTCCAGCGATTGGTTGCATCAATATTCGCCTCCATCAGTAGAAAAGGGGCTTGTATGGGAGTATACTCGCCCCGGTTGGCTCGTTCGGAAAATACCTGGCTATGGTTGTAAGTGCTATTGATCCCGATAGTGGTATTTCCCAAATAAGCTTCTAAGCCCAGCGTAGCATTGTGGTTGTCAGATACTAAATGGGTAGTGTTTAGAAAATATACATCTAATTCACCTCCCAGATCCGGCATATCTTGGTTCCCTTTTACCCACAAGTCGCTGTAGCTATGGTCGTGTAGAAAGGCGTATGATCCGTAGACATTGACTTTACTACTGTTATGAGAGAGATTGACACTGGTTGCCGCTTTTTCGCCAACTCCCAGTCCTCCGGTAACGGAGAGCGTACCCGTAGTGCCGACTTCCTCGTTTTCTTTGAGTATGATATTAATGATTCCGGCATTTCCTTCCGCATCGTATTTGGCAGGAGGGCTAGTTAGTAACTCTATTGTCTCAATATTGTCCGCACTCATACCGTTCAGCATCGCTACTACCTGGGCGACGGGTAGGCGCATTAATTTTCCGTTTATCATCACGGCTACTCCGCTTTGTCCGTTCAGCATAATGCCCCCGTTTTGGTGATCTAGCGACACTCCGGGTGATCGTTCTAGTACTTGTAAAGCCGAACTTCCCCTAGTCATCACGCTACTCTCAACGTTAACAACTGTTCGGTCTATCCCCTGCTGAAATAGAGGCTTCTCCGCTTGAATAACGACTTCGCTCAATTGCTGGGTATCTTCACTCAATACCTGAGTTCCAATGTCTTGTTGCTCTCCGTTTGCTACGTCAAAAGAGGAAGATTCGTAGGTCTGCCATCCTACCGCCCGAAACTGGAGAAGGTACGTTCCAGAGGTAACGCTTTCTAAAATGTAAGTACCAGATTCGTCAGTGATAGCTCCTTTCGCCAGAGCTGAATCAGCCGCGTTGAGTAGCAGTACATTTACAAAAGGTAAGGCCGTGCCACTGGCATTAGTCACTTTTCCGGATAGTTGAGCCAGCGCAGGCTGTATGAACCAACCAAGTAGCCAAGTAAGTATGATTGTTTTCGTAGACATCTTTTAGGGTGTTTTGTGATTATATGTATCCTCGGACTTGTTCCGGTTGGCGTCCAGCGTGGAACGCTCCGACAGGGTCTTCTTCCTACTATGCAGGAGACCCCGGAATTCGCCGGGCGCCGCGCGCTATCGCTCATCCAGGGAAACTCTATTTTGCTAATCCAGATGATTGTGGGTGCCGATATTGCGGTACATTCTGAGAGAATGGTCGGCTTGGCGTTGCCAGATTCGGATACCTTTGCCTTCGGTTCTTCCGGAAAAATTGGGCACAGTCCATTTCACTCTAAATTTGGAGTACTCGAGGATATGGTCATCGGTCGCTTCGTAGTGATAGGTATAGACGGCTATAGAATCAATGGTTACATCCCCCTGGTTGTACTGAATCAGGTAGGGCTTTATTTCATCAATACCGCTGACAGTTGGTTCCTGGAAGGGCATAAACTTAGCATCATCAGTATAGAATTCTGATCGCAACTCACCCGAACGCAGGCTGACATACTTTTCATTTAAAGCATTGTAGGCTCGTAGTTCCAAGGGGATATGCTGGGTGAAATAAAAAGTTTCTGCTGAAGATTTTCCAGCGGGTAATTCAACAGTCAATGCTTCCGGATGCTCAACCGGATGAAAAAAGCCGTAGGATTCTCCCTTGAGGACTAAGCTACTATCTGGCCGAACTCCCCAAACATTCCAGTATTTACCGTTTTGAACGAAAGTCGTGTCTAATTCTAAGTCAGTATATTCTTTACTAAAGACGCCAATCTCAACAAACGTACTATCAAGACGAACAACTTCTTCAGCCGTTCTTTGAAGGATACTAATATCTTGTTGGCGAAAAATCTGCTGGTAGAAGGCGGTAATTTCATCGATACCCGTAAGCGTAGGTTGGTACTCGGGCATACTGATCGCATCTTCGTGGTAGTAGGTTAGAAAGCTCTCCAGATCATCATTTTTTTCAGCAGTGGTTCGTAGTTTGGATAATTTTTGGATCTGTTGCTCAACCGCTTCCGAAACAATGATTCCCTCGTTCTGAGCATTGGCGTAGAAAAAGGAAAAGAAGAGACTGCAAGTGAGGATTAAAGGAATTCGCATGAATTTGATTTTTAGTTACGGATCAAATCAAATGAGTGTATAACGAATTGGGTGCAGAGGAAAAGCGAGTGGGAATGCAGAGATTCCCTTAATTTTGAGGTCTTCAACCACCATCAAAAAAACTCGCTATGGAAGTAAAGGAAGCAAAAATCAACCAGATAAGACAACACTTAGATCAGATAATAGCCCAAATGGATGCCCGAAGTAAAGAAGGAATGAGAATTCATCAGGTAGAGCGGTCTTTGTTTACCAGTTTATTGCAGTTAGGTTTTCAACTGTTAGAATACTACATTTTGAGTATACAACAGGTAGTCGCTGTTCAGGGGGTTCCCGTTGATCGTGCAGGGGAAAAGATGAAGAACACCGGGCTGCGTAGTCGGCCTTACCGAAGCATTTTTGGCCCGTTATCCATTGCCCGCCCCAAGTATTACTCAACCACTGGTAAGAGCTATTACCGGCTGGACGAAGCGTTGGGCTTACCCAAGAGCAACTATTCTTACGTATTGGATGATTGGTTAGGGTATGGGGCCACCGAGATGGACTTTGCCCAAAGTGCTGAGCAGTTGGAGCGCATCTTAGGTCATCCCCTAAGGGGTATGCAAAGCCAACGGTGTAGTTACAGGCTTTGCGAGCAAGTAAAAGACTTTTATGAGCAACAAGCCTGGGAAAACATAGAAGATGGTACTCATTTGAGCGTAGGCTTTGACGGTAAGGGGGTGCCCATTCGTCGCAGCGAAACTCAGCGAGCTGAGGAAAGTACGGCGGTTCGTCTGAGCAAAGGACAGAAGAAGGGGGTCAAAAAAGAAGCCACAGTAAGCCTGAGCAGTTCGTTTACCCCGCGGCCCCGGCAGGCTCAAGAACTCTTAGAGAGCTTGTTTTGCCCTACCCATGAGCCGCAGAAGCCCGATGGAGGGCATACCTGGCACGAGCACAAGCATCTACGAGCCTTTCTCTCAGACAAGGTAGGGGCCATCCGCTACGGGGTGGAAAACCTACTTCGGCGCGATGCTAGTGCAAAAAAGCCGATCATCGTTTTGATAGACGGTGACCGAGCCTTAGAAAAAGCAGTTCGGCAAGTGGTAGAAGAAAAGAAAGTTACCCATCGGGTAGAGGCCTACGTACTGGATTTTATTCACTTGCTAGAGTACGTTTGGAAGGTGGCTAACGCTCATTGGGGGGAGAAGCATCCCAATCGTTTTGCTTGGGTGAGAAGCCAAGCCGCCTTGTTACTAGACAGCCAGCATGATGAGGTACGACAGCAATGGCAAGTTATCTTGCAACAGGCTACCTTGTCTCAATACAAGCGTGACACTGTCCAACGAGCCATCACCTACCTGACCAACCATCAGCATATGGTAGATTACAAAACCTATCTACAGCTAGGATTTCCTATCACCACCGGAGCGGTGGAAAGTGCCTGTGGACATTTTGTAAAGAGCCGTATGGAGAGAAACGGCATGCATTGGGGAAAACAAGGTGCGCAGAATATGCTCAACCTACGAGCCGTCAGAAAGAACGGCGATTGGGACAACTACCTACAAACAGTAGTCAAACACGAACAACAAGCTCTTTACCAAAAAGCTGCCTGAGTTACACCCTTTTTGTTATACACTCAAATCAAATCCAGTGCGACGGCTTCTCAAAATCTATATGCCCAGTGGTAAGAGAAACTTGATGAATGGCTTATTATGACTCGAGCAGGGCTTGTTATAGCCACAAACGCAGTTTTCTCCCGTTCGTCAAGGAATTTTACCCGATGGTCAAGTATTCCGTGTCGCTCGTATTCACTATAAGTGAAATCTCGGAGAGTTTACGCAAATTGGCAAGAATCAATGCTTAGAGTTGTATAGCTTCATCGCTGAAAGTCTTCCGTCAAATTGTTGTGTATGATTAAGCTGAAAAGAAGCTATATCAATTGCTTCGCTGTTGTAATGCTGATTTTCCTCGCTAGATGTCAACCTGCCGCTGACGAACCATCTTATAACGCTCAGAATGACCAAGCAGCCGTGCAGGCAATTTTAAGCGTCCTGGATGATAATGATGCTAGCCTGGATAGAAAGCTTGAAATTTGGGTAGACGATCTAGTACATATGGCTCCTGGCTACCCAGCCAATACGGATAAAGATGCATTGCGCCGTCATCTGGAGGAACAGAAAACCTACGGATATTCGGATATGAGACACGAAATTATTGAGCTTGATTCGTACCCTGACCTGGTGCTGATGAGAGGGCGAGTCATCGGAACCTTCTATCCGGCTAATCAGAATGCTCCCGTAGCTTTCCGAACCAATAACCTCTTTGTATTTAGAAGATTGGAAGATAACTCACTAAAAATCTGGAAAGTAATCTTTAATCAGTCTGGCAAATAATTTTTTTCTAAGCGTATTCAAGACCTTTCACCTAATATGATTCCACTAAATTTTATCACGGCTCTTTCCTTGTGTCTGCCGCTATCGGGTCTTCTAATCAGCAATCCGGGTTTTTCGCAAAATGTAGAACATATCACTTTTACAGTAGATGTGAATTCGGTAGTCTCGATAGCTCAGGATTCGATACTGAATGTTCAAGTCCGGGGCAGTGTAGCTCCTTTAAGTTGGGTGAAAGGTATTAAAATGACGGATGCCGATAATGACGGGATTTATTCCGCGACCGTTGACTTTCCTCTCACGCAACCAATCGACTTATACTACAAATACACCTTAGACGAAATAGACTTTGAAGCAGGTGATGCTCGACAGATTGAAATAGAGACAGGCAGTCCTCTGGATACCTTTCGATACGAGAAAAGACCTGCGAATCCATTTAAAAAGTTCATTGGAAGATGGACTTTGAAAGATAATCTCTGGGAACAAGGTAATACTAATCAAGGGCTTGAGTCTATTAAAATACCGGATCACTACAGTATATGCGAAGAACTCAATACGCAAAATAGTTTGCTATGGAAGGTGGAGGCTCCCTCAGCTCGAGGACATATTCTCTGGGTATATAATACGGAAACGCAAGAAGTACACCATTCTTCCAGCTTCTTTCCGTCCCGAAGTGGTATTGGTACGGGGAAGGTGAATGAAAATGGAGATGTAACGCTAAAGATTAGCTTTGAAGGAGAAGCAAAGAATACCTATCGGCGGTACGAATACCGATGGGTTTCCGAAGATGAATATACGCTAAGATCGATACAGTATGATAACCAAGATAAACCTACCGGAGATTATTACGGCGGAGCATTCGTAAGAATAACGCAGTGATAACAGCCTAATGATAAAATAAGCCCGTACTTAGGTAAAAGATATTACTCTGACGTGAACAATGAATTAAAGTATTTTTAGTTTCCATATTAGGGGGAAAGCTTGCTGTCTGAGCGTAGCGAGTTTCAAGGTTTCCTAGATTTTTGTTTACTTTTCATCGATGGAAAAGTAAAAGCCTGCCCGGCTTAAGGGCGAGGCATTGAAAATCAAGCACTTACAATACTCCACTGATAAGTTGTAATCCATAGTTTACGTTACCCTAGATAGGGAGAGTAGTTTGCACTCTGCCTGATTACTGACGATATTGAAGAGATATAAGCTGCTATTTATGAATAACCCTCGCGACGAATGGTTCTTTCACTACAAACTCTACCATTTGCCCTTTTGGATGCTCTACCATTATTTATGGTGGGCGTTGGGTATTGGTAGCATTTGGGAAGCGGCGAACAGTATCTTCTTCTCGGTATACTCATTCAAATTCATTTTCTACGTGCTTTTCCAGGCGTTGGGAGTATACTTTAACTTGTACTACCTGATTCCTAAGTTTCTGGAAAAAGGGCGATACGGCGCATACGTGAGCCTACTATTGTTGACTTGCGTGAGTACGGCTGCTTTCATTATCAGTGGCTATTACGCGAGTGCCTGGTGGTCGGATCAAACTTTTGAGGAGCTGTACAAAGTAAGCCCCGACCAGTATTTCCATCTTTTTAAAACTAATGCGCTTCCCTCTACCGTGGCGAGTATGACACTTGCCATGAGTATTAAACTCACCAAAAACTGGGTACAGGCTCAGCGAAAACAGCAAGCCTTAGAACGAAAGCAACAAGTACTGGAAAAAGAAAAACTGGAAACTGAGCTCAAGTTCCTCAAATCGCAGTTCAACCCACACTTTCTGTTTAATACCATTAACTCTATCTTTGTCCTTATTCATAAGGATCAAGATGAGGCCTCTGAGTCACTGGCTAAGTTTTCGGATTTGTTACGTTATCAGTTGTACGAGTGCAACGAGCAGCAAATTCCACTGGAACGGGAATTGGGTTATCTGGAAAATTTTATTGAACTGGCGAAGCTTCGGCAAGATCATCATGTGGCAGTGAATGTATATTTAGAGTCCCTTCCTTCGGGTAACCTGACTATTGCTCCCTTCATTCTGATGCCTTTTGTGGAGAATGCCTTCAAACACGTATCCCAACACTCGGATGATTCTAACTGGATTTCTATTAATGTTGAGTTAAAACAATACCGACTGCACGTAGATATTGCTAATAGTACAACTGAGTTAAGCGAGCCACTGGATGTGATGGATCACTACAGCGGTATCGGACTAAAGAATGTTCGCCGTCGCCTAGATTTACTTTACCCTGAACAGTACGACTTGTCAGTACGAGCGGAAGATCAGCAATTTAAAGTACATCTCACGCTTGAACTTCAACCGCAAGCCTACGCTACCCAGCCCGATCTTCTCCTAAAAGAAACCAGCATTTGAATGGTACTAAAATGTGTAACGATTGATGATGAACCGTTGGCTAGGGAGTGTATCGCTAATTATGTGCGTGAGGTAGAATTCTTGCAACTGGTAGGGTCAGGTAACAATCCGGTAGTGCTGACCCAATTGCTAGACGAACACGACATTGATCTAATTTTCCTTGATATCCAGATGCCCGTACTCAGTGGTATTGAATTCTTGAAAATGGCTCAAAACCCTCCGCTGGTTATTATCACTACGGCCTACCCCAGTTACGCACTAGAAGGCTTCCAGCTAGATGTGTTGGACTATCTGCTCAAGCCTATCACGTTCACCCGGTTTTTCAAGGCAGTAACCAAAGCCAAAGACTACCACCAATTACTTCACCCAACGACTGCAACTACCCCGAATGCTTCTCCAAATGGCCCTGAAACTGACTACTTTTTCATCAAATGCGATAGCAAATATGAGCGCATCTACTTCAATGATATACTGTACGTGCAGGCGATGCAAAACTACGTAGTGATTCACACTGTCCACGGCAAATATATGACACTACTGTATCTAAAGAATGTAGAGGAGAAATTAGCTCATCAAGATTTTATTCGAGTACATAAGTCGTATATAGTCTCCATCCCGAAAATAGAAGTTGTTGAGAATCATGAAGTCGTCATCCAATCCCACCGTATTCCCATTAGTCGCAATCATCGCGAAGAAGTAATTGAGCGCGTAGTGAATAAACGGCTCTGGAAAAAATGATTATTGGCTCAGCAATAGAAATTATATCTTGCGCGGGTAACTAATCTTTATCCCTTGAAAAATCTCAACTGGAAAACCCTCTCCCAAAAATATCTGCTACAAGACCGCTGGATTAAAGTACGAGCAGATGTCTGTGAGATGCCCAATGGGCAAATTATCGAGCCCTACTACACACTGGAATATCCCAATTGGGCGAACGTAACCGCCCTTACTCCCGAGCGGGAAATTGTACTGATTCGTCAGTATCGCCACGCTTACGGTGAAGCCATTCTGGAACTACCCGGCGGTGCCGTAGACCCCGGCGAACCGGAAATGGAAGCGGTGCAGCGGGAGCTATTGGAAGAAACTGGTTACGTCGGTGAGAATTGGGAAGAAATAGCGCGGGTATCACCCAATCCGGCAAACCACAACAATCTGTCAATCTCTTTTCTATGTCTCAACGCTCGCAAAACTACCGAGCAGAAGTTAGATACCGGAGAAGAAATCGAAGTGGTACTAATGTCAATCGAGGAAGTCAAGCAATTGCTCAACGAAAACAAGCTGGTGCAATCTATGCACGTGGCTTCACTGTTTTATGCTATGCGAAAATTGGGGGAGCTGTAATCAAGTAAGGTTTCAAAGATTAATTCTACTCTTAAGTAGTTTCGGGTCGCGTTTTTGGTGTAGAACCGCTATTATTTCAACTATCTTATTTTGCTCATCTACTGCGTAATAGATCGCATATGAAGTACGGCTAATAAGGGCACGTCGGACAAAAAGCAAATTTTCTTGATACAAATATGGGTTGTTGGCAAGCAATTCTTCCGTATACAGGTATCGAGAGAAGAAAGTCTCACCCAAACCTTGGCGTTGACCTTCGTACCACTCAATAGTATCTTCAATATCAATTTGAGCTTCTTGCAGAATAACAACTTGATAGTCATTCATTCCAGCCAAACTTCTTATTAATACGGTGGCGGAATTCTTCTGACGAAGAGGCTGAATCGGGGTTTTGTTGGTAAGTTTTGTATCTATTAGTCAGTAACTCTTCCAGCAATTCATCATAATTGCTCTTATCTTCTGATCTGTCGGCATATTTGTACGACAGATAATCGACGTATTCCAATAATTCTAAATGAGCTTCTTCGGGAAGGTCTTTAAGCTTTTTATCTAACGTATCAAGAGGTTCCATATAAGAAAGATACAAAAACTAGAACAACTTCACATCCTTTAGGGTCAGAATGTCGCGGTCGCTGGTGAGCATACGTTTGGTGCGGAGGTAGCGGTTTAGGTTAAATTCGTCGTAGTGGTCTGATGCGGGATCGATACTGCTAATTTTTACGTGAGCTTCTAGACCGGGGGCGTGAATGAACTCATCGTTGCCAATCCACATACCTACGTGAGTCACTCGTTCGCGAGTGCTATCGGTAGCCGCCCGTCCGAAGAAGAGTAAATCGCCGGGAAGGAGGTTTTTAAAGCTTTTGTTTTCGTCAACTAATTCTCCGGCATGTACCTGCTGGGAAGCATCGCGGGGAAGCACTTTACCGTTCATAAAGTAGATGGTTTTGGTATAGCCGCTACAATCCACTCCTTTAGCTGAAGTGCCACCCCAGAGGTAAGGTACGCCCATCAACTGAAAGGCGGTTTCCACTACCGACTCTTCCGTAGCTTTGACCTCGGCGAGCCAGTCATCCAGCATAACTGCTTCATTTCGTTTCACGTAGGCTTCCCGTCCGTCGGGTAATTCCACCCAGTACACGCTTTGGTTTTCATCTTTTACCTCCATGATATTGCCCATCACCAGGTCAGCAACGGTATGCTCCATGTTTTCATCCAGATAGGCAAATCCGTAGGGATTAGTGTAAATAATTTTATCGGCTTCCTGCCAAGTCTGAAAAGTATCGGCATTCATGGGTCGAAAACTGCCTTGCATCCAACTAATGTACTTATCAGGAGTCTGCACCAAGTGCCAATCACCCTGTTTTTTCAAGATTCGCAGCGGGGTGCCCATCGTAGCCTGAGTAGCCAACTCACCCGAATGTTTGGGTTGAGAACGGATATTGGCGACTGAAATGGAAACTACGCCCAAAGTATCATCGTCTAGCGACGTTTCAGGCAGCATATTAATACTATCTTGATATATAATTTCGGTAGTATCTAAGGCCGCGAATAGTTGTTGTTTAGCTGTAGGCTGATCGGTTTCACCCCGCAGAATGAGCGTGTTGCCTTTTTCTATTGGTTCGATAGCAAACAATGCTACCCGCTTATCTGGAGCGTACTTAGTCTTAACGCTGTCGATGATAGGAAGAGCACGTTCACTCAGAGATGGTCCAGGTTCAGAGCAGGCGGCTATCATGCTACAGAGAACCACAGAAGTAAGCAGGTGGGTTCTGACAACTGTTATCGAAGTGTGAGATCGCTTCACATTTGTTCGCGATGACGAGAAAGTGTAACCCCCAGCAGAGAGATAACTACATAGCTTCGTTACTTTTATCATACGTCACTTGGTATCTACTTAAATTGGGAAGGTTGGGTCGTTCGCGGGCGAGTTCATACTCAAAGACGGCTCGGCCTAGTTCGGCCAGAAATGGGATGCCCACTTCGTCGTACTCGTAAACACCGTCGTTCAGAATCTGGTTCTCGTTCACATAAATTACCGCCGTCAGCAAAAACTCGGTCTTGCTCTCAAAGTCTACCACGTAGGCATTATCAGTCAGGTAGCCGTAGGCCATCCCAATTTTATTGAAGATGCGAATGTTTTTAGGTAGTGATTCTTTGGTATCGCCGAATAAAAAGAATTTGACGTAACTGTCGTAGTAATCTTCGGTGGTATCGGCAACGTAGTTGGGAAAGGTAGTCTCGGACGGCAATTGCGACATATAGCGGTACAAGAATTGGTAGTCGTCTTCGGTAAGATTAAATTGCTGACCTTCGGGCACGGCATCAGGAAAGATGACGGCTTTCAGCATATCCTGCAAAGTGCGCGCTGCGATGAAGTTATTCTGACTGAAATCCTTCGGTTCGTTAATCAGCGAATCGTTCCGCATAAAACCCACACCTTTGCGGAGGTTCTGAGTCTGCACCCGGAAGTCGCGACTGCTCTCGGTGAGATCTTGCTGGTACAGAATGTTCGCGTTATTGTAAAAGGAAACTGGATTCGTCCGGCGATTCTGTTCGGGAGTATTGAAAATCGCTAACCGATGAATGATGTGTAACTGATCGTAGCCCTTTTCGTGCAGTTGGTCATTGAGGTATTCTTGTCCCAGAAATTCGTACAGCCGATTGAAAGCATCATTATCACTCACCAAAAATATCTTCTTGATGTAGTGCGCTACCGATGGCATTCCACTTTCGGAAGTAGTGTCTTCTGTCACTCTCGTTTGCCCATCCGACGCGCTATCGGTAAGCATGGTGGAGTATTTGGTCAGCCCGTCGACTTCCAGCTCATTCAGTTTTTCCAATGCCAGAAAGGCAGCGGGCATCTTCACTGTGCTCGCCGGATAAAAGTAATTATTGGTATCAATACCGTAGTAGTGCGAAGTAAATGAGGGTTGGTTAGCCGAATCACGATCAATCTGGGTATAAAAAATCTGCAACTCAAAATTTTCTGGATGATTGATGACTGAGTCAAGAATTGGGTTTTCCCGCTCGGCCAGAATTTGGTAAATTAAATTGGCCGAATCTACGTACTGGGAAGGAGCCAATTCTTCTACAGTTTCAGCAGTTTCCGATGATTGGCAGCCAAAAAATAGTAGACTTAAGTAAAAAAATACCCAAAACTTCGCTAGAGGTGTTTGCATCATAACCCTATTAAGTGAGCGATGCCTCAAAGCTAGTATATTTTAGATAAAGTTGACATAAATTATCGTACACCCAATTTCTGATACTCCGACGGAATAGTAATGCCAATCATCCCGACCAGAATAATAATTGCTAGTAGTACCCCTAACATTATAATTACTAGTGCTTGCCGAGAGGGGTCGTGGTGAGAACGAAGCTGTCGCATTTTACGGTAGTGAATGGTGGCAACGTGGATAAAGAAGGCAACGATGGCCAAGCCGTAGTAGGGGACGAAAAACAACCAATCGGGATAGGTATTAAGTCCGGCCGCACCGTAGTACAAATTGGTGTCTACCGTAAAATAATAGCGACCCACCAGTACAGCACTTACATGGATCAGCAAAAAGAAGGACAGGTACCCACCACTGTACACCTGCCAACGATCGTAGGAGTCAATCAATGATTTACGCTTACCGGTAGCCAACCGGAGGCCAGATATGATTTGCGTAAGTACGGCCAACAACAGTAAACTTTCTATCAGCCAGTGGCGATAAACCACTCGAGTAGCTTCCATAAAGGCGATATGAACCGTCTCGCCGAATAAAATCAAGACGTGATTAAGCAAGTGTATCCCCACAAATGAGGCGATAGTGAGTCCTGAAATGTAGTGAATGCGTTTGATCATAGCTATTTTGTTTATAGTTATGACAATTCAGCAAGGTGTTTTGGGACAAAAGAGAGAATTTCTTTTTCTCAATATACCTGCTGTCGCAATACATCTATGTCATTTATTGGCAGTAAGTCGGGAAAGCTTGTCAGGATTACGTTGTAAGTACACCGTCTGAATTTGGTTGCTTTTAGTGGCCAGTAAGATAACTGTGTCTAGCTGACCCCGCTGAAAAATATGCAATCGGATCTCGTGAGAAGTAGACCGAAATTGCACCGAAGTGGCTGACGATTCCTTCTGATAGATGCCTAATATAAATTTGATACAACGATCGAGTCCCATAATTGGGCGCGTAGCTGCTACTTTCTTCCCTCCTCCATCGGAGTAAATCACAATGTCTTCCCTTAGCAAACGGGTTAGGGCTGACACATCGCCTTGCTGGGTGGCCTGCAAAAAGGCGGCTACCAGTTGTTGCTTCTGCTCTAGCGAGACAATCTGTAATTTCTCAGTCTCAACTAACTTTTTGCGGGCGCGTTGCTCCAGTTTGCGGCAGGCCGATTCGGATAAATCCAACTGCTCAGCAATGTCAGCGTAAGGCAAATCAAAGCTTTTGCGTAATAGATAAACCGCTCGCTCTTTAGGGTTGAGCTCCGATAGCAAATACACAAAAGAGTAGGGGACATCTAGCTGGGCTTCTACCAAAGTATGCGACCATTCGTAGGGTTCCGGTAACCAAACGCCGGGATACTGATCTCGCCGTTGCTTTTTAAGCAGATTGAGGGAGGTATGTACCGTAGCGGTTGCCAGGTATCCTCCCATGTTTTCTATTTCTTTTCCTTGCTGCACTTTTTGCACAACATCTAGCAATGCATCCTGTACCACATCTTCTGCATCGGCTACACTACCCAGTAGTTTGTAAGCGATGCTAAGCAGCTGCGGACGATAGTTCTCTACGTGAGATAGATTATTGGTTTGCTCGGGCGACATGGTGTGTGGTATGACAGTGTTAAAGTAGAGGCAAGGTCTATCAGTTTATTATCCAACCCACAATACTGATAATTCCGATAATAACTGATACTAAAAAAAGCCCAATCAAACTAAGACATCCGATTTTGAAAACTGTGTCTTTCCAAAACTAACAGATCTATAGTTTTCTGAATCTCCCCTTTTGTCACATGCCTCTACATTGTCCGATAACAAACTAGTAAATCATGGTACTCACTTAAACACAAGAATACCTAAACACTAGAACACCCTAACACAATCTAAATATGCAACGCCCGATTCTCAGTAGCAGCCAAGCTGGCTTCTTTCATTGCTTCAGTGAATGTTGGGTGAGCGTGTGACATGCGAGCGATGTCCTCGGCGGAAGCACGATATTCCATAGCAACCACAGCTTCGGCGATCATATCGGCGGCGCGGGGGCCAATCATGTGTACTCCGAGTATTTCGTCGGTTTCGGCATCGGCTAGTACTTTTACTAGTCCGTCGGTATCCATGCTGGCGCGAGCCCGTCCGGAAGCTTTGAAGGGAAATGTTCCGGTTTTGTACTTCTTTCCTTCTTCCTTTAGCTGCTCTTCGGTATAGCCTACGCTGGCTACTTCGGGCCAGGTATAAATTACACTGGGGATTAGGAGGTAATTCAGGTGAGGCTTTTGTCCGGCGAGCAGTTCAGCTACGTATACACCTTCCTCTTCCGCTTTGTGAGCCAACATGGGGCCTTTATCAATTACATCGCCAATAGCGTAGATGTTGTCTAGTTTGGTCTTCAGATGATCGTCTACTTCAACCTTGCCCTGCTTATTCACTTCTAATCCAATATTATCCAAACCTAATCCATCGGTATACGGACGACGACCGACACTCACTAAACAAATATCGCCTTTCACTTCTATCGTTTCGCCCTTGCTGTCTTCCGCCGTAACGGTTACCTGACGAGATGTACTATTTACGGAACTCACTTTATGTTTGAGCTTAAAGTCAAAGTCCAGTTTCTTCAGCACTTTGGTGAGTTCTTTAGAAAGGGTTTTATCAATAAGCGGAGTAATTCGATCCATGTATTCAAACACGGTGATTTTGGAACCCAAGCGGGCGTAGACCGAGCCTAGTTCCAGACCAATATAACCTCCGCCGATAATAATCATGTGTTTAGGCACCTTCTGTAATTCTAATGCTTCGGTGCTGGTGATTACCCGCTTTTTGTCAATTTCAACAGACGGTAAGCTAGAAGGTTTGGAACCGGTCGCAATAATGGTGTTTTTAGAAGTAAAGGTTTCGGTTTTTCCGTCGTCTTTCCTTACCTCAATGGTGGTTTTATCCTTGAATGAACCCATCCCGTGGTAGACGGTGATTTTGTTTTTTTTCATCAAGAAATCAATGCCATCCGTTGTCTGTTTCACCACTCCTCGCTTACGATCAATCATGCGAGGCATATCTACTTTCAAATCTTTTAGGTCAATACCGTGTTCCTCAAAATGCGCTTGGGCATTATGAAAATGCTCAGTAGAGTCTAACAGAGCTTTGGAGGGAATACATCCCACATTGAGGCAGGTACCACCCAATGCTTTATACTTTTCTACAATAGCGGTTTTCATGCCGAGTTGGGCACAGCGAATGGCCGCTACGTATCCGCCCGGACCAGAACCGATAACGGTTACATCAAAATCCATATCTGTTTTTTGGTTAAATGTTGATTACGAACAGTGTCAAAGATAGTAAACGAGGATGATTATGCTAGGTTTAGAAAGGGTAAACGCATTTTTAGTAGTCCTTCCGGTCATTTGGTTTTTAAAGAACCCGAAAAATCATGTTATTGCTCTTAAATCGATTTTTTAGCGTTTGCTTTTTTCACTACCGTTAACACCTTCACCGGAATTTTTTAATCATGGTAATTTTTGGCTATTTCTATGTAAAGACCAGCCTACTATTCTTATTCGCAAAATACAGCATCGGTGTTCTATTGCTACTGGCTAATGTTACGCTTTTCGCTCAAGACAAGATAGAGGTAGAACGCACTGTTAGTTCTTCCCAGGTGCCGTCAGCAGCCCGAGCGTGGCTTCACGAAACGTATAGCCAAACCCCTCGGCTTCGCTGGTATCTGGAAAAGTCATCGGGTGAAACCAGCTATGAGGCCAAATTGCGGCATCGTGGGGCGTGGCACAGTGTGGAGTTTGGCGAAGACGGGGTGCTTCAGGACATTGAAATAATTGTTAGGATGCGCGACTTACCGAAAGCTGCTCACCAGGGAATAGTAGCTTATCTTGATACCACTTACATTAAGCACCGCATCCGAAAAATTCAGCAACAACTTACCGGTTCGCCCGAGGTAGTACGTGCGGTGGTGCAAGGCGAGCCTGCCGAAGAAGTGACGTATCGTTACGAAATAGAATTTTACGGTAAGAACCGCCAAAGTAAGGCTTTGTGGGAAGGACTATTTGATGGCCAAGGGCAGTTGCAGGAGCGAAAAAGAATCATACTGCGACCAACCGATAACTTACTATATTAGATGAAGTGGCTACTGCTGGGCACATTGATGTGTCTTTCCCTTCGTACTTTGGCTCAGGAAAATGTGGTCAATACTGGCTTCTTTCCTGAAGCGTCCCTTACTGGTTCGGTAAGCGATTGGGTAAAGCTCACCTTCAAGGTAGAGTCACAGCACCGAAGCTACGACAACCGCAACCCGGAAGACGAACGCTGGGAATATTTTCACTATCGCACTGATTTGCAGGGATTCGTTACCACATCCTTCAACCCCTTCTGGAAAGCCTCGGTTGGTTACCAATATCGGCTCGAGGGCGGCGATGGAGTTAACACCCATCGATCTATCCAGCAGATTGCCTACGTTCAGCGACTGAGAAGTTCTCGTCTGGGCCACCGTCTGCGTACCGACCAGACCTACCACCCAAGCGAAGCCACCGAACTGCGCGCTCGCTATCGACTGTCGTTCGAGATCCCGCTCTCCGGTCAGTCGTTAGAGCCGGGTGAGTTCTACTTACTGCTGTCGGACGAGGTAATTTACGCGTATCAGGGGGGCGATAGCGAATTTGAAAATCGGCTGGTGACTTCGCTAGGGCATTACTTTAGCCGGAAAGCCAAGCTGGAAGCAGGATTCGACTACCGCACCGACCGCTATATTGCGGAGGGTTTCCGTACGCGCTTGTGGTTCAAGGTGGGAGGGTACTTTAATTTGTAAGAGTGATTGATACAGTGCCTCAACTTTCGTCCCGAAGTTTGGTGATTTTTCCATCTTCAAAGTGAAAAATAGATTTCCCCGATAGCTGTATCGTATCCCCGGCAGATAGTCCATTCGGTAAGTCTTGGGCTAGCACGCCTAAATAGTCAACAGTTACTTCAGCGGTATCGCCGACAATTTGAACGTCTTCTATTGTTTGCTTCCGACTTTTGAATAGATTCTTGGCCTGTTCTGCTTGCGCCTTAAAGGCTTCTTTTCCAGTGAGTTCTAGTATTGATTCACCCCCAGAAACGTTCTGGAAAACTACATCGTCGCTTAGATGTTCGGTCATGCCTGGGACATTAAAACTATTGTACGCCTCGATATAGTCGTTAATAACTTTCTCCATAGATTCACGATTTGTCTGACAACTAATGATAGGCGCAAACAACGCAATAATACAAACAAATTTTGCCATCAAATTCCCAACAGCAACCGATTTGGGTCTTCAATCAGTTCTTTAATCCGGTACAGAAAGCTCACCGATTCCCGGCCATCGACGATGCGGTGATCGTAAGATAGGGCTACGTACATTACCGGGCGAATTACTACCTCGCCATTGACGGCTACCGGACGTTGCACAATATTGTGCATACCCAGAATAGCCGACTGTGGTTGGTTGATGATTGGGGTAGAAAGCATAGAGCCGAAGATTCCACCGTTGGTGATGGTAAACGTTCCCCCGGTCATTTCGTCGATACTCAATTTTCCGTCACGCGCCTTCACGGCTAAGCGAACTACTTCTTTCTCCACCTGGTCAAAGGAAAGCTGTTCGGCATTGCGAATTACCGGAACCACTAAACCTTTGGGGGAAGAAACCGCAATGGATACATCGCAGTAGTCGTTGTAGACAATTTCATTTTCGTCGAGCATGGCGTTTACAGCGGGCCACTCTTGCAATGCCTGACAAGCCGCCTTGGTGAAGAACGACATAAAGCCTAAGCCAACTTCGTACTTCTCCTTAAACATTTCCTTGTACTTCTTCCGCAAGTCCATCACGGGCTTCATATCCACTTCGTTAAAAGTGGTAAGCATGGCGGTTTCGTTCTTGGCAGCTACTAGTCGGCGGGAAATGGTTTTCCGTAGTGAAGACATTTTCTCCCGACGTTGCTGTCGTTCACCCTGAGGGGCGGACGAAGTACCTGATTCTTCGGATGATTCCTGTTTAGAAAGAGATTTGTCAGCAGGTTTAGGGGAGGCCTTCTTAGCTTCTACTGCGTCCTCTTTGGTAATACGGCCATCACGACCGGAGCCTTGCACATCGTTGGGATCAATCCCTTTTTCAGCGAGGATTTTGGCTGCCGCCGGAGAAGCATGTCCTGTAGCGTAGCTCTGACCATTACTGGGAGCTGCTGCTGCTGACGAAGACTTTTCGTCTGGCTTATCGGTACTTGCTGAATCGTTCGTGGAAGGGCTTGCCTCAGTAGCCGCTGGCTCACCTACTTCAATACGGCAAGCTAGTGCACCAATTTCCAGCGTCTGTCCGGTTTCAGCTACAATTTGTAAGGTGCCGGCGGCTTCGGCGGTTAGCTCAAACGTGGCTTTATCTGATTCTATCTCAGCAATTACTTCGTCCATTCCTACGTAGTCACCATCCTTCTTCAGCCACTCTGAGATAGCTACCTCAGTGATTGACTCACCTACCGCCGGAATTTTCATTTCTACTACCTCCCCGGTTGCTTTTGCTTCCGATGAAGAAGATGTGGCACTTGGGCTATCGCTTTTATCAGAAGCTGGCTCTTCGGCAGAAGCCGAGGTGCTTTGCTCTTCTTTTGGCTCAGAGGATTTTCCGTTAGATTTTCCGTCGGGGTCAATTTCGCAAATGATGGCTCCGACCTCTAATGTATCGCCTTCGTTAGCTTTGGTTTGAAGCGTACCGGCGTGGGGCGCGTTCAGTTCAAACGTAGCCTTATCCGATTCTAACTCGGCGATTACTTCGTCCATCTCCACATAATCCCCATCATTCTTTACCCACTCGGCAATGGTGACCTCGGTGATGGACTCCCCTACCGTGGGTACTTTAATTTCCTGGCTCATAATACTTGTTTTCTAAGCGAATGCTTTGTTAATAATTTCTTCTTGCTCTTTAGTATGAAGCTTTCCGTAGCCCGTAGCCGGAGATGCGCTAGGCTTGCGAGATATTAGTTCAATTTCAGTTTGACGATACGTACGTAATAAGTACGACCATGCTCCCATATTTTCGGGTTCTTCTTGCACCCAGTACGCTTTAGCATTCTTGTAACGCATCAGCACTTTGGTAAACTGCTTCTCTGGGAACGGATGAAGTTGCTCCAACCGGACAATGGCTACGTCTTTTCGCTTTTCACGTTCCTGACGCTCCAGCAAATCGTAGTAAACCTTACCAGTACAGACCAACACCTTTTTAACGGACTTCAGCGTTTTGATGTTAGGGTCATCAATTACTTCGCGGAAAGAGCCCTCGGTAAATTCTTTTATCGGTGATACCACTTTTGGGTGACGCAGCAACGATTTAGGCGACATAATGATAAGTGGCTTACGAAACGGCCAAGCCAGTTGTCGGCGTAATGCGTGGAAGAAGTTAGACGGCTCAGTGATATTGGCTACCACAATGTTCAGGTCAGCACTGAGTTGCAGGAAGCGTTCGGGACGCGCATTGGAATGCTCGGGACCCTGGCCTTCGTAGCCGTGGGGCAGCAGCATGACTAAACCGGTCATTCTTCGCCACTTAGTTTCGGAGGTGGTAATGAATTGGTCAATCATCACCTGAGCACCATTGACAAAATCACCAAATTGGGCTTCCCAAATTACCAAAGCGTTGGGGTTAGTCATGGCGTACCCAAATTCAAAACCCAGTGCTCCGTACTCCGATAGTAGCGAATTATAGATATGAAAGTCAGCCTGATTTTCTGAAATATGGTCTAAGCTGCTGTAGGGTTCGTTGGTTTCAGCATCGTTAATTACGGCGTGGCGGTGCGAAAATGTACCGCGTTGGGTGTCTTGCCCGGCTAAACGTACAATCTTTCCTTCGGCCAGAATAGAACCATAAGCCAGTAGCTCAGCTGCCGCCCAGTTGAGTTCTTTCTTCTTAAAGAAGATTTCTTTGCGCTGCTTAAACTGCTTATCAATCTGGCGGATTGGTTTAAAGCCTTCTGGCAGCGTAGTTAATGCTTCGGCTACTTGGTTGATTACATCGGCAGAAATGCCGGTTGAGGGCGACTCGTGAAAGTCATCCGCCGTAGCCCTTCGTAAGTCGCGCCACTCTTGCTCTACCGCCTGATAGGTGTAAGGCAATGGTTGCTGCTTCACCATATCAAGCCGATCTTGCAGCAGGCCGCGGAATTCTTTATCCATATTTTCAGCTAACTCAGCATCTACATCACCCCGCTCAATCAGTTTTTTGTTGTACACCTCGCGAGGGTTAGGGTGCTTAGAGATTACGCTGTACAGCGATGGCTGGGTAAACTTAGGCTCATCGCTCTCGTTGTGTCCGTGCCTTCGGTAGCATACCATATCGATAAACACGTCACGGTTAAATTTCTGCCGAAACTCTACCGCCGTTTTCACGCAGAATAATACTGCTTCCGGATCATCGCCATTAACGTGCATTACCGGACTGTCAATTACCTTTGCTACATCGGTACAGTAAACACTGGTACGCGCATCGTCAAAGTCGGTAGTAAAACCCACTTGGTTGTTAATTACAAAGTGAATGGTTCCTCCGGTGTAGTATCCTTCCAGTTGCGACATTTGCGCTACTTCATACACAATGCCTTGACCAGCTACGGCTGCATCACCGTGAATAAGGATGGGTAAGATACGGTCATAGTCACTATCGTAGTGCCGATCGGCCTTTGCCCGAACAAACCCTTCTACTACCGGGTCAACCGCCTCCAAATGCGAAGGGTTAGGGTTTAGCTTTAAGTTTACGTGTTTTCCACTGGGAGTAGTGACGTCGCTAGAGTACCCCAAGTGATACTTTACATCGCCATCGCCGTGCGACTGATCCGGATCAGCCGCTCCCTCAAATTCATTAAAAATCTGCTCGTAGGTCTTACCCATAATGTTGGCAAGCACATTTAGCCGCCCCCGGTGAGCCATACCGATAGCAACTTCTTCTACTCCAAATTCAGCAGCATGGTTGATGATTCCGTCTAGTGCCGGAATGGTCGTTTCTCCTCCTTCCAGCGAAAATCGCTTTTGCCCGAGATACTTGGTATGCAAAAAGTTTTCGAAGACTACCGCTTCGTTAAGCTTCGTAAGCGTACGCTTTTTCTCCTCGGCAGAAGTAGAGTGAGTGAGCAGAGTTTGCTCCGCTTGTTTCTTCATCCATTCTACTGCTTCCCGGTCGCGAATGTAGGTATATTCAAAGCCAATGGTGCTTACGTATGCCTTACGAAGCGTATCAATAATTTCTTGGAGCGTGGCCGGGCCAATGCCTATTTCTTCACCTGCCACGAAGGTAGTACTTAGGTCACCTTCAGTAAGGCCGTAGTACTCAATACCAAGTTGCGCCTGACGATCGCGCCGAGTACGAACTGGGTTGGTGTCGGACTCTAAGTGTCCCCGACGGCGATAATTTCTAATTAGTTTTTTTACGCCAATCTCCTTATTAGCCGGAGTCTGAGATACAGCAGTACCATTAGTAGAGGAAGCACCATTTTTACCGAAGCGTTCCAGAGAAAAATTAAAACCCTCAAAAAATTTCTGCCAGCTTTCATCTACTGACTCGGGGTCTTGTTGGTACGACTGGTAGAGTTCGTCAATGTAGCTAGCGTGCGCGTTGGAGATGTACGAATATTTATCCATAGGGTCAATTCATTTGGTCAAAGATAGAAGATATAAAGGATGAGAAAAAACCGCATATTTGCATATGCAAATATCATTGAATGTCAGATAATTACGACGATTCTTTTGTCGATATTGATGATGTATGATAACCAACAGCTATTAAGATATTCTGTGAATGAATGTTGAAGAAAAAATAGTCTAAAGAAAAAATAACCATATGAATAAGTAAACAGTTTTTAGATATTCCTGACCTTGTAGGAAATAATAAAAATTTTCAAGAATTATTATTTTAATAATCGTAGTTTTCACCGCATTTTGTAAAACTGCTAATAGAATGCTGATAATTTATAATAATTTCAATTAGAAATTGTAAATAACGGATAAATTGAAAATAAGAGCGTACCTACTAAAGCTATCGGCTCTGCTGGTTCCCACGCTGGGAGTACTGGGAGTGTACTACTTTTTTGCCGATGAAATAATTCCTGATGAATCTTCAGCATTGCCCGACACAGTTGCGGTACAGGCAACTATAGTGCCTCCTGAGCCAGTGAAATCTGAGCCCCATCTCCTGTACGGAATTGAGGTAGATAGCTTTAAAGTAGTTGAAGCCACCGTCAAGCCAAACCAGTTTTTGTCGCAGATACTACGTAACTACAACGTATCTTACGGAATTATTGACCGCTTAGCCAAACGATCCCGTCAGGTGTTTGATGTGCGGAAGATTCGGGAAAATCGGGACTATACACTATTGTGCAGTGAAGATTCAGCTTCAACAGCCCAATATTTTATCTATGAACCGTCGAATCTGGAGTACATAGTCTTTGATCTGACCGACTCGGTGAATATCTACAAAGGGCAGCATGAAATTGATACGTTGGTAAAAGAGTTTACGGGTATTATCGATTATTCGCTTTATCAAACTCTTCAGGATGGAGGAGCTTCGCCCGAGTTAGCTGCTACAATGGCCGAACTATACGCTTGGCAACTCGACTTATTTAAAGTGCAGAAGGGAGATCGCTTCAAACTAATTTACGAAGAAGTGCAGATTAGGGGTGAACAAGTGGGGGTAGGTAAGATTCTGGCAGCTCACTTCGAGCGAACGGATGAAGACTACTACGCTTTCTACTACGATCAGCAAGGGAAGGAAGAATATTTTGATGAAGAAGGAAACAGTCTGCGGAAAGCCTTTTTGAAAGCTCCGCTCCGCTACTCCCGAATCAGCTCTCGCTTTTCTCACAATCGCCTACACCCAGTGCTGAAAGTACGGCGACCTCACTACGGTATTGACTACGCCGCACCTACCGGAACCCCCGTACGAGCAGTAGGAGATGGGGTAGTTACCAAAGCAAACTACAGCGGTGGCGCGGGGCATTTTGTAAAAATTAAGCATAATGGAACCTACACTACCGGGTACATGCACTTATCTAAATACGGTGAAGAGATTCGTCCGGGTAAAAGAGTACAACAAGGAGATATAATTGGCTACGTAGGCAGCACCGGAATCTCTACCGGACCTCACCTCGATTATCGCATCTGGAAAAACGGCAAAGCGGTAGACGCTCTTTCTTTAGAAATGCCTTCCTCGGAACCTATCCGGGATGAGCTTCGTGAAGACTACAATATCTACATGTTAGAGCTACTAGATCGGCTCAATCAGCTTTCTTATCCTAAGCGTCAGTTTATCCTGGCTAACGCTAAAAATAACCTGCAAGTCGTAGACCTGGGAGATCAAAGTTTGTAAGGAGCGGATGGCTTTCTTATTTGAGGGAGCTCATAAATAGTAAAGTAATAAGGCCGAAAAGCTTCATGAGAGCTTCCTTTCGGTCTTTTTTGTATATTGCTGGAGTTTACCCGTAATACACAACCCTAATGTTATATTCTCGCCTATTGATAGGGCTGCTATTTCTAAGTGTTCCTATCTTCGCTCAGCAGTACTCAAACCTTCCCGCAGAACAGCGCATTGAACGACTTTCACCTCCCGAGACTCCCCTCCGGGTGGTGATTGATACCGATACCTACAATGAAATTGACGATCAATTTGCCGTGGTGTACGCTCTTTTCTCGCCGGAGCAACTCAATGTAGAAGCCATCTATGCGGCTCCCTTCAAAAACCATCGGTCTGAGAGTGCCGGAGAAGGTATGGAGAAAAGCTACGAAGAAATTCTTCGCTTACTGGAACGTACCGAAACTTCGGCTGATGGTTTTGTTTACCGAGGTTCTGAGCGGTTTTTAACTGATTATAACGAGCCGGTAGAAAGCGATGCCGCGCGAGACCTAATTGACCGGGCTAAAAGTTCGGATGAGCCGTTGTATGTTCTCACACTAGGCGCACCCACCAATGTAGCTTCCGCTATTTTACTGGAGCCTAGTATCGTAGAAAAAATCGTGGTAGTTTGGCTCGGTGGAAAAGGCCTAAATTGGCCGTTCGCCAGCGAGTTTAACCTACAGCAAGATGTACTATCTTCTAAGGTGATGTTTGATTCAGGTGTGCCGCTGGTGCAGATCCCTACCCAACCCGTCACTTCGCACCTCTTGCTGTCAATTCCTGAAGCCGAGAAATACTTAAAAGGACAGGGTGCCATTGGGGATTATTTGCTAGAAATCTTTAGCCAATACCCTAAAGAAGTCAATGCCGATGAATACGCTTGGTCAAAGGTAGTATGGGATATATCAGCCATCGCTTACGCCGTTAATCCCGACTGGTTTCAGACTGAGCTACGCCCTGCTCCTATTTTGACCAATGAAAAAACCTACAGCTTTGATAATCGTCGTCACCTTTATCGGGTAGTAACTCACCTGAACCGAGACAAAATCTTTGGTGACATGTTTCGGAAAATTGAGGTGCAAGTAGCGAAGGGCAATAAATAAATTCCGAGATGCTTATTATTGAATCATATACCACAGCTGTGATTCTGCTGATCATCACCATGCTATGCTGGGGTTCCTGGGCAAATACGCAGAAGCTGGCAACGCAAAAGTGGCCGTTTCAATTATTCTACTGGGATTATACCTTAGGTATTGTACTACTATCACTGATTTTTAGTCTTACGATAGGAAGCAACGGAGAACTAGGTCGTAGCTTTTGGGAGGATTTACAACAGGCCGAAGGTTCAGCCCTTCAGTCCGCTTTTATTGGTGGAGTAGTATTTAATATTGCGAATTTGCTACTAGTAGCTGCTATCGATATTGCCGGAATGGCCGTTGCCTTTCCAGTGGGAATTGGTCTGGCGTTAGTACTAGGAGTGATCGTTAACTACGTAGCGGTGCCGGTCGGTAACCCGTGGATTCTGTTCGGGGGAGTGTTGTTGGTCACAGTCGCTGTTGTGCTAGATGCAATGGCTTATCGGCAGAAAGAACAAGGAGCATCAGTTTCTAACAAAGGGCTGTGGTTATCAATTGTTGCTGGAGTGCTTATGGGCTTTTTCTTTCGGTTTGTAGCTGCTTCGGTCGCTACCGATTTTGAGTATCCTCAAGCCGGACTGATGACTCCGTACACTGCAGTATTTGTATTTTCTATCGGGATATTTCTGTCTAACTTCCTTTGGAACACCTTCTTTATGTACCGCCCCCTCAAAGGTGAGAAGGTAAGTTACGCCGACTATTTTTCCCAAGGTAACCTCCGTCTGCACTTGATTGGAATTTTGGGTGGAGCTATCTGGTGCGTAGGCATGTCATTCAGTATGCTAACTTCCGAGCAAGCCGGATTTGCCATCTCCTACGGATTAGGGCAAGGCGCTACCATGGTTGCCGCGGCCTGGGGAGTATTTGTCTGGCGGGAGTTTGCCGAAGCTCCGTCCAAAACCCAACGATTGATCTACGCGATGTTTACATTTTTTATCGTGGGTCTGGCATTAGTGATTATGGCTCGAATTATCTGAAAGGTGTAACGTGTACTTAAGAATGTTTAAGTATTCTGCCTAAACCCTTCTCATTAAATGTTAAATAATGTGAAAAGAGTCTGAGGAGAATAAAAAAGTTGTAAATTTCTGTAGTACCAAGAAATAGTAAGCGTCAACGACCGTTACTCAATTATATTATTTTTTCAAACGTCGCCAAAATTACACTTTTACCCGTTCCTACCTATGAGCTCAATTATTGAGACCCAGCACATTGCGAAAACCTACCGCATGGGTGGGGAAAAAGTACACGCACTCAAAGATATTTCCATTCAAGTAAACCAGGGGGAGTACGTGGCTTTCATGGGGCCTTCTGGCTCGGGAAAATCTACGTTGATGAATATAGTGGGTTGTTTGGATACTCCTACTTCGGGCACCTACATTCTGAATAATAATAACGTAAGTGATCTTTCTGAAAGTGACTTAGCTACGATCCGGAATAAGGAAATTGGCTTCGTCTTCCAGACGTTTAATCTACTGCCCCGCTCTTCTGCCCTAGATAATGTAGCCTTACCATTGATTTACGCCGGAGTAGGTAAAGCCGATCGGCACGATCGCGCGATGGAAGTACTGAGCAGCGTGGGTTTAGGCGACCGAGCCTACCATAAGCCTAACGAACTTTCGGGAGGGCAACGGCAGCGAGTCGCTATTGCGCGGGCACTGATTAACAATCCCAGTATCATTCTGGCAGATGAGCCAACGGGGAATCTCGACACCAAAACATCTTACGACGTAATGGATTTGTTTCAGGACTTACACGATCAGGGGAACACCATCATTATGGTAACCCACGAAGATGACATCGCCCATTACTCCCATCGGATTATTCGCCTAAAGGACGGATTGATTGAGACAGATAAGATTAATGAGAACATTACGCGCAATCAGGTGGAAACAATGAACAATGTGCAATGAGCAATGCATAGTGATTGGTGACTGATGGATAGTGAAGAATGATAAGCTCAATAGTTGAACAATCGATTAGTTGAACTATTCAACCGAAGTATTAAGAACAATAACCTCTCATACTCATATCTATGTTGAAAAAAGTTGGAATTCCCCTGGCCATCGTAGTCGTGCTAATTGCGGGCTACTTCATTTTCTTTAGTGGATCAAGTTCTGAAGAAGGAATTGACCTCACCACTAAAGTGAAACGCGACGATCTACAAGTTGATGTAACCGTTACCGGAGAACTGGAAGCTAAGAATTCAGTACAAATTATGGGGCCCAATGGGTTACCTCAGGCTCGTATATATCAGGTAAATATCGACGATATTGTATCTGAAGGTACAGTGGTGAAAAAGGGAGATATGGTCGCTCGACTTGATGCCTCTGAACTGATGGATAAAATTCGAGAAGAAGAGTTAGAAGTGGAAGAAAGTATGAACAAGTATGAGCAGACTCAAATTGATACGGCGATTACTTTACGCGAACAACGAGACAAAATTGTTAATCTTCAGTATGATCTGGAGCAGAAGCAACTGATACTAGAACAGTCTAAATTTGAGCCTCCGGCCACCATCAAACAAAATGAACTAGACTCTGAAAAGGCCGAGCGGGCACTGGAACAGGGCAAGCAGGAATATCAATTATTACGCCGAAAGAGCGTGTCTGAAATGGCACAATCCTCTACCAAGCTCCTCGACGATAAGCGAGACTTAGAGAAACTACAAAGGTTGTTACGAGAACTTACCATCACTGCTCCCGAAAATGGTATGGTTATCTACGTTCGGGATTGGGATGGGAGTAAAAAGGGAAAAGGATCACAAATTCGCACTTGGGATCCCCGGGTCGCTACGTTGCCCGATCTTACTTCTATGATTTCCCGTACCTACGTGAACGAAGTAGATATTAGTCGGGTAACAACTGGACAAGAAGTAGAAATTGGGTTAGATGCTTTTCCGGATAAAAAATTAACCGGTAAGGTAACCCAAGTGGCAAATATCGGAGAGCAGCGACCGAATAGTGATGCTAAGGTATTTGAGGTAACCGTAGAGGTGAACGAGAATGATACAACCCTTCGCCCGGCTATGACTACCAGTAATGCTATTATCACCAACTATATTGAAGATGTGTTGCTAGTTCCATTAGAAGCTATTCATAGTCAGGGGGATTCACTTACCTACGTTTTCAAGAAAACTGGTCTGTCTACCGTAAAGCAGCAAATTAATCTGGGAACCAAAGGTAACGATATGGTTGTGGTGGCTCAGGGGTTAGAAGAAAACGATGAAGTGTTTTTGTCTATCCCGAACAACGCCGAAGACAAGCCTATTGCTTATCTGGAAGAAGGCCCCCAGCCACTAACTGATCGGGGTAATGACTGAGAAAATACTCGCTAATTTCTCATTGGCCTTGGAGGCAGTTTTGGCTAACAAGCTGCGCTCTATGCTTACCGCGCTGGGCATTATTTTCGGGGTAGCTGCCGTCATTGCAATGCTAGGCATCGGAGCCGGAGCTCAACAGGAAATACTGGATCAGATTCGCCTAATCGGGGTGAATAATATTGTGATTAGCCCAGTTATTGAGCAAACCGAAGAAGATTTGCAGGCGACTACCGTATCAGCCAATAAACCAAAATTCTCTCCCGGACTTTCCCTGGCTGATGCCCAAAGTATTCAAAATATTATTCCTGGTATTGCCAAAATTAGCCCTGAGATTATTCTTGATAAATATCTAATTACCAATGGCATACGTCGTTCGGCTAAGCTGGTGGGAGTAAACAATTATTACTTTGACATTGCTAATTTCCAGTTGGCTGAAGGAGAGCTATTTAGTGAACGCCAGATACGGGAGGGCGATCGGGTATGCATTATTGGGAAAGGAATTCAATCTCGGTTCTTTAGTGAACAGGAGCCGATTGATAAGCACATTAAAGTAGGGAACCAGTGGTTACGGATTGTGGGAGTACTGGAACCTCGGTTAATTACGGATGAGAATATTAGTCGGTTGGGTATTCGCGATTATAATATGGATGTTTACGTACCCATCAATACCGTCCTCATTCGTTACCGAGATCGATCACTAATTACCCAAGCACAAATTGAAGCGGCCAAGGCTCGTAATAGAAGTCGAGGGGATAATGAAGAGGCTACCACTGCGGAGTTGACGGAGCAGCGTAACTATCACCAAATTGACCGTTTAGTAGTACAAGCGGAAGAAACTAATGCACTCAGCCGGATTGCGGAGGTGTCATCGCGCATGTTAGAACGACGGCACTTCGGCATGGTCGATTTTGAGGTAACCATCCCCGAAATGCTGATTAAGCAGCAGCAGCGCACTAATCAAATTTTCAACATTGTGTTAGGGGCACTAGCCGGAATCTCGCTGCTAGTCGGAGGTATCGGTATTATGAATATCATGTTAGCCTCGGTAATGGAGCGCATCAAGGAGATTGGATTGCGATTGGCCGTCGGAGCACAAAAAACCGACATTATCTGGCAGTTTCTGTTTGAGGCCATATTAATCAGTATCAGTGGCGGACTAATTGGAATAATTCTAGGTATTACCATTGCAATGGGAATTTCCCAGGTGGCCGATATTCCTACGGTAATTACTCCATTTTCCATTATACTATCGTTTGGTGTAGCCGCTACCGTAGGTTTAATCTTCGGTATTGCCCCGGCTCGCCGAGCAGCCAACCAAGACCCTATCACCTCGCTTCGCTATGAATAAATCATATTGGTTTTCACTTTTCTTGCTACTGCTCACCCTAAAACCAGCCGTAGCCCAGGACTCGCTTGCCCGACAATATAATTTGCCCGAAATCGTAGATATTGCTTTGGGTCGTTCGCCCGACGCGCTACTGGCTGAGACCAGAAAGGAGAATCGCTACTGGGAGTGGCGAGACTTCCGAGCTGACTACATGCCCAATGTATTTCTAAGCGGCACATTACCCGATTTTAATCGGGCGAATGAACCTATTACGCAAGAAGACGGAACGATAGAATTTCGCCCGGTACGGCAAAATCTAGCCAGGGTCAATTTATTTGCCCGACAGGTTATTGGATATACTGGAACTGAGATATTTCTAAATTCTAACGCTCAGCGATTTGATGATTACGAACGGGATGTGACCCGTTATACCGGAGAACCGGCTCGCATCGGTATCAATCAGCAGATATTTCAATACAACCCATTCAAGTGGAATAATTTGATTGAGCCTTTACGCTACGAAGAGTCGCGTAAAGTGTATTCGGAAGACTTAGAGCAAATTGCCATTGATGCTACCGATCTATATTTCGATGTATTGTTAGCGCAAGTTACCCTAGAATTAGCCCAAACTAACTTAGCTAATAACGATACGATCTTTCAGATAGCTCAAGGGCGATTCAATCTAGGTAAGATTGGTGAGAATTTACTGCTACAATCGGAGCTAAACGTGATGGAGGCCCGCCAACAGTTCGCCCAAGCTGAGTTAGATTTAGAGACCTCAAGCCTGTCGCTCAAAACGTTTATTGGACTCAATGATAAACAAGATGTTGTGCTAACATTACCCAATGATATTCCAGTATTTACAGTAGACTCGGAGGTAGCTATTCAGGAAGCTTTAAACAACCGAAGCGATGCAGTAGCCTACGTTCGCCGACTTAAAGAAGCTGAAAGCCGTGTTGCTTTAGCTAAGGGAGAAAGTGGGCTAAGTGTAGATATATCAGCTTCTTACGGCTTAACGCAACGTTCTGATGAATTCATAGATTTGTACAATGATCCGGAAAATCAACAGCGGTTACAGGTTGAGTTTAGTATTCCAATACTAGATTGGGGCAGAACCAAATCACAAGTGAAACAGGCACAAGCTAGCTATAAATTAGCGCAATACACCGTAGAGCAGGAAAAAATAAACTTTGAGCAAGAGGTATATACCCAAGTACGTACTTTTGATATGCTGCGTAACCAAGTAGAGATAGCTGAGACTGCCGATGACATTGCCAACCGCAGTTACGAAATTGCCAAGCAACGCTACCTGATTGGTAAGGTTGATATTACCGATTTGAATCAAGCCCTGGAGAAGAAAGATAACGCTCGCCAGCAGTACATCCAGTCATTGAGTGATTTTTGGGCGGCTTACTACACGCTCCGCCAGCTTACCCTTTACGATTTTGCCCGTAACGAACCGCTTTATGTAGAAGAAGGAGAGTCGGGTATGCAATAAAAAAGCCTGGCAGGAAAATCTACTGAGCTAACTTATAATCTTCTAAGATATTTCAAAGAAGAAAGACATCCGAAGTTTCCAAAACTTCGGATGTCTTGAAAAATCAATTCAAAAACTCAAACACACCAGCCACGCCTTGGCCACCCCCTACGCAAGCCGTTACCATACCGTACTTCTGCTTACGGCGGCGCATCTCATTAATCAACTGAATAGTCAATTTGGCTCCGGTGCAACCGAGTGGATGACCGAGAGCGATAGCTCCGCCGTTCACGTTCAACTTCTCCATATCAATATCCAACTCCCGGCCTACTGCTAATGCTTGAGCAGCAAAGGCTTCATTCAGTTCAATCTGATCAATATCCGCTAGTTTTAATCCGGCACGGTCTAGCGCCTTCGGAATGGCTTTTACTGGACCAATGCCCATAATGCGCGGATCAACTCCGGCTACGCAGTAGCTCATCATTCGGGCTTGGGGTTGTAAACCTAATTGGTTCACCATTTTCTCCGACATCACTAGCACAAAAGCTGCTCCATCGGAAGTCTGCGAGGAGTTGCCCGCCGTAACGGTGCCGCCTTGACGAAAGACTGGTCTCAATTTGGCTAAAGCCTCTTGGTTGGTGTCGGGACGGGGGCCTTCGTCGGTATCTACCGTAAACTCGCGCTGCTTGCGTTCTCCGCTTTCGTCTACGTAGGTTTCGTGTACAGTCACCGGAATAATCTCATCTTTAAAGCGACCTTCTTTAATGGCGTCCATCGCTCGCATGTGCGAGTGGTAGGCAAACTCATCCATATCCTCGCGGGATACGCTATAATCCTTCGCTACTTCTTCAGCAGTTAAGCCCATACTGGTGTAGTACTCGGGATGCTCTTTAGCAATCTTAAAGTTCAGAGCAGTTTTATGTCCCATCATGGGTACCATCGACATCGACTCGGTGCCTCCGGCAATGATACAATCGGCCATACCCGCGTGTACCCGAGCCGAAGCAATGTTGATGGCTTCTACTCCCGAGCCACAGTAACGATTAATAATCATACCGGGTACTTCGCGTCCTAGAGCCATTAGTGAAATTAGTCGGCCCATCTGCATCCCCTGCTCTGCTTCGGGAACAGCATTTCCCACAATTAAATCATCGATCATCTCAGGTGTGAGCCCTTCTACTGAGCCAACTAGGTGATTTATAACTTCGACGGCCAAATCATCAGGGCGAGTGAAGCGGAAACCGCCTTTTTTAGCTTTTCCTACGGCGGTACGATAGCCACCTACAATATATGCGTCCATATGCTTACGGATTAAAAGTTTCTACTAACGGAATGACGCAATATACAAAGAAAATGTTCGTCATGCATACTACTTTTGGGGTTATCGTGCTGGGGTGCTATTGTGTTATGGTTTTAGTAATCAACGATGATAGGATAGTTGCTTTTCGGTACCGAGGGATTAAAAGTGCTTTTTGTAAAAAGCATTTTTTAGCTAATTTTGCTTTATAGGGAAAGCATATGGAACAACTTTTTGAAAAATTTCTAAGAAAAATATCGGGAATATCTACCAACTTTGTTCGTGATTTTATCCGTAAGGTTGATTGGCAAGACCGTATGATTGGCATCAGGGGGGCGAGGGGAGTAGGAAAAACTACGCTATTGCTCCAATATGCTCGCTTAGAGCTTCCACTAGGGAACCGAACGCTTTATGTTAGCTTGGATGATATTTACTTTGCCAACAATACCTTATTAGAGTTAGCAGATCAGTTCGTTAAAAACGGGGGCGAATTCCTAATCTTAGATGAAGTGCACCGATATGCTACCTGGTCGGTTGAGCTGAAGAATATATACGATGATTATCCGGTACTAAAAGTAATCTTTACTGGTTCTTCGGCTTTACACCTTCATCGAGCCAAAGCCGATCTGAGTCGGCGAGTAGTAATATACCATATGCCCGGTCTGTCGCTTCGGGAATTTTTACGATTAGATGCCAGCTATGGAATTAGCTTGCCGCCAGTTTCTTTGTCAGATATTATAGAAAACCATACCGATATTTGTCTTTCGCTAACTCATCAGTTCAAGCCACTACCTGTATTTCGTGAGTATCTTTCGTTGGGTTATTATCCTTTTTTTACTGAAAATAAAAATACGTATCACATCAAGCTGGCCGAGATTCTTAATTTAATATTGGAGGTTGATTTACCCCATGTGGTAAATATCAATCTTAGCAGTATAGAGAAAATAAGGAAGTTGTTATACCTATTGGTAGAATTTTCCCCCTTTAAACCCAATATCCAAAAGTTAAGCGAGCGGGTAGGAGTCGCCCGTAATACCGTTATTGCGTACCTTCAATATCTGCAAGAAAAGGAAATTATAAGCTTGTTATACAGTGCTACCAAAAGCATTAGTGCTATGCAAAAACCCGAAAAAGTATATTTGCAAAACCCCAATTTATTTCATGCTCTTGCTTCTAATAATGTAAACGTAGGTAGTTTGCGGGAAACCTTCTTTTTAAATCAGCTACAGCAAAAGCACACCGTGCAGTATCCTAAACAGGGAGGTTTTTTGATTGATGATTATTGGGTGGCAGAAATTGGTGGCTCGGGTAAAGGAAAGCAACAATTGAAAGGAATAGAAAATGGGTTTATTGCGGCCGATCACCTGGAAATAGGTTACCAAAATAAGATTCCGTTGTGGCTATTTGGGTTTTTGTATTAATCCACCAGTACGTTGCTGATAAAAGTAGATTTTAGAATCAGCCAAACCAGGAATAACGCAATAGCCCAAGCCAGATAAATATGGTAAAAATCAGTGGTATCGCGGTAACGGCTTTCTTTAATCTCAGCTTTTTCGTAGGTATCAATCAGATCAAATACTTCCTGTAGAGCCTGTTTGTTAGATACGCGGTAGAATTCTCCCTCGCCAATGCGGGCAATTTCGCGGAGGGTGGTTTCGTCTAGGGAGTTTTCTACGTAGCGAGTGTTGCCGAAGAAGTCTTTACCAAACGGCACCTTTCCTTCCTTTCCAATGGCGATAGAATACATCTTAATTCCGTAGGCGTGAGCTAATTCGGCAGCAGTGATTGGGTCTAGATTTCCGGCAGTGTTATCTCCGTCGCTGAGCAGTACCATCACTTTAGAAGCTTTATCCTCGCGGCCTTCGTCGGCATCACGCATTCGGTTGGTGGCTACCGCTAGAGCACTACCAATGGCAGTTCCTCGGCTCTCAATCATATCAAAATCAATCTGCTCAATAAAGTCGTACAGCAGTTCGTAGTCGGTAGTCAAGGGCGAGAGCGAATACGCATCGCCGGAAAATACCACCAAACCAATGCGGTCTTGCATTCGACCGCTAATAAAATTCCGGGCTACATCCTTCGCTGCTTCCAGCCGATTGGGGGTAAAATCCTGAATCCGCATCGATTCGGAAATATCAATGGTTAGTACAATGTCAATACCTTCGCTCCATTGTTCTACCTGCTCATTAGTACGCTGCGGCCGAGCCAGAGCAAACAGCAGTAGAGCTAACGTTAAGGCCAATAGCAAAAACGGAACGAAGCGCAACCAAGTAAGTGGATTCGATTTCAGGGCTGTTTTAGGAAAGGCGACGGGCAGCTTTTGGCTGGAGCGTAGCCCGATGAGCCAACGCAGAATAAAGAACAGCGGAATTAGCGGAAGCAAGTACAGGAATAGACCGTTCTGAAACTCGAAGCTTCTGATAATAAGGGGGGAAAACCATTGTAACGAAAACCAACTAGCGGTTGCTTCCATGTTTTATATTTCGGTATCGTTGTTCGTAGCGGTGGTGGGTATGTTTTTCTAAATGTTGAAAATGGCCGATTAGTTCACCATTAAGGTGCTGCCCGTAAATGCTGCGGTCAATAGCACGCAAGTCGTCTTTCAGTGCTTGCTCTTCGGGCAGTTTAGTAATTTCTTTGGTCGTCATTTTAGTGTAGGGCGCGCGTTCTAAGCGTTCCATGTAACGCTTCCAAAGTACCAACGTTTCTTCCGACTGTTCCTTGCCCGGCGACTGCCGAAGTTGCTCCAATTGTCGGGCAAATTTCTCCTGAAATTGCTCATGGTTTTTACGAAGCCGACGGAGCTGCCACTGCCGGCGGATTTTCTCACCAAAAAGTAGGTAAACAATCAACAGCAAGGCAACTAAAATTCCCAGACCAATCAGAAAATACGGATAATTAAACTGGAGGGGAGTATCCAGGTAAGCTGTATTTTCCTTTAAATCCAGGGAGTCGGGCAGTTGAGCAATGAGTTGCTGCAAGTATACCGAATCAGAGTCAGCGTAAATAACAATACTATCGGCCTCCCCTTCTTCATTGGTACTGATGATGTAGATTGGTAGTGCTAACGACTGAAAAGTGTCTAACTCAAATGTCGTTATGGTATAGACTACGCTATCCCGGCTAGTAACGCTATCGGTTTGAGTAGGAACGAAGGTGCGGTCGACGTACTCAAAAGGTAGAAACGAATAATTCTCATCGGGAAAAACCACTTCCAACTCCGCCGGATAATGGAACGAAAAAGCGTATTGGAGCGGCTCACCAATCTTAACGGTATCTTGCACAAACTTCCCGCTAGGCCTTAGTTCCTGAGCGTGAGCCATTTCCAGCCCTATCAATAACCATAAGCAATAGAAAAATATGTGATATACTAATTTCACGTGATATTGTAATGATTAATGACTGATGATTAATGACTGATGATGAGTAGGATTCTTAGCTATCGTTTTCATTAATGAAGTAAATTTGTAGTTCTTAAAAACTCTTCTACTACCGAATTTATTCGTGACATTATTCGTGCATCATCAATCACTAGTCATTATTACGGGTTTTTGCGAATTCGGCTACGCACCCGGAACAGTCGGATGAGTTTGGAAACGTAGTCTTCTTCAGTATTAACCGGAAGATAATCAGCTTGGTATTTACGACAAAATTCTTCGAGCTTCTGGCGAGTATTTCCGTAAGTATTGCTAATTCGGCTGCGAAAAAAGGAAGACGAAGAATTAACCCACAGGGTCTTTTGGCTCTCCTTGTCGTAGACTGGCACAATGCCCAAGCTAGGTAACTGGGTTTCGCGCCGATCGGATAGATGAATTACGATCAGGTCGTGCTTACGGGCGAGTGCGCGGAGGCTATCGTCGTAGCCTTCATCAATAAAATCAGAGATGAAAATTACAATGCTGCGGCGCTTGATAACGTTGAGTAGGTAACGAATAGCGTGATGAAGATCAGTTCGGGTAGAGGTCGGTCGTAAATTATAAAGCTTAGAGATAATCTGGTAGGCGTGCTTATCGCCCTTGCTAGGCTTTACGTACACTTCCTTATGCTCCGAAAAGCAGAACATGCCTACCTGACTTCCTTCCTTAATGGCTGACAGTGCCAGTACGCCACTGATTTCTTTTCCGATATCTACTTTTTGGTTGCCCTGACTGCCAATTTCCTGAGAAGCACTTACGTCTAGCACCAAATACACAATCTGTTCCCGCTCTTCCCGGTAGGTCTTCATGTACACTTCATGCCCCTTAGCGGTGGCATTCCAGTCAATAGACCGAATATCATCGCCGTACTGGTAAGGACGTACATCGTCGAAGGTAATACCTGATCCCTTAAACACCGAGTGAAAATCACCCTGCATTTGGGTAGTAATTGCCTTACGAATAGCAATCTCGTATTTGCGTAGCTTTTTAAGGAGCTTCCGAACTTCTTCTTTATTCATCTAACTGATTCAGGTAGATTGAGCCAGCATACGTGAGTAGTCTGGGTAGCAATTAACGGGTAAAGGTAACGTTTATTTAAAACCAAACGAAAGTAACTCCGTTCGGTTAAGGAACATTTGCTACAAATATTGTTATTATACAGGGAATAATTTACGTGCCGCGCTCAAAGAATTAGTAAACTAAGCTACACTTTTTACCCAACGATCTACTAGCTAATTCCCATTTTTACGAGTAGTTGGGATTGCATTTTTTACGAAAACGCCGAATCTATCAGTTCTTCAACGCAAAATACCGGACATTTACCAACTTGGGTGCAACGCCTGTTACTCATTGCCGGAATCTTCTTCGGATTGTGGGTAATCGTCTACATTGCACTCCGCTTGCCTCCGGTACAAGACTTTATTACCGGAAAAATAGCGGGTATTTTAGAGAAGAAGATCGGTACGCCCGTAGCCCTAGAAGGTATTGATATAGACTGGCTTGATGCTGTAGAGATTACCGGTTTGTACGTAGAAGATCAGCAGCAGGATACGCTGCTGTACCTGGGTCTGCTGCGCGTAGAAATTGAACCTTGGGCACTGCTGAACAAAACATTAGTGGTAAAACAGTTGCGCGTACAGAATACCTACGCTAATATTTATCAGGTGGAGGGAACCGATAGCCTAAATTTTGCCTACATTCCTGAGGCCTTATCTTCTGCTGACACCACTGCGCAGCCCACCGATACTACTTCGTCTAGTTTTACCGTAGAGGCGCGACAATTATTGTTAAGTAATATCCGTACCGATTTTGTAGCCGATAGTACTGAAGCTCACGCCACACTAGGCGAACTCTCACTGATACTCGACAAATTAGGGCTGGAAGAACAGCATATTCGAGCCGATGAGCTATCTATCGACCAACTGGAGGTAGCCCTACAGTTACCCCGCACTACTGCTCCCGATAGCACTACGCAAACCGAAACCCCACCGCCCGCTCCCGATAGCCTGAAAAATGTGATTAATCCCTCGGGCTACGCTTTTTCGCTGGCGGATTTCTCTATTAATGCTAGTCAGGTTGATTATCAGGTAGGGTCGGGCAAGGAACCTACGCCTCAATTGGATTTTGAAAACCTGCTCATTGCGAATCTAGGCGTACAAATAGAAGATATTGAAGTAGGGCGAACTAATGCTTCACTCAATTTAGAACAGTTCACTTTTACCGAACAGCGAAGTGGGTTTTCTCTGGAAGAACTCGCACTAGATGCAGCCGTAGACATGCCCCGGGTGCAGGCTACATTGAAGAAGCTAGAAACCGGACACTCGAATTTGAACGGTAAAGTAGCTGTCAGTCTGTCGCTGGAAGATCAAATGGCAGATTTGATTAATAGCCTGACTTTTAAATCGGAACTAGATCAGGCTGTGCTCAGTATGAAGGATGCCACTTACTTCACCAATGCACTAGATAGTATGCCTACGCTGAAAGATGCGACAGCCCAGCTAGATTGGCAGGTGGATATTGATGAAGGAGCAGGCGGTATTCAGAACCTAGCCTTACGCTTCGGCGAAAATGTGTACCTAAAGGCCGAAGCCCAGTTTGAGCAACTAGCTAAATTGGATGACACTCAGGCGGGTAGCCCATTCGTAAAACTTACGGTAGAACCGCTACAAACTAATTTAGGGTTTATTCGGGAAATTGTGGGGAACGATGCCGGATTGCCGCAACTAGCTAATGACCAGCTAACGTTACAAGCCTCAGCCGAAGGGCGGTTTAACGATATTGCGGGAGATCTACAGCTTCAGTCATCCGTAGGCCGGCTACTAGCCGAAGGGAGCTATCAGCAATTGGCTGAGGGAGGAATGGATATTGATGCTTCGGTGCAAGGGCAGCAACTTCAAGTAAAGAAGCTATTGCAGGCACTCGGGCAGGATACGCTCGCCCAGGATTTTAATCAGTTAACGCTTCAAGCCCGGCTATCGGCTCAGCAGACCGCAACGCCTACCGATACTTCGTTTAGCCAGGCGAAGTGGGATGTAAAAATCAATCAGGTTGATTACAAGAATTACCGCTACGAAGGCTGGAATATTGAAGGATATTTGACCGATGAGCAAGTGACTAACGCAATTAGCTACGAAGACAGTTTGCTCAACCTAAGTGCCGATGCAAGTCTGGATATGCGACAACCTGATCTGGCCTACCAACTAGACTTACAGTTGCCTAACGCCAACCTGTTCCGGCTCAATCTGATCGGAGACAGTGTAATTGTGCAGGACTTTCGCCTGAAGGCGGATCTAAAAGGAACTCATCCTGATTCTATCGTCGGCAGTGTCCGTATCCCTTCGGCTCAGGTTATTAAAGGACGAGAAAGCTATGAGCTAGATTCTTTAGCCCTAACCGCAGGCCGTAGCGGTAACGAACGAAATATCAGTCTCTATTCAGATTACGTGGATGCTGCCGTGCGCGGTGAGTTTTCGGTAGACAAACTGGCCAAAGCCATTGAAGATTTTCAGCAGTACTATTTCACCAGCTATCAATCCCCTTACATCAATACTGATACCGTTTCTACCTTTGAAGCGGGTGGACAGCAATTGGAATTAGAGCTGCACGTTAAAGAAACTCCGCTGCTGGCGCAGGCACTGGTGCCAGCGTTGAATATTCCCGATACACTCAGCCTGGAAGCAGCTTTCAATAGTCAGAAAAAAAGCTTGCGGGTCGATCTAAAAGCTCCCCACATTGATTACGGCACCAACCGAATTGATAGCCTCTACCTCTACGCTATTACTACCGAGCGACAAATCAATATTGATCTTTCTACCAATTACGTGCAAGCCGGAGGGCTGAACATTCCTCAATTTCTGATTGCCGGAAAACTTTCGGGAGTACCTTCCGAACAGCAGGCAGAAGATAAAAAGCGGTTAGCTACCACCGAATTAGACTTAAATGTAAAAATGGGAGAGGACGAATCGCCCTACCGCCTGGACTTAAACACCCGCGTACGCTCCGGTAATGATACCATCACCGTATTGATGGACAATTCAGAAATTGTGCTGGATAGTGCAAAGTGGAATTTCTCTAACCAGGGGCAAATTAAGTATGCTCCCAACCATCTGGATATTAATCGGGTATTTCTAAAGCGGGGCGATCAGGAGCTGTTTATCTCTACTAAAAATGAAAATAATCGCAGTGATCTTCAGGTAGCCATTGAGCAGTTTGAAATACAACCCTTCTTGAACAGTATCGATTTGGAAAGCTACGAAATAGAGGGAACTCTACAGGGGAAAGCCACTTTGGAAGATCTATTTCAGTCAGGACCGATTACTGTCAATCTTAACGTTTCTCATCTTACCGTACAAGACACACTAGTGGGCGACCTTAAACTGAAGGCCAGTAAGGCTGCTGTGGGCGATAGCGAGGCTGATTTACTCAACTTGCTTACTTCGCTCGGAGGTCCAAACGGAAAACTCAACATTGACGGAACCTATAATTTAGCTGAAGGAGCAGAATCGCCGATTGATCTTTCGCTAACGCTAGATCGGTTCTTACTCGACCCCTGGCAAGGGTTTTTAGAAGGACAAGTGAACGAGCTATCTGGCGAGTTATTCGCTGACCTTGCGATCACCGGAAGCCCTGCTAAGCCTAATGTTGCGGGAACCTTTGGGTTTGGTAATCAAGTAGTGTTAGCCCCTACAGTTTCCGGCGCACGCTATTACTTTGAGGATCAACAACTAAATTTTCAAGGAGAAACGTTGGTGTTGAATGAATTTACCATTTTAGATTCAGCCCGAACTCCGGCGGTACTAAATGGTACTGTCTCTTTCGCTGATATAACCAACCCAGTGTTTGATCTGAGTTTTAATACTACAGAGTTCATTTTTGTAAATAGCGAGAGCTACGAGAATGAAGCATTCTACGGTAGAGCCATTGCTTCGGCTGATGCCACCATTAGCGGTCCGGTGAGTGATCTGATGATTGACGGTGATGTAGGCGTGAATGAAGGAACCAACATGACTATTGCACTGGTATCAGAACCAGAAGAAGTGCAACGAGCGGGCTTTATAGAATTTGTAGATAGCAATGCCTTCTTGAAGGCTGATACCGTAAGTCGCGATTCTCTCACTGTGCTAGACAACGCATCGTCTGAAGATACTGTATCCATTAGCGGATTCGCACTAAGCAGCAACATACATCTAGACCCAGAAGCAGTGTTCACCATTATTGTAGACCCAATACGAGGTGATAAAATTACCGCTGCTGGTGAAGCTGACTTACAGGTGAATATGAACCCTAATGGCGACTTAAATCTTCAGGGAACGTACACGCTAAGCCAAGGCCAGTACGTACTTAACTTTGCTCAGGTAGTTAAAAAAGAATTTTCTATTCGCGAAGGAAGCACAATCACCTGGTCGGGCGACCCCGCCAACGCTGAAATGGAACTGATAGCGGCTTATGAGGTAGAAACTGATTTGGAACCGCTCTTCCAGGATATTATCAAAGATGGGGCGGATGCCCAACTACGACAGCTAGCTACGGTTGATCGTCCGGTATTTGTAGAATTATTAATTAACGGAACGCTCACTAATCCGCAGCTAGCTTTTAATCTGGAGCTACCAGAAATCTCGGCGGGCGGATTGGCCGCCGATGCTATCAATGACCGATTAAATGTAATTGAGCAAAACGAGACTCAGCTCTACAAGCAAGTATTTGGCCTCATTGTTCTAAACCGATTTATTCCTATCAGTGGCGGGCTAGGTTCCGGTGGTGGAGGTCTCACTTCAGTTAACGATCAGATTAATGGTAGCGTGAGCGAATTACTAACCGATCAGCTCAGCAAAATCACCGAAGAGTATCTGGGGGGCGTTGCCTTGAACGTAGATTTAGAAAACAGTGACCAACAGCAGTCGCAAGGATCACTACTGGCCGACCGTGATGTGAGTGTTGGTCTATCCAAGCAGCTGTTTGATGATCGGCTGACGGTGAAAGTAGGCGGAATGACCACTACGGAGCAGCAACAGGCTTCTTCGGGCAGCCAGAATATTTACGGAGAGTTTGAAGTGCTCTACGAACTCACCAAAAGCGGCGATCTCATGATTCGTATCTTCCAGACCAGTAACCGCGATCAAGTACTAAGCCAGATACTACAGCGGCAGGGAGCTTCAATACTGTATAAAAAAGCCTTCAACCGACTGCTCAAAGGTAGTTCTTCACAAACCCCACTTCCGACTGAACCGGAAGAGCAGCCAGAGGATAATCCGCAGATAAGTCAGGACGATGCCATTCAGCCTGAGCGCCGACGTCGGGAGAGAAGATAGCAAATGTTTATCGGTGAATCAGAAAATCAGAAAAGCCTTCTTCAGTAATTTCATCTACAATTACCTGCCGCACTTGGGCATGAGCCGGTCCACGGTGGCACCAAGCCACAAACTTTTCCAACGCTTTCGTATTTCCTTCTGCCCGAATTCTTACTGAACTGTCTGGTTCATTGCGTACCCAACCCCAAATACTCAGCGCACGGGCCTTTTCTTGCGTACTAACCCGAAAGAATACCCCCTGTACTTTACCGATCACTTGTATTGAATAAGCTGGCATCTGTATAACGATGAAGTGATTGATGACAAATGATTGATAGCTGATGAATAGTAATTCATCATCCCTCATCATTCATTAATTATTATTAAAGCAGTAGATGCGCCAATTCGGTCGGCACCGACCTCTATTAAGGTAATAGCTTGTTGAGCAGTTTTAATTCCACCGGAGGCTTTGATACCTACATTAGAAGGCAATGTTTTTCGCATCAGTTGTACGTGATGAACGCTAGCTCCCGCATCAGCAAATCCAGTTGAGGTTTTTACAAAATCGGCTCCAGCATCGGCACAAATCTTACAAGCCGTGACAATCTCATCGTCGGTCAGATAGGTTGTTTCTAGAATTACTTTAAGTAAACAGCCGTGTTCGTGAGCCAGCGAGGCGCACTTGGCAATCTCAATCTTCACCCAGGGCATGCCCGATTTAAAAGCCGAGAGGTTCATCACTATATCCAGTTCATTCGCCCCATTCTGAATAGCCAATTCCATCTCCTGAACTTTGGTTTCCGTCATCTGGTAACCCAGTGGAAACCCAATGACGGTTACTACCTGCACGTTGGTATCGCCCAAACCACGACTGACTTTTTTTACCCAAAACGGCGGCACACAGATACCTACGAAGTTATGCTGTTTAGTATCCAGAATCATCTGATCTACCTCAGCGTAAGTTAGGGTAGCCGAAAGCTTGGTGTATTCCAGATAGCGATGCAGTTTAGAAGAAAGAGACAGTTGAGTCATATGATGTTAACTGTCTAAGGGGGTATCTGGTTACTGATATAAATAATTGCTCACACTAATCAAATCAGCAAACACCCCTGCTGCTGTTACTTCCGCCCCAGCGCCTGAGCCTTTCACTACCAAAGGACGATCGCGGTAACGAGATGTAGTAAACGAAATAATATTATCACTACCAGAAAGCGCGTAAAATGGATGGTCGGCTCCCACTGATAGTAAACGCACCGTGGCTCGCTCATCTTCTAGCGTAGCCACAAACCGTAGCTTTTCGCTTTGTTCTTCGGCTTGGCGTAGCCGTTGAGTAAAATCACCGTCGGCAGCTTCCAGTGCTTTTAGAAACTCTTCGGGCGAGTTGGCTTCCATACAGGCTGGGGGTAGCATGTTTTCTACTTCTACATCTTGTAGTTCTAGCGGAATGCCCACCTCTCGGGCTAAAATAAGGATTTTACGCGCTACGTCGGTGCCTAACAAATCTTCGCGCGGGTTCGGTTCAGTATAGCCCAGCTCTTTGGCTTGGCGCACAATATCGCTAAAGCGTTTTTCCGAAGTAAAGGTGTTAAACAGGTACGATAGAGTACCCGATAGAATTCCTTCAATTTTATAAATTTTATCTCCGCTATCCTTCAAATCCTGAATGACCCGAATAACGGGTAGGCTGGCTCCCACATTGGTTTCGTACAGAAATTGTACCCCTGCCTGACGAGCCGCCATTTGCAGTTGCTGATACGCTTGATGCGAACCGGAGTTGGCTAACTTATTAGGGGTGACAATCGATATAGCCGACTGTAAAACTTCGGCGTAATACTCGGTTACATCTTGGCTGGCGGTGCAGTCAACAAATACGCTATTGGGCATATTCATTTCTTTCATTCGCTGCACGAAGGCTTGCATGTCAGCTTCTTCGCCGACTTGTTCCAGCGTGCTTTGCCATTCTCCTGGATTCAATCCGGTTTCCGAAAAAGCCATGCGTTTGCTATTGGCAATGCCGATGACCGAAATTTCCAGAATACGATTTTTTTGGAGATACTCTCGCTGCTGAGCAATTTGCTGAAGTAGCGTTTTTCCGATTAGCCCTATACCTACTAAAAATACGTTAAGGGTTTTCTTTTCGGAGAGAAAGAACGCCTCGTGTACAGTATTGAGTGCTTTATGCAAATTGCGCTGGGCGATAACTACCGATAGATTTGCTTCTGATGAACCCTGAGCAATGGCTCGCACGTTTACTCCATTCCGACCTAGGGCAATAAATAACCGTCCAGAGATACCCGGGGTCTGCCGCATATTCTCACCCACAATCGCCACAATAGACAGGTTGCGCTCAGCTACCGGGGGAATAATTTTTCCGGCAGCGATCTCGTTGGCAAACTCTTCGCTCATTGTCCGTTGAGCTGCTTCTGCATCCGCAGGGCTAACCGCAAAGGTGATTGTGTGCTCCGAAGAAGCTTGGGTAATAATAATGATGTTGATGCCTCGCTGCGCCAAGGCTCCAAACAAGCGGGACGAGATACCAGGTGTTCCTACCATACCACTTCCTTCCAGGGTGAGCATGGCTACTTCTTTAATAGAAGAAATACCCTTTACGGCGGGGGCTTTCGCATTGTTCAAAGCCTGATGAACCGTTGAGGCATACGGATTCTTGCTAACCAGCGTACCTGGAAACTCCCGGTGAAATGTATTGCGAATCCGTAACGGAATGTTGGCTCCCAGTACGGGCAGTAGGGTAGGAGGGTAAATAACTTTGGCTCCAAAGTGCGACATTTCCATTGCTTCAATATAGGAGATGGCATCTAGCGAAAAGGCCGTGCTAACTTGGCGCGGATCGGCGGTCATCACGCCGTCTACGTCCGTCCAGATTTCAATTTCCTCAGCGTTGAGGGCTGCTCCCAGAATGGAAGCGGTATAATCTGACCCACCTCGTCCCAGCGTAGTGGTTTCCTGCTCGGGAGTGGCGGCCACAAATCCAGTCACAATTTGCAAGGCTTCGTGGTCGCGAAAATAGTCCTGAATCTTCTGATTGGTAGCGGTAAAGTCTACCTTAGCGTTATTGAAGGTTTTGTCGGTAACAATAATTTCGCGAGCATCTAAAAATTCGGCACGCGCCCCTAACTCGTTCAGGTACTGGCTAATTAGGTAGGCTGAGAGGCGTTCGCCAAAGCTGAGCACTAAGTCCATGGTGCGAGGTGAGCGTTCTCGCAGTAGGTATACTCCGTGTACTAAGTCGTCGAGCTCGTTAAACAATGTTTTTAATCGGGCAAATACTTTGCTTTGGGCATGTACTCCAATCAGCTCTCGGGCTGCCGTAAAATGGTGTTTCTCCAGTTCTGATAGTCGCTCTTTATACTCTTCATTTCCCTGAGCCGCTTCTTGACTAATATCTAGTAAGCGGTCAGTTACTCCTCCCATTGCCGAAACTACTGTGGCGCAGTGCATCTGTTGCTGCTGGTACTGCAAAATGATATCTGCCACAATTTTGATACTTTTGGCCGAGCCTACCGAAGTGCCGCCAAACTTCAGAACTTTCATAGTTGAATAAATAAGCGGACAAAGGTAAGAAAATATGGTTTTATAGTTGTAGGACTTTCGCTTTTAAATAAAGACAGCGTATCTTATTCAGATGGTAAACAAACACGAGTACACCAGCTACCTACTTAGTACACAGAACCACTACTCCCGCACCGAGCTAGCCCACTATAAAGCAGCCGTTACCGGTCAGTATTCAGGTACCGAGCATACTAGTAGTATGGGAGTGGGTAATTTAGCGGTTACCGTTGCTGCGGTAGAGGGCGTTGATTGGGGTGTTAAGCAGGTAACGGGTTGGGGGATATGCCTATGTCACAAGGCGTGTTTGCAGCACAATTATTTAGCCAGTAGTGGCCACGGAGTTTCCGTAAAAGTAGGGGCTGAACGGTGGCGTATCCCCGGTGTATCAGCGCAAGTATAGCCCCCGGGATTATATGCTCCATCAGCGTTACTCCCCAACTATTCCTGCTTTGTAACCAATAGAGCGAAAGCTATAATAATCTATTTTCGCAAAAAGACACCACTCACCTATTTTCAATATGGTCATTATCAACCCAGCTACCGAAGCCACAATTACTACAGTTCAGGAAGATACAGCTGCTTCGGCTCAAGAGAAATACGAACGAGTTCGGCAAGGCCAACCAACTTGGTATCAGACTCCGATTGCAGAACGAATTGCAGCGATTGCTCAGTTTTCCGAGCTACTACAGAGCCAGGCGGACGAACTGGCTAAAACACTTACGCAGGAGATGGGAAAGCCATTAAACCAAGCGCATAACGAATTGAACGGAGCAAGAGGACGCATCCAGTACTTCGTAGAAAATTCTGAGAAGTGGCTAGCTGAAGAATTAGTTACGGAGGAAGAGGGTTTAGTTGAGAAAATTGCGTACGAGCCGCTAGGAGTCATCGCCAATATCTCGGCCTGGAATTACCCCTATCTGGTGGGAGTCAATGTATTTATTCCCGCGTTAATCGCTGGTAACGGAGTACTCTATAAACCTTCAGAATATACCATCCTTACCGGACTGAAAATTGGTAAACTGCTGCACCAAGCGGGTATTCCTGAAGATGTATTCCAAGTAGTAATTGGTGATGGTGAGATAGGAAAAGCACTGCTCGAGCTACCACTGAATGGTTACTTCTTTACCGGATCAAATCGTACCGGTCAACGTATCTATGAAACGGTAGCTCCCAAGATGGTGCTCTGCCAGATGGAATTAGGTGGGAAAGACCCACTCTACGTTCCCAACGATAATGTTAACGTCGCGAAAGTAGCCCAGGCTGCTGCTGAAGGAGCGTTTTATAACAACGGGCAAAGTTGCTGCGCCGTAGAGCGTATCTACGTCCATCAGGCTATTTACGATGAGTTTCTGGAAGCTTTCACTCAGGAAGTGCAGCAGCTCAAACTAGGCAACCCGGAAGAAGAAGGTGTATTTATTGGCCCATTGGCTCGCCAAGAGCAGATTGCGGTACTAGAGCAGCAGGTTCAAGATGCATTAGATAAAGAAGCTCAGCTACTTACTGGAGGTAAAAAAGCCAACCGTACCGGTTATTATTTTGAACCAACGGTTTTTACTGATGTTAATCACCAGATGCAGATTATGCGGGAAGAATCCTTTGGCCCTATCATTGGTATCCAACGGGTAGCCGACGATAATGAAGCTATTGCTTTAATGCAAGATACCGATTACGGACTCACTGCCGCCGTCTACTGCGATACTCAGGCGAAAGCTGAAACCATTCTGGCGAAGATTGACAGCGGCACCGCCTACTGGAATTGCTGCGATCGCGTAAGTGCCACTCTTCCCTGGTCAGGCCGAAAAAAGTCAGGAATTGGCACTACCCTTTCGTATCACGGAATTCGCATCTTTACCAAACCCAAAGCATACCATTTGCGAAAGGGGTAAACTATCCAATCTCTGAATGAATAATGATTGATGACTAATGACTCAGTATTAATCATCAATCATTACTCATCATCTCATCAATTTCTCACCTTCAACTCTTCCATCTGCTTCACCCGGTCTCGACCCTGTCGTTCAAACATCCAGCCTGGATATTCAGGAGCAAGCTGGCTGACTTCATCCAGCTTGTGAAGATCGTCTTCGGATAATTTTACATCCACTGCCTTCAGGTTATCCTCCAACTGTTCCGTCTTTTTCGCTCCGATAATCACCGTGGTAACCGCCTCCTGATGCAGCAGCCAAGCCAAAGCAAGGCGGGCTACCGAAATACCTTTCTCTTCGGCCATCGGGTGCATCACATCCAGAATATCAAACGCTCGCTCTTTATTTACGGGCGGAAAGTCAAAATCTATCCGACGTGATCCTTCTGGTCCATCTTCACCGCGCTTGTATTTTCCGCTTAATAGCCCTCCCGCCAACGGACTCCAGACCATCAAACCTATTTTCTGATCGAGCATCATCGGCACCAATTCTCGCTCCAGGTCGCGCCCAGCAATAGTGTAGTAAGCTTGCAACGAAACAAATTTGGTAAGATTACGAAATTCGGCGTAGCCTTGTGCCTTCATAATTTGCCAAGCGGCTAGATTACTACAGCCAATATAGCGCACCTTTCCGCTACGAACTATGTCGTCTAACGCTCGCATTGTTTCTTCTAGCGGAACAAAGGTGTCAAAACCGTGGATCTGGTAGAGATCAATATAATCTGTATCCAGACGACGTAGACTTTCGTCAATCTGCCACATGATGTGGCCTCGGCTCAAACCAGTTTGGTTAGGCCCATTACCCATTGCGCCCCGAACCTTGGTTGCTAAGACCAGGCTATGGCGGTCAAGACCCAGATTACGAATAGCTCGCCCGGTCATCTCTTCCGACAGACCTTCAGAGTACACGTTAGCCGTGTCAATAAAATTAATTCCAGCGTCTATCGAACGCTTCACGAGTTGGTTTACTGGTTCTTGTTCCAGGGTACCGATGGCAGTCCAGTAACCTCGCCCGCCGAAGGTCATTGTGCCTAGACATAATTCCGAAACCAGTAGTCCGGTGTTTCCTAAAATATTGTACTTCATGGTGGTGTAGATTGATAGTGATAAATTGTATTTTTTGGTTGTGATTGATTTTTGTTTAGCTCCAAGAGTGACTTACGGTTCTTTTTCAATCGGTAAGTATTCAGGAAGATCAATATAAACTTGCCAACCTTTCTGTCATACGAAGTTATTTTAGGTTGAGTTTATGTAATAACCATCTTCGCAAAGATTAGTAATACTGATAAAAATTTAGTATTCTGATAATCAGAAGTTTAAGTATATATTAATAAATATTTGCAAAAAATTTGGATAAACACTTGCTTTATATTTTAGTAAAACCCTACCTTTGTTGCGTACAAATAAAAAAGAGAAAATGTTATATCTAAGCATACATATGATTACAAACCTTAATAGCTTTCGGCAGGAAAGTGATAAGGAGGAAGACTGTATGCTCGGGCATAAATAGTAATATCTTAAGCTATTACAATTGAAGCCCGAGCTGAAAAGTTCGGGTTTTTTGTTTCGATTATTATGAAATAACGCGTATGAAAACGACAAATTTATACATACACTGGCTGGGCTGCGCACCGATGTTCAATGAACGTCAGGGAGAGCTACGGTTTGATGACAATTATCTAATTCAGTACGGTAGATCGGAAAAGATTTGTAGGTGAAACTATATCACCCAAAATATCTAAACCCGATCTACACCAGACCGGGTTTTTTTATGCCCTTTCTGGGAGTGCGCTGAAATTGGAGAGTCAGGACAGTTCGCGCCACGGTGGCTGTAAAACTGTTGCTTAAATGCTAAGTAGGTTCGACCGCGACGGCGAACCGTTCTTACCACTCCCACAAAATAACGCAGAAGGTCTCGAGTTATCGTGACGCAACTCGAGTATTGATGGGTCGACTAATTATGGTGCAATAGTTCAATTGCGTGGAACACCCCGTTGTCTCCGGGGAGGATGCGAGCCGTCGTGGCGCGATTCGAGTCTCGTTTGCACCGCGCTGAAGGAGGGGCAAAACGGGTGCCTCCTTAAAATCGGAGAGGGGTTAAAGGCCTTACGCAGAATTCCGTTTGTTCTGCAATGTTCAGAAAAAGCTCCGAGGTAAATCAGCAGGTTATCCTCTTGTACTGGCGTATGAATTATACATCAGTAAAAAGAGGTAACCTCAACGGGAAAATAGCTCAACTGGTAGAGCACTCGCCTGTTAAGCGAGTGGGTGCAGGCCGTCGTGGCGCGATTCGATTCCTGCTTTTCCCGCTAACTTTAATTGGATGGGTAACTCAGAGGTAGAGTGCCAGTGTGAAGTACTGGTGGCGTAGGCCGTCGTGGCACGATTCGATTCCTGCCTCATCCACAAAAAAATAACCGCCATCTATACAAATATCTGGGTTGGCTCGGGTATAGAGTATTGCGGATGAGCCAACCCAAGGGGTTCGAATCCTCGCTAAGCAATGGGTGCTTGTGGCTCAAAACCACCAGACTGCTGCTCTGGCAGAATCGAAGAAAGACAGAAGCTGTTCTTACGGATAGTTTCACCGATACTAAGGTTTGTGGCCTTAAGGATACCGTAGTATGAGAGTACTACTTAATTGAGGCTCCCCAAGGTGTCGGGTTCTTTCTTCTTAATCTAACGAAGTTTTAACAAAGTCAAAACCAATAAATAATACAGTGAATCATGAGAAAGATTATCTCAGTAACCCCAAACCATCAAGGGTTTTTGTACAAGAAAAACCAATTGGTTAGAGTGTTACAACCTGGTATCTACAAATTCTGGGACTGGCAAAATGAACTGGCGGTAGTGATGCTACCTACCAATCGGCGGTTGTTTGTCGTCACTAACCAGGAGGTGCTTACTCGAGATCAGGTAGCGTTGCGCTTTTCGTACTTCGTAGAGTACTACATCAACGATGGGCGAAAGGTTCTGGCGCATTTTGATTTACTGAACAAGCATAATCACTACCATAGTTTATACGAGGTAGAGCAGGTAGTTCATCAATATACCCAGGTTACCTGGCGGGAAGAGATTGCTCAAATTGATAGCGAACAGCTCAATGAGCAACGTTCTGAACTGATGCGAGAGGTACCAACCTCCCTGAAAGAAGTAGTAGAGGAGTATGGAATCAGTATCGATAAACTATTGCTGCGGGATATTACTTTTCCGAAGAATGTTCAGAACCTGTTTGCTAAGCAACTGGAGGCTAAGGTTCGAGCTAAAGCCGACTTGGAAAATGCCCGAACGGCTGTAGCTACTACCCGGGCGTTGAAAAATGCCTCGGAGCTGATGAAGAACCACGAGCATATCAAATTCATCCAGTGGATGGAGACGCTCGGTAAAATTGCTGAAAATGGTAAGCATACCTTCTTCATCGGAGAAAACACCAACGGCTGGAGTAAATAATACTTCTCCAAGTCAACAATGGGTAGCGGTGCGCTGGATTCAAATAAGATGGAGTCCAGCGCTAGTAAGTAAAAGAGAAATCAACAAGAATTATAAACTGAGAAATAAAAATAGAGCTATGAGAGCAAAAAGTCACTGTCAACGGATCGGCGGAAATTACCTATGAACGCGGAATAGCATCAGTATTCACGATGGGTAGCAGTGATGGTAATCCGCCATTAATAAGGTAATTATCATCAAGTGAACCTAATCATGAATACATCATTACTGAATCTTATCAAGAAAACTGTAGATGTGAATCATCTTGCTTATTACTACTTCAAAGATAAGTATGCTATCGATTTACTATCGTATACGTTAGCAGAAGAGATGTCCATTCATCAGTTGAAAAAAAGTAAGTGGGGATTTCTGTTGCAGAAGGAAGTTTTGCAAAAAGTCACCAGTCATCTTTCTAATCAACGATTGAACCGGGAGCAGTTACGCTACTTCTGGGCAGCCGACAGTCAGCATTATACGTTGAGTATCGGTCAGTGGGGCAAGAATAGTAAGCACCGTAATGACGATTGGTACCAAACTTCGCGTCCGGGAATAAACCTGGTGCTTCAGCTTAATTTTGGGAAAGAACACAATAATTGTTACTACCAACTGATCCGCCCGAAAAAGCACGATCACCCTTTTGAGAGTAATTGCCACCCTATCGCTGAAAAGGGGCATACGCTAGCTTGGGCGCGGATGGACATAGATTTAGAAACCGGAGAAGTGCTTATTGAGGAGATTCAGAACGACTGGTTACGTACTGTCAAGGAGGTTGTAAAGTTAGTAGAGCAGAAAGGTAAACATTGGGTATTTCAGTACACTGGGACTACCAAGGAGAAGCTTATTCGCTACTATCACGGAGAGGTCAAGCGGCACGAGCGGGTCTGGGACGAAGCAATACTGGCTGCTGCGGTATGGTTTATCAGACACGAGCTAGGTATTTCTCAAATCTATTACCACACGTTCGAGACGGGAAACATTATGAAACAGCTAACGTACAGTCAGCCACCTCGTTCGCTGTACACCAAGCTTCCCCGAAGGTTTGGTTTCCAAGAAATCGATGAGGCTCCGAAGTTTCTACGGCAGGATAAATATTTGAAAAGAACGTTTAGAAAACACAAAAACCTAACTTGGTTTTATCTCAATCTTGAAAATAGTGGATAGGAGATATCGACCATTGTTGGGTAGGAACATGACAGTTCGCCGGGCGACTAATCATGTTCCTACGATATGTGATAAGATGTGTGACCTTATTAAAAGTAAAGAAATATGATCCCATTAGCAGAAAACATACAGTCTTGGCTTCCTAACACATTTCAAGAAGTTGATGGGTGGTTTGATCGAGATGAAAAACTGCGTACCTATAAACCTCAAGACAATGGTTGGACAATTGACGAAATACTTGAGCATATTACACTCACGAATCGCTATCTATTGATTTTGATTGAAAAAGGAAAGCGGAAAGCATCAAAAAGAGTAAATGAAGTTGATCTACAAAGCGTACTGGAAGATTATACTTTCAGTTCGGCGAAGTTTGAAAACATAGGTAGGCATCAGTCATTTTTGTGGGTAAGGCCTGAGCATATGGAGCCGCAGAGGCACAAGAATTTGTCAGAAGTGAGGCATATTATGAAGACTCAGGTACAGCAGTGTGTTGATGTGCTCCAGTCTCTTGCAAATGGCGAAGGGCTATTGTACAAGACAATGATGAGTGTGGATAACCTGGGAAAGTTAAATGTATACGAATACATCTACTTCTTAGCGCAACATGCAAGACGGCATGTAGAACAAATGGAAAAGAACAAAAGAGAATTTCTGAATGAATAAATCATGGCAACAAATAAATTGACCGGTAAAGACTTGCGACATATAGGCTACCCCGAAGGAAAAATTATCGGGTTGGCCCTGCAAGCTATTGAAGATGGATACAAAGGCAAGAACCGAAAAGTGAAACTGGACTTGCTGAAAAAAGTCTACCAATACCCGCACAACTATGTGAAGGATCAGGTAGTAGGTGCCGTGGCTCAAGCTTTGCTCACTCCTGCTGAAGACTCAGGCAGAATTGCACTGAATAAGCAGCGGAAAGATTATCCAATTTACGGTGAGGCCGGAATTGAAGAAGGAGCCAAGCACCAGATGAACGTAGCGATGAAGCTTCCGGTTACAGTGGGCGGAGCGTTGATGCCCGATGCTCACCAGGGTTACGGGCTTCCCATTGGCGGGGTGCTGGCGACAGAAAACGCAGTGATTCCCTACGGCGTGGGCGTAGACATTGGTTGCCGAATGTGCATGACTTTCTATGACCTGCCAACAGCGCACCTAACCGAGCGGAACGATCAACTCAGAAAGATGCTGATCGATAACACTCGCTTTGGGCAGGCTACGTTTCAGCGACCGAAAGATGATGGGGTGCTGGAGCGACCCGAGTTTCAGGAGATTAAAGTAGTGCGGGATCTAAAAGACCGAGCCTACAAGCAAATTGGTTCTTCCGGTGGAGGTAATCACTTCGTAGAATTCGGAGTAGTTGATGTGGTGGATACTGATAATGAGTTTGGCGTACCCGTCGGGAAATACCTAGCGGTGTTGTCGCACTCAGGGTCGCGAGGGCTGGGTGCTAACATTGCGGCGCACTACACCCGAATTGCCAAATCAGTGTGCAAACTGCCCGATGAGGCTAAACACCTCGCTTGGCTCGATTTGGATTCGGAAGCCGGACAAGAGTACTGGCGAGCGATGAATCTGGCGGGCGACTACGCTTCAGCCTGTCATCACCAAATTCACGAACGGCTTGGAAAAGCTCTGGGCGAAGCTCCGCTGGCGATGGTGGAAAACCACCATAACTTTGCCTGGAAAGAGCAGGATGCAGATGGCAACGAGATCATCGTCCATAGGAAGGGAGCAACTCCAGCAGGTAAAGGTGTGCTGGGAATTATTCCGGGCTCCATGACTGCCCCCGGTTTTATTGTGCGAGGACGAGGTGGAGTGGCATCCATCAACTCGGCTTCTCACGGGGCCGGGCGGGTGATGTCGCGGCGAAAGGCCAAGCAGTCGATTACCCAGCAAGAGGTGACCAATGCCTTGAAGCAGGCGAAAGTGACGCTGATTGGCTCCGGCCTGGACGAAGCCCCAATGGCTTACAAAGACATCCGGGAGGTAATGCGTCAGCAGGAAGACCTGGTGGATATTGTTGGCACATTCCAACCCCGAATTGTTCGAATGTGCGGTCCTAATGAAGTTTGGAGGTGAAAAAGGAAGACCTGTTGGGTAGTAATTACCTAGCAGGTCTTTTTCTATAAAGACCACACTAGCCGAATCTATCAGAAAACCGAAGTGAGAAACCGCAATCAACTTACCTCGCTGGTGCGAATGTTTGAGAAACCCTCGCAGTAGAAATCCTACGCCAGCGTATTTCGCCAAGATATTACATAGCTAAGATTCGCTATGATATTGCTATCTGCCAAAGAATAGCAACTAGTATCTTTTGGATTCTATCAATAGAAAGAATCTATGAAAAAAATTATTCCTCAATTAGCCATAATTATACTTTTGACGGCTTGCCAAGAAGAACCCGAAGCTCCCACACTCCCTGATAGCTTTGCACTATCTTCACCTGAAATGCGCGAAATTGGGCTTTATTCGGCTCAGGCTGAAGCTCAAATTACTTTCAGCGAAGTAGAAGAAGTCAGGAATGTAGATTTCGGGTTAGTATGGTCAACGTCTCCGGGAGCCGTACCTTCTGACTCGGTACAGCAGTCGTGGGGCACTAGAGGAGTAGGTACAATTTCATCTAGCCCATTCCCGATATTTGATATTATGTCAGGTTTACAGCTAAATACCACCTATTATATACGCCCGTACTTCGTCGACGAAAAGAACGATTTGATGTACGGTCCTGAAACTACTTTCACTACCTTAGCGGGTAGTGCTTGGAGCCCAGTTGGAAATGGCTTTCCCGGCAATACCGGACAGTGGCCTGTAGGTTTTGCCATTGATGAGGCGATCTACGTAGGCCTAAGTTTAGAGTCTAAAGGTTCTGGTAGCATAGGTGCATCCCGAGAGTGGTGGCAATATGATGTTTCCACTCAGCAGTGGATGCAGAAGGCTGATTTTCCGGGAGGTCTTAGTATCAACCCTCAGGCTTTTGCAGTTGATGATAAAGGGTATGTAGTAGCTGATCAGAACCAGCAGAATGTAGAATGCTGGGAGTATGATCCGCAAAAAGACCGATGGACTCGTAAAACTGATTTCCCGGACTACGGACGGGAAGGTATTGCTGCTTTTAGCTTCGGGATTAACGGTAAGGGGTACCTGAGCGGAGGGTATGGTGGTAAATCTTCGTCGGTATGGGAGTTCGATCCGCAAGACGCTACGAATGGTACCGATGAGCACGGTAACCCGATGGGCTCGTGGACTCAAAAGAATGATTTTCCTGGACGAGAACACCGCAATGCCGCTTTATTTATTATTGATGACCAAGTGTATATCGGCTTAGATGCTCAAACTGTGGTAAGTGCAGACAGTCTAGCCACAAAGAAGCAACTATGGCGTTACGATACTCCGAATGACACCTGGATAGCCGAAGGCCGCTTTCCGGGTGAGCCTCGCGAACAAACCGTCGCCTTTAGTGCCAATGGTAAAGGCTATATGGGCGGAGGCCGCGATCATACCGACTTCTGGGAATATGATCCAATCACTAAGGAATGGACACCCAAAGCCGAAGCCAGCGGAGCAGAGCTTAGCTTTTCGGTCAATAACCGAGGCTATGCCTTTGATTTCGATATGATGGAATATGTGCCTTAATTTGGCATAATAAAGATAAGTATCTTATTCCTCCGACTTCGCATCGGTCTGAGTAGCTGAGACATTTCGGTGGCGGCGGTCGTTGAGTTCGGGGTCTTCGCCCATCCAGGCCCAAACTTTGATCAGGCCATTTTGGTGGGCACTAGCTAAAAAGCTGCCATCAGCGTTAAAGTCCAAGTACTCGGCGTGGTCGCCCGCCCAGATTTTAGCGGCTACCGGAATTCGGTCATTCTTCTTTTCTAAAATATCATCCGCCCGGTATATGAAAATATGCGGATCATGCCCAGCGTAGGCAATATACTGACCGTCAGGGTGCCAGGTAACTGACTCGATTTTCTTACCTAAATGATTGAACGTCTTTTTTAACTTTCCTTCTTTCCACTCCCAAATGTAACCATTGCCCCGGTTCTGGTCGGATTGGCCTACGGCGAACACATACTTGTCATCGGGTGAAAATACGCCACTGGTAAAAGTTACGTAGTAGTCAGGCTTTAGCGTTTGCGCTAGCGACCAGTCTTGGGTTTTGTATACTTTCACCGCTCCGTGTCCTACCGCCAACAAGTACTGGTCGTCCTGCGAGAAGAATAGCTCATTCACCGTACTACCAAAATCCATCGAGGCTATTTCCTCGCCGGAAGGCATTTCGTAAATACGGACAAATCCCTTGGTAGGCTTGCCTTCCTCCTCAATTTTCTCTTCTCCAATTGCTAACAAACTACCCTGCTGCGACCAAGTGAGTCCGTCGATGCCCCGGTTTTGCTTGAGGATTTTTACTACTTCACCACTGGTAGCATCGTAGACCGTTACCAAATAATCTTCGCTTCCGGCTGCCACGTATTTACCATCGGCTGACCATCCTACCCGTTCAATTTCTTCAGCGGCGTACTGTCGCCAGAGTTCAGTACCATCAGAAGTGCGCCACATAATTACTGAATTATCGTACTTGGTACCGCTGATAATGTATTTGCCATCCGGCGAGAACTCCACACTTTCTACTGAGCCTGGTTCTCCCAGCGCATCGGCAATCCGCGACCAAACCGGTTCTAATCGCAGTTGATAATCAAGAAATTGCTGGCCGTATCCGGTTTGGAAAAGTAAAGTAAGAATCGTCGTGGCAAGAATTATTCTTTTAAACATATCATTAGGTTTTTTATCATTCTGGTTCTGTAATAATAGCGCAGATTTGAGGAAAACACAAACTAGAGATTAATAAAGCGAATGCCTTCTACGTACTGAAAATCAACCTTATTTGCTGTCCAAAGTGGTAAGTTATAAGTAACTGCGGTAGCCGTAATTAAAGCATCAGCCAGTAAGTTCTTGTGGTAGTAAGTCTCATTAAAAATTTGACGTAAACCGCAGCGAGATTGCGGACTCTAGCTCAATGATACCAAAAGATTTAAGAAAAGCTTTCGTCCTTCGTACCTCCCCTTTTTGGCTTCAACTAATACTTCGCCGTAGGTAATAATGCTAATAAAAAGATTATCCCAGACTTCAAAATACTCAAAAACTAGAATAAAGTTTTGAGAATAACTATACCTAATCTTCATTCACCAAGGCCTGATACACCAGCACCCGATATTTACGCACAAACTCACTGTAGTTATGAATGGGCATTACATTGGTGTAAACTTGCATTACCAGATCATTCTCAAAGTCAATGGTATATTCGGAGCAGTAAGCTCCGCCCCATTTTACCGAACCTACTGGGGCTTGGTCGCCGTAGTGGCTATTTTCGGTAATTACCATCAGGCCGTAGCCAAACTTATCGCGCCGATCCCACACTTCTGAGTCGCCAATGTGGTTGCGAGCCATCAACTCTACGGTAAGCGGACTGAGTAAACGAAGGTTGTTGTAGACTCCTTTATTTAGAATAATCTGACAAACCTTCGCGTAATCGGCGGCAGTGCTGACCAGCCCGGCTCCGCCCAAATAGTAGGATTGCTCGCCACTGCGGGGAAAATTCTGGTAAGTTTCTTCGGTACTAACTTCCAGCAAAGCATCGGCTGATTCTTTTTGGAAAAGGGTCACTAAACGATCGGCTTTCTCCGGTGGCAGATAAAAGTAGGTGTCGTTCATTCCCAGCGGAGTAAAAATATGCTCTTGGAAATACTCAGCCAAAGATTGTCCCGAAATGACTTCCACCAATCGCCCTAGAATATCAGTATTTGGCCCATAGGAAAAGCGCTCACCCGGCTGATGCACCAGCGGACGGTTAGCTAATTGATTAATGGCATCTTCCAATACTACATTTTCTAGTGAAGCCAGAAATGGGATTTCAAAATCGGTACGTGCCCAGAGTGGGTGCTCATAGGGAATTCCCGCAGTATGGGTAAGCAGGTCGCGAATCATCACCTCACGGTTGGCCGAAATAGTTTCGTACTCTAGCGTAGTCGAGTCGTAACTCTCCAGCACTTTCGGATTAGCAAAGGCAGGGATGTATTTAGAGATAGGGTCTTCTAACAGAAAATGCCCTTGCTCATAAAGCATCATTACCGCAATGGAAGTGACTAGTTTAGTTTGAGAAGCAATGCGGAAAATAGCATCGGTCGCTATTGGTTTCTGCTTTTCAGCATCTGCCCAACCGTAAGCTTTATGATGAACTGTTTCGCCCCGATGAATAATCATGGACACCGCGTGCGGAATTTTTCCTTCATCTACCCAAGATTGTAAGAAGGAATCAACTCGGTTAAGCCGTTTGGATGAAAAATGTAGCGACGAGCCAGTTACTTGTGCCTGTACCGAAAAATTTGAAATATAAACAGCGACTAAAAAAGAAAAGATGAAAACGTGACGAAGCATAACGTGTAGGTTATTTGCGAGCAAAATAAGGAATTATAGGTGAAGTACCGACTACTTGAATTCTTCCATATAGAGTTATCAACCAATGGTATATGAGACTTTCGCTTTTAAATAAAGACAGCGATATTATTCGGATGGTAAATAAACACGAGTATACCAGCTACCTATTTAGTACACAGACCCATTACTCCTGCACCGAGCTAGCCCACCATAAAGTAGATAATAGGGCAATACGAATGAAGCTAATAAATGAATAGTTTAATCCTCCGGCTCCGTCCCTCCGACTTCTAGTTTCCAACAATTCAACACTTTAAGAAACCTATTCTTCCGAATGAGGGTTGGAACTTCAGCAAAAGAAAATTATATTTGCAGCCCAAATAAAATCAGTCATGAAAAGAACATTTCAACCATCGCAGCGGAAGCGGCGCAACAAGCACGGGTTTAGAGAGAGAATGGCTAGTGCCAATGGTCGAGCCGTATTAGCTCGTCGCCGGGCTAAAGGTCGGAAAAAGCTTTCGGTTTCTGACGAAAGAAGGCATAAACACTAAGTCCTTCTTTCTTTTCTGCTCTTGCTCTGAATATGCCCCCCTTTTTTTCTTCTTCTCAGAGCTTACTTTATATTTTTTTTCTTTGCCTAATTATTTCTCAATGTGCGAAAAACGTTTCCGAAGCGGGAAAAGCTAACGCATAAGAAGCGAATCGGAGAACTTTTTCGCGAGGGGCAATCAGTAGTACTCTACCCTATTCGATTTATATATCTGCCGATTTCTGATCAAGGCCACCATCAGGTTTTGTTTAGCGTGCCCAAGCGTAATTTTAAGAAAGCGGTAGACCGTAACCGGATTAAGCGACAGATGCGTGAAGCCTATCGGCTGCATAAACATCTAATTCCTTACAACTCACCAGATAATGTTCATTTTTTGCTCGGGTATATTTATATTGGTAAACAAAAGACGCTGTACCAGCGCATTGAAACCAAAATAAAAGAGTCAATCACCCGTTTAAAAAAAGTATAGAACCCTCTCACGTCTTTCGCTTATGAGTACCAAAAAAGTAGGCAAGCTATCAGTTGCCGTTGTTGCCCTTGCATTTGTTGGATTGGTTGCCTTCCGTGGTCCGGGTGATCAGTATTTTGCCATTGCTAAGAACCTCGATATTTTCGCTACACTTTATAAAGAAGTGAACACGTATTATGTAGACGAGGTAAACCCGAACAAGCTGATGAAAATTGGTATTGATGCCATGCTAAAATCGCTTGACCCTTACACTAATTACATACCCGAAGACGATATTGAAGATTACCGCACCATGACTACCGGACAGTACGGCGGTATTGGAGCCATAATTGGCAAGCGCAACGGAAAAAATTTAGTGCTAATGCCTTACCGGGGTTTTCCGGCGGAGAAAAGCGGGCTTAAAATTGGTGACGAACTGCTGGAGGTAGACGGAGTGGATGTGACTGATAAAAATGTAAGCGAAATTAGTAAACTGCTAAAAGGTCAGGCGAATACGGATCTGACAGTAACTATAAAGCGGTACGGCGAAGAATATACGTTACCCGTAACCTTAAAGCGAGAGCGTATCACCGTAAACAATGTGCCCTACTCAGGTATGGTCACCAAAGACGTTGGGTACATTAAATTGAGTAACTTCACTACGGGAGCAGGCCGGGAAGTTGAGAAAGCCCTAACTAAGCTAAAGGAAAAAGGAGCCAAAAAGATTGTATTTGATTTACGCGGAAACCCCGGTGGTCTGTTAAGCGAATCGGTAAACGTGTCTAACGTATTCGTGCCTAAAGGCTCCGAGATTGTAAGTACCAAAGGCAAAGTGAAAGATTGGAACAAAGTATACCGCGCTCCGCACAGCCCGGTAGATACCGAAATTCCGCTTGCGGTACTCACCAGTGGGCGCAGTGCTTCGGCGGCTGAAATTGTGTCGGGTGTGGTGCAAGATTACGATCGAGGAGTGCTAGTAGGAGAGAAAACATTCGGTAAGGGACTGGTACAGGCAACTCGCCCTCTTACCTACAACTCTCAACTGAAAGTAACTACTGCTAAGTACTACACTCCCAGCGGGCGCTGTATTCAGGCAATTGACTACAGTCACCGAGGAGAAGACGGTAGCGTAGGCCGGGTGCCCGATTCGCTCCGCACCGCTTTCGAGACGCAGAACGGACGTATTGTTTACGATGGCGGCGGGGTCAACCCTGATATAAAAGCCAAAGCCGGGCGGTTAGCACCCATCACGGTAAGTTTATTTACTAAAAATCTAACGTTTGATTACGCCACCAAATACTTTTACGAGCATAAGGAAGCTCCAAATGCTAAAGAATTTGAAATGAGTGATGCTGAATACAATGAGTTCATTGCTTGGTTATCGGATAAAGATTACGATTATGTAACCGAAGTGGAGCAGACCATTGACGATTTAACTGAGATTGCTAAAGATGAACAGTACTACCAAGATATTAAAGAGCAGATTGCTCAACTTCGGAAGCAGGTACAGCACAATAAAGAACAGGACTTGCAGAAGTTCAAGAGCGAAATTAAAGAGGTGTTAGAAGAGGAAATTGCCGCACACTATCATCTATCAGAAGGAAAAATAGAAGCTTCGTTTGATGATGATGATGTGTTGCAGGCTGCCATTGACGTGTTAAACGACAAAGACCGTTATGCGGAAATACTTCGGGGACAATAAGTAGTTGCTCACTAACACACTATATTTCTGGATAGCTTTAGCCGGCTTGGGAGGTGGATTCCTGGCCGGCTTTTTAGGTATTGGTGGAGGCGTTATCTACATTCTTATTCTCCCCATTGCCCTAGAGTACGTAGGAATTCCCACAACCGAAATGGCGCAATACGTAATTGCTAACTCTATTTTTGGAACGGCGGCAGCGGCTCTTTTCGGCAGTATCACGCTAATTAGCAATAAAGATTTTTACTGGAAAGAAGTGGCATTAGTGGGGCTATTTGCCATTGCGGCATCCTACCTGCTCCTATTTACCTTCGTGAATACTCCACTTTATTCTAAGCAATTTTTCAACGGGGCGGTTATCATTTTTCTGAGCCTCATCGTCTTGATTACGTACTTACAAAACCGCACTACCCTTATGTTTAATCGGCCGGTAAGGAATGAGCGAGCGTGGTACATATTTACGGGAAGTGTAGCGGGTGCTTTCTCGGCTTTGTCCGGATTGGGGGGAGGAACTATCACTGTTCCGTTGCTCCATTCGGGTTTACGCATGGATATTAAGCGGGCCAAGTCTATTTCTTTAGGAGTGATTTTTATTGCTTCGCTGGCAATTACGGTATTCAATGTGATCGACCAGCCCGCTCATCCGGTAGACTTGGGTCGTATTGGGTACATTATTTTCCCGGTTTCAATTCCATTGTCGCTAGGAGTGTTGGTAGGTAGTCCGCTCGGAGTATGGGTGGCTAATAAAATATCTTCTCGCACCATCAGTTATATCTTTGTAGGATTTCTTATACTAGTAATTCTACGCAAGACAATAGAACTGATAAGCGCTGCATGACTCAACTTCTCTATCCTGATAAATCTATTTTATTAACTGTAGTTTTACTGCTCGGCATTTCGGTAGCAAGCTGGAGTCAAGAGATAGCTGAGTGGGATTTTACTACCCCAGTTTCAAGGGGAAAAGATGAGCTTACTATGCCCTGGGTGGGTGGCTTGAACGCCGTGCAGTACAACAATATTCGACTCAATGGTGATAATCAAAATGACTTGCTGCTGTTCGACCGATCCTCCGGTACCCTTCATCCGTTTCTGCGACAAAACGGTCAGTGGGTATACGCCCCCGAATACGTGCCGTTGTTTCCGGCTGGTCTGCAAAGCTGGGTTTTGCTGAAGGACTACGACCAAGATGGCGATCAGGATTTATTTACTGCATCAGGCGGAAGAGGCATTTCTGTTTATCAGAATAATCGAGATGGTGGCGATGGGCTAGGCTGGACGTTGGTGACTGAAACTTTGCGAACGGTGGCATTTGCTTCGGGAGCTACGGTGACGCTTCAAGTCAATTCTACTGATGTTCCGGCAATTGTTGATGTTGATGGCGATGGCGACCTAGATGTTATCAACTACAGTGTGATTGGCAGTGGCACGCTTATTCTGCATCAGAACCAAAGTGTAGAGCAATTCGGCCGAGCTGATTCATTGGTATACCAAACGACCAACATCCGCTGGGGTGATGTAGAGGAATGTAACTGCGGAATATTCGCCTTCAACGGTCAAACTTGCGATGATCTAAACAGTGGTTCCCGGAGTGGAGATTCCCGGAATGTCGATTCCCGGAATGGCGATTCCTGGAATGACGAATCTCGTCAGCTTACTGAAGCGAAGTTAGCGCACGTAGGAGGGAAAGCCCTGTTAGTATTGGATGCCGATGGCGATCAGGACTTAGATGCATTGTCGGGCGATGAAGGCTGCTACGGAATTGCTTTTCTGGAAAATCAATCGGCGAACAATCAACCCTTGTTTGGGCAATTAAATACCAATTATCCTGAAAATACCCAGCCTGCCTCTTCGGTATTCTTTCCGGGAGCCTATCTAGCCGATACTGATGCCGACGGGATAAACGATTTACTACTTTCCCCTAACGCTAGCACCAACGTAGGCAATAGCATCGATTTCGAAAACTCCAGTTGGCAGTACCGCAATGACGGAACAGCGCAAAACCCTAACTGGCAGTGGCAAACCTCCGGCTTTTTGCAGGAGGAGATGATCGACGTAGGCGAAAATGCAGCTCCTGCCCTGGCCGATTACGATGCCGATGGTGATCTGGATTTGTTCATTGGAAACCGAGGAAATTTACAGGAGAATGGATTTTACGCCGGACTGTATCTTTACGAAAATGTGGGAAGTCCAGCTCAGCCTTCATTTCAGTTTGTTACCAGTGATTTTTTGAGCTTAGCCAACTGGCAGCTTCAGGAAGTAAAACCGTACTTCACGGATATTAATCAGGATGGAAGAACGGACTTACTAATTAGTGGGCGCGAATCGGAATCGCGGGAAACCCGCTTGTATGCGTTACTAAATCAGGCTTCCTCAGGCGATGCTTGGGAATTTCAGCCCGAACAGCGCCAATTACTCACGCTGCCGTTTCGGTCGGAGGATAATTTGGCTTTCTACGATGTAGACCAAGACCAGCGCGTGGATGTGTTGGTAGGCAAGCAGAGCGGTAATCTAATTTACTATCGGGACACTGGCACTGACTTTCCTCCGCAGTGGACTCGGGAAAATGATGCATTCGCCGGAATAGACCGAAGTGCGCGAGGCTTGTTTTTAGCTCCCGCCATTATCAATACGGATGGAACGGTGGGGATATTGAGTGCCAATTCTAGTGGGAACCTGCTGCTGCGGCCATTAGAAGAAAACACAGAATCCATTGATACGGTGGTAGTACGAAACGCTATTTTATCCGAAACGGTAGCCGTTCAGCTAGACCGACAGAGCTGGTTGGCTGTCGGGCAGATTCTGGGAGGAAGCACCACGGTAGTTATTGGTCGTCAACGGGGCGGGGTTTCGCTACTAAACCTAAACCGTGAAGGTGCCTCAGGGGAGGAAATTACGCTGCGTATTTTTCCTAACCCGGCTACTGATTCAGACGTAACCACCGTACAGGCTAACCGAGCAGTGAAGCAGGTGCAGGTAATTTCGGTGGCCGGTCAAGTTGTATACGAACGTTCACTGCCTCAGCCGCTTAGCCGACTCAATGTGGATACTCGGGTGCTGCCTCCGGGACTCTACGTTATGCGCGCATTTTTTGAGCAGGGCGGAGTAGCAAGTGCTAAGCTACTGGTAGGAAATTAATCTTCTTTGAGTAGCTAAGAGCCAAGTAAAAATTTATCAGCATCCAAATGTACTGGAAACTTCTGGCGGTAGGCTTCCAAATCTTGGTATGATAGCGGAATAGTAATAATCTGCTCCTGCTCTTCTAAATCAGCTACAATATCACCCTTGAAATCAACAGCTACTGAATTACCTAAGTACGAAACTTGGTTTCCATCTTCACCTACCCGATTGACTCCAGCTACGTAGCAAGCATTCTCGATAGCTCGGGCTTTAAGCAGTGTTTCCCAGGCGGAGCGACGGGCAGCAGGCCAATTGGCTACGTAGATAAGCAGATCGTAGTTGAGGGCACCATCCGCTTGTACAACATTGCGGCTCCAGACCGGAAAGCGAAGGTCGTAACAGATTAATGGGCAAACGCGCCATCCTTTGAGCTCTTCGATTAGAAGAGAGTCTCCAGCGGAAAATACCCGATCTTCACCTGCCATCCGAAACAAGTGCCGTTTGTCGTAATACGAAAAAGTACCATCGGGCCTCACCCACAATAAGCGATTGTAGAAGTTTTGCTGTTCCCGCACAATGTAGCTACCGGTAACTACTGCTTTAGTTTGGGCGGCTTGTTGCTTCATCCACCGAAATGTTTTGCTGTTCATCGGTTCAGCCAAGCTATCGGCTTGCTGCGTAAATCCGGTAGAAAACATCTCAGGAAGAATAATGAGGTCGGTGGGTTGGTCAATCTGCCAGATTTTTTCTTCTAGCATTGCCAAATTCGCCTCCACTTCGTGCCAGTAGAGCGAAGTTTGAATTAGCGAAACGGTGAGCGTATTATCAGGCACGGCGGGTAGCCTTTGCAGGAAGTTTTACCCGATAGTTAGCTTCTACTTGGCCTTTGCTAATGTTGGCCAGTTTACCTTTCATCAGTCTTTTCTTCAGACCTTTTACATGGTCAACAAACAGTACACCTTCAATATGGTCGTATTCGTGCAGCACAATACGCGCGGGCATCCCTTTTAGGGTCTCCGTGTGCTCTTTACCATTTTCATCCTGATACTCAATGGTAATTTTTGGTGGCCGTTGTACCTCAGCCCGAATTCCGGGTATACTCAAGCAACCTTCTTCAAAAGCCCAGTTATCACCCTCCGTTTCCACAATCTCGGGGTTAACGAACACTCGGCGAATACCTTCGTTGCCTTCGTCTTCATCCAGTGGAGTGCTGTCAATAACAAATATCCGAAGGCTTTTGCCAATTTGGGGAGCGGCCAACCCTACGCCACTGGCCTGATACATGGTCTCAAACATATCTTCGCTAAGTTGCTTCACGTCAATTTGCTCGAAGTCAACGGTTTCGGCCGGTTTCTTCAGTACGGGGTCGCCGTACAGTACTACAGGATAAATCATGCTTTCTCTAAATACGATTGCAAAATAATAGTGGCACTCACTTTGTCAATATTTCCTTTTTGCCGCCGATATTTTTTGGTGGTGCCAGCGGCAATCATAGCATCTAAAGCCATTTTGGAGGTAAAGCGTTCATCTTCCCAATAGATCGGCTGAGAAAACTGCTTTTGTAGTTGCTTTACAAAATTTTGAGTAGGCTTGGTAGCGTGAGTATCGGAGTTATCTAATTGTTTGGGTAAGCCTACCACAAAGGCATCTACTTCTTCGTTGGTGCAGTACTTTTTAAGAAATGCTATGGTTTGGGAGGTAGGTACAGTTTCTAGTGGAGTGGCGATAATGCGAAGCGGATCGGTTACGGCTAAGCCTACTCGTTTTAAACCGTAGTCAATTCCTACTAAACGGCCCATACCAGTTAGTTGAGGCGAACCTTAGATCGCATAATCTTCTGTACCTGCTTCTCCAGCATTAGGGCTTTTGGAAATAAAATTTCGTTTTCTACACTGGCGTGGATGCAAAGCTCACGTTCAAATTTTTGCAGTTCAGCGTATACCACTCGCAGGTGTAAACTGTCAATACCTTCCGTAGTATAGCCATTGGTAATTTGCCGGATGCCCTCCATTTCGTCATCATCCATATCGTGGTGGATGGCAAACTCCTGAATGGAGCGTTTCTCCATGTTTAAGTAAAGACCAGAGCTAGGCTTTTCGGTGTAATAAGCTGACTGTAAGTCAAGCACGTAGGAAAAAAAATCATCTTCTTCCTCGTAAATATGATGAATAAGCTCTTCTACAAATAGTGGAAAAACGAACTGTAAATCTTCTACGATAGCCGGATACTGATGAGTAGGCAGATGATGAATTAATTTGCTGAGGTAAGGTAAGCGCGCTTTAATAAACTGAAAGTGAGTATGCTTAAGATAAGCAATAATAACATCAACCGGAAGTGCGGATAGACCTACTACCTGATCTTCCTCTTGTTCGTATATTGCTTCTAAGTCTTGAATTACTTCAAGCACATTGAGCCCCCGTTCCCGACAAACCTGCTCGAGGGTTTTTTCGTCGTAATCATAGAATTTAATACCGAAATAGTAGAGAACAGATGCGTAGGCATAATTCTCGTCAACCAACTCAGCAATACGTTTGTGCGTATGAATATTCATCTGTTCCAATATCGAGAATAATCTACCGTTTTAAATATATAAAATTAGCGTATTGTAACATTATATTCAACTTTGAAGAACGAAAGCCACCTATTTATGTTATTTTAGTACGCAAATCGCTATATTGACCTCCACTATTTTTTCTAATACAACCCAAAATTACTAGTTAACCCTCGAGTTATTATCTGTGTATCATTAAATGAAGAGCCGTGAGTAAAACCAGCAATTCAAAATTTCAAATCCGTCTACCCATCTTACTTACCATTGCCGTAGCTGCCGGA